>NZ_LJSA01000328.1:0-78500 GCF_002742505.1 Pseudomonas sp. 2995-1 | reverse complement strand
GGCCCATCGCGGCGGCCCACGGATTCAAGCCGGAGTGCGGGCACACCGAGCCTAGGCGAGGTGCCGAGTGTTGGGGCGAGAGCCTTTTGCTTACTTTTGGGCTCTTCCAAAAGTGAGTCGCTGTAAGAGCGAAACCCTAAGCGGCCGTTACCCAAATAACGGATATGTACTCCCCCCCCACTCCCCCAAAAAAACCCAAAAAATGAAGCTTTCATGACAAAAGTTCGGTAGCCAACCCTTGCCCCCGTCTCTCCTGTGTAACGCGCTCAAGAACACCACGAAGGTGTTCTTAAAGCCGCCAGCAGGACGCCAGGAGTGGGGCAATGGGATCTATGGAACGTTATTCAAAAGTCGGCATGCAGGAGCTCGACCAGCGCCTGTCAAAGATCGTCGAAGCCGCGCGCAAGAAGCCGGTGTCGGTCTATCGCTATGGCGCACCCTGGGTATGGATCGTCTCCCAGGACGATTGGCAGGGCGCCGTGAAGGAAGTCTCCAGCTACATCCCCGCAGGCCATTCCCTGGTGCTACTGCGCCCGCAGATCGACGACGTCCTCGACCAGCACCGCGACTGGCTGGTGGCCGAGCCCTCGATGTTGATCGCACCGCAGACCGTGCTGCAGATCCTGCTGCTGCAACTGCTGTACTCGGTGCCCAGCGAACAGCAACTGCACGAACAGCTCAACTACAACCTGCTGTTCCGCTGGTTCGTCGGCCTGGACCTGAACCAGAAGGTCTGGAGCATTCACGTACTCACCCGCGATATCGCCACGCTGCTCAACAACCCTCGGGCGGTACAGCTCATCCAGAAAATCATCGGTGACGTGTTTTGTGGCGCCTTGCTGCACATGCCGGAGTTCTCGCTGAACTTCGCCTTGCTGCACACCTGGCTGGCACGCCACGGCAACACCTCGATCGCCAGCAATTGAGCCGGCCGAACGCCGTGCCAGTGGCGGCGGCGAACACTTATAGAACGTCAGGGGGCGGTGTGGAGCATCTGTTCAAATCAACGCTGGTGCTGTGCTGCTTGGCGCTGGGGGCCATGGCCCAACCTGCGCTGGCGGAGGACGCAGCGCCGGCACGCAAAGTGGACGTCAACGAGTACTTCGTGCGTGGCAATACCGTGCTTGATGCGGCCACCATCGAGGAGGCGGTGTACCCGTTCCTGGGCCCGCAAAAGACCCTCGACGATATCGAAGGCGCCCGGGACGCCTTGCAGAAGATCTACCAGGCGCGCGGTTACCAGTCGGTGTTTGTCGAGTTGCCGGAGCAGAAGGTCGATGACGGCATCGTCTATCTGCAAGTCAGCGAAACCAAGGTCGGCCGGGTGCGTGTGGTCGGCGCCAAGCATTACTCGCCGGTGGAAATCCGCGAGCAAGTGCCGGGCCTGGAGGAGGGCGCGGTGCCGGATTTTTCCACGGTGCAAACCCAGTTGGCCGGGCTCAATCGCAGCGCCGGGCGCCAGGTTACGCCGCTGGTGCGCGAAGGCCAGCGCCCCGGCACCATGGATGTGGATTTGCAGGTGGAAGACCAGAACCCCTGGCACGCCAGTATCGGCCTGAACAACGATTACAGCGCCGACACCGAGAAGCTGCGCTCGGTCGCGACACTGGGTTACGACAACCTGTGGCAACTGGGCCACAGCATCTCCCTGACCTACTTCACCGCACCCCAGGACACCGACAACGCCAAGGTCTGGTCGGGCTCCTACAGCGCGCCCCTGGATGAGCGCTGGACTTTGCAGTTCTCCGGTTACCAGTCCGACAGCAACATCGCCACCATCGGCGGCAGCAACGTACTCGGTAAGGGCCACTCCTATGGGGTGTCGGCGATTTACAACCTGCCGGCCGCCGGCAATTGGGCCAATTCCTTCTCGTTCGGTATCGACTTCAAAGACTTCGACGAGCAGATGAGATTCGGTTCCAGCAGCGATCAGGTTCCGCTCAAGTACGCGCCGTTCACCCTCGGCTACAACGGCTATCGCTACACCGAACAGTCCCAGTTGGGGTTGGGCCTGAACCTGGTGGTCGGCACCCGTGCGTTCTTTGGCTACGGTAGCGACGCCGAAGAGTTCGATTACAAACGCTACAAGGCCAGCGCCAGTTTTGCCGTGCTCAAGGGCGACCTGAATTACAGCTACACCTTCGCCAACGATTGGCAGTCGGCGTCCAAGGCCGGCTTCCAATTGGCCTCGGGGCCGCTGGTGTCCAACGAGCAGTATTCCGCCGGCGGCGCCACTTCGGTGCGCGGCTACCTGGCGGCGGAACGCACCGGCGACGAAGGCTTGCTGCTGTCCCAGGAGCTGCGCACGCCGTCCCTGGCCAAGTTCCTCGGCAGTTATGTGCAGGAGTGGCGCTTTTATGCGTTCGCCGAAGGCGCGCGCCTGCGTCTGCACGACCCGCTGCCCGAGCAAGAAGACGAATACAGCCTGGCCAGTGTCGGCCTGGGCACCCGCGCCAGTTTGAGCAAATGGTTGTCCGGCAGTCTGGATTGGGGCTACCCGCTGCTCGATGGACCGAACACCCAGAAACAGGATTCGCGACTGCACTTCAGTGTGCAGGCGACGTTCTGACTTTTTCTTCCGGAGACTTCACCCATGCAACGCCTATTTCTGAGCCTGATGATCTGCCTGGGCTTCGCGCTCCCGGCCACCGCCCACGCCTGGTGGCAGGACGATTGGCACTACCGCAAACAGATTTCGGTAGACACCACCGCCCAAGGCGCCGCGATCAATCAGGCTTTGGGCCGTACCGCTCTGCTGGTGCGCTTGCACACCGGCAATTTCACCTTTGACGGGGTCAAGGACGACGGCGCCGACCTGCGCTTTGTGAGTGCCGATGACAAGACCGTGCTCAATCACCAGATCGAGAGCTTTGATCCGTTGATGGGCATGGCACTGATTTGGGTCGACGTGCCCAAGGTCGAAGGCGGCCAGCGCCAGGACATCTGGATGTACTACGGCAACCAGAAGGCCCCGGCCACCGCCAACGGCCAGCTGACGTTTGACCCGAATTACACCGCGCTCTATCACTTTGACGGCGCCAATGCCACGCCGCCACGGGACACCACGGCCTATGCCAACACGGCGCTGAACGCCACCGGCGCGAGCATCGACGGCGTAATCGGCCGCGCCTTGCAGTTCGGCGGCCAGCCGCTGTTGCTGCCGGCCAGCCCGTCGCTGCAACACGCCGCCGGTGGGGCGTTCACCGTCAGCGCCTGGTTGCGTCTGGACCAGGCCAGTGGCGAACAAATCGTCCTGGCCCGTCGCGACGGTGCCCACAGCCTGTTGCTGGGCTTGAATCAAGGCATGCCGTTTGTGGAAATCGACGGCCAGCGCGCCGTCTCGACCCAGCCGTTGAACCCCGGCCAATGGCAGCACTTGGCGTTCACCGCCGAGGGTGAAAAAGTCGCGCTTTATGTGAATGGTCGCGAAACCGCCACGCTCGCCGTCGCATTGCCGGCCTTCAATTCCCAATTCGCCATCGGTGCCGACCTGCCGGAAGCGGGCAGTACGCACTTGCCGTTCGCTGGTGCGATGGATGAGCTGCGCTTGTCCAAAGTGGCGCGCCCGGCCGCGCTGTTGCTGGCTGATGCCAGTGCCCAGGGCGCCGAGTCGAAACTGGTGGCTTACGGGGTGGATGAAGAACAGTCGGGCATGGGCTTCGGCAGCCTGGGCTTTTTGCTCAACGCCGTGCCGGTGGATGCCTGGGTCATCATCCTGGTGCTGGTGGCGATGATGTTCCAATCGTGGGTGATCATGCTGCGCAAGAACCGTCAGGTCAGCCGTGTGAGCAGTGCCAACGAGGTGTTCCGCGAGCACTTCGCGCAGATCGGCACCCGTCTGGAAATGTACGCCGACGACGCGCAACTGGGTGAGCGGCTGACCCATTCCTCGCTGTGGCGCCTGTACCTGGTGGCGGTCAAGGAGATCCGCACGCGCCGTGCCCAGGGCGCAGACACCTCATCGGTGTCTGCGGCCACCATCGAAGCGATCCGCTGTTCCATGGACGGCGTGCGCACCCGTGAGAACCAGGCCCTCAGTTCCAAACTCTCGACCTTGTCCAACGCCATCGCCGGCGGCCCGTACATCGGCCTGCTCGGTACGGTGCTGGGGATCATGGTGGTGTTCCTCGGCACGGCCATGGCCGGTGACGTCAACATCAACGCCATCGCCCCCGGTATGGCGGCCGCCTTGCTGGCCACGGCCATGGGCCTGTTCGTCGCGATCCCCGCGCTGTTTGGCTACAACCGCCTGATCACGCGCAACAAGGAAGTCAGCGCCGACATGCGGGTGTTCGTCGACGAGTTCATCACCCGCCTGGCGGAGATGCACGGCGAGAGCCAGCACAGTGAAGCCGCGCACCGTCGCGAACATCACGCATCGGTTCCGGCCTGAGGAGAATCGCCATGGCTTCCGTAAATACCTCCCACGACGATGACGATGATGCCGCTGTCGACAGCATCAACATCACGCCGCTGGTGGACGTGCTGATGGTGGTGTTGGTGATGTTCATCCTCACCGCCACCGCCCAGGTGTCGGGTATCCAGATTCACCTGCCCAAGGCCAGCGCTTCGGTGTCGTTGTCGGAGGCAAAGACCAAGGCCATTTCCGTCAATGACGGCGGCCAGGTGTTCCTCGACGCTTACCCGGTGACCCTCGGCGAGCTGGAAGAGCGCCTGCGCATCGAGAAAGCATTGAACCCGGATTTCCCGGTGATCGTGCGCGGCGACGCCATGGTGCAGTACCAGAAAGTGATCGAAGTGCTCGACCTGCTGCGCCGATTGGAGCTGTCCCAGGTCGGGTTGGTCACCGGCAAACCGAGCCAGGGCTGAGTCATGACTGCACAGATCCCGATCACGCCGTTGCCGGTCAAGAAAACGCCGAAGCTGCGCCCGCTGAAGTGGGGCGCCGGCCTGCTGCTGGCGGCCGTGGCGGCCTGGTTTTTATGGCAATGGGCCAATGACATGAGTGGCGTACGTCGCGAAGCGCCGAAGGTGCCGACGATTATTCCGTTGCCGCCACCGCCGCCGCCACCGCCTGAAAAGCCCAAGGAACCGGAGCCGCAAGTGGAAGAAAAAATCCCTGAGCCAGTCCCTACTCCAGAACCGGAAGAGGTCAAGCCGGCCGAGGAAGCGCCGCCTTCACCGGCCGATGACCTGGCCAACCCGATGCAGATCGATGGCGACGCCCAGTCAGGCAACGACGGTTTCAACATTGGCGCGGGCAAGGGTGGCGGCATGGCGGGTTCCGGTGGTGGTGGACTCGGTGCCGGCACTTATAAGCAGTACTTGGCCGGGGTGTTTCAACGCCTGCTGCGCGAAGACCCGGCGTTACGCAAGAAGGCTTACACGGTGCAAGCGGACTTGTGGCTTGACGCCGAAGGCGCGGTCACCCGTGCGCAGTTGGCCAAGTCCAGCGGCGATGCCGACACCGATGCCCAGGTCCTCGCTGCCTTGCGTGCGCCCCATGCCACGCAACGGGTGCCGGCCTCGGTGACGATGCCGGTACGCCTGTCCCTCAAGGGTCGGCGTCCAGATTGATCGAATGCTTTTTCAATGGTTTTTTACAGGAGTTGCGTACACATGATTTCCCCCGTGAATCGACTGACCCTGGCGGTTGGCATGGTCATCGCGACCCTGGTCGGCCAGGCGGCGGCTGCTCCGGTTGCCCCTTCGGAAAACGTCACCATCAACCTGATCCGCCTGCTGGTGCAGCAGGGCGTGCTGACCCAGGACACCGCCAACGGCCTGATCGCCCAGGCCGAAAAAGAAGCCTTGCAGGCGCGCCAGGCCAATGCGGCGCCGGTGGTTGCCAGCGGCCCGGCCGCAGCGCCTGGGGATGTGCGGGTGCAGTATGTGCCGCAAGCGGTGCGTGATCAGATCCGTGACCAGGTGAAAGCTGAAGTCATGGCCACCGCCAAGCAGGAAAACTGGGCCCAACCCAACACCTTTCCGGATTGGATCTCACGGGTGAGCTTTGATGGCGATATCCGTTTACGCGACGAATCTCGGTATTTTTCGGGCAAGAACGACGACACCATCACCGACTACGCCAAGCTCAACGATTCGGGCCCGTATGACGTCAATCCTGGCACCAATACGCGTTTCCCGCCGTTGCTCAATACCCGCGAGGACCGTGAGAACCTGTTCCGCCTGCGCGCCCGCCTGGGCATGAAAGCGGTGATTTCGCCGGAATGGACCGCCGGCATTCGCCTGGGGACCGGTTCGGACAATAACCCGGTGTCCACCACCCAGACCCTGGGCGGTGGTTTCGGCAAGAAAGACATCTGGCTCGACCAGGGTTACCTGAGCTGGAAAGCCTCCGACGCGGTGACGCTGACCGGCGGGCGAATCGGCAACCCGTTCTATTCCACTGACATGATGTATTCCAACGACCTCAATTTCGACGGCGTGGCGGCGATTTTCAATCACAGCCTCAACAGCGAGTGGGGCCTGTTCGGCACCCTTGGTGCGTTCCCGGTCGAGTACACCTCCGACACCGCCAGCAGCAACGGCGTCGACAAGCAGGACAGCGAGACCAAATGGCTGTTTGGCGGGCAGATCGGCGCGGACTGGAAGATCAGCCGCAGCAACAAACTCAAGCTGGCCGCCGCGTACTACCAATTCCAGGACATCGAAGGCGAACGTTCCAGCTCGTGCTCACCGTGGGCAGGCCAACCCGGTTGCGACACTGATGGCTCGCGGGTGGCGTTTATGCAAAAGGGCAACAGCGTGTTCAACCTGCGCAACATCACGCCTAACCCGGCCACACCCGGCCTCACGCCGGAGCCGCAATACGTCGGCCTGGCGTCCAAGTTCAATGTGCTGGACCTCAACGCGGTCTGGGACAGCGAGTTGCCCAGCGACTTGAAGCTGCGCAGCCAGGGCAACTTCATTCACAACCTGGCCTACGACAAGGGCGAAATGCTCAAGCGCAGCGAAGGCCAGATCGTCAACAACCTCAACAGCGACGGCCAGTTTGAAAGTGGCGGCAATGCCTTGATGGTCTCGTTCACCCTCGGCAGCGCGCTGGAGATGCGCAAGCGTGGCGATTGGAACGTGCTGGCCGGCTACAAATACATCCAACCCGACGCCTTGCCCGACGGCTTCAATGACTCCTCGTTCCACCTGGGCGGCACCAATGCCAAGGGCTATTTCATTGGCGCCAACTACGGCATCGAAAAGAACATCTACGCCAGCGCACGTTGGTTGAGCGCCTCCGAAGTCTACGGCCAGCCGTTTGAAGTGGATGTGATGCAACTGGAACTCAACACGCGCTTTTGATGCGCAGGGAGATGCCACATGAACACGCGAATCTGCGGGCTGTTGTTGCTGTTCGTCGCCAGCGGCGCTTGCGCCGAAGGCATGGAGGAACGCCTGCGTACCCAACTGCGCAGCACTACCCAGCAATTGCAGGCGTTGCAAAGCGAGCAGGCCCAGGCCAGTGCCGCGCGCATCGCCGCCGAAACCCAGGCCAAGCAGGCCCAGGCCCAGATCAAGCAGTTGACGGCTGAGCTGGAAAAGACCCGTGGCATGGCCGAGCAACTGGCTGGCCAGCAACAAAGCCTGCACAGCCAGGCGCAAGCCCAGGTGAATGCGAGCAACGAGCAGATTGGCAAGTTCAAGAAGGCCTATGACGAGTTGCTGGTGCTGGCCAAGGGCAAGGAAACCGAGCGTGCGCGGTTGCAAGCGCAATTGAGCGAACGTGACACACAAGTGCAGCAATGTTCAGTCAAGAATCAACAAATGTACGGCGTGGCCCAGCAGTTGCTCGCGGCCTACGAAAAAATCGATGTGGCTGAGGTGATGAGTATTCGCCAGCCGTTCGCCAGCAGCACGCGGGTCAAGTTCGAGGAACTGGCCCAGGGTTTTGGCGACGATTTGTACAAGAGCCGTTTTGATGCGCCCCAGGCGGGCGTCACCCACTGATCGACAAGGAAGAACAGACCATGAGCGAATTGATCACCAGCGTTAGCGTCCAGAGCCTCACCGAGCTGTTGCAGGAAGCCGGCTACCGGGTCAACCAATCCGAACAGAACGGCATCGTGCAGTTGCTCAGCGCCAGCCAGGGCATCGGCTTTGCCGTGCGTTTCGGCAACCCGGCGGCGGAGCAGGGCAGCTATGTGGACTTCACCTACAGCTGCGCGCTGCGGGTCCAGGGCGAATTGCCCGAAGGCTTGGCCCAGGTGTGGAATGCCTCGCGCCGTTTTGCGCGGTTGTCGGTGCAGGGTGAATTCCTGTTGATGGAAATGGACGTGGTGGTGGCCGGCGTCGGCGCCACGCACCTGCGCAGTCAGTTGGAATTGTGGGACCGTCTGTTGCAGGAATTCATTGTCTACCTGCGTGAATACAGCCAGCACGCGGCGCAATTGCAGGCCGCTGCGGTTGGGGAAGAGGCGCCTGTCCTGTGAAAAAGCCGACACTGATGGTCGGCGCGGGCGCGTTGGCCCTGCTGGTGGTGGCAGTGGCGTTGAGCCTGCGACCGGGCAGCGACCCGGTGGCGGCGCAACAACCGGCGCCGGTGATCAGCCCTGCGTCAACCGGGCCGGCGGTTGCGCGCCTGGGCAACCAGCAGATCGACCTGCCGGAACTGAAAAACGTGCTCGCCAGCCTGCCGGCTGAGTCCCGCGAACAATTGCGTGGCAACCGTGGCGCCCTGGAAACCTGGATCCGCTCGCGTCTGGCGCAAAAAGCCGTGCTGGAACAGGCCGACGCCCAAGGCTGGCGCCAGCGCCCGGAGGTGGAGCAACAGACCCGCGCCGCCACCGAGCAGATCGTGTTTCGTGACTACATGTTGTCGGTCAGTAAAGTCCCGGCCGATTACCCCAGCGCCGCCGAATTGCAACAGGCCTACGACAGCGGCAAGGCGCAATGGGTGACGCCGCCGTTGTACCGGGTGAGCCAGATTTTCCTCGCCGTGAATGACCCGCAAACCCTCGATACCGTGCGGCGCCAGGCCCAGGAGTTGAGCCGCAAGGCCCAGGCCGCGCCGGCCGATTTTGCGGCCTTGGCCACGCAGTTTTCCCAGGACCCGGACAGCTCCGCGCGCGGAGGTGATTCGGGGATGCAGCCGTTGCAGCAACTGGTGCCGCAAGTGCGCGAGGCGGTGTCGCGACTCAAGGTCGGCGCGGTGTCGGACGTGGTGCAGAGCCCGGCGGGGTTCCATGTGCTGAAGTTGATCGGCCAACAACCGGCGCGCACCGCCAGCCTCGATGAGCTGCGTGAACGCCTGACCCAGGCCCTGCGTGCCCAGCGTCAAGAGCAGATCGCCAAGGCTTACCTTGAAGGCATGCTCAACACCGCGACCTTGAGCATCGACGGCGCCGAGTTGAACAAAGTATTGGAGTAATACCCGTCCACCCGCATTGGATGCCCAGACCAACAAGACAGGGAGTCTCAAATGGCATTACTGGAACCGTCCGGCCCTCAGGGCACCGCCGCCTATCCCGCGGCGGCCGAGCCGCGCAGCCATTGGCTGGCCCTGGCCCATGAGATTGACCCGGAGGTGGCGCGCTACTTTCTGGTGAGCGCGCGCTGCGGCTGCTTTATGCAGGCGGCGCGCAGCCTGAACATCAAGGCGACGCTGCTGCGCAAGCGCCTGGCGCAACTGGAAGAGCACTTGCGCCACGTGTTGTTCAGTTACCAGGGCAATGGGCTGGTGCTCAGTCGGGACGGCCAGCAATTGCAGGCGCAACTGATCGCTCTGGCCCATGAACGACGCCTGCCGGTGGTGGAACAGCCGCTGATCCGCGTGGCGGTGGCCGAACCGATCCTGCATGACATCCTCGGCCGCGATTTGATCGCCTTACTGCGGCGCAACGCCAGCGTGCGCCTGGAGATCATCTCCATCGACAGCCAACTGTCCCTGCAAGCGGTGGACGTGGATGTGGTGGTGTGGCTGTCGGACAGCGACAGCCCGATGCCCGGCCCGGGCTTTGTCACCGAACCGCCAAGGGCCCTGGCGCGCCTGCAGTACTTGCCGCACATTGCCAAGCGCTACTCGCGGCTGACCACGCGCCCGGACAGCGTGGAAGACCTCGCTGACTACATGCTGGTGCAATGGCAACCCGATGCGCAGGTCGAGGCCTTGCAGCCATGGAACCACGTGGTGGAGCAGCGCCTGGCCGCCGTGGTGCAGGTGCATGCGTATTCGCTGATGCTGGAGATGATCCGCTGCGGCGCCTGCATCGGGTTGCTGCCGCACTACATGAGCAGCTTCGACCGAGGTCTGGTGGCCTTGCCGGGGTTGTTGGCCGAGAGCATGCAGCGTCAGGTGTGGCTGGCGGTGAATGCGCAGGTGGAGGATGCGCAGGCAGTGCGGATGATTGTGGAGTTGATCGTCAGCACCTTCGAAGGCCGCCGCGAGTGGTTTGATTGACTGCACATGTTCAATGAGATGGCCCGTAGCAGAGGAATTGCGGGGCTGGTTTCACCGTTGCAGCACACCACGAAAGGTTGCGCTCAGGGCGCGCAACGTTTCCCTGGAGCGTGCGTCACTGATACGGCTGTAAAGCACCACTTCACTGACGGGCAACGCCGGCAACCCATATTGCTCGCTCACCTCCACCGCGCCAGCGGGTGCCACGCGGTGGGCGAGGGCGGCGACGCCGAGGCCGGCGCTGACTGCCGCACCCACGGCCATCA
Source organism: Pseudomonas sp. 2995-1 (assembly GCF_002742505.1). NCBI lineage: Bacteria > Pseudomonadati > Pseudomonadota > Gammaproteobacteria > Pseudomonadales > Pseudomonadaceae > Pseudomonas > Pseudomonas sp. 2995-1. Next base: position 67,859 of record NZ_LJSA01000328.1, on the reverse strand, counting down.
CACCGCCGCCGACGAATACTTCGGTCCAGTCGATGCACGCCGCATCCAGTGCGCGTGTGGCCAAGTGGCGAACGCCGCAGGGCGCGGCCATGGTCGCCATGCGCAGTGGCGTGCCGGCGCTGTGCTGCCAGGTGGGCGCGGCGAACCAGCCAAAGCGTTCCACCACCAAGACTTCGCCGTCCTGGCGGTCGCCCTCGTTGCGCACGATGACCGCGTCCAGCTCGTTGCGATCGAAGGCCGCGACCAGGTCGCGGGAGGAGGCGATGCGCACTTCGAGGATCACCAAAGGGTCATAGGCGGCCAGGCGGCTGAGCCAGGCCGGCAAGTCCGGGCCGGCGACATGGTCGCTGATGCCGATCACCAGGCGACGCGGTGCGTGGGTGCCCATGTCGCCCAGCGCGCGTTCATGGGCGTTGAGCAGCGCACGCGCGGCCACGATGAACTGCTCGCCCTGGGGCGACAGCCGCACATGCCGTGGCGTGCGCTCAAGCAGACGATAGCCGAGGCGCTCTTCAAGGCGCTTGAGCTTAAGGCTGATCGCGGCCTGGGAAGTGTCGAGGGCCTCGGCGGCACGGGTGAAACTGCCGAAATCGGCCACCAGTACGAAGGCGTGCACGGTGTCGATGTCCAGAGGTTTGAGCGCGTCAGTCATATCAAATCCTTATCGCACCTATATTCGGTCATATCTTGTTGAAATCATCGCGGATGCGCAAGCTGATACCTCATCTTGCCTGGGAGCTTCCTGATGTTCGCCAAACAGTATTCACACCGCTTACCCGCCGATTACGACATGAACGTGATTCGCCGACGTGCCACGCAGTTGGGGCCGTTGTGGGATCACGCTGAAGGGTTGCTGTTCAAGGCGTTTATCGCCCAGGAGACTGGCGGCAATGTGTATTCCTCGGTGTACCTGTGGGGCGACCCGTTGCAGGCCGCTGACTTTTTGCTGGGGGAGCGTTTCCAGAAAGTGCTCGACAGCTTCGGTCGTCCGCATATCGAGAGTTGGCTGCCGCTGGATGTACAACGTGGCCCGGCGCAGAACGCGCTGAGTCTGTATCGGGAGGAACGGCCGCTGGCGCCTGGCGTGGACCGCGCGGGCATCTTGGCCGATGAGAAACGACGGAATCAGCAGTTGGCGGATAGCAACGACACGTTCGCGGTGTTCCTCGCGCTGGACGTACAAGCGTGGCGCTTGGTGCGGTTTACGCTGTCGGCCAAAACGTTGGATGCCGAGCACCCAGGCACGGGCTACCAGGTGCTCTATCTGGCACAAGGCGTTGCGCCCCAGTGATAACTGCGCCAGTCTTGGTGGCCTTAATCCTTGTCGTTGAAACAATCCGTGATCCAGGCCACCCGTTTGACACTCATCTGCCATGCCGCCACGCCTCTGCAAAAGCGCGGGCGTTTTCCGGACGACGAGGCGGTGGCGATGGATTGGCATGGCGCGGCGCTGTCCCTCGCCGGGCGTTATAAGAAACCCCGGCGTTTGTTGTGCGGGCCGGAAGTGCGTACACGGCAGACAGCCGGCTTGTTCGGCGATGACGCAGGAATCGAAGACGCCCTGCGTGACGCGGATTTCGGCCAGTGGAAAGGCCAGGCCATCAGCCAACTGAATGGCGATCAGTTAAACACCTGGCTCACTGACAGCACGTGCGCACCCCATGGCGGCGAGTCGGTGGATGACGTTTGCACACGTGTCGCGCAGTGGATGAAATCCCTCGAAACCCAACCCGGCCATGTGGTCGCCATTACGCACACCTTTGTGATCCGCGCCGCACTGCTGTACGTCATGCAGTTCCCGCTGTCGATGTTCTACCTCATCGACGTCGAAGCGTTGTCGGCCACTGAACTTCGCTTCAACAAGGTCTGGCGCTTGCGCCTGGAAACTCACGCCCAGGCGCGTGAACATGGCAAAATCCACGCCCCGCAATGAGAGCAACCCATGAAACGCATCCTGATCATCGGCATTGGCGCCGGCAACCCTGACTACATCACGATGCAGGCCGTGAAGGCGCTCAACCGCACCGACGTGTTTTTCCTGATGGACAAGGGCCAGAGCAAAGACAAGTTGATCGACCTGCGCCGCGAGATCTGCGAAACCTACATCACCGAGCCTGGCTACCGCTTCGTCGAGGCCGATTGCCCCGAGCGTGTGCGCGGCGATATCGACTACACCACCGCTGTGCAGGACCTCAACCGCGACAAGCAGCAGACTTTCGAGCGCATGATCAATGAGGAAATGGCCGACGGTGAAGTGGGCGCTTTCCTGGCGTGGGGCGATCCTGCGCTGTACGACAGCACCATCCGCATTCTGCAGGCGATTTTGGCCAGTGGCCGCTGCACCTTCGAGTTCGACGTGATCCCCGGTATCACCAGCGTGCAGGCCCTGGCCGCCCAGCACAAAGTGCCGTTGAACCGCATCGGCAAGTCCGTTGAGATCACCACCGGGCGACGTTTGGCGGCAGGGCAGGCGAGTGATGCCGACACCCTGGTGGTCATGCTTGACGCCGAAGATTCCTACCGTAGCGTGGCCGATCAGGATATGGACATCTACTGGGGTGCCTACCTCGGCACGCCGGATGAGATCCTCATCAGCGGCAAGGTGAGTGAGGTGGCCGAAGAAATCCAACGGGTGCGCAAGGCCGCGCGCCTGGAAAATGGCTGGATCATGGACACTTATTTGCTACGCAAACCCTGAGGTAACGTCCCATGTTCAAACTGTTTGCCCTGGCGCTGACCCTGCTAGCCGGTGCCGCTCATGCCGACGATACGCTGCACACCGACTTGCCGCTGTCGTACCTGGAGCAAACCCAGGGCGATGCGCGCAACCAACCGCTGGTGATTTTCCTGCACGGCTTTGGCAGTAACGAGGAAGACCTGTTTGGCATCAAGGACGCGCTGCCGTCCACGTGGACTTATTTGTCGGTTCGGGCGCCCATGCCGGTCGATTCGAATGGATTCCGCTGGTTTACCAAGACGCCCGGTGACGGCGATTACGATGGTGTCACGGCCGATCTTCAGCGCAGTGCGGGGCTGATCAAGGACTTCGTCGGCAAAGCCACCGCCAAGTACCACACCCAGAGTGATCGGGTGTTCCTGATTGGTTTCAGCCAGGGCGCGATCATGTCGTATGAGGTGGCGTTGCGTGACCCGCAACTGGTGCGGGGGATTGCGGCGTTGAGTGGCAGCGTGTTGCCGGTGCTCAAGGCTGAGCTGAAACCGGATGAGTCATTGGGCAAGCTGGCGATCTTTATTGGTCACGGCACTTTGGACCAGGCGCTGCCGTATGCGTCGGCGACCCGAGCGAATGAGGTGTTGACGGGCTTGGGGTTGAAGCCGGAGTTTCATGGGTATCCGGGGATGAACCACACCATCAGTGAGGCGGAAGTGCAGGACTTGAAGGTTTGGCTGGAAAAAAGCCTGAGGTAAACGCGGTAAATAAATGTGGGAGCGGGCTTGTCGAATCGTCGCACCGCTGCGATAGCGGGGTGTCAGTCAATAGAGATATCGACGGGTCCACCGTTATCGCAGGCAAGCCAGCTCCCACATTGGTTTTGTGTTGCTTGGGAGATCGGGTTATTTACCGCCGGTAATCTGCTTCACCAACGCTGCATGCCCCTTGGCATCATCCGCCCGTGAAATCGCCTGGATCACCAGCAAGTGATTTCCCGAGCCGCCGAGGAAAGTGGATTGCAGCGTCTTGCCACCACCCTGGGTCGCGGTGCTGTCCACCTGGCGCAGGCCCAGGCCCTTGAAGTTCAGCTTTTTCTCGCTTTGCTTCTTGAAGTCAGGCAGCGCTGCGCTCTGGTCCTTGACGAAGCCGGCCACAGCGCCATCGAGGAACTGCGCGTCGTTATCCCCAATGGTTGCCCCGTCTTTACGTACGGTTTCGGCGACGATCACCACACTCTTCGTGGTTTGGTTGGCGTACATCGTGCCTTGGGTATCGGCGGTGCCATCATCCGCCTTGCCAGCCGGCAAGGTGTCGGCAGCGTAGGCCTTGGGCAGGTTGAAGGTGAACTTGCCGCCCAGGGTGGAGATGGTTTGCATGGTTGGCTTGGAGGCGGCGAAGACACTGCCGGCAGTAAGCGCGAGGACCAGCAGGGCGGCGGTCTTGGTGAAAGTGGCCATGAAGCGCTCCAGGGGTGAACGAAATTGCGGCATATTCTGTCAGAATTTTCGCAAGATCGTTCACCCATAGCCTCACACCTTGTCGGACTCTTCCTCAAGTCGGTCCATCTCAAACAGCCGCGCCAACTCTGTCCGCGCTTCCTGAGCGGTCTGCATCACTTTCGCTGCATCGTCGTACACCGCGTGTTGCGCCGCCAGCACTTGCAGGTCGTGGTTCTTGAAGCGCGTGATGCGCGCATCGGCTTGCGCCTGGCTCAAGCCCAGGCCGACCAGGGTGCGGCGGCTCATTTCCAGGCTGGAGTAGAACGTCTCGCGAACGGGCGAGGCGTCCAGGTCCACCAGGCGGTGCACATGCTGGCGGTTACGTGCGCGGGCGATGATTTTCATGTGCGGGTAGAGGGTGCGCACCAGCTCGGCGGTCTTGATGTTGATCTCCGGGTCGTCCATGGCGATCACAAAGAACTCGGCCTGGTCGACCTTGGCCGCGTGCAGGATCTCGGGGCGCTGCGGGTCGCCGTAGAACACCGGCATGCCGCCGAAACTGCGGGTCAGTTCGATGGTTTCCACCGAGGTGTCGAGGGCGATGAACGAGATGTTCTGGGCGCGCAGGATCCGCGCCACAATCTGGCCCATACGGCCCATGCCGGCGATGACCACACGCGGCGCATCGCTTTCGATGGCGCGGTACTCCTCGGGCACTTCCACCGGCTTGACCTTGGGCCTGAACAGCTTCGGGCACACCAGCAACAGCAGCGGTGTTACGGCCATGGAAAGGGTGATGGTCAGCACCAGCACATCATAGAGGTGGGGTTCGAACAGGCCTTGGTCGCGTCCGATCTTGAACACCACGAAGGCAAACTCACCCCCGGCCGCCAGCACCACGCCCAGGCGCAGGGCGCTTTCGCGATTGAGGTCGCCCACCAGTCGGCCAACGGCGTACAGCAACGGTAGTTTCAAGCCGATCAGCAGCAGGGTCAGCCCGATCACCACCAGCGGCGAGCTGAGTAGCAGGCTGAGGTTGGCGCCCATGCCCACGCTGATAAAGAACAGGCCCAGCAGCAGGCCCTTGAACGGTTCGATCTGGGATTCCAGTTCGTGGCGGTACTCCGAATCCGCCAGCAGCAAGCCAGCGAGAAAGGCGCCGAGGGCCATGGACACGCCCACCAGTTCCATCAGCCAGGCTGTGCCGATCACTACCAGCAGCGCGGTGGCAGTGGACACTTCGCGCAGGCCAGTCTTGGCGACGATGCGAAACACCGGCCGCAGCAGGTAGCGCCCGCCAATGATCACCACAGCGATGCTGCCGAGGATCTGCAGGACGTGTTGTACGCCCTGGGCTTCGGTGGTCGGGTGGTCGCTGCCGGCCAGCAGCGGCACCATGGCGATCAGCGGGATCGCCGCGATGTCCTGGAACAGCAGGATGGCAAACGCCAGCCGGCCGTGGGGCTGGTTGAGCTCCTTGCGCTCGGCCAGGCTTTGCAGGCCAAACGCGGTGGACGACAGCGCTAGGCCCAGGCCCAGCACGATGGCGCTGTTCCAGGCCTGGCCAAATACCCAGAGCGCCACTGCGGCCATGACCAGCCCGGTCAACAGCACCTGGGCCAGGCCGACACCAAACACCGCCTTGCGCATCACCCACAGTCGCTTGGGCGACAGTTCCAGACCAATGATGAACAGCAGCAACACCACTCCCAGCTCCGAAAACTGCGCCACGCTTTGCGGGTTGCCTATCAGGCCGAGCACCGATGGACCAATGATCACACCAGCAAACAGATAGCCCAACACCGCGCCCAATTGCAGGCGCTTGGCCAGGGGCACGGTCAGCACGGCCGCGAGCAGGAACACCACGGCTGCTTGTAACAGGTTGCCTTCATGGGGCATTGCGAACTCCAGGATCTTCAAAACCAGTCATCAGGCGTGTATTAGAGCGCTTTTTACATTTTGAAAATTGTGTTTTTGCTGCGTATCAGGCCGATGTGTCGCGGTTTTTAACGGGCAATGCGCTTCTTGCTGAGGTTTCGCAAGGATAGCCCGGCAGGCGCGAGTGTCGATGGCCGGCGGCACAAGCCCACCGCCAACCCGACGATGATGATTGCAATCGAAATCAGGTTCGGCGTGGAAACGTGCTCACCGATGATCAACATCGAACTGCTGATCCCGAACACGGGAATCAGCAACGACAGCGGCGCCACTGTGGACACGGGGTACAGTTTGAGCAGCGAGTTCCAGCCCCAGTAGGCAAAGTGCGTGGCCAGGTACACCTGGAACAGGATGGACAGTATCGCTGCCAGGTCGAGGCTGGCGTTCAAGCCTTCGAACGGGCTACTGCCGTGCATGCACCACGCCATGAGGAACAGTGGAATCGGCGGAAACAGGCTGGCCCATACCATGAACGAGAAGATCTCCTTGACCCCGGACTTCTTGATGATGACGTTGCCCACGCTCCAAGCCAGCGCGCTCAATACGATCAACATCACCCCAAGGACGGCGTGGTTGCCTTCCTGAGTGGAAATGATGCCCGCCAGGCCGCTGAGCGCCAGCAAGGCGCCGACGATCTGCGCCTTGCGGATGTTCTCCTTGAACAGTAAAAACCCCCAACCCATGGTGAAGAACACGCTGAGTTGAATGATCAATGAAGCAATACCAGGGCTCACACCGATCTGGATCCCGTAGTTGATTACGCCCCACATGCCCAGCCCGAAGATAAAACCGTAGGCGGCTACGTAGCTGAACTTGACGGCGGGGCGCTTGATGAAGAACACCAGGGGCAGGGCTGCCAAGGCAAAGCGGATGCCGGTAAGCACAAAGGGATCGATCGAGCGCAAGCCTAATTGGGTGATGGGGAAATTCACTCCCCACACCAGGGTGACGAGCACGGCTAGCGCCAAGTGTTTTTTCAGCATGGAATGTTCCCTAGGTCATGACGCTTCTTTAAGGGCGTTGATGTTAGGGGCAGTTCGATTGGCCCGCTTGCTATGTCAGGTCAACTTTTGACAAGATCGGGCCATGATTCCAGCCTTTGATGTTTCCAGCCCTGACGCCGTGGTGACGCTACGCGAATACCCCAATGGCACTGTTTTCGAGCGGCACACGCACGCGCGTGGGCAGTTCGCCTATGCCTCCACCGGTGCGTTGAAAATGTTCACCGACCTCGGCAATTGGGTGGTGCCGCCGCAGCGGGCGATTTGGGTGCCCGGTGGTGTGCCCCATGAAATGCAGATGCGCGGGGAGGTGGTGATGCTCAATACCTACCTGAACGCCGATGCCGTCCTGCGCGCGGGGTTGCAAGCGCGCTGTCAGGTGTTTGAAGTGTCGCCCTTGCTCAGGCATTTGCTGGAGGCGGCGCTGGCTATCGATCCCTCAATGCCACTCAATGTGAGACATCGCTGCGTGTTGACGCTGTTGATTGATGAGATCGGCGCGATGCCTGAGGTGCCCCTCAGCGCGCCATTGCCTGGCGAACCACGGCTGGCGCGGGCCTGTCAGCGTTTCCTGGAGGCGCCCACGCAAAAAATCACCCTCGACGAGATGGCTGAGTGGTCGAACATGAGTCGACGCACGTTCACCCGCCATTTCCAGGAAAACACGGGGATGACGTTTGTGTCCTGGCGCCAGCAGGTGTGCCTGCTGGAAGCCACTGCACGCCTAAGCCATGGCGCTTCCATCACCGAGGTGGCGCTCGGGTTGGGTTTCAGCAGTTCCAGTGCGTTCACGTCGGTGTTCCGGCGCAACCTGGGGGATTCTCCGGCGCGCTACCTGGCTAACTCAAAGGCTGGCGCGCAGTTCTGAAGCCTTTGCTGCTGCCACGTCGGTCAGGATTCACCTCCCTTGGGCCTTGCCTTTGTTACTATCGCCCACCCTTGTCACCCGGAGTCACCGCCCAATGCAACACCAGTGGGATGAAATGCACCGCACCCGCAAGCCCACATTCCTACTGTGTGGCGAGCCTCAGGGGGACGTGCTCAATCTCTATGTTCACGGTTATTCGGCGTTTTTCAACCGGCAACAACTGGGCAATTTCAAGGCGCAGTTGGCGGGCATCGAAGGCTCCACCAACCTGATGCTGTTCTGGCCCGCGGGGCACTTCCTGGAAAACCTGTTTGCGCCTTTCAAGGACGTGATCGGCGCGATGCTCGGCGGCGGCAGTGTCGGCGCAGCGACCGTCGGTGTGGGCAAGGCAATTGCCTATTTCCTCGACCACTACAAAAGCGTCGAGGCGCGGGTGGACGAAGTGGCCAAGAGTTTGCTGCCGGAGCTGGCGGGTTACCTGCACGGTGAGTCGCTGAACGTGCGGCGTATCAATCTGATCGGCCATTCCCTGGGCGCGCGGATTCTGGTCAAGAGCCTCCTGGCCAGCCCTGAAACCGCGCGTGAACTGCCGTTGGACAATCTACTGCTGATGGGCGGGGCGATCTGTACGTCGAGCCCGTGGGATGAGGTGTCGGCGCCACTCAAGGGCCGGCTGATCAACTGCCACTCCAGCAAGGATTGGGCATTGGCCATTAAGCCGGACACCGAGCGCTGCATTGGTCGTTATGCAATTGAGGTGACGCCGGCACTCAAGGCCAAGATCACCAATGTGCACTTGGCTACCTTCGATCACGCCGCCTATTGGCCGCAATTGCAGACGGTGGTGCAGTACACCGACCTGTTGCACGAGCGGCGCGGCATGATCCGCTCCGACCAGCGCAGCAGCGAGGTGCGCTTTGCCGAGGAGGATGTGGAACTGTTCCCAGCCTTGGTGCAGGCGCGGCCGGATGAGTTGAAATTCCTCGCCGAACTGATGGCGCAAAAGCGCAGTGCATCGATTGATGCCAAGGTGCGCGAGCCGCTCAAACTGGCCATCGAGTTACAGCGCATGGGCGGCGATAGCTTTATGAATCTGGCTCGTGGGCATGGCGTAAGTTATCGCCAGATCGCCGAAGACGTGGCGCAGCGCCTGGGGATCAAGTTTGACGAGTCGCTTGAAACGGTTGCGCTGGCAGAGATCGAAACCCAGGTCGCGCAAAAGCTGATCGAGCAGTACAAGGACAAGCTCAGTAATGCCGACCGGCAGGTCTTCGACGCGGAGCTCAAGGCGGCCGCGCAAAAAGAGCAGGGCCTGTTCAAGCGTTTCGACGTTGGGCGCTCGGCCACCACGGCTTTGAGCGGCACGGCGCTGGCGGGGCTGACCGGGTTTATCCTGCGTCGTGGGGCGGCCTCAGCGATTCCGGTGGTCGGGCAGGCACTGGCGGCCGCGATGCTGCTGGTGAGTGGTGTTCGGGCGTTTTCCGGTCCGGCGTATTCGATTACGACCCTGGCAGTGTTGGTGATCGGTGTGATTCGACAGCGCATGGAGCGTGAGGCGCTGAACCAGGAGATGGACCTCGTGGTGCAGGTGGTGGAAGCGTTTGACCTGCCACGGGACACGGTGATGCGCACGGTCGCGTCCGACTGATAAGCTGCGCGCTGTCGAGTGTGTTTGCCTGGGATACCGCGTGAAATTCAGCCTGCCGAAAATTGCTACCGCCCCGTTCTGCCCGCCGGAAGTGGCGGGCTCTGTCGCCGTTGATCCCAAGGCGTCGTTCTTCAAGCGTGCCCTCATGTTTGCCGGCCCCGGCCTGTTGATCTCCATTGGCTACATGGACCCGGGCAACTGGGCTACGGCCATCGAGGCCGGTTCGCGCTACGGCTACAGCCTGCTGTTTGTGGTGCTGCTGGCCAGCCTGGCGGGGATGGCGGTGCAGTGCCTGTGCTCGCGACTGGGCATCGCCACCGGCAAAGACCTGGCGCAACTATGCCGCGAGCGCTACAGCAAGCGCTCCGCCCGCACCCAATGGGCGTTGGCGGAAATCTCCATCATTGCCACCGACCTGGCCGAAGTGCTCGGCTGCGCCTTGGCGTTTCACCTCCTGCTGGGCGTTTCCCTGACGACCGGTATTGTGATCACGGCCTTTGACACGCTGCTGATCCTTGCCCTGCAAAACCGAGGCTTTCGCCGCTTGGAAGCGATCATGCTGGCGTTGGTGGCGACCATCGGGGTGTGTTTCTTTATCGAGCTGGTGTTGATCAAACCCTATTGGCCGGACGTCTTCAGCGGCTTCACGCCGTCACTGTCGGCCATCAGCGATGCCGCGCCGCTGTACCTGGCCATCGGCATTCTGGGCGCTACGGTGATGCCCCATAATCTCTACCTGCACAGCTCAATCGTGCAGACCCGCCTGATCGGTAAAGACCTGGCCAGCAAACAGGACGCGGTCAAGCTGGCGCGCATCGACACCATCGGCTCCCTGGCCCTAGCCCTGCTGGTCAATGCCGCCATCCTGGTACTCGCCGCCGCCGCATTCCACAAGACCGGCCACACCGACGTGGTGGAAATCCAGGATGCTTACCACCTGCTCGATCCGTTGGTGGGTGGCGCCTTTGCCAGCATCCTGTTCGGCGTCGCCTTGCTGGCGTCCGGGCAAAGCTCGACGTTTACCGGCACCATCGCCGGACAAGTGATCATGGAAGGCTACCTGAACCTGCGCATTCCCTGCTGGCAGCGGCGCCTGATTACCCGGGGGCTGGCGCTGATCCCGGCGTTTCTCGGGGTGTGGCTGATGGGTGACGATGCCATCGGCAAATTGCTGATCCTAAGCCAGGTGGTGCTGAGCCTGCAGCTGCCGTTTGCGCTGTATCCGCTGATTCGCATGACTGGCGACAAGCAACTGATGGGACCGTTTGTGAATAGCCTGCCCACCAGGGTGTTGGTGTGGTTTCTATTTGTGGTGATCAGTGGGGCGAATGCTTGGTTGATTGGGCAATGGGTGTTTTGAGTCAGCGATCCCAATAAGGCACCGCCCCAAAACACTCCACAAAGTAATCAATCACGGTCCTCACCTTCAGCGACAAGCGCCGGCTCCCTGGCCACAACGCCGCAATTTGCTGCGGCTCCAGCGTGGTCGCCACTTCGTACTCTGTCAGCACCGCGTGCAACGTGCCGGCGCGCAAGCTTTCGCCGATCAACCAGGATGGAAACACCACCAGCCCCAGGCCTTGTTCGGCGGCGTGGGTGAGGGTGTCGGCGTGGTTGCCAGTGATCGGGCCTTTGACGCTGTAGGGCGTCCAGTCGCCCTGGTCGCGGCGGAAAAACCAGCGTTGTTGGCCGGTGATGCCCTTGTACGCCAGGCATTGGTGGTTGATCAGTTCATCGGGGTGCGAGGGTGTGCCGTGCTTCGCCAGGTAAGCAGGGCTGGCGGCGATGCGAAAGCGCTGGGGCGCAAAGATACGGGCCTGCATGCCGGAGTCGTTGAGCACGCCGATGCGAAATAGCAGGTCGGTGCCATCTTGCAGAGGGTCGACGTAAGTGTCGGTTTGCTGGATATCCAGTTGCAGCTTGGGGTAGCGGCGGCACAACTCGCCGAGCCAGGGTGAGAGGTGACGCTGGCCGAACACCATCGGCGCATTGATACGCACCAGGCCGCTGGGCTCGCTTTCCTGTTCCTGCAGGGCCTGGCCGGCGGCTTCCAGTTGTTCGAGCATCAGGCGCGCGTGCCGCCCTAGCAGGCGCCCAGCCTCGGTGGGGCTGACGGCGCGGGTGTGCCGATACAACAACTGTTGCCCCAGGGCCTGCTCCATTAATTGGATCTGCCGCGAGATCGAGGAGGGCGCCAGGCTTTCGCGGCGCGCCACTTCGGAGAAGCTGCCGTGGTCCAGCACTGCGACGAACAGGCGCAGCGCCTTGAAACTCAACTCGTTCAAACCCTGCATCATGGCTCCAAGCTGTGCGTTTTGCGCAAAGGTGTTGTTGGCATGCTCCCATTTATCGCACAGGACGGCCACTGGATAATGCGCGCCATTAATCCATTTGTTGATGCGCAGGTGATGTATGCAGGCCAGTTCTATCGAGGGTGTGGCGAACGCCACGCCGAAAAAAAACCTTCTGCGGTTGCTGTTGTTGCCGCTGGTGATCCTCGCCGGTATGGGCTTGTCGGTGGAGGCCGGTTTACTCGGCCCGTTGGGCGTGCAGGTGGGGCACCTGTGGGCGACGTTGAGCATCTTCGGCGTGGGCTCGGCGATTCTGTATTTGCTGCTGCTGTTCAGCGGTCCGCAAAAAGGCCCGGCGCTCACGGACTTGCCGCGCTGGCAGCTGATCGGCGGTTTTCTGGGGCCGATGTACGTGGTGGTACTGACCCTGGCCACGCCGCACATCGGTATTGCGATGACCATGATCGCGATACTGTCGGGACAGGTGGGCAAGAGCGTTTTGATCGACCATTTCGGTTGGTTCGGCACGACGCGCAAGCGAGTCAATGGAGAGCGCTGGATCGCGCTGGCGTTGATTGTGGTGGCACTTGTTCTGATCGCACGAGGGTAAGACGATGAATCTGATTCTGTTGTTGGTACTGGTCATCGCGGCCGGTGCGGTATTGAGTGTGCAGGCGGCGATCAACGGTCGCCTGGGCCAGACAGTGGGTGTGTTGCGCAGCAGTTTGCTGACCTTTGCCGTAGGGGCGCTCACCACCGCGCTGTTGATTTTCTTCTTTGAACCGGCACAGGCGTTGAGCCTCTTGGACGTGCCTAAATGGCAGCTGACCGGCGCGCTTTTCGGCGTGGTGTACATGATGGTGATGGTCGGTGCGGTGCCGGTGGTCGGCACGGCGGTGGCCACTGTGGCGGTGATCACCGGGCAGTTGGGCATGGGCATGCTGATCGATAACTTCGGCTGGCTGGGCAATCCTGCCATCGAATTGTCGGGCGGTCGCATGCTGGCGATGGTGTGCCTGGCGCTGGCGCTGATGTTCATGTATCGCAGCAATACGCGCACCGACTGATGGTTTGAACGATCTGCGTGAGCCGGCAGTCATTGCTTAAGGTGCCGGCGCTCGCCGTACCGAGACGACCATGATGAAGGAGTCTGACCATGCCAGATCAAACCTGTGCCTGCCCACACTGCAAATGTGTATTGGGTGTCGAAGCGGTGATGAAAGACGGTAAGGGCTATTGCTGCCAGGGCTGTGCCGAACACCATGCCCATGGTGAACCCTGCGCTGCGGCTACGGGCTGCGAGTGTGCCAAGTCGGCCAACGGTTGAATGCGGTGGGAGCGGTCAAAACCGTTCCCACATTTGATCTATCTGTTAGCTGCTATTGGGTTTCCAACTCCAGCCGGAGGCTATGGTCAGACAGGCGCTGCCGACCTCTGACCACCCCGCTGGTCCGCCGCCCCTCCAGGGCAAACACCACCGTTTTCGCTGCATGCAGATCATCCGGGAGCGGCTGGAACACCTTCAGCACCAGTCTGTCGGGTTTGCGCTGCACGCTCACCTGGCATTCCACATGCCTGGCCAGTGGGCCAAACAGGGTGTCCTGGGTGTAATCAATCCGTGCCTTGCCATTGACCTGGCCGCATACATTCATGGGTATCTCTCCTTGATCAAGCCTGGGCGCGCGCGTCCGAGCGGCGCCATTGCACGTTGGTGATGCCGAATTTCTCGGCCTGAACCTGGCTGGTCTTCTTGACCTGCTCCCGGGCGAAACGGCCAATACGACCGACGCCGGCATCGCAGCTTGCCCAATGCCAAGCTTCGGCGGCATCGAGTTTTTCCAGGCGGATAATGAATGACTTGGCCTCGCCATGGAGGGTGTAATCGATCACAAACAGTTTTGCGTTATTCATCGGCCCATCAACCCTGGTGGTGTAAGCAAGTGATCGCCACGAACGCCAAAAATTCACTCGGATTGTCGGGCGGTGGTCATTACCATGGTGGCTCATCCTAGACTGACGTACGTCCCATGGCCCTGGCCGCGCCACCTGACCTCAGTGATCACGCTGTCCCCGTGCAACCTCTGGCGCGTACTTACCCGCGTGGGTGGTATGTGGAACCCCACAGGCACGAGTGGGGCCAATTGCTTTACGCCATGAGCGGCGTGATGTGGGTCGAGACCCCACGCGAAGCCCTGGTGGTGCCGCCACAGCGCGCGGTATGGCTGCCGCCGGGTGTCGAGCACGGGATTCGCGTAGTGTCGGATTTGCAGATGCGCAATATCTACCTGCGTCCTGCCTTGGCGGCGACGCTGGACAGCCAGGTGCAGGTGATTGAGGTCGGTGGGTTGCTGCGCGAGTTGATCGTCACGCTGGTGGAGGAGGGCGATAGCGGCGACGGTGCGTATTACGACGCGGTGGTCGGCCTGGCCATGTTGGAGTTGCAGCGGGCGCGTCGCTCCCGGATCCGCATCGCCATGCCGATTGAAGCCGACCGTCGACTGATCAGCGCGTGCCAGGCGGTCATGGCTGCGCCTTCCCTGGTGATCCCCTTCGAGCAGCATGCCGGGGTGGCCGGTGCCAGCGTGCGTACCCTGGCGCGGCTGTTCCAGAACCACTTGGGCATGGGGTTCGCCGAATGGCGCCGGCAAGTGCAACTCGCCACGGCGGTGGCGGAGTTGATCCAGGGCCAGTCGGTCAGCGGGATTGCGCGGTCCCTGGGCTATTCGCCGAGCAGCTTCAGCGACATGTTCCGCCGCGAACTCGGTGTGGCCCCTTCGCACTACACCGGCTGAGGTTTGGCCGAAATCCTGAAGCAGTTGGCCGATGCCAGCGGGAGGGGCTCCCTACACTGAGCCACCAACCCACACGGCGCTGCCCCCATGAATTACTTGATCTCCCTCGCCATTGGCCTGTTTGTCGGCGTGATTTATGGTGCGCTGGATTTTCGCTCACCCGCGCCGCCGGCCATCGCGCTTGTCGGCCTGATGGGCATGTTGATCGGCGAAAAACTGTGGCCCATGGGGCGACAGTTGGTCAGTGCCTGGTTGTCCTGAAGTCTTTTTCTTTTCGATGGATGTACTGCCCATGAAAGCCCTGCAATTTTCCGCCACTGGCGATCTCAATGCCCTCAGCTTTATCGACGTTCCCACTCCGGTGCCGGGCGCTGATGAAGTGTTGGTAAAAATCCAGGCTGCGGGCCTCAACCCCAGCGATGTAAAGAACGTGCTCGGTCGCTTCCCTTACACCACGCTGCCACGCATTCCTGGTCGCGATTTTGCTGGCGTGGTGGTTGAAGGCCCGCAGGCATTGGTGGGCCGGGAAGTCTGGGGCACCGGCCGCGATCTTGGGTTTTTTGCCGATGGCTCCCACGCTCAATACCTCACGGTGTCTGCCAAGGGCGTGGCCCATAAGCCTACGCATTTGAGCTTTGCCCAGGCGTCGAGCCTGGGTGTGCCGTACACCACCGCTTGGGATGCGCTGGAGCGCAGCGGTGTGGGCAAAGGCACGCGGTTGATGGTGATCGGCGCCAACGGTGCCGTGGGGAGTGCGGCGTTGGCCCTGGCGAAAATCCGTGGCGCCCGGGTGCTGGCGGCGGTGCGCAGGGTTGAGCAGGTCGAGGTTTTGCAAGCGCAAGGTTTCGAGGCGATTAGCCTCGCTAAACCGCAAGACTTGGGTACGCAAGTGAATGCCGTGTTCGCAGGCGGCGCCGACGTAATCTTCGACACCACCGGTTTCTGGCTGCCTGCCGCCGTGGCGGGTCTGGCGGCTTTTGGCCGTATCGCCATCATTGCTGCGCCCGTGGACGGTCATGTGCAATTGCCGGCTCTGGCGCTGTACCGCAAGGGAGGTTCGGTGGTGGGGATCAATTCATTGCTCTACAGCTGCGAGCAGTGCGCGGTGATGCTGGAGCAGTTCGGGCGCTTTTTTGATGAGGGGCTGCTGCCGCTGCCGGTCGGCCTGCGTGAAGTGGCGCTGGCCGAAGGGGCGCAGTGCTACGAAGACGTGAACCAGGGCAGTGCAGACAAAATCATCTTCCTGCCCTGATACGATCCCGTAGACGCCGGCTTACCGGCGATTGGCCCTAAGCACGCCATCGCCGGCACAGGAATCGTCACGCGTCGGGAACACCTTTTTCCCAGGCTGACCAGTTGTTGAGGATTGCCTGCACCAGCGGATTGCCCGTGCGGTACAGGTTTTCCAGCGCCGGCACGAACCCGCCCTGGTCCGCATAGTTGAGCAGGTTATCCACCTCGCTGTAGCCAGGGTAAGGCCGGTCGAAGTCGGAACCTGCTCGCACCACGGCCAGGCGCTGAATATCCACCAAACCCTCGCGACTGGCGCGCAGCAGGGCCTCATAGGTGGAGTTATCTTCCTGCTGGGTGGTGCAGTATTCGCCTTTGTTATCCGTGAGCAGCTTGGTCCAGACCTCGGCGCGTTCGCTCAGGCGCGTGCCGGAGAACCACGTGTTGCCCGCCAGGGTGTCGCAGCGGGTGACTTGCGGCGGCTGGTTGGCCGGGGCGGCGGGGTAGTGCTTGCGCCAGGCCGTCGACTCTTTGCTTTCCGTCAGCTCGACTTTCTGCGACAGGGCAAACGCCTTGGCTTGCAGCTTGGGGTTGAGCTCAAACACTTCGGTCTTGTAGTCCAGCGGCGGTTTTTCGTTGGGGCCTTTGGTGTTGATGCCGATATAACCGGTCGGCCAGTCCTTGGGCGCATCGCGCGAATCCAGTTCCCACTGCGTTCCAAACTCCACCAGGTAATGCGCCCAGGCAGCGGTGCCGATGGTGCCGTGCTTGGGGCTGATGCCGGCGATCCCGGCGATCAGGAAGTAGCTCTGGCGCAGGTCGAACTTGGGCGACAACGCCAGGGCCAGGGTGGAGGCGGCAGCGTTGGTCTGGCCCATGCCGGTGACGAGCAGGCACACGTCCTGGGTGTTGCAGCGGATCACCGGGTATTCGGCGGACAGGCCCGGCACGCGCACTTCTTGCTTGAGTTGCAGGCGGTCGATCCAGGTTTGTGCCTCGGGCGCGAACATGGTGATCAGCATCACTTTGGGTTTGATCGGTGCCGGGGTATCTGCCAGCACCAGGTGCGGCAACAGGACCATGCCGATGGCCATCGATAGACGGGTAAACGTGTTCATCTCATGCTCCTTGATCAGAATTGGTAGCCGACACCGGCGTAGTAGCCCCAGCCATCGGAGCGGGCGCGGAAGTTGCCTTCGCCGAAATTCAACTCGCTGCCATCTTCCCAGTTGCCGCCGTTATGGAAGTAGCGCCCGACCAGGGTGAAGCGCAGGTGGGTGAACGAGTACAGCAGCACGTTGGTCGCCACCATTGAATTGGCGGTGCGCGCCGGGTTGTCTTTATGCAGGTTGGAGCCGAAATCGTAGTTGGTGAAGCCGATGTAGGTCAGCGAAGCGCCGTTGTCGAACTTGCCGATTGGCACGATGTACTTCATCTGGGCGCGATAGCCGTCCCAGGAATACTCATTGCTGGCACCGTAGTTTTCCCACTGGTAGCGCCCATAGAAGTTAGCCGACAGGTTGACCCGCGAGTGGGTGTCGATGTCGGTGCCCAGGCCGCTGTACAGGGTGTTGGCGCGGTTTTCCTTGTTGCTGCCGTGGTCGTAGATCCAGTCGAACGCCACGTACCATTCCTTGAACGGCCCGATGGCCAGGCTGCGACCGGCCAGGTAGTCGATGGAGATGCGCGGCTCATGCTCCATGAACACCGGCGAGCCGTGGTCCCATGCGCCTTTGTCGTTGCTGTTGCCAATGCCGAGGATCTTCGGCACGTCGATGTAGCCATACAGCTCGAAGGGCCCTTTGCGGCCGAAGTACTCGTATTCCAGGTAAATGTCATCGGACGGCTTGGGGCCGAAGCTGATGTCTTTGCTGCCGATCAGCGTCAGGTCCTGGTTGAACCATTGCGACAGGTAAGGGCCTTTATTCGATTGGGTGGCTTCAGGGCTGAGGGTTTCGCCCTGTGCTGAGTCATTGGCAGGTGTTTCCTGCGCCAAAATGGGTGTGCTGAGTACTCCCGTAACGGCGGCCAGTAGCAAGGAAACACCAAAGCAGGCGCGAGGCCTTGAGGTGAGGTGCATTGAAAGTCCCTATTCGTACGCGGTTTGAACCCGATTGCTCAGGTAAGGGGGAACTTGGCGGTCAAGTTCGTACCGCAAACGTTTGCACAGGCTGTACCAACTTTGCCCAATGGCTTGAATGGCCTAGAAAAAAGGCGAATTAGTCGACCTTTTGATCAGAAATGACTGGGTGTCATTTTTTCAATGGGATTGAACAGATGCATCGCGGTGTCGCGGCGATATTCGCTCGGCGTCTGGTTCATCTCGATCCGAAAGTGCCGGTTGAAATTGGACAGGTTGGCGTAGCCCACTTCAAAGCAGATATCCGCCACCGACCGCTCACTGTGCAGCAACAGCCGGCACGCGCGCTGCACGCGAAATTTGCGCATCAGGTCGATAAAACCGTGGCCGGTGTTGCGTTTGAAGAACCGCGAGAATCCCGGTTCGCTCATCTCCAGTTGCTGAGCGATGACCGACAGGCGCACGTCGCCAGTGAGTTCGCGCATCAGGTAGTCGAAGGCCTTGTTGATGCGTTCAGCGCTGCGGGCATCCAGCGTGGGCGCGTAGCAGGGGCTGGCCAGTGCCTTGACTTGGATGGGCGGCGCGTTTTTCAAGGTGTCGAGCAATTGCAGGAACAGGATCAGCCGTTGCAGGCCATGGGCACTACCGATGGCTTCCAGCAGGTGCGCAGCCTTTGCGGCGCTGTCACCGGTGAACTCCAGGCCGCGCCGGGCCTGTTCGAACAGCGGCTGCAAATCCCCGAGTTCCGGCAAGGTATTGCGCAGGGCGAGCAGGGCGGCGCCATCGAATTGCAGCACCACATCGCGCCCGCTCAAGTGTTCGCCGGGGGCCAGTTCGCCTATCCAGTCGTGGGGCAGGTCCGGGCCGATCAATGCGACATGGCCGGCGCTGAATGCACCGATATAGTCGCCCGCAACCAGCTTGCCGGTGCCTTGGCGGATCAGGTGGATTTCAAATTCGGGATGGTGGTTCCAGCGCGCCAGATCATAGGGGTAATCGTGTTCGAACCAACGAAAGCAGTGGTCGGGTTCGGGCAAGATCACTTCGAGTTCGGCAGGGCGGTGCTCGAACAGTGTGGCGCGGCTGACGGGCATGGTGCTGCCTCTTGTGCGTTGAATTACACCAAAATACGCGGGTTTGCACGGGGCAGGCTACCCCCGCTTTCGCCCGGCACTGATACTTTTTTGATCCTGGATGTGCGGTTAAAAAAGTATCAGCCGCGCATTCGCCAGGCGTTTGTGAGGGCTTGGCCAAGCTGCTGTAATCGGTGCTCAACAACAAAAACAACAGGTGGAAACCGCCATGTTAACGCTTCCCAAAGCACTGTTACTGCTGTCCGGCCTGGCTATCGCTATACCCGGCCATGCGGCCGACACCGTGACCATCGCCACGGTCAACAACAGCGACATGATCCGCATGCAGCGCCTGTCCAAGGTGTTCGAAGAGCAGCACCCGGGCATCAAACTCAACTGGGTAGTGCTTGAAGAAAACGTTCTGCGCCAACGCCTCACTACCGACATCGCCACCCAGGGCGGGCAGTTCGATGTGCTGACCATCGGCACCTACGAAACCCCGTTGTGGGGCGCCAAACAATGGCTGGAACCGTTGACCGAGCTGCCGGCCGATTACGACGCCGACGATATCTTCCCCTCAGTGCGCCAGGGCCTGTCGGTCAATAACACTCTCTACGCCTTGCCGTTCTACGGCGAAAGCACCGTCACCTACTACCGCACCGACCTGTTCAAGAGCGCCGGCCTGAGCATGCCCGCGCATCCCACCTGGACCCAACTCGGCGAGTTCGCCGCCAAACTCACCGCCAAGGACAAGGGTCAGTACGGCATGTGCCTGCGGGGCAAGGCCGGCTGGGGGGAGAACATCGCGCTGTTGAGTACCATGGCCAACGCCTTTGGTGCGCGCTGGTTCGACGAACAATGGAAGCCCGAGCTGACCAGCCCCGAATGGACCGCCGCCGCCAACTTCTACGTCAATACCCTCAAACAATACGGCCCGCCAGGCGTGTCGAGCAACGGGTTCAACGAGACCTTGGCGCTGTTCAACAGTGGTAAGTGCGCGATCTGGGTCGACGCCAGCGTCGCCGGTTCCTTCACCACCGATACCAGCCAGAGCAAGGTTGCCGACAGCGTCGGTTTCGCCGCCGCGCCTACTGAGGTGACCGACAAAGGTTCATCCTGGCTCTACGCCTGGTCCCTGGCGATCCCGGCCACTTCCAAGCACAAGGACGCCGCCAAGGCCTTTATCACCTGGGCCACCTCCAAGGACTACATCCAACTGGTCGCCGATAAAGAGGGCATCACCAACGTACCGCCGGGCACGCGCCAATCCACTTACAACGAGGCTTACCTCAAGGCCGCGCCGTTTGCCCAGGTGACGCTGGAGATGATGAAACACGCCGACCCCGCCCATCCTTCAGCCAAACCGGTGCCGTACGTGGGCATCCAATACGTGACCATCCCCGAGTTCCAGGCCATCGGCACCTCGGTCGGCAAGCTGTTTTCAGCGGCGCTTACCGGCGGCATGACGGTTGATCAGGCCTTGTTGCAGGCGCAGTCCACTACCGAGCGCGAAATGAAACGCGCCGGCTATCCCAAGTAACCTTGACGGACAACACCCATGAAACGACTGGAAGGTAAAAGCGCGCTGATCACTGGATCGGCGCGCGGGATTGGCCGCGCGTTTGCCCTGGCCTACATCAATGAAGGCGCGACGGTTGCCATTGCCGACATCAACCTGCAACGCGCCCAGCAAACTGCCGCCGAGCTGGGCCCTCAGGCCTACGCGGTCGCGATGGATGTCACTGACCAAGCCTCCATCGATGGCGCGATTGCCGCCGTGGTGGCCCATGTCGGGAAGCTGGATATCCTGGTCAACAACGCAGCGCTGTTCGACCTGGCGCCCATCGTCGACATCACCCGCGACAGCTTCGAGCGGCTGTTCGCGATCAATGTCGCTGGCACGCTGTTCACGTTGCAGGCCGCGGCCCGGCAAATGATCCGCCAGGGCCACGGCGGCAAAATCATCAACATGGCCAGCCAGGCCGGGCGGCGCGGTGAGGCATTGGTGGCGGTGTACTGCGCGACCAAGGCAGCGGTGATCAGCCTTACGCAATCGGCGGGGTTGAACCTGATCAAGCAAGGGATCAACGTCAACGCCATTGCCCCCGGTGTGGTCGACGGTGAGCATTGGGACGGGGTGGATGCGCTGTTCGCCAAGCATGAAGGGCTGGCGCCTGGCGAGAAGAAGCGGCGGGTGGGGGCAGAGGTGCCGTTTGGGCGGATGGGTACGGCTGAAGACCTCACCGGAATGGCAATCTTCCTGGCGTCGAAGGAGGCTGATTATGTGGTGGCCCAGACCTACAACGTCGACGGCGGCAATTGGATGAGCTAACGCCATACCCCAATCAAAACTGGGGGAGGGGGCTTGCTCCCGATAGCGGAGGATCAGTCACTTTATTTGCGGACTGTCACACTGCTATCGGGAGCAAGCCCCCTCCCACATTTGAACCTCATCGCGCTTGAAAAGGGTGCTTAGTCGGCAAAACTGCGATCAAAGAAGTAAACCGCCCCAGGCTTCAAGTTCTCCACCGTCGCCTGAGGCCTGCCTCCCTCGCCATGCTTCTTGCGCCCCGTCTCGCGCAAATATCCCGCCTCCGTCAGCTTCAACAAGCGCTGGCGAATACTGGTCTTGAGCACCGGCCGCTCCAGCACCAGGGAAAAGATCGTGGTTGCCTCCGGCGCGCTGAACTCATTGCCCAGGAACATCAGCGGCAAGCTGCTGTACAGCGACTTGGAGAACAACCGCTCCTGCACGGCCGCGACGATGCTGTTGTGATCGAACGGCAACTTGATGCTGCCGTCTGCCACCGCCCTCAACCCAAACCAGCCTTGATGCTCCCCCAGTTGCACCTCATCCGCGACGATCGCCAAGTAGTACGTTGATGACGACCAGCAACGCGGGTCGCGAAACGCATCGCCCACCGTGCCGACTTGCTCGCTCCAGGCCAGCTCCAGACCGACCTTGTCGCTGGTTCGCAAGCGTTCCACCGCATCCTGGAGGCTCAGATCTTGCACGCCGCCATTCACCACCACGCCCGGCAACGCCCAATGCCCGGCGAAGGGCTCGGCGTCGCGCTTGTTCAGCAACAGTTTCAGTTCTCCAGTTGCGCGGCAGTAAAAAAGTACGCAGAGGTCGACGGTGTGGAGGTAGGCGCTAAGTGGCATATGAAATCCTTCTGAACGGCGAAGAGGGCTCAGTCTAACGGATCGAAAAGATATGTCATGTGCTTGAAGGCGAATAGATAAATAAATGTTTCTTGCAATGAAAGTACATGACGTGTACTTTTGTTTCCAGGCCACAGGAGAACAGCCATGACCCTTGCGAAAACTGCCCTTGCTTCTTTCGATGTCGATCCTCAGAAGAGCTTCACGCCGCTGTGCCCCAACGAATTGCCTGTGGCCGGTGGTGACCAGATCGGTGCCGAACTCAACTACATGGCCAGCCTCGCCGGCTATCGCGTCGGTAGCAAGGACGCCCACACCCCGCAAGCACCCTGGGTGGTCGCGCAGCCCAGCGAGATGCTGCAACCCACCGGCCTGACCCACGCTGACCTCACATGGGTCAGCCACTGCGTACCGGGCACTGAAGGTTTCACGTTGCTCGACGAACTGCCCACGCCCTATGACTACGACTACTTCATCTGGAAAG
The DNA here is from genome assembly GCF_002742505.1 of Pseudomonas sp. 2995-1. NCBI lineage: Bacteria > Pseudomonadati > Pseudomonadota > Gammaproteobacteria > Pseudomonadales > Pseudomonadaceae > Pseudomonas > Pseudomonas sp. 2995-1. Next base: position 45,176 of record NZ_LJSA01000328.1, on the reverse strand, counting down.
GCGTCGAGCCCGACCTGCACCCCTACGGTGCTTGCTACCACGACCTGCACGACAAGCTGTCCACCGGAGTCATCGAGTACCTCAAGGCTCAAGGTGTCACCCGTGTGATCGTTGGCGGTCTGGCCCTGGACTACTGCGTCAAAACCACCGCACTGCAATTGCTCAAGGCCGGCCTGGAAGTCGTGCTGCACCTGCCGGCGTGCCGCGGTATCAGCGAGGAGGGCGGCGTACAGGCTATCAATGAGTTGCTCAAGGCCGGTGCCGGCATCAGCCGCACCCGCGAAGAACTGGCCGCGATGGCCACGCGTTAAGGAGATTTACCATGGAAAGTGCCTACGACTACGACGCCCCGGTCATCCAGGGCCTGCTCGACACCGACTACTACACCTTCACCATGATGCAGGCGGTGTTGCACCAGTACCCCAACGTCGATGTGGAATACAACTTCATCGTCCGCTCCAAGGAAAAACTCGGCCACTTGATCCCGCAGTTGCGCGCTGAGTTGGACAAACTCGCCAGCCTGCAGGTGCGTGAAGGCGAGCTGCGCTTTCTGTTCAACCCACGCTTTCGCGAGTACCTCACCCCGGACTACGAGCGCTTCCTGGGCCTGTTCCGCTTCAACCTGCGTTATATCCACGTCAGCGAAGTCGATGGCCAATTGAACATCCGCGTGGTCGGCCCGATGCTGCACTGCATCATGTTCGAACAGCCGGTGCTCGCGTTGGTCAGCGAACTGCGCAACCGCGACAAATACCCGGATGTGACCCTGGAAGACGTCACCCGCAAGCTGTACCAGAAGTTCGACTGGCTGGAGAAAAACCTCAGCCGCGACGAGTTGGCCGACCTGCGCGTCTCCGACTTCTCGACCCGTCGGCGCCTGTCGTTCAAGGCCCAGCGCGAAGTGGTGGACATCATGCGCCGCGACTTCCCCGGTCAGTTCGTTGGCACCAGCAACGCGCACCTGGCGTATGAATTCGACTTGCCGCTGATCGGCACCATGGCCCACCAATGGCTGATGGTGCACCAGCAATTGGGGCGCTTGCGCGAAAGCCAGAACGCCGCCCTGGAGAACTGGGTGCATGAATACCGTGGCCGTCTCGGCATCGCTCTGACCGACTGCATCAGCACCGACTTTTTCCTCAAGGACTTCGACCTGTACTTCGCCAAGCTCTACGACGGCCTGCGGCAGGACTCCGGTGACCCCATCGCCTGGGCCGACAAGGTGCTGGCTCGCTACAAACAGCTGGGCATCGACCCGATGACCAAGGACCTGATGTTTTCCGACGGCCTGAACTTCGAAAAATGCCTGCCGATCCTGCGGCACATCCGTGGCAAGGCCAAGTTCGGTTTCGGCATGGGCACCAGCCTGGCTTGCGATGTGGACGGCGTCGAACCGCTGAGCATCGTTATGAAGCTGGTACGGGTGCACGGCGAACCGGTGGTGAAGTTCTCCGATGACCCGGTGAAGAACGTCTGCGAAGACCCCTCGTTTTTGCAGTACGCAGCGAAGGTATTCAATGTCGGCAAGGTGGAGGTGTGAAATGCAAGACCGTATCGCGCAGGAACTGAATATCAACCGGCAACTGGTGAAGGGCGGTGAGGCCAGGGAAATCCAACGGCGCATCGATTTCATCAAGACCACGTTGCGCCAGTCGGGCTGCAAAGCCCTGGTGCTGGGCATCAGCGGTGGCGTGGATTCCCTGACCGCCGGCCGCCTGTGCCAGTTGGCGGTTGAGCAACTGCGGGCTGAGGATTACGCCGCGCGCTTTATCGCCATGCGCCTGCCCTACAAGACCCAGGCCGATGAGCGCGACGCCCAGGCCTCGCTGGATTTCATCACTCCGGACCACATCGACACCCTGAACATCGCCGCCAGCGTCGACGGCCTGATGGCCAGCCTCACCGCCACCGACGCCAGCGCCGCTCAGGTGGATTTCATCAAAGGCAACGTCAAGGCCCGCACCCGCATGATCGCGCAGTATGCCGTGGCCAACTTGCACAATGGCCTGGTGGTCGGCACCGACCATGGCGCCGAAGCTCTGATGGGGTTTTTCACCAAGTTCGGTGACGGCGCCTGCGACCTGGCGCCATTGTCCGGACTGACCAAAACCCAGGTGCGCCTGTTGGCCAGTGCCCTTGGGGCACCGACGAACCTGGTGCACAAGCAGCCCACAGCCGACCTCGAAGAGCTGGCACCGGGCAAGCTGGATGAACAGGCCTATGGCTGCACGTACGAAGAGATCGATGCGTACCTGATGGGCGAGCCGGTGAGTGAGCGGGTGCGGGCGATTGTGGAGGCGGCGTACACCAACACCGCACACAAGCGTGCGCTGCCGGTTGCGCCATAGCCTTTGTCGTGAGCGGGGCGAGCTTGCTCACGACAAAAAAACAGTTGCCCATTCAGGTTGCCCACTGTTCGACGCCATGCCTCGATAAACCGCAGGAACATTGGATCCACATGCGGTATAAACCTCGGACGCTTTAGTTCTTCGAGGCCCCGTTTCTCATGCAAAGCTCTTTGCAACGCCCGCTGTGGCAGGTCTATCTGATCTTTCTGGCACCGATGGTGCTGTCCAACTTCCTGCAGAGTTTTTCCGGCACGCTCAACGGCATTTATGTCGGGCAGATGCTCGGCACTCAGGCCCTGGCGGCGGTGTCGGGGATGTTCCCCATCGTGTTTTTCTTCATTGCCCTGGTGATCGGCCTGGGGGCGGGTGCGTCGGTGTTGATCGGGCAGGCCTGGGGTGCCCAGGAAACCGCGATGGTCAAGTCGATTACCGGCGCGACGCTGACCCTTGGCGCGCTGGTGGGCTTGATCGCGGCGGTGTTGGGCAGTCTGTTTGCGCGCCCGGCGTTGCAGGCATTGGGCACGCCGGTTGACGTGCTCGACGACGCAGTCGGCTATGCCCAGATGATGATGCTGATCATGCCGCTGTTACTGGTCTTCATCCTTTACACCCAATTGCTGCGGGGCGTCAGCGATACGATTTCGCCCTTGCTCGCGTTGATGGTCTCGACCCTGGTCGGCCTGTTGCTGACCCCGGCGTTGATTCGCGGCTGGGTCGGCCTGCCACCCTTGGGCATCCAGAGCGCGGTGTACGCGGGCCTGGTGGGAAATGCCTCGGCGATGCTGTTTCTGGTCCTGCGCCTGCGCCATAAAAACCACGTGATGGCGCCGGATCGCGAACTGCTCGCGGCCTTGCGCCTGGACCGCGTCATCCTCGGTAAAGTTCTGCGTATCGGCCTGCCCACCGGCTTGCAGATGGTGGTGCTGTCGCTCTCGGAGCTGGTCATCCTGGCGTTGGTCAATAGCCATGGTTCCCAGGCCACGGCGGCCTATGGGGCGGTGACGCAGATCGTCAACTACGTGCAATTTCCGGCGCTGTCGATTGCCATCACCGCCTCGATCCTCGGCGCCCAGGCGATTGGTGCTGGGCGCCTGGAGCGCATCGGGTCGATTCTTCGTACCGGGTTGCTGATCAACACCTGCCTGACCGGTGGTCTGATCGTGCTGGGCTACTTGTTATCCCACTGGTTGCTCGGGCTGTTCATCACCGATGACGCCGCACGCGTGAATGCCGAGCACCTGCTGCACATCATGTTGTGGAGCATCCTCGTGTTCGGCTTCCAGGCCGTGATCGGCGGGATCATGCGTGCCAGCGGCGTGGTGCTGATGCCGGTGGCGATCTCGATCTTCTGCGTGCTGTGTGTGGAGCTGCCGATGGCATACCTGCTGAATGCGCACTTCGGCCTGGAAGGCGTTTGGATGGCGTTTCCGGTGACGTACCTGGCGATGCTGGGGTTGCAGACCGCGTATTACCGGTTGGTGTGGCGGCATAAACAGATCAAGCGGTTGGTGTGATAAAAGGATGCGCAATTTAAGGACAGAAGGCGTTTAAGTCATGGCAAACCCCTACGCCGAGTTATTCCAAGTCCCTGGCGCCCGGGCTTTTGTATTGGCCGGCATGCTGGCGCGTATGCCGGTGTCCATGACCGGTATCGGCATTATCACCATGCTTTCCCAGGTGCATGGCGGCTACGGCCTGGCAGGCTCGGTGGCGGCGGTATTCGCGTTGGCTACGGCGATTTGCGCGCCACAGGTATCACGGCTGGTGGACCGCTACAGCCAAGGCCGGGTGCTGCCGATTGCCGCGTTGATCGGTGGCGGGGCGCTGCTGATGCTGTTGCTGTGCACGCGGTTGCAGGCGCCGACCTGGACGCTGTTCCTGTCTGCCGCCTTGGCCGGTTGCATGCCGAACATGTCGGCGATGGTGCGGGCCCGTTGGACCGAGTTGTACCGAGGCCAGCCCAAGCTGCAAACCGCGTTTGCCCTGGAGTCGGTGCTGGATGAGGTGTGCTTTATCGTCGGCCCGCCGATTTCGGTGGGCTTGAGTGTGGTGCTATTCCCCGAAGCCGGGCCGCTGGTGGCCGCGTTATTGCTGGCGGTGGGCGTCACCACGTTCGTCCTGCAACGAGCGACCGAACCCCCGGTGCATGAGCACCACGATCACCATGCCGGCTGGCTGATCGCGTCGCCGTCGGTATTGATCCTGATGATCCTCTTGCTGGCCATGGGGGTGATCGTGGGTGTGGTGGATGTGGTCAGCGTGGCGTTTGCCCAACACCAGGGTCAGCCGGCGGCGGCGAGTATTGTGCTGTCGGTGTACGCCATCGGTTCATGCCTGGCGGGACTCGCCTTTGGCACTCTCAAGCTCAAGGCGCCGCTGCCGCGCCAGTTTCTGTTCTGCGGCGTGGCCACGGCGTTGACCACCTTGCCGTTGCTGCTGGTCACCAACATTCCAGGCCTGGCGGTGGCGATCTTTATCTCCGGCCTGTTCTTTGCCCCGACCCTGATCGTGTCCATGGCGCTGGTGGAGCGGATCGTCCCCGCCAGCCGCCTGACCGAAGGCATGACGTGGCTGATCACCGGCCTGAGCATCGGCGTGGCCATTGGTGCCGCCAGCTCCGGCTGGATGATCGACCACTTCGGCGCCGCCAGCGGGTTCTGGGTGGCGTTGGCGGCGGGCGCGGTGGTGTTGGGCTCGGCGGTGTTGGGGTATCGGCGGTTGGGTTGATCAACCCATCGCTGGGCATGCCTCTGTGCTGTGATGTTGCAGGAATGCGTTCAGCGCCTTGATGAACAGGATCTTGCCGAACAGGCAGTGGTCTTCAAGGCTGGCCTCTATGGAGCCGATGCAGGCTTTTCGTTTGAGTTGGTCGTTCACGTAATCAGTTCTCCTGAACGCAATGGTTCGATGATTCGGCGCCGAATGCAGTGCTTCAGTGCATTGCCGGGGCCGGGCCTGTGCAACGTGATCATTCTCGCTTTTGCACGGGTTTCCCGGGATTGACGTAACCCTTGATGACCCCTCGCTCCAACCCCTCCACCCGCCGCTAATTTTTCCCTCTCCGGTTCGTTTTATAGGGACGACGTGCCTTTGTGCTTCCTGCCTATTGCTCCGGACTCCAACAAATGAATGCTGAAGACTCCTTGAAACTTGCTCGCCGGTTTATCGGGTTGCCCCTGGAAAAACGCCAGCTGTTCCTGCAAGCACTGCAGAAAGAAGGGGTGGATTTCTCCCGGTTTCCGATTCCAGCCGGGGTGGAGGTGGAGGACCGTCAGGCACTGTCTTACGCACAGCAGCGCATGTGGTTCCTGTGGCAATTGGACCCGGCCAGCGGCGCTTACAACCTGCCGGGGGCGGTGAGACTCAAGGGAGCGCTGAGCTTAAGCGCGATGGAGCAGGCATTCGCCAGCCTGGTGGCGCGTCACGAGACCCTGCGTACGGTGTTCCAGCGCCAGGCCGATGAGCGCCTGTTGCAAGTCGCCGTACAACCGTCATTGGCCATTGAGCAACTCGACCTGACTGACCTGGCCCCGGCGGAACGCGAGCAGGCAGTGACTGACGCGGCCACCCGCCAGTCGCTGCTGCCATTCGACCTGGAGCACGGCCCGCTGCTGCGTGTGCAATTGCTCAAGCTTGGCGCCCAGGAGCATGTCCTGCTGCTGACCCTGCACCACATCGTCTCCGACGGTTGGTCGATGAACGTGCTGATCGACGAGTTCATCCGCTTTTACGACGCCCATGAGCGCAACGAGGCACCGCAATTGCCGGCGCTGCCGATCCAATACAGCGACTACGCCCTGTGGCAACGCCGCTGGTTGGAAGCGGGGGAGCAGGCCCGTCAATTGGAGTACTGGCAGGCGCGCCTGGGCGATGAGCACCCGGTGCTGGAACTGCCGACGGACCGTCCGCGCCCGGCCATGCCCAGCTATCAGGGCACCCGCCATAACTTCGCGATTGAGCCGGCACTGGCGGCGCAACTGCGCGCCTGTGCGCAAAAGCACAACGTCACGCTGTTCATGCTGTTGCTCGGTGCCTTTAATGTGCTGCTGCACCGCTACACCGGCCAGGGCGATATCCGCGTCGGCGTGCCGATTGCCAACCGTAACCGCAGTGAAGTCGAAGGGCTGATCGGGTTTTTCGTCAACACCCAGGTGTTGCGTACCGAGCTGACCGGGCAAACCCGTGTTGCTGAGTTGCTGCAAGGCATCAAAGAGCACGCCCTCGGCGCCCAGGCCCATCAGGAACTGCCGTTCGAGCGTCTGGTGGAAGCCCTGAAAGTCGAGCGCAGCCTCAGCCATACGCCGCTGTTCCAAGTGATGTACAACCACCAGCCGGTGGTGGCCGATATTGCATCGGTCAGTACCGCCTCCGGCCTGGAGCTGGCGTTGGTGGAGTGGCAAGGCCGTACCACCCAGTTCGACCTGACCCTCGACACGTATGAAAAATCCGGCACCCTGCACGCCGCGCTGACGTACGCCAACGACCTGTTTGACGCGCCGTCCATCGCGCGTATGGCCCGGCATTGGATCAGCCTGTTGCAGGCCATGGTTGCCGATGGCGAGCAGCGCGTCGGCGAGTTGCCGATGCTGGCTACCCAGGAGAAGCAGGTGCTGGTTGAGGCCTGGAATCAAACCGCAGAGGCATATCCGACTGAGCGTGGCATTCATCAACTGATCGAAGACCAGGTCCAGGCCACACCCCACGCTCCGGCACTGGTGTTTGGTGCCCAAACGCTGACCTACGCCCAGCTCGATGCCCGTGCCAACCAGTTGGCTCACGCCTTACGCGAACAGGGCGTTGGTCCCGATGCATTGGTGGGGATCTGCGTCGAGCGCTCCGTGGAAATGGTCGTTGGCCTGCTGGCCATTCTCAAGGCTGGCGGCGCTTACGTCCCGCTTGACCCTGAATACCCCCAGGAACGCCTGGCCTACATGATCGAAGACAGCGGCATCCAACTGCTGCTCAGCCAGCACAGCCTGGTACCGTCGCTGCCCACCGAGGGCATCCAGGTGATCACCTTGGACCAGGCGCCTGGCTGGCTTGACGGATACAGCAGCGCATCGCCCGCCGTAGGCATCCATGGGCTGAACCTGGCCTATGTGATCTACACCTCCGGTTCCACCGGCAAGCCCAAGGGCGCCGGTAACAGCCACCGCGCGCTGGTCAACCGTTTGTGCTGGATGCAGCAAGCCTACGGCCTGGACGCCAGCGATGCGGTACTGCAAAAAACCCCGTTCAGCTTTGACGTGTCGGTGTGGGAATTCTTCTGGCCGCTGATGACCGGCGCGCGCCTGGTGGTCGCGGCCCCTGGCGAACACCGCGAGCCGGCGCGTCTGATCGAGACCATCGGCCAGCACGGCATCACCACCTTGCACTTCGTACCCTCCATGCTCCAGGCGTTCGTCCATGAGCCGGGCGTACAGGGCTGCACCAGCCTCAAGCGCATTGTGTGCAGCGGCGAAGCCTTGCCACTGGATGCGCAACTGCAAGTCTTCGCCAAGCTGCCCCAGGCAGGGTTGTTCAACCTCTATGGCCCGACCGAAGCGGCCATCGACGTGACCCACTGGACCTGCGTCGACGAAGGCCGTGACGCCGTGCCCATTGGCCGCCCCATCGCCAACCTTGGTACCTACGTGCTCGACGCGCAGCTCAACCCGGTGCCCGCCGGCGTGTCCGGCGAGCTGTACCTGGGCGGCACCGGCCTGGCCCGCAGTTACCATCGTCGCCCGGCACTCACCGCCGAGCGTTTCGTGCCCAGCCCTTTTGGTGACGGTGCGCGTCTGTACCGTACGGGTGACCGCGTGCGCCAGCGTGAGGATGGCGTGATCGACTACCTTGGTCGGCTCGACCATCAGGTCAAGCTGCGCGGCCTGCGCATCGAGTTGGGAGAAATCGAGACGCGCCTGATGCAACACCCAGGCGTGCGTGAGGCGGTGGTGCTGGTGCAGGGCGGCAAGCAATTGGTGGCCTACCTGGTGCTGGAAGGTGAAGCGCCGACCGACCTCAAGGCCTGGCTGCTCAGCAGCCTGCCGGAATACATGGTGCCCACCCACATGGTGCACCTGGCCAAGCTGCCGGTGACCGCCAACGGCAAGCTCGACCGTAAAGCGCTGCCGCTGCCGGATGCCGCGCCGCAACAAGCCTACATCGCACCGCAAAACCCACTGCAACAAGCCCTGGCAGCGATTTGGAGCGACGTACTCGGCGTCGAGCAGGTCGGCCTGGAAGACAACTTTTTCGAGCTGGGTGGTGATTCGATCATCTCCATTCAAGTGGTCAGCCGTGCGCGCCAGGCGGGGATTCGCCTCAGCCCGCGCGACCTGTTCCAGTACCAGAGCGTGCGCAGCCTGGCCCTCGTCGCCACCTTTGAGCAGGCCTGCGTTATCGACCAAGGCCCGGTCAGCGGCGAGGTGCTGCTGACGCCGGTACAGCACAGCTTTTTCGCCCAGGCCATCCCGGCACGTCACCACTGGAACCAATCCTTGTTGCTGACCCCGCGCGAGGCCCTGGACCCGGTGCGCCTGGAAGCGGCGCTGACGCAGTTGATTAACCACCACGACGCCCTGCGCCTGCGTTTTGTGCAGCGTCCCGACGGCTGGCAGCAAACCCACGCTGCGCCCGTCGACGAGCCTGCGCTGTGGCACTCCCATGCCACCGACGATACGCAACTGGCCGCGCTATGCGACGAAGCCCAGCGCAGCCTCGACCTGACGCAAGGCCCGCTGCTGCGCGCCGCCCTCGTCTCCATGGCCGATGGCACCCAGCGCTTGCTGTTGGTGGTGCATCACCTGGTGGTGGATGGGGTTTCATGGCGCATCCTGCTGGAAGACCTGCAACAGGCTTACCGCCAGGCATCCTTGCCGGCCAAGACCAGTGCCTACCAAACCTGGGCGAACCAACTGCACACCCACGCGCAGACCCTCAGCGAACAGCTGCCTTACTGGCAGGCGCAGTCCGTCGACGCCGAGCTGCCGTGCGACAACCCCCACGGCGGGCTGCAAAACCGCTTGGGCTGCAAGCTTGAATCCCGCCTCAACGCCGAGCAAACCCGCCAGTTGCTGCAAGACGCGCCAGCGGCTTATCGCACTCAGGTCAACGACCTGTTGCTGACGGCGTTGGCGCGGGTAGTCAGCCGGTGGAGCGGGCAGGCTGCGGCGCTGATCCAACTGGAAGGCCACGGTCGCGAAGATCTGTTCGAGGCCGTCGACCTGACCCGCACTGTTGGCTGGTTTACCAGCCTGTTCCCTGTACGTCTGCAGGCGGACGGCGAGCTGTCGACCGCGATCAAGTCGGTCAAGGAGCAACTGCGTGCCGTGCCCGACAAGGGGCTGGGCTACGGCCTGCTGCGCTATCTGGCTGCGCCTCAGGTGCGTGAAGCCCTTGCGGAGCTGGCCGCGCCGCGTATCACGTTCAACTACCTCGGCCAGTTCGATCGCCAGTTCGATGAGTCCGCATTGTTCGTGCCCGCCACCCAAGGCAGCGGCCAGGCCCAAGACCCCGAAGCGCCATTGGCCAACTGGCTGACGGTGGAAGGGCAGGTGTATGGCGGCGAACTGGCGCTGCAATGGGGGTTCAGCCGCGAGATGTTCCAGGCGTCGACTATCCAGCGCCTGGCGGATGATTACACCGCCGAACTCAACGCCTTGATCCAGCACTGCTGCGATACACCCGCCGGGCAGGTGACGCCGTCGGACTTTGCGCTGGCAACCCTGACCCAACAGCAATTGGATGATTTGCCCGTGGACGGCCCGGCCATCGCCGATATCTACCCGCTGTCGCCCATGCAGCAAGGCATGCTGTTCCACACCCTGTACGAGCCTGAAGCCCAGGCCTATATCAACCAGTTGCGCCTGGACATTGAAGGCCTCGATCTGCTGAGCTTTGGTCGTGCCTGGCAGGCGGCGCTGGATCGGCATGACATTTTGCGCAGCAGCTTCCACTGGCTCGGCCTGGACAGCGCCCATCAAGTGATCCAGCGCCAGGTCGATTTGCAGCTGCACGTGATCGAAGACCCGCATGCTGACCTCGACGCCTTGGCCGACGCCGAGCGTCAGCGCGGTTTTGAGTTGAACGCGGCGCCCCTGTTTCGCCTGATGTTGGTGCGCGGTACCGGTACGGGCTGGCACATGATTTTCACCAGCCATCACATCCTCATGGATGGCTGGAGCAATGCCCAGTTGCTCGGCGAAGTCATTGCCGACTACGCAGGCCACGTTTTGCCCGCACCGTTGGGGCAGTTCCGCGATTATTTGGGTTGGCTGCAGCAGCAAGCCTCGGGCGAAGTGTTCTGGCGCGAAGCCCTGGCACCGTTGCAAGCCCCAACCCTGCTGGCTGAAGCACTGCGCGTGCCGGTCGAAGGGGCGGGCATGGCCGACCATCACACCACCCTGGACAGCCAATTCACCCGCGCGCTCGGCGATTGCGCGCGCCAGCACAAAATCACCCTCAACACCCTGCTGCAAGGCGCCTGGAGCCTCTTGCTGCAACGCTACACCGGCCAGGATTGCGTGGCTTTCGGTGCCACTGTTGCCGGGCGTTCGGCGCCGTTGCCGGGTATCGAGCAGCAACTGGGCCTGTTTATCAACACGTTGCCTATCATCAGCGCGGCCTCGCCGGCCCAGTCCGCCGCCACGTGGCTCGCGGAGCTGCAAGCGCTGAACCTCAGCCTGCGCGACCATGAACATGTACCGCTTTACGACATCCAGGGCTGGGCCGGACAACAAGGTGCCGCACTGTTCGACACCTTGCTGGTGTTTGAAAACTTCCCGGTAGCCGAAGCGCTCAAGCAAGGCGCGCCAGCGGGCCTGACCTTCGGCAAGATGCACAACCATGAGCGCACTCACTACCCGTTGACCCTGGGCATCGAGCTGGGGACTGGCTTGCGCCTGGAGTTCAGCTACGACCGGGCGCGGTTCACCGAGCAACACGTCGCGCAATTGAGCGCCAACCTGCAGCACCTGCTGGCGCAATGGGTGGCGGATATCCACGCGCCACTCGGCACCCTGCAACTGCTGGACAACAGCACGCAAGCCTCGCTGCTCGCCATCAGCCAATCCCCTGGTACTGCGCCGCGGCCAATGCGTGTGCATGAGCGCATCGCCACCCAAGCCCAAGCCACCCCTGATGCGTTGGCGGTTCAGGCAGGCAGTGAACGCCTGAGTTACGCCCAGCTCAATCAGCGGGCTAACCGTCTGGCTCACCGCCTGCTGGAACACGGCGTGGGCCCGGGCCAACGGGTAGGTCTGGTTTCCCGGCGTGGCCCGCAGTTGATCGTCAGCCTGCTGGCCGTCCTCAAAAGTGGCGCGGCCTACGTACCGCTGGACCCCAACTACCCAGCCGAGCGCCTGAGCTACATGTTGGCAGACAGCCGTCTGAACCTGTTGCTCAGCGAGACCGGCTTGCTGGCTGATCTGCCGCTGCCCCATGGGCTCAAACGTGTGGAGTTCAGCGCACAGGGTGAAGAGCTGGCGGGCTACCCGTTGACCAATCCACCGAACCACGCCGCTGCCGCCGACCTCGCTTATGTGATCTACACCTCAGGTTCCACCGGTCAACCCAAGGGGGTGGCCATCGACCATGCTGCACTCGACCAGTTCTGCGACACAGCGGCCGATTACAGTGCGCTGACGCCTGCCGACCGCGTGCTGCAATTTGCGACGTTCAGCTTCGACGGGTTTGTCGAGCAATGCTACCCGCCGCTGTGCATCGGCGCGGCGCTGATCATGCGCGGCGATGAGCTGTGGGACGCCGGGTTGCTGGCGCAGCAAATCGTCGAGCAGGGCGTGACCCTGGCCGACTTGCCCGCCGCCTATTGGTACTTGCTGGCCAAGGAGTGCGCCGTCGATGGCCGCACCCTGGGCAACTTGCGCCAAGTGCATGTCGGCGGCGAAGCCATGGCCGTGGAGGGCGTACGTGCCTGGCACGAGGCTGGGTTGGGCAACGTTCGTCTGGTGAACACCTATGGCCCGACCGAAGCCACCGTGGTCTCCAGCGTGCATGACTGCCAGCTTGCAGATGCCAATGACGCCTTTGGCATGCCCATCGGGCGGGCGATCGACGGGCGCGCGCTGTACGTGCTGGACAGCGGGTTTGAATTGCTGCCTACCTGCGGCGTCGGCGAGCTGTGCATCGGTGCGGCGGCGGGCTTGGCCCAGGGCTACTTCGATCGCCCGGCGCTGACCGCCGAACGCTTCTTGCCGGACCCGTTCTCCGGCGTGCCGGGATCGCGGCTCTACCGCAGCGGCGACTTGGCTCGCTACAACGACAACGCGGCCCTGGAGTACGTGGGCCGCATTGACCATCAAGTGAAAATCCGTGGGTTCCGGATCGAGATGGGTGAAATCGAAGCCTGTCTGCAAGCCATGCCTCAGGTGCGCGAAGCGGCGGTGATTGCGCTGGACGGGCCGACCGGCGCGCAGTTGGTCGCCTATGTCGTGCCCCAGTCGGATGCCCTGGAGGCGCACGCCTTGACGGCGGCGTTGCGTCAGTCGTTGCCGGACTACATGGTGCCGAGTTTCCTGATGCTGATCGACGTGTTGCCCCTGAGCCCCAACGGCAAACTGGACCGTAAAGCCTTGCCAAAGCCGGATGTCAGCCGCCGGCAAAAACACTATGTGGCACCCCGAACGGCCCTGGACATTCAGGTCGCCGAGGTTTGGCAAAACGTGCTGGGGCTGGAACAGGTCGGGCTGGACGATCACTTCTTTGAGTTGGGTGGGCATTCGCTACTGGCCACCCAAGTGGTCGCACGCTTGAAGACGCTGTTGGCTTGCGACCTGACCCTGCGTGACCTGTTTGGCGCGCCGCGACTGGCAGACTTTATCGCGGCGATCTCCACCCGCACCGGGCAGGACACGTCGCCGGCGCGCAGCCCGTTAGTGGCCCACGGCGAAAAAACCAGCGCGACACTGTCCCTGGTGCAACGCCGGCTATGGGTAGTGGAGCAGCTGTCGCAGGCCAGTGGCGCCTATGGCATGCCGCTGGCCGTGCGCTTGCGCGGCGAGTTGTCGGTGCCGCTGCTGGTCAGCAGCCTGGCACAGGTGGTTGCCCGCCACGAAACCCTGCGCACGGCCTACATCACCGACGAGGAGGGTGATCCGCTGGCCGTCATTGCCGCGCACGTGGAGGTCGACTTGCCGTTACTGGACCTGTCGTCCCTGGATCCCGCTGAACAGCAGCGCCGGGTCGCGCTCGCCGTTGAGGCGAACACCCGCCAATCCATCAGCCTGCTGCACGCGCCTTTGTTACGTGGACAGGTGCTCAAGCTGGGCCCCACCGAACATGTGTTGCTGTATTCGATGCACCACATCATCTCCGATGGCTGGTCCATGGCGGTGCTGGTAAATGAACTGGTGGGCTTCTATGGCCGGGCGAAGGCGGGGGTCGTTGAGCCGCTGCCGCCGCTGCCGATCCAGTATTCCGATTACGCCCTCTGGCAACAGCAACTGCAACGCACCGGCGTGCTGGCCGCGCAGGCGCGTTACTGGGAACAGGCACTGGCCGGTCACAGCGGCGTGTTGCAACTGCCCACCGACCAACCGCGTCCCCAGGCACCGACCCATGAAGGTCGCGACCTCGGTTTCACGCTGCCCGTGGCCTTGCATGAAGGGCTCAAGGCGGTGTCGGCGCGTGCCGGTGTGACGCTTTACAGCACGATGCTGGCCGCGTTCCAGATCCTGCTGCATCGCCTCAGCGGCAGCGATGACGTGCTGGTTGGTGCCGACGTTGCCGGGCGCCAGCAGCCTGAGCTGGAAGGTCTGATCGGTTTCTTCGTGAACATTCTGCCGCTGCGCTCGACCTTCGCGGCGCAGCAACCGTTCAGCGCTTTCCTGGCCACCACCCAAGGCACCGCGCTGGACGCTTTCGATCATCAGGACCTGCCCTTCGACATGATTGTGGAGGCCTCGCCGCGCCCGCGCCAACGGGGTTTCAACCCACTGGTGCAGGTGTTGTTCGTGATGAACAACCTGCCGGTGCAGGGTGGCCAGATGGACGGGATCGAGGTTGAGGTACTGCCCACTCGTGGCGGTTACTCCAAGTTCGATATGGCCCTGTTCATCGATGAGGATGCAGGCGGCCTGCACGGTACCTGGCAGTACGCCAGCGACCTGTTTGAACAACAACGCATCGAGTCATTCGTCAACGCCTGGACGGGAATTCTTGAACAGATTGTGTGTGATCCGAACATTCAATTAGGGGATATCACCATGCCTACCAACACCTTGGAACAAACCACGACGCCCGTACCGCCTGCCATCAAGGCCGACAAGCTGGGCAAGTTCCTGAAAAAATCCCAGAGCCGCACCGACAGGCCTGCCGGTGCTTTGATGCGTGAATCGCTGCTGGTACCCGGGCAGGATTTTCCATTGCTGATGGAACCCACTGATCCAGGCCTGGACCTGGTGGCCTGGATCAAGGACAACCGCGCCCTGGTGGAGGAAAAACTGGCTCGCCATGCGGGGATTCTGTTCCGTGGATTTGCCCTGCGCGATATTCATGACTTCGAAGCGTTTGCTGAAGCTGTACAGCCGGGCCTCTATGGCCAATATGGCGACTTGCCGAAAAAAGAGGGCGGTAAGAACACCTACCGGTCCACGCCGTACCCCGAAAAGAAAATGATCCTGTTCCATAACGAAAGCTCCCATCAGGACCGCTGGCCGCGCAAGCAGCTGTTCTTCTGCGAACAGCCATCCCCAATCGGCGGCGCCACACCGGTGGTGGACTGCCGGCAGATGTACCTCAAGTTGCCGGCGGCGATCCGCGAGCGCTTCGAGGACAAGGGGTTGCTGTACGTGCGCACCTTTGCCGACAAGCTCGACGTTTCCTGGCAGCACTTCTTCAAGACCGACGTGCGCGCCGACGTCGAGGCGCGTTGCCGGGCTGCGGGCATCGCGTGGACCTGGCTGGACAACGATGAACTGCAAATCCGCACCCCGTGCCCGGCGATCATCCGGCACCCGGTGACGGGGGAAAAAACCTTCTTCAACCAGGTTCAGTTGCACCACATCTTCTGCCTGGACCCGGATGTGCGCGAAGACTTGCTGGCGCTGTTCGGCGAGCAGCGTATGCCTCGGCACGTGTACTACGGCGATGGCTCGCCGATTGAAGACGAAGTCATGACCTTGGTGGGCGAGCTGTACGAAGCCTGCGCGGTGCGGTTCGACTGGCACAAGGGCGATGTCATCCTGCTGGACAACATGCTGGCTGCCCACGCACGTGATCCCTTCGAAGGACCGCGCAAGATCGTTGTGGCAATGGGCGAAATGATTGAACGCAGCGCGCTGCACCTAGCGCATAGCGAGACCGAAAAGGAAGAGGCCGGAGCATGAGTACTGCACAACAGGGAACCGTGGACGCTGGACTGGCGTTGCTGGTCGAGCAGCAACAGCATCTGGACGCACGGCAACAAGGGGCGAGCTGGGGGGATCTGACCCACTGCCTGAAACTGGATATTCGTGGCGAGCTGGACCCGGTGCGCCTGCAACACGCGTTGGATAGCCTGGCGGTGCGCCACGAAGCATTGAGTGCGCAGTTTGCGCCCGTCAGTGGTTATCACGGATTGCGCCAGCGGGTTGCGCCGGCTCAAGCGGTGAGCTTAACCCAGTGGCTCGACGTGGCGTCGCCCCAACAGGTGATTGCACGCCAACAGCAGTGGTTGCAGCAGCAACAGCCGCTGATCGGTGCGTTGTTGCAGCGCCTGGAAACGGACCACTGGCAACTGTTGATCGGCGTTTCGCGTTACGCCGCCGACGCCGGGACCTTGGCCCTGATCCAGCAGGAGTTGTTGGCCGCTTATGGGCAGCAAGGGTTTGAAGAGGACGAGCCGGGGCAGTTTCCCCAGTACCTGGAATGGCGCAGCGAGGTGATCTTCGACGAAGACGCAGACACCGCCAACGCTTACTGGCAGCAGTATCTGCAAGGGTACGAGGGGCTGCTCAGCGGGCCAGACTTGCCCTATCGCCTGACGTGCGCAGAAGTCCTGCCGGCAGAACGCTTGAGCGTGCCACTGGATCAAACGCTGTTGACTCGCCTGCGCACGGCGGGGCTGCCGCTGGACGTGCTGATGCACGCCGCCTGGTGGGTACTGCTGGCGCGCATCAGTGGTCGGGAGTCATTCCTGGCGGGATGGCGGCATGATGCGCGCCTGGACTATGAATTTTTCAGCCACAGCCTGGGCCTGTTCGAGAAAACCCTGCCGTTGGCGATTCGCATTGATCCGGCCAGTACCTTCCGTGAGCTGGTGACCACCTTGGCCGCGCAGTTGGATCAGCACCGCACCTGGCAGGAATACTGGACACCGTTGTCATTCCCACAACAGGCCGCGCCTGCGGTCGGTTTTGGCAATCGGTGGGTTTCGGAACCGCGTGAAGTGGCCGGGATGGTTTGGGTGGGCAGCGACCTGCCGGCCCGTCTGCCTGAATTCGAGTTGGCCCTTCAGCTGGAAATCGCAGCGTCTGGCGAACCTCAAGGTTTATCACTGGACTTCAATCCCGCACGCTATACGGCGCCCGCCGTCGAGACGCTGTTGGGCCAGCTCCGCGAGTTGCTCCACAGCATCGCCGACAAACCGGATGAAACCCTTGCACGCCTGAACCTGTTGGGTGCCGACGAAAAGAGCCGGTTGCTGGCACTGAACCCGCCGGCGCAAATCATGCAAACGCCGCAGTTGTTGCCGCAACGTATCGCTGCGTGGGCTGATCAGACGCCGGATGCCGTGGCGTTGGTCGCTGCGGGCCAGGCCCTTAGCTACGCTGAACTGGACGCCCGTACTGCGCGCTTGAGTGCCGAATTACTGCGCCAGGGTGTGGGCGCTGGGTCGATCGTGGGCCTGGCGCTGCCGCGTTCGGCGGAACTGGTCGTCGCCATTCTTGCCACCTGGCGTGCGGGGGCAGCCTATCTGCCGCTGGACCCGCAATGGCCAGTGGCGCGCCAGGCTGAAATCGCAGGGCACGCCGCCGCGAGCTTGATCCTGGTGACTCATGCGCCAGGCCAGGACGACCCGCTGACCGCGTTCAAACTGCTCAATCCGGGCGCATCAACCCAGGATGCCACGGTGGCCCCGGCGGTGTCCGTGCAGGCCCGTGACGTCGCCTATGTGCTGTTCACCTCCGGCTCCACCGGCCAGCCCAAAGGCGTGGTGATCGAGCATGGCGCGTTACTCAACTACACCGCGAGCAGCAGCCAGCAACTGGGCCTGTCCGCCTGCCGCCACGTTGCCTTTAGTTCCACGGTAGCGGCGGACCTGGGCAACACCGCCTTGTTCGGCGCGCTCTACAACGGCGCGACCTTGCATATAGCTGACGATGCGACCCTGCAAGATCCCCAGGGCTTCGCCGGGTTCCTGCGGGAAAACAGCATCGATTGTCTGAAAATCGTTCCTTCGCACCTGGCCGCCTTGCTTGAGGCTGATACCGCCGTATTGCCTGACACGCTGGTGCTGGGCGGTGAAGCCATCGGCGCGAGCCTGGTGCAGCGCATTCGTCAGCTGCGGCCCGACTGTCGCGTGTTCAACCATTACGGCCCCACCGAAGCGACAGTGGGCGTGATGGTGCATCCGTTACTGCCTGCGGAAGACGTGTCCCATGGCGTGCCGCTGACCCACGTGCTTCCCGGAAACCAAGTCTTCGTACTGGGCGCCGACGCGCAATTGCTGGCAACGGGTGAACTCGGTGAGTTGTTCATCGGTGGCCACCAGCTGTGCCGAGGCTACTTGCAGGGCGAGGGGGATGCAGACGCGTTTATCCATAGCCCGCTGGTGGACGGCGCGCGCCTTTACCGCACGGGAGACCTGGCCCGTTATCGGGTGGAGGGGGGCGTGCAGCTGTATGGCCGTCGCGATCATCAGGTCAAGGTGCGTGGTTTCCGCATTGAGCTGGCCGAGATAGAGGCGCAGTTGCTGCGTTTGCCCGAGGTCAGTGAGGCCGTGGTGGTGCTGGTGCAAGAGGAGCCGCAAGCGTTTGTGGTAATGCGTGCGGCGACGGCAGAGGACGTAGGGCCTCAATTGAAAAACCAACTGGCCCAGCATCTCCCGGCGGCCATGGTGCCGCGCCAGATTGTGAGCCTTGAACGCATGCCGCGCCTGCCAAACGGCAAGGTTGACCGCAAGTCGCTGCAACACGCTCAACCTGTGGCTTCCCAGGCGGTGTACGTCGCGCCACGGGATGCGCTTGAAACCCTGTTGTCCACGCGCATGGCCCAATTGGTCGGGTTGGAACGGCTGAGCATCGAGGAGGACTTTTTCGCCGCAGGCGGGCATTCCTTGTTGGTGATCAAGCTGGTGGCAGGCATCCGCAAACTGCTGCAATGCGAGATTCATCCCGGTGTGGTGTTTGATCACCCAAGCGTGGCGGCATTGGCGCGGGAGCTGCGCGAGCGTGAAACTGTCGCTGGGCAGTTGGAGAGAATCGCCCAGGCACGTTTGCGCATGGATGCAATGACACCTGAAGAGAAAGCGGCGCTTATGGAAAAGGCCCGGCAGTTGCAGGCGAGCAAGGAGCAGGGGTAAGGATGTAAAACGGGGCTGGCAATCAGCCCCGTTGTTTAATGGCGGGAACGGTCAAGTGTTGCTTAGCGCTGTTCCCCCAACCAACTCAACACGCCTTCATAAATGCCTGCAACCGCGCTGGTAATGCCGTTCATGCGCAGGAAGTCATGGGTCAGCCCCGACTGCACGTGCAGGCTGACCGCTGTGCCGCTCGCGGCCAGCATCTGGGCGTACGCCTGCCCTTCGTCATACAGCGGATCGTACTGGGCCAGGCTGATATAGGCCGGTGCCAGTGCAGTCAGCCCTTCGGCGAGCAACGGCGAGACTCGCCAGTCCAGACGCTGTTGGGCGTTCGGGCAATAGTGTTGGTAGAACCATTCCAGGGTGGCCGTTTCCAGCAGGTAATCCTCGGCATAGTGGCGATGGGAATCACGCTGCCGCGAGGTATCAGTGACCGGGTAAAACAGCAACTGGGCCCAGGGTTTGAACGCCAGTTGCTGCGGCGCCTTCACTGCGGTGATCGCCAGGACGGTCGCCAGCGTTGCCCCCACACTGTCACCCGCCAGGGTAATCCGGCTGTTGTCCAGTTGCAGGTTGCCGGCCTGTTCGGCCAGCCAATTGGCGGCGTCGAGGCTGTCATTCACTGCGGTCGGGAAGCTCGCCTGTGGCGCCAGACGGTAGCTGGGCGCGAACACCGCGTACTGACCGCTGGCCGCGAGCCTGCGGCAGATGGAGTCGTGGGAGTCCAGGCTGCCCACCACATAACCGCCGCCGTGGAAGTACGCAATCACCGGCAACTGCGCGGTGCCGGGCGCCCGGTAAAGGCGGGCGGGCAGTGCATGGCCATCGCGGGCGGTGACCGTCAGGTGGGTGACCACCACCGACCCCGGCGGGCTGGGGTCGAGAATGGCCGAAGTTTGTTCGAACTCCCGCCGTGCCTGTTCAACACTCAGTGCGTGCATGGGTTGGCTTTTACCGGTCAGGCGACCCATCTGCGCCAATTCCAGAAAACCTTCGAGATCAGGGTCCAGGGGCATTGCATGTTCCTTGTGAAATAGGCTGAAGCGCCGCCCCTGACCATCAGGGGCGGCGACGTTTCAACTGGCTACGGGTTGCAGCGCCAAGTGCTGCAACAGACCCTGAAGCAGGGTCGGGTGGTTAAGCATGTCGTAGTGGCCGGCGGCGATTTGTTCATTGCTCCGGGCGCTGGCCAGGTTCGATGCCGGCTGGTCGGCAAGCGCCTTGGCCCACCAGCAATGGGCTTGCGCCCGGGTGGGCGGCAAGCCGTCCAGTCCCGTGGACAACGCCTTGAGTTTCATCGCTACCTGGAACGTGTGAGCCAGCTCCTCGGTGCTGATTGCGGCATACACCGAACGCGCGGCAGCGCCTGCCTGGACCTGTGCGATCAGTTGCTCCAGCACCGCGCTGTCCGTCGTCGCCCTGACGTCGAAGGTTGGCAAGGCCTCGGCCGACAGGCCGAACAGTACCGCGAGGAACCCGCGCAAGTCCTCGCTCCAGTCGTCGCTCAAGACGTCTTCGCCAGTGGGCACAAAACTGTCCACCAGGCCGAGAAACTCCACGCGTTGGCCCTGGCTTTCCAGCTCCTGGGCCACCAGCACCGCGAGGGTGCCGCCCAGCGACCAGCCCACCAGGTGGTACGGGCCGCTGGCTTGCTGCTGGCGGATGTACTGGCTGTAATCGATGGCCATGGACGCCAGGGAATCATCGTTCCACTGGCGGTCCAGCAGCATGCGACATTGCAGGCCGTAGACGCTGCGCTGTCCATCCAAGCGACGGGCCAGGGGCTCGTAGTCGAACACCGTGCCAAAACCGGCATGCAGGCAGAACAACGGCGAGATGTGCGTCGTTTCACTGTTGAGCAGTAGCAGCGGATTCAGGCTGGCATCGTCCTCGGCAAACCCGGACAGCTCAGCGATGGTGGGTTTGCCGATCATGTCCCGCAGTTTCAGTTCGATGCCGATATCCGGCTGGCTGCGCACCTTCGACAGCACCTTGAGAATGCGCAGCGAGTCGCCGCCCAATTCAAAGAAGTTGTCGGTGACGCCTACGCTCTCCAACTCCAGCACCTCCTGCCAGATCGCTGCCAGTTGTGCCTCCAACGCATTGCGCGGTGCAACGAAGGCGCGGCCTTTGAAGTCCGGATCAGGCAGGGCCAGGCGGTCCAACTTGCCGTTGGGGTTGAGCGGGAAGGCCGGGAGCGCGAGGATTTGCGCCGGCACCATGTAGTCGGGCAATTCCACCTGCAAAGCTGCACGCAGGCGTTCGCCCAGCCCGGCCGAAGCATCGGCCACCACGTAACCGATCAGTTGCTTGCCGCCGGCCGTATCGCGGGCGACCACCACGGCGTCTTGCACGTCGGGGATCTCGCGCAGGCGTGACTCAATTTCTCCCAGTTCGATACGGAAACCGCGGATTTTCACCTGGTTGTCCAGGCGGCCAAGGTAGTCGATCACGCCGTCGGGGCGTTGGCGCACCAGATCCCCGGTGCGATACAGGCGTGTGCCGTCGGCAGCGAACGGGTCAACCACAAACCGTTCGGCGCTCAGGCCGGGCCGCTGGTGATACCCACGGGCAACGCCTTCGCCGCCGATGTACAACTCGCCCGCCACGCCATCGGGCACGGGGTTGAGGTGTTCGTCCAGCACATACAGGGTACGTTCACCGACGCGGGTGCCGATCGGCGCGTACACCGCGTTGCAGCGTTCGTCGGCACTCACTTTCCACAGCAGCGGGGTAACCACGGTTTCGGTGGGGCCGTATCCGTTGGTCAGGTACTGCGGCTTGAGCACGCGTTTGACCAGCTCGAAGTTGGCCTCGGCCACCGCGTCACCGCCGAAGCAGTAGATGCGCACGGGCGGTGGTGCATCGGTTTGGCTGTCGCCGTACTCGGCCAGCTGTTGCAGATACGCCGGAGGGAAGCAGGCGATGCTGGTGCTGTGGGCGTGCAGCGCCTGCCAGGTTTCTTCCGGTGTCCACAGCTGGTTACCCCGCACCACCAGGCACCCGCCGCTTTGCAGTGTCGACAGCCAACGCTCCTGGGCACCGTCGAAGGCGAACGACATGAACAGCAATTCGCGGGTGCCGCTGTCCATCTCGTAACGCTCGGCAATCGCATGGCAATGCATGCGAATTTGCCCATGGGTCACGGCGACGCCCTTGGGCTTGCCGGTGGAGCCCGAGGTGTAAATCAGATAAGCCAGGTTATCGTCGTGCACCAGCGGTGCCGGGCACGTCGCCGGCCAGTCCGACAGCGGCAGGCGATCCAGGTCGATAAGCGTCGCCTCGCCCAGGCCGTCGAAGCGCGACCGCAGCGAGTGCTGGCTGATCAGTACGCTCATGGCAGAGTCTTCGACGATCCACTGCACGCGGTCCTGCGGGTAGTCAATGTCCAGCGGCACGTACGCGGCGCCGGTTTTCATGACGCCATAGAACGCGACAATGACGTCCACCGAACGCTCCAGAGCGACGCCAACGAACATCTCCGGCCCGATGCCCTGGGCCATTAGGCAGTGGGCCAGGCGGTTGGCCCGGGCATCCAGTTCGCCGTAGCTCAACTCGATCCCGTCGCACACCACCGCCACTGCGTCAGGGCGCTCCAGTGCGTGTTGACGGATCACCTGTGCCAGGTGGGCGCGTGGTGCCATGGCGGGGCTCAGCACGTTACGTTGCAGCAACAGTTGCTGTTCGGTGCCTGCCAGCATAGTGAGGCTGCCGACGTTGGCCTGGGCGTTGTTCAGCAGTTCCAGCAGCAGGGTTTCAAAGCTGCGCAGGATTTGTGCGGTGGCGGCCTCGGTAAAGCGGTTGCGCAGGTACAGGAACTCGATCTTCAGGGTGTCGCCGAGGTTGATCGCCAGGTCCATGGCAAAGTTGGTCACATCGCGGCTGCTGACGTCGCCGAAGCTCAGGCGTTCTTGCCCGGCTTCCTGCAGGCGTTCGTCCACCGGGTAGTTTTCAAACACCAGAATGCTGTCAAACAGCGGCTGGCCACCTTGGCCCGACCAGCGTTGTACGTCCGCCAGGGACGCGTGCTCGTGGTCGCGCACTTCCAGGTTATAGGCCTGCAACGCTTGCAGCCATTGGGCGACGGGCATGTGCGGTTGCGGGGTCTGGATAATGGGCAAGGTGTTGATAAACAGCCCGAGCATGTCCTCCGAGCCTGGCAGGCTGGCTGGACGACCCGCGACCGTCGCGCCGAAGCACACGGTGTCCTGGCCGGTATAGCGCTGCAACAGCAGTAACCACGTGGCCTGGATCAGCGTGTTCGGGGTGACGCGCAGACGTTGGGCCTGCTCACGCAAGTGCGCGGTTTGCAGCGCATCCCAATTCAGATACAGCGCCGCGTGGCCTTCCAATTCCATGGCCGGTTTGGGCGATAGGCTGTTGGCGAGGGACGAGGTGCCGTTCAAGTCCTGGAGCTTGGTTTTCCAGAACTGCTCCAGTACCGCCTGGGATTGATCTTGCAGCCAGCGGATGTAATCGCGGTAATGCCCGCGTTTGGCCGGTGCGGCCTGGCCGTTGTAGATCGCGAAGACTTCACCCAACAGCCGCGAGTTGGACCAGCCGTCCATGAGGATGTGGTGGCTGGTCCAGATCAGGTAGTGCGTCTGCGGGTCGAGCTGCACCAGGGTCAGGCGTGTGAGCGGCGCACGCAGAAGTTCGAAGCCACGGGCGCAATCCTGGCTCGCGAGTACCTCCAGGTCTTGGGCGGTGACGTCCCGTTGCTGCCAGTCGAGTACGTCGACAGGCATCGTCGCCGCGCGATAGACCACTTGCAGCGGTTCGGCCAGTTGGTTGTCGGCCCAGAACCCGGTACGCAGGATTTCATGGCGCTCAATCACGGCGTTCCAGGCTGCGGTGAACCGCGCAACGTCCAGGCCGGTGACCGAGACGGCCATCTGGTTCACGTACAGTGCGCTTTCCGGTGCCTCCAGTGTGTGGAACAGCATGCCCTGTTGCATCGCCGACAACGGGTAGACGTCTTCGACTTGTGGCAACGGCACCGGCAGGCGATCCAGTTGTGCCTGGCTGATCCGCGCCAGCGGGAAGTCGGACGGCGTGACCCCCACGTTGGCGGTGTCGCAGCAATGCTCGATCAGGGCCAGCAGCTCGCGCTTGAGGTCATCGGCCAGGTGCGCAATGGTCGCTTCGTCGAACATCTCCCGGCTGAATTGCCAGCCGAGGGTCAGTTCATCACCGTATACCTGGCCATTGAGGCTCAGCCAGTTGCCCAGTGGCGCATTCAGCGCCTGCTCACGGCCGCTGCCTTCGGCGGCAGGGGCCAGCAACGAGCCCTTTCTGGCATCGAAACTGCCGTCGAACTGGCCAAGGTAGTTGAACGTGATGCGTGGTGCCTGCAAGGCGCCGAGGCTGGCCCGTGCCTGCGGCGTGCCCAGGTAGCGCAGGGCGCCATAGCCAAGGCCTTTGTCGGGGATTGCCCGCAACTGTTCCTTGATCTGCTTGATGGAGTCGCCAAGGTTGGCGGCCGGCACGAGCTTGACCGGGAACAGGCTGGTGAACCAACCCACCGTGCGGGTCAGGTCGATGTCATCGAACAGGTCTTCGCGGCCATGACCTTCCAGCTCGATCAGGCAGTGCGGGGCGCCGGTCCAGCGGCTGATGACACGTGCCAGGGCCGTCAGCAGCAAGTCGTTGATCTGCGTTCGATAGGCCTTGTGCGCCTGTTGCAGCAATTGTTTTGTCTGCCGGGCGTCGAGGTGTGTATGCAGCGTGTGGCTGTGGCGATTATCCAGGCTGCCATGGGGACGTTCGCATGGCAGGTCGGGCGTGTTGGTGTCGAGTTGCGCCAGCCAGTAGTTCAGTTCGTCCTGGGACGTCTGGTTTTGCGCGCGGCGTTGCAGGCGCTCGGCCCAGGCCTTGACCGAACTGGTGCGGGCCGGCAGCTGCACCGGCTGCTGGTCGCTGACCTGTTGATAGGCGTTTTGCAGGTCTTCAAAAAGAATCCGCCAGGACACGCCATCCACTGCCAGGTGGTGGATCACCAACAACAAGCGCTGGGTACCGTCAGCCAAGTGGATCAACAAGGCGCGGATCAGCGGGCCGTGTTGCAGGTCGAGGCTGCCTTGGGCTTGATCGCACAGGTCCGACAATTGCTCGGCGGTGGCGTCAATCTGTTGCAACTGCCAGTCGACCATTGGCCGGTACTGGGCGCTCCAGCCGCCGGGGTGTTGCTCAAAGCTCAAACGCAGGGCGTCGTGGTGCTCAATCACCGCGTGCAACGCCTGTTGCAGTGCCTCGGCCACCAGCGGTTGCGCAGGTTGGAGCAGTACCGACTGGTTCCAGTGATGGCGCTCAGGGATAGCCGTTTCAAAAAATACCTGGTGAATCGGCAGCAACGTGAGCGGGCCGGTGGCTGGTCCCTGGTCGATCACCTGGGCACTTGCGCCGACACGGGCCACGCTGGCCAGGCCTTGCACGGTCTGGTGTTGGAACAGTTCCTTGGGTGTAAAGGCGATGCCTTGCTGGCGGGCGCGGCTGACCACCTGGATGGAGATGATGGAGTCACCGCCCAGTTCGAAGAAATTGTCGTTCAGGCCGACGCGTTCCAGTTTCAGCACGTCTTGCCAGATGGCGGCGATCTGCTGTTCCAGCGGGCTGTGCGGTGCCACGTAGGTTTTTTGCAGCAGGTTTGCATCGGGTTTCGGCAGGGCCTTGCGGTCCAGTTTGCCGTTGGGGCTCAGGGGCAGTTGGTCGAGGAAGATCAACTGGGCCGGCACCATGTAGTCGGGCAAGTGTTCGCTCAGACGGTGTTTGATGTCGCTGCGCAGTTCAGCGGCGTCACGGGCTTGAGCGGGCACGGCGTAGGCGACTAACTGCCCGTCAGCCGCGATCACCACCGCTTCACGCACGCAATCGAGTTCCATCAGGCGGGTTTCGATTTCCCCCAGTTCAATGCGCAGGCCACGGATTTTTACCTGGTGGTCGATACGGCCACGGTATTCGATCACGCCGTCGGGCCGGTAGCTGGCCAGGTCGCCGGTGCGGTACAGGCGTTGGCCATCACCGAACGGGCTGGTCATGAAGCGCTCGGCGGTGAGGGCAGGGCGGCGGTGGTAACCCCGGGCCAGGCCTTCGCCGCCCAGGTACAACTCGCCGATGACACCGGTGGGCACCGGTTGCAGCTCGGCATCGAGGATGTAAGTGGTGAGGTTGGCGATCGGCTGGCCAATCGGCACGCTGGCCTTGCCTTCTTCGCGGCAGGTCCAGTGGGTTACGTCGATGGCGGCTTCGGTGGGGCCGTAGAGGTTGAACAACCCGGCGTTCGGCAGCTTGGCGAACACCTGTTGTTGAGCGTCCACCGGCAGGGCTTCGCCGCTGCAGATGATGCGTGTCAGGCGGGTGCACTGGGCGACCTGTTCGTCCAGCAGGAACACCTGCAGCATCGACGGCACGAAGTGCAGGGTCGTGACCTGGTAACGCTGAATCAGGCTGATCAGGATGGCCGGATCGCGATGATCGCCAGGCCCGGCAACGGCCAAACGGGCGCCGGTCATCAGCGGCCAGAAGAACTCCCACACCGACACGTCGAAGCTGAACGGGGTCTTTTGCAGCACCGTGTCGTCGGCGGTCAACCCATAGGCCTGTTGCATCCAGCACAGCCGATTGGTCAGGGCCGAATGCCGGTTGCCGGCGCCTTTGGGCTTGCCGGTAGAACCTGAGGTGTAGATGACGTAGGCCAGGTTTTCACCGTCAACGGCGACCTCCGGGTTGGTGTCGGCATAAGCGCTGACGTCCAGTTGATCGAGGGTCAGCACCGGCAGCGCAGCCGGAATCGGCAACTGCGTGAGCAGGTGCTGCTGGGTCAACAGCAGGCCAATGCCGCTGTCTTCGATCATGTAGCTGAGGCGGTCCTGCGGGTATTCCGGGTCCAGCGGCACATAGGCGCCGCCGGCCTTGAGCACGGCGAGCAGGCCGATGACCATCTCCAGGCTTCGCTCGGTGGCGATACCCACCAGTGCATCGGGGCCCGCGCCCAGTTCCATCAGCTTGTGGGCGAGCTGGTTGGCGCGCTGGTTGAGCTGGTGATAGCTCAGCTGCAGGTCGCCGAACACCAGCGCCGTGGCACTGGGTGTGGCCGCCACTTGGGCTTCGATCAGTTGCTGGACGCTGTGGTGCAGCGGGTAGTGGGTGGTGGTGGCGTTCCACGCGCTGACAATGTGCTGCTGCTCGGCGTGGTCGAGCATCGCCAAATCTGCAACTCGCTGTTGCGGGTCGGCAATCAGGCTGTGCAGCAGCTGTTGCCAATGCCGCCCAAGGCGCTCGATGGTGGTGGCGTTGAACAGGTCGGTGGCGTAGGTCAGGGTCGCGCTCAAGCCTTCGGCCGATTCGCTGGTGCTGAGGGTCAGGTCAAATTGCGAGGTGCTGCCTTCCCAGTCCAATCCCTCGACCTGCAACGCCGAAGGCAGTGACGGACGTTCGGTGGCGCTGGGTTTGTCGGCACTCTGGTGGTTGAACATCACCTGGAAGAGCGGGTTGTGGCTGAGGCTGCGTTCCGGTTGCAAGGCCTCCACCAGTTGTTCGAATGGCAGGTCCTGATGCGCCTGGGCATCCAGTGCATGTTGCTTGACCTGTTGCAGCAGAGCCTCGACCCGCAGGTGCGAGCTGAACTCGGCTTTCATGACTTGGGTGTTCACGAAGAAGCCAATCAGCCCCTCGGTTTCGACCCGGTTGCGGTTAGCAATCGGCACACCGACGCGGATATCGTTTTGGCCGCTGTAGCGGTGCAACAGGGTCTGGAAAGACGCCAGCAACAGCATGAACGGCGTCACGCCAACGCGATGGGCAAAGGCGTGCACGGCATCGCCCAGGCCTGGCGCCAGGGTGATTGACAGGTGGGCACCTCGGTAGCTTTGTTCCGCCGGGCGCGGGCGATCCGTCGGCAACTCCAATACGCTGTGTTCACCGGCCAACTGGCCGGTCCAGTACGCCAGTTGACGTTCGCGCTCGCCGGCTTGCATCCATTGCCGTTGCCAGGCGGCATAGTCGGCGTACTGGATGGGCAACGGCGCCAGTGCGTGAGGCTGTCCAGACTGGGCGGCGCCGTACAGGCTGATCAGTTCCTCCACCATCAGTTGCACCGACCAGCCATCGGAAACGATGTGGTGCTGGGTCAGTACCAGTACATGTTCATCGTCCGCCAGACGCAGCAGCCTGACCCGCAGCAGCGGGCCGTTTTGCAGGTCGAACAGTTGCCGGGTTTCGTGCTCCACAAAGGCCTTGATCGTGGCGTCGTCCGGCGTGCCGTTCAGCGTCTCGACCACCAACGCCAGCGGTGCCTGGTCGGCGATGATTTGGCGGGGGTGTTCGTTGTCCACCACGAAGGTGGTGCGCAGTGCTTCGTGACGCGCGATCAGTTGATTGAACGCGTGCTCCAGCGCCGCGACATCCAGCGTGCCCTTGAGGCGCAGGGCGGCCGGCAGGTGGTACGCGGCGCTGTGCGGGTCCAATTGCCAGAGGAACCACTGGCGCTCCTGTGCGTAGGACAGGGGCAGCGATTGAGTGCGTTCGACGGGCACCAATGGCAGCTCATGCTGCCGCGCGCGACCGTCCAGGCCGGCGACGAAATCCCCGAGCACGCTGCGTTCGAACAAGCTGCGCAGGGCCACATCCAGCCCCAGGGCCTGACGCACCCTGGAGATGATCTGGGTCGCCAGCAACGAATGGCCGCCCAGTGCGAAGAAGTCATCCGTGAGGCCCACCTGCTCAAGGTTGAGCACGCTTTGCCAGATTCCGGCGACCTGGATTTCCAGGGCCGTTCGCGGCGCCACATAGTGGTTTTGCTGTTGGCTGGCATCCGGCTTGGGCAGCGCTTTACGGTCCAGCTTGCCGTTCGGGCTCAGGGGCAATACATCAAGGAACATCAGGAAGCCCGGGACCATATAGTCCGGCAGCACGGCTGCCAGCGAGGCTTTGATCGACTGGCGCAGCTCTGCGTGCGGCACGGCCGTGGCCTCGGGCACCACATAACCCACCAACTGCAAACCGCTGGCGGCCGGTTGGGCGAGGACGATGGCGTCTCGCACCATGTCGTGCTCCAGCAGTCGGGCTTCGATTTCGCCCAACTCGATACGGAACCCACGAATCTTCACCTGATGGTCGATCCGGCCGACGTACTCGATCACCCCGTCGGGGGTGTAGCGCGCAAGGTCGCCGGTGCGGTACAAGCGGCCGCCACTTTGGCTGAACGGGTCGGGCATGAAGCGCTCGGCCGTCAGGTCCGGGCGATTGAAATAACCCCGCGCCAGCAACTCGCCGCCGATCACCAGTTCGCCCACCACGCCAATCGGCGCCGGGGCACCGCTGTCGTCCAGCAGGTAAATGCTGCGTCCGGCCAGGACCTTGCCGATGGGCATGGTCAAAGGCGTAGGGCGTGCGCCGGTTACATAGTCGGTGCAATCAAGGGCCGTGACCGTCACCGTGGCTTCAGTCGGGCCGTAGGTGTTGAGTAATTTGACGTGGCCAAGGCCGGCCTGGCTCCACGCGGCGAGGCCTTCTGGCGGCATGGCTTCACCACCGGCGTGCACTTGCTTGAGGCGCCCGTAATCCCGTGGGCCAGCCGCGGCAAAATCCTTGGCCAGCAGGTTCCAGTAGGCCGTGGTGAGGTCGACCACGCTGATCTGGTGCTTGATCAGTGCGTGGTAGAAGGTCTCGGTGTCCCAGATTTCGGTGCCGCGCAGCACCACCGACGCGCCGCAGATCAGGGCCGGGTACAGCTGCTCGACGAAACCGTCGAAGTTGAAGGTGGAAAACTGCAGGATGCGGTCGCCGCCATTGAGATTGAAGAACCCCAACGACACGTAGGCATGGCGAGTCAGCGAGGACTGGTTGATGCCCACGCCTTTTGGCCGGCCAGTGGAGCCGGAGGTGAACATCACATAGGCAAGGTTATCGGCATGGGCACGATTGACCAGGTTGCTGTCGTCCAGATCGACCCAGGCTTGGTTCTGGTCCAGGCACAGGTGCGCCACCTCGGCAGGAATCTTCAGGCGTTCGCGCAAGTGGCTCTGGGTCAGCATCAGTTGCGTGCCGCTGTCTTCGATCATGCACAGCAACCGATCCTGCGGGTATTCAGGGTCCAGGGGCACGTAGGCGCCACCGGCCTTGAGCACCGCCAGCAAGCCGATGATCATGTCCAGGCCGCGCTCCACGGCAATCCCCACCAGCACGTCGGGCCCGACGCCCAGGCTCACCAGATGGCGAGCCAGGCGATTGGCCTGGGCGTTGAGTTCGGCATAACTCAACTGGCGGTCTTCGAAGAGCAAGGCCGGGGCTGATGGTTGCTTCGCCACCTGGGCTTCAAACAGCTGATGAACCCGTTGTTCACTTGGGTAATCGAGGGTGGCACTGCTCCAGTCATGGAGCATCAGGTGCCGTTCTTCATGCCCAAGGATGTCCATTTCACCCAGGCGTTGCTGCGGGTTA
Organism: Pseudomonas sp. 2995-1; assembly: GCF_002742505.1. Taxonomy (NCBI): domain Bacteria; kingdom Pseudomonadati; phylum Pseudomonadota; class Gammaproteobacteria; order Pseudomonadales; family Pseudomonadaceae; genus Pseudomonas; species Pseudomonas sp. 2995-1. The sequence continues at coordinate 14,885 of NZ_LJSA01000328.1, read as the reverse complement.
CGGACGATGGCCTGCAACAGGTTTTGCCAATGCCCGGCCAGGCGCTGGACGGTTGAGGCTTCAAACAGGTCGATCGCATAGGTGAGGGTGGCCAGCAGATCGTCGGCGGACTCGGTTGTGTCCAGCGAGAGGTCAAACTGGGTGCTGGGTAGCGTGCCTTCCAGGACTTCAAGGCTCAGGCCGGGCAGGCTGACGCTGTTTTGCGGCTGCACGCTGGCATGGTTGTACATCACCTGGAACAGCGGGCTGTGGCTGAGGCTGCGCTCCGGTTGCAGGGCTTCCACCAGTTGCTCAAAGGGCAGGTCCTGGTGAGCCTGGGCTTGCAAGGCGTGGTGTTTGACCTGTTGCAGCACGTCGACAAACCGCGCCTGGCCGTTGAGCTCTGCGCGCAGCACCTGGGTGTTGACGAAAAACCCGATCAGCCCTTCGGTTTCCACGCGGTTGCGGTTGGCAATCGGCACACCGACACGGATGTCGGTTTGCCCGCTGTAGCGGTGCAACAGGGTTTGGAACGAGGCCAGCAACAGCATGAACAACGTCACGCCTTGCTGCTGGGCCAATTGCTTGAGCGACTGATTCAGCTCGTGGCCCAGCGCCAGTTCCAATTGGGCGCCGCGGTAGCTTTGCTCCGACGGCCGGGTGTGGTCGGCGGGCAGTTCCAATACCGTCTGCTCGCCGCCCAACTGTTCGGTCCAGTAGGCCAGTTGGCGCTCGCGCTCTCCGGCCTCCATCCACTGGCGCTGCCACACGCCATAGTCGGCGTATTGGACGGGCAGGTCAGGCAGGCTGACGGGTTGCTGCTGGCTGAAACCGGCGTACAGGGCAATCAGCTCCTGGATCATCACGTTGATCGACCAGCCATCGGAGACAATATGGTGCTGGGTGAGGATCAGGACGTGATCGTCATCCGCCAGTTTCAGCAGTTTGACCCGCAGCAGCGGGCCATGCTGCAAGTCGAACAACTGCTGGATTTCGTGTTCAACACACGCCTGGATCGCCTGCTCGTCTGCGCCCAGCCGTGACTCGACGGTGATCGCCAGCGGAGCGTGGGCGGCGATCCGTTGGACGGTACGCTCGCCGTCCTGGGTGAACGAGGTGCGCAGGCTTTCATGGCGCTCGATCAGGTGGTCAAAGCTGCGCTGCAGTGCCTGGGTGTCCAGATGGCCGCGAAGGCGCAGGGCCGCAGGGATGTGATACGCGGTGCTTTGAGGGTCCAGTTGCCAGAGGAACCACTGGCGTTCCTGGGCGTAAGACAGGCGCAGCGGCTGGTCGCGCGCGACCCGGACCAAGGGCGGCTCGTGGCGGACCGGTTCCTGCGCCAAGGTGGCGACGAACGCCTGCAAGGTGCTGCATTCGAACAGGCTGCGCAGCGGCACATCGGTGTTCAGGGCATGACGCACACGGGAGACGACCTGGGTAGCCAACAGTGAATGTCCGCCCAGCTCAAAGAAGTCATCGTGCAGGCCGACGGTTTCACGCTTGAGCACGTCTTGCCAGATGGCAGCGATCTGCTGTTCCAGTGGGCTCTGCGGCGCTACGTAGGTTTTTTGCAGCAGGTTTGCATCGGGTTTCGGCAGAGCCTTGCGGTCCAGTTTGCCGTTGGGGCTCAGGGGCAGTTGATCGAGGAAGATCAACTGGGCCGGCACCATGTAATCGGGCAAGTGTTCGCTCAGACGGTGTTTGATGTCGCTGCGCAGGTCAGCTTCGTCACGGGCCTGAGTGGGCACGGCGTAGGCCACCAGTTGCCCGTCAGCCGCGATCACCACCGCTTCGCGCACGCAGTCCAATTCCATCAGGCGGGTTTCGATTTCCCCCAGTTCAATGCGCAGGCCACGGATTTTTACCTGGTGGTCGATACGGCCACGGTATTCGATCACGCCGTCAGGACGGTAGCTGGCCAGGTCGCCGGTGCGGTACAGGCGTTGGCCATCACCGAACGGGCTGGTCATGAAGCGTTCGGCGGTGAGGGCAGGGCGGCGGTGGTAACCCCGCGCCAGGCCTTCGCCGCCCAGGTACAACTCGCCGATGACGCCGGCGGGCACCGGTTGCAGCTCGGCATCGAGGATGTAGGTGGTGAGGTTGGCGATCGGCTGGCCAATCGGCACGCTGGCCTTGCCTTCTTCGCGGCAGGTCCAGTGGGTTACGTCGATGGCGGCTTCGGTGGGGCCGTAGAGGTTGAACAATCCGGCGTTCGGCAGTTTGGCGAACACCTGTTGTTGGGCGTCCACCGGCAGGGCTTCGCCGCTGCAGATGATGCGTGTCAGGCGGGTGCACTGGGCGACCTGTTCGTCCAGCAGGAACACCTGCAGCATTGACGGCACGAAGTGCAGGGTCGTGACTTGGTAACGCTGAATCAGGCTGATCAGGATGGCCGGGTCGCGATGATCGCCAGGCCCGGCAACGGCCAAACGGGCGCCGGTCATCAGCGGCCAGAAGAACTCCCACACCGACACGTCGAAGCTGAACGGGGTCTTTTGCAGCACGGTATCGTCGGCGGTCAACCCATAGGCCTGTTGCATCCAGCACAGCCGATTGGTCAGGGCTGAATGCCGGTTGCCGGCGCCTTTGGGCTTGCCGGTAGAACCTGAGGTGTAGATGACGTAGGCCAGGTTTTCGCCGTCAACGGCGACCTCCGGGTTGGTGTCGGCATAAGCGCTGACGTCCAGTTGATCGAGGGTCAGCACCGGCAGCGCAGCCGGAATCGGCAACTGCGTGAGCAGGTGCTGCTGGGTCAACAGCAGGCCAATGCCGCTGTCTTCGATCATGTAGCTGAGGCGGTCCTGCGGGTATTCCGGGTCCAGCGGCACATAGGCGCCGCCGGCCTTGAGCACGGCGAGCAGGCCGATGACCATCTCCAGGCTACGCTCGGTGGCGATGCCCACCAGTGCGTCGGGGCCGACGCCCAGTTCCATCAGCTTGTGGGCGAGCTGGTTGGCGCGCTGGTTGAGCTGGTGATAGCTCAGCTGTTGATCGCCGAACACCAGCGCCGTGGCATTGGGGGTGGCCGCCACTTGGGCTTCGATCAGTTGCTGGACGCTGTGCTCCAGCGGGTAGTGGGTAGTGGTGGCGTTCCATGCGCTGACCATCTGATGTTGCTCGGCGTGGTCGAGCATCGGCAGTTCGGCCAGTCGCCGCTGCGGCCCGTCAACGAGGCTTTGCAGCAAGCGCAGCCAGTGCTGTCCCAGGCGTTCAATCGTCGCCTTGCCGAACAGTGCCGTGCTGTACTCGATGCTCGCCGTGATCTGTTGTGGCGTGTAGTCCACGTCCATCGACAGGTCGAACTTGGCCTCATGTTGCGCCACCGGCAGGAACGCCAGGCTCAGCTCACCCAGCGTCAGAGCGGCCGGTTGATCCTGGCTCACCCGCCAGTTGAACAGGGTCTGGAACAACGGGTTGGCCTGAGTGCTGCGTTGCAGCTGCAAGCGCTCGATGATCAGTTCAATCGGGTAGTCGGCATGTTCCATCGCCGCCCGCGATTGCTGGCGCAGCGCTTGGAGAAACTCGCCTGTGGTCAGGTCGTCGGTGAGTTGCGTGCGATAGATCTGGCTGCTGACGAAGAACCCCACCAGGTCCTGGGTCTCGCTCTGATTACGGCTGGCATTCGGCACGCCAACGGTGAAATCCTGCTGGCCGCTGTAGCGACTGAGCAGCAGTTGCCAGGTGCCCAGCAGCACGATAAACGGCGTCAGGTCCTGTTGCTGGCAGAAGCTGTGCAACTGTTGGCTCAGGGCTGTGGGCACTGACAGTTGAAGATTGCCGGCACGGTGTTGTTGTTCGGCATTGCGGGGGAACTCGGTAGGCAGGTCCAGCGTGGGAATCTCCCGTCCCAGGTAACCCGCCCAATAGTCGGCGGCCCGCTGTTGTGCCGGCGTGTTCGGGTACTCCTCGCGCTGCCAGCGGGCGTAGTCGGCGTACTGGATGGCAGGTCGCGCCAGCGGCGTGGTATCGCCCTGGCAGGCGCGTTGGTAAGCCTGGATCAGGTCGTGCATCAGGATCGGGTTGGACCAGGCGTCCGAGACGATGTGGTGCATGTTCAACAGCAGGATATGGTCGTCGCGCTCAAGGGTGATCAGGGTGGCGCGAATCAGCGGGGCTTGCCCCAGGTCAAACGGTGCACCGGCCTCGGCGGCCAGCCGCTCAGTCACGGCGGTGCTACGGGCGTGCGGTGCCAGGCCTGAGAGGTCCTCTTCGCGCACGTGGATGCGGGCTTGCGGGTCAAGCACTTGCCGGGGTTCATCATCGACGGTCTGGAACGCGGTTTTCAGCACGTCGTGCCGGTCGATGATCTGCTGCAAGGCCGCGGCGAGCGCCGATGTATCCAGCGGGCCGCGCAGGTGCAGCGCGTTGGGAAGGTTGTAGGCGCTGCTGTCGGGCGAGAGTTGTTGCAGGAACCACAGGCGTTGTTGGGCGAAGGACAGGGGAGTGGGGCCGCGATGGGTGGAAGCCTTGATGGAATGCTCTGAACCGACGTCGTCGGCCATCAACAAAGCCAGCAAGTCGTCGTCGGGGAGTTGATTCAGTGGGTTCATGTTTGGTCTCGTCGCCATCGGCTGCGTAAATATGCGTTGTCAGAAAGACGAAGCGTGGCCGACGAGATTTAGGTGTGACGTGGGACTTGGCAGGCAGCGGCGAGCGGCAGGGCGCTCGCCGGAGGGGGAGGTCAGGCGAAGGCTTTTTCGGTAATGACGCGCCCGGCTTCCATGCGCACCAGTTGGTCGGCGATATCGAAGTAACGATCATCGTGGGAGATCACGATGATGGTCTTGCCCAGGCGCTTGAGGTCCGGCAGCAGCTCTGTGTAGAACACGCGGCGGAAGGTCGGGTCCTGGTCGGCGGCCCACTCGTCGAAGACCAGCACTGGACGCTCGTCGAGCCAGGCGTTGATCAGCGCCAGGCGCTTGCGCTGCCCGGTGGAGAGGTCGGTGGTGGTGAAAGCGCCATCGCGGATGCTGACCTTGTGCGCGATTTCCATGCGCTCCAGGTATTGGTTGGCGTCGTCTGGCAGGGCTTTATCGCTTTGCACCAGTTCGTCGAACAGGTAGTAGTCGGCAAAAATGGTGGTGAACATCTGCCGGTAATCATCCAGGCCGAGGGCGTCCACCGTTGTGCCGTTGAGGCGGATCTCACCTTGCTGCGGGGTGTACAGGCCCAGCAGCAGTTTGATCAGGGTGGTCTTGCCGCAGCCGTTTTCGCCGACGATAAACAGGATTTCCCCAGGCTCGATGGTCAGGTTCACCGGGCCCAGCTTGAAGGGCGCGCTGCCTTCCACGGGCGGAAACGCGTATTGCACGTCGCGCAATTCAAGATGCTTCATGGTCGGCGTGCGGCTCTCATCGGCGTCAAGCAGCAAGTGCGGTTCCGGCGACGAGAAGCGTTCGGACAGGTCGGCAATGCGTCGAAAGGCGATCTGCGCGCGGCTGATGATCGGCAGGTTGGCGATCAGGTTTTCCAGCGGGCCTTTCATGTAGAGCAGCACCAGTACAAAGCCGCTCATCATGGCCGGGTTGTTGCTGGGCCAGAACGATTGCAGGGTCAGTGCCAGGCCGATGACCACAAAGAACAGCATCGAACCCAGGCTCTTGGCGATCACGAAAATATTGATCGAGCGCACGTGGGTGTCGCAGATGTGGTCGGCGGTGGCCTGGATGTTGCGGGTCAGCATCGCGTGACGGCGCTTGCGATGGATCCGCAGTTCCTTGGCGCCTTCGGCGATGGCCGAGTAATGCTTTTGCAGGTTGTCTTCAGCTTCCCGCGCGGCGTAGAAGCCCTTGATGCCTTTGCTTTGCGCGATGAACTGGATCGCCGAGCCGATGCCGATGGCCAGCAGGGTCATGATGAAGATCGGCAGCGAGAGGCTCGCCAGGTAGCCCAGGCAGCCGAGGATAACGGTGATGGAAATGGCCAGCGGAGCGAAGGCGAAGGCGAAGTCGCTGATGGTGTCGACGTCGTGGGTCAGTACCGGAATAAGGCGGTGGCTGCGGTAGCGTTCGATCTGTTCGATTGGCGCTGACAGCACCTTGGCGCCGAGGTCCTTGCGCAGCCTGGCGATGACTTTTTGGCCCACGAAGTTGCTGCCGATGTCGGCGGCAATGCTGCTGAGCAGGGCGAGCAGGCACAGCCCGGCAAAGGCCAGGACCACTGCGGTGGTGAGGCCGGACTCGCTGTGCAGGCCCTGGTTAACCGTGGCAAGCAGAGCCGTGACGCTCACCCCTCCAAGGATGCCGAACAGAATCGACAGAATGACGGTGTAGCGATAGGGCTTGAGCAGGCTCAAGAGTTCGCTGAGGGCGCTACGCGGTTTTGCAGTCATGAAACTACCTCGGTCGCGACGTGGCTACGTGCTAAGGGCGAGTGGAGGCCCGGCGATCCATTTGATCGCTCGCGGGCTTTTGTAGAAGACGTTTCGACTACGGCGCGATTTAGCCTCATTGCGTTGAGCGCGGGCCCTAAATTTGTCCGCCAGCCCCACGTTATAGATTGGATGCGGCCATGTTCCATGGCCGGCACCCGTAGGCCGGTGCGCCGATCCCTTCCCATGGACGCTTTCATTTCTATGACCAGGCGTGCTCGACCCTCAATGCCCCTGGCGGTTGAGGGTTGAGCGCGTTTAGAGGGGTGGTAAAAAAAAGCAGGTAAATGAGTCTGGTTTTCATTACCTGAACCGTCTTATTAACCAGAGGCGCTCAAAGACGCCACTAATTTCTGCCAAACACACGCCTCATTGTTCAAGGATTGCTGTCGATGCCTTATCTCCTTTGGTTGTCTACGCCCAAGCATTACGCGCTGAAGAAATTGCCGCAGACCGTGCGTCTGATGATGTTGGGCGCCGCGCTGGCTGTGCCGGCTGCCGCCACATTGATGCCGAGCGTCGCACTTGCCCAGAGCGAAGCCGGCAAGGTTGCCTTCGCGATTCCGGCCGGTAAATTATCGGATGCGCTGATGTCATTCGGCTCGGCGGCCGGTGTCTCGATTTCCTACGATCCAGCGATCGCCAGCCAGCGCTCCACTCCAGGGTTGAAAGGGCAGTTTGGCGTGGATGAAGGCCTGTCTCGACTGTTGTCGGGCAGTGGCTTGCAGGCCAGTCGCGAAGCCAGCGGCAGCTATATCGTGATGGCGCCATCCACCGGTTCGGCGCTGAACCTGGGCGCGACCACGATCAGTGCCGAGGGTCTTGGGGAGACGACCGAAAACACCGGTTCGTACACCACGGGAGCAACCAGCACCGCCACCAAGCTTCCCTTGTCCTTGCGCGAAACGCCGCAGTCGGTGAGCGTGATTACCCGTCAACTGATGGACGACCAGCATCTTTCGACGCTTAACGAAGTGATGGCGTTCACGCCGGGTATCAGCATCAACCACCGCGACAGTGAGCGTTACACGTTTTACTCCCGTGGCTTTGCGATCCAGAACTTCCAGTACGACGGCATCCCGTCCCAGGTGGCCAACGAGTCCCAGCAATACGTGGGCGCACTCTCGGACATGGCTATTTATGACCGTGTCGAAGTGGTGCGCGGCGCGACCGGCCTGATGAGCGGTGCGGGCACTCCGTCGGCCACCATCAACCTGGTGCGCAAGCGTCCGACCAAGGACTTCCAGGCCTACGTTTCCGGAGAAGCGGGGGCGTGGGATCGCTACCGCTCCGAAGTTGACGTCTCGGGTCCGCTGACAGAAACCGGCAATGTGCGTGGACGTTTCGTCGCGGCTTATCAGAAGCAAAATTCGTTCATTGACTGGTACAGCCAGGAAAAGCGCGTGATGTACGGCGCGTTGGATATCGATCTGAACGACAGCACTACGCTGCGCACTAGCCTCGACTACCAGAACAACGACGCCGAAGGCACCAGCTACGGGCATATCCCGCTGTTCTTCAGCAATGGCAAGCAAACCAATTTCTCCCGTTCATTCAACCCGGCCTCGCGTTCGAGTTACATGGACAACACCAGCTATAACTTCACCGCCATGCTTGATCACAAGCTGGACAATGACTGGAGCCTGAAGACTGCTTACAGCCATCAATACTCCTACCGTAAAGGCCAGGGCGCATCGGCAAGTGGCGGCTACCCTGACCCTGTGACCGGTGAAGGCACGGGCGTATTTATTTACCGCCTGGACAGCTACCAGACCCAGGATACGCTCGATACCTATGCGTCCGGCCCGTTCAACCTGGGCGGTCGCGAGCATGAGTTGGTGGTGGGTGCCAGTGCTTCGCGCACTCACCTGAACTTCCCTAACTACGCCAGCCACAATGATGACGGCGACTACGGTTCGGCGAATATTTTCAACTGGGACGGCCGTGAGTACGGCAATCGTGAGTATCAAAAGGATGGCGGTACCGTCACCACCTTGCAGCAGACCGGTATGTACGGCGCCCTGCGTTTGAAACCGTTCGATCCGCTGACCATCATTCTGGGTACCCGGCTCAGCTGGTGGAATCAGGATGACGAGGTCAAGAACTATCTCGATGGCACCAAGACGACCGACAAGACCAAAAAGACCGGCGTTGTCACGCCGTATGCCGGTATCGTCTATGAGCTGAACGACACCTATTCGGCGTACGCCAGCTACACCAGCATCTTCTTGCCGCAGACGTTCTACAAAACAGCGTCGGGCACTTCGCTGGCGCCGCTTGAAGGCGACAACTACGAGATCGGTCTCAAAGGTGAGTTCTTCGATGGCGCGCTGAACGCGAGCGTCGCGGTATTTGAGATTAATCAGAAGAACACGCCGGAACAGTCGGGCACGGATTCTTCGGGCCGCGCTGTGTACAAGGCCATCAGTGGTACCAACACCCGTGGCGTCGAGACCGAGATCTCGGGTGAAGTGGTCAGTGGCTGGAACGTGTTTGGTGGTTATACCTACCGCGAGTCCCATGACAAGGACGGGGGTCGGGTGCAGACCAATCAGCCGATCAACCAGTTCAAGTTCGGCACTACTTATCGCCTGCCGGGTGAGTGGAACAAGTTGACTGTCGGTGGCAACGTAACCTGGCAAAGCGAGATGTACGCTGCATCGCAAATCAACTACTCCGGCCCTTACTACAAGGCAACGCAGGATCCGTTCGCCGTGGTTGGCTTGTTGGCCAAATACCAAGTGGATGACCACCTGAGTGTGGGGCTGAACGTCAACAACCTGTTTGACCAGAAGTACTACGACGGCATGGGCACGTTCAATTCGGGCTCCTACGGCGAACCTCGCAACGCAATGATCAACGCCAAGTACGCGTTCTGATCACCGGGAGCCGGCACGTGTGCCGGCGCCCTCCAGAAATAAAAAAACCGCCTGGCTCATGCCAGGCGGTTTTTTTTGCCGGTTTCAGTGTGCGTAATCAGAGATCACGCACAACCCTGAAGCCGATCCAGTCGCCCCGCGTCTGCGGGTAGATAGTGTTGCGGTTGCCCGAGCGCGAAAATACCGGTGCTTCACCCCAGTCATTGCCGCGAATCTGATAGGACTCGCAGTTAGGTTCTACCCAGGCACTGCCGTCGGCAGGGGCGCCGATGTAGTTGGTATGTTCGCAGTCGGCGACGCGCTCGTAGACGTTGCCGTGCATGTCGTACATGCCGAACGCGTTGGGCGGGTAGCTGCCCACTGGCGACGAGTAACTGTAGCCGTCCGCAGGCCCGTAGGTGTTGGCGTGTTCGGCGATGCTGTAGCCCTTGCCTTCATCGAAGGGGAAGGGGAAAGGCCCGGTGGAACCGGCACGGGCGGCGTATTCGCGCTGGGCTTCGCTGACCATTTGGTAGTGTTGGCCGGTCTTTTTCGACAGCCAGGCGACGTAGGCCTTGATGTCGTCCATGTCCATGCACACCGCCGGCTGACGTGGGCCTTGTGGATAGCGCGGCTTGCTGGCGATGCATTCGCGGCCGGGGCGGGTGTCACCATTGGCGATCTTCACGCCGGTCTGGCGCACATAGCTGTCCCATTCACCGGCAGTGATGTGGAAGCGGCTCATGGCGAACGGTTTGGCGAAGGTCACGTCATGCATCGGGCCTTCATCCGGCTCGCGACCGACCTCATCCTCAGGCGTCCCCATGGTGAAGGTGCCGGCGGGCAGCACGACCATTTCCGGGCAGTCCTTACAGTCCTTGAACACCTTGCCCGGCTGTGGCGCGGCGGCCTGGGCCACGCCTGGCAGCAGGCCGCTGCACAGGGCGGTGAGCGCCAGAGTGGTCAAGGGTTTGAGTCGGAATGGAATCATGTGGGCATCTCGTTCAAAGGGAAAAGTGAGCGTCACACCCGCTGGCGCAGCAGGGTCATGAACCGCTGGATTTCGTCGGCGTTGTTGAGCAGGCCAGGCGAGGTGCGAATCACGGGGCCGACATCACGGTCCACCGAATCGACCACCACGCGGTGTTTCATCATGTGGGCCACCACTGCGTCACTGTCCTGGCCCTTGATTCGGAAGAAGGTGAAACCGGCGGACAGCGCGGGGTTGCGCGGGGTGACCAGCTCGACCTGTGGCTGCGCCAGCAATTGGTCTTTCAGCTCGGTATTCAGTCCATGGATGCGTGTCTGCACCTGGGCCTTGCCCAACTGCAAGTGCAGCTTGAAGGCTTCATCTGCGGCCCAGCGATGCTCGAAGGCGTGGTAGCCGCCAGGCGTCATGCTGGTGGCGAAGTCCTTGTCCTCGGAGAAGGTCGGCACCATCGGCGTGACGTATTTGTTCTCGGGGTCGCGGGCGCACACCAGACCGGTGCCGCGCGGGCCGAACATCCATTTATGGGTGCCGGCGATGAAGAAGTCGCAGTGCATGTCGGGGAAATCGAGGTTTTCCACGCCGAAGCCGTGCACGCCATCCACCACGTAGAGGATGCGGTCTTGCTCATCGCGGTTGCGGTTGTGCTCGTCCACCAGCTTGCCGATCTCGCCGATGGGCAGCTTCACGCCGCTGCCGGACTGCACCCAGGTCATGCCCAACACACGGGTGTTGGGGCGGATGTTGCGCTGGATATTGCCCATTACTTCATCGACAGAGACTTGGTTGGCGTTGTCGAACAGTGTGATCCGGCGTACCTGTGTGGCTTGCTTGAGCACACGAAAGTCCAGCACGTTCTGGGTGGCGTAATGCTCGTGAACCGTGGTCAGGATTTCCTGGTCGGGCCGTACCTTGATCCCGCCATAGATCATCGCCAGCCCTTCGGAGGTGCTGCCGGTCAAGGCGATCTGCGGGGGAGAGGCCTTCAGGTAGCGGCCGGCCCATTCGCGTACCTGGCCTTCACGCTTCCAGGTTTCCTGCAAGTCCCAGTCCATGGCCAGCCCTGGGTTGCGGTCGATCTGTGCGCGGTAACGCTCAATGGCTTCGCGTACCGGTTTGGGGTGCGAGGTCACCAGGAAGTTGGAGAAGTGCAGGTAGTCCGGGTCTTGGTTGAACAGTCGCTTGAACCCGGTCCATGGGTCTTGTGTTGCGGCTGCTTGCGCCTGAGGCAGGATGGCAGCGCCCAGCGGCAGGCTGGCGGCAAGTACCCCAGCCTGCTTGAGAAACGTACGGCGGTCGGTCATGGACTGGCTTCTAGAGGGTTAACGGTTGGCCAATGGTTTGGCGGCTTTTTGCACTTGGTCCCAGACCCGTAGGAAGTTGCCTCCCCACAGCTTGGCGATGTCGGCTTCGGAGTAGCCGCGCTGGATCAGCTCGGCGGTGACGTTGCGGATTTCGCCGACGTTGTTCCAGCCGTCGATGCCACCCCCGTCGTTGAAGTCTGAAGACAGGCCGACGTGGTCGATGCCGATCTTGCGCACGGTGTAGTCGATCGCGTTGCCCAGGTCTTTGAGGGTGGCCTTGGGTTCCTCGTCGAGGATGCCGTACAGCGCGCTGGCGTACTCGCCGAACCGCTGCTCGGGCCAGGCAGCGATGATGGGATCGCCTGGCATCAGGGCCATGGCCAGGTTCGGCAGGGGCGGCAGGTCAAAACGGGCGCGCAGCGTGTTGAGCTTGTCCTGGGTTGGCTGGCTCAGCGGGCGCAGGTAGGCCGAGAAGGCCACGATCTGCACCACGCCGCCACTGTGCTTGATCAGCTGTAATTCCTTGTCGCTGAGGTTGCGCGGGATATCCACCGCCGCACGCGGCGCCGAGTGGGACGCCACCATTGGTGTGCGGCTCAGCTGCGCCACCTGTTCCAGGGCCTTGGTCGACATCTGCGAGACATCGATGATCACACCCAGGTCATTGAGACGGTGCACGGCTTGTTTGCCGATGTCGGACAGCCCGTCGAGCGCATCCACCGAATCATTGAAGAATGGCAGCGGGCGCGATGAGTCCGACCAGGCGTTATTGCCCACATAGCTGAAGCCGAACATGCGCATGCCGCGCGCGGCCCACAGGTCCAACTGGTTCAGATCGTTGCCCAGCGGGTAGGCGTTGAGCATGCTCATAAAGATCGCGAACTTGCCCTCGCCATGCAGGCGCCGGAAGTCGTCCGGGGTGTAGGCGATGGCGACTTGATTGGGGAAGTCGCGCACCATGGCGCTGATGATCTTGTAGCGCACTTCCTGTTCATGGCGTGCCGCTTCGACAAACCCTTCGGTGGGCTTGTGCGGTGCGTTCGGGCCGTTCCAGATTTCCGGCCAGCCGAAGATGGTCAGGGCGGCGCCGGACAAGCGGCCCCGACTGGCCTTGACCAGGTCAAATTGATCGCTGCCGTCCTTGTCCGCTTCTTTGCCTGCGGTGCCGAAATCCACCGGCACAGTGATATGGCTGTCGAACGACAACAACCGATCCTGCATCTCGTTGGCCTGCTTGATCACCTCCAGCGAGTAGCCGGCGTTGCCTCTGAACCAGTGATCCCAGACCAGCAAGCCAGCGCCGACGGCCAGGGCCAGCGGCAGGCCGATATACAGCGCCTTTTTCGAACGTGATTTTGTCATTGCCATCTCAGTCAGTTGAGGCCTTTGCTATCTGGGAAGAACGAGCGATGAGCGGGGAAATTTAGGCGGGCGAGACGGCGGCGGTAAATTTCCCCTGCCAGCAAACGTTCTAGCTCTGATCAAGCCGTTTCCTAAGGTAAACAATGACCATCTCTCGACGTGGGTTCATCGCAGGCCTCGCGCTCACCGGCGCCGCTGTGCCGGCAGCTTTCTATGCCCATCGCGAGTGGACGCGTGAAGAATTCCCCATCACCCCCGGCGAAGCCACGGTCGATCTGGCCGACACCGCCGGCCAGCAACTGGCCAATACCTTGCGTGGCGTCTGGAGCCTGCGCCTGGAAGGCCTCGACGCTGGCCTCAAGGGCCTGCCGCTGCAAGGCTTGGAACTGCTGCTCGACATCGCCCCCCGTGGCCGAGGCCTGCGCGGCTACCTGGACACCGCCGCCAACCTGCGTGCCGAAGGCGAACCGCGTTACCGGGTATTGGGCGATTTGCTGACGGGCGAGGGCGCGTTGCTCTACTGGCGCTTGATCGACCGCGACTCGGCCGATGGCAGGCCCGCCTATGAATTCAAGATGACCCTCGATGAGGTCTGGGCCGACTTCGGCAACGCCGGCAGCGGCACCCTCAGCGGGCAGATCCTCGACCTGAATCGCCCCCTGGCCCTGACCGAACGCGACAACCGCTTTATCGCGCACAAACAGCTGTTTCCCGAAGCCCGCGAGCGCATCGGCCACAACCCGACCCTGCTCGCCTGGCTGATCGCCCCCGAACACCGCCTGTTCCACCAGCTGTGGCACGCCACTCGCGACCAATGGCACAAACTCTCCGAAGAAAAACGCGATGCCCTGCGCGGCATCGGCTGGCAACCCGGCCCACGGGGCCAGGAGCGCGACGCCCGTGGCAAGCGCAAAGATCGCAACGGCTCGGGCATCGACTTCTTCTTTATGCATCGACACATGCTCGGCACTGCACGCGCCATGCAGGACTTACCCTCTTGGCCGGCCTTCCCCGAACCGCAACCGGCGCTGGAGCGTGATCGCCTGGGCTTTGTGCGCTACTTCGACAACCACGATGGCTTCGCCTTGCCTCCCACCTGGTTGGCCCCCGACGACAGCGAATACACCCAGTGGGTCAGCGACATCAAGTCGCAAGAGACGTACCACAGCAACTTCCAGGTCTGGGAGTCCCAATACCGCGACCCGCGTTACCTGGCCAAATACACCTTGGGCCAACTGGGTTCCGAGATGGAACTGGGCCTGCACGACTGGCTGCACATGCGCTGGGCCTCCGTGCCCCGCGATCCCTCCAACGGCGCGCCAGTGCCCTTTGCCCGCGACCCGGCAGACTTTGCCGCGCGGTGGTACGCCGCCGAAAACGACTTCCTTGGCGACCCGTTTTCCTCCCACGTAAACCCGGTGTTCTGGCACTTCCACGGCTGGATCGACGACCGCATCGAAGACTGGTTCCGCGCCCATGAACGCTTCAATCCAGGCGAAGTCAGCCGGCTGGAAGTCAACGGCGTAGCCTGGTTCGCCCCGGGCCGCTGGGTCGAAGTCGGCGACCCGTGGCTCGGCCCGGACACCCACGGCTGCAGCACCACGCCGGGGTTGCAAATGGGCAAGTCGATGGAAATGGACCCGGAGACCATGAAGCTCGCGTTGCGTATTACCTTTGGTGCTGACGACGATGCGCTCACAGGGTTGTTCAAGCGCGTGCCGAAGCGGCCGTGGTATGCGCGGCATTTGAAGGTGAAGGCGCGGGAAGCGTGACCGCTTGTCGATGAAACTAAGATTTTTACGATGTAAAACGGTAGCTGCGGGGTATTAATCTGCGGTTTTCGTTTTCAGGTAAGCGCAAAAGCCTGATGGTTAAGCGTCCTGTCTTACCTCTCTGAGAGATTGATCTACCCTGAATCGCCCCGGATTCTCCAGACACCTCGCAAACAGCTCGCCGGATAACGGCAGAAAATTACGGAACCATCTCGGCGTCCCCTTGTCCCCGCTTCCCATGTCACCCCCCAC
>NZ_LJSA01000008.1:0-228 GCF_002742505.1 Pseudomonas sp. 2995-1 | reverse complement strand
ATTAATTAGATCACTTTCACGGGGGGAAATGATGAATTATCCAGATGCTTATATTGAATATTTGATTGAATTTCATGGAACCAGAGATTATTTTGAATGTCATGAGATTATGGAAGAGTATTGGAAAAAAAATAAAGAAAAACATTGGCACACATTAATTCAATTAGCAGTTGCTATATACCACGAAAGACAGCATAACTATGACGGAAGTCTTCGATTATACAGAAA
>NZ_LJSA01000327.1:0-263 GCF_002742505.1 Pseudomonas sp. 2995-1 | reverse complement strand
ATTCGAAGCTTTTATGATGTGTTCAATTGTATTTTTTATCTCCTCTTCTTCAGCTACAGAGCTTTTAGAGAAGAATCTTCCACGCCCAAGTTGTTCTAGGGCACGCCTTAATTCTGGTTGAAATATAATGATAATGGCCAATAAACCGTATGTTACGGCCTGCTCCATCATCCACTGTAAAGTATATAGTTGAAATGTACTGCTCAGAAACCATACAGCTAAAATCACCGTGATCCCTTTTAAGAGCTGAACTGCCCGTGTAC
>NZ_LJSA01000326.1:0-420 GCF_002742505.1 Pseudomonas sp. 2995-1 | reverse complement strand
CGGTAGTTCAGTCGGTTAGAATACCGGCCTGTCACGCCGGGGGTCGCGGGTTCGAGTCCCGTCCGCTGCGCCATATTCGGTAACCTGGAATGCTGAACGCCAGGTCACCACAAAAAGCCCGCTCATTGAGCGGGTTTTTTTTGTCCGAAATATGGCGAAAAGTCGTGCTGGAAACTTTTTTTAAATAAATTGCATTTAAATCAAGACATTACGATTTTTTGGTGTATGATGCGCACACACCGAAACGAAGGGTGATTAGCTCAGCTGGGAGAGCATCTGCCTTACAAGCAGAGGGTCGGCGGTTCGATCCCGTCATCACCCACCATTCGCTTCATGTGTTACGCGCAGCGGTAGTTCAGTCGGTTAGAATACCGGCCTGTCACGCCGGGGGTCGCGGGTTCGAGTCCCGTCCGCTGCGCC
>NZ_LJSA01000325.1:0-264 GCF_002742505.1 Pseudomonas sp. 2995-1 | reverse complement strand
GGTACTGATAGAAAAATCATATACAAAATACTAAGAAAAAGTGGTGGAGTAAGGCATAAAACGATGGATATGCGTTTTTTACATAATGGAATAAAGAAAGCAAAAAAGGTCATTACAATTTGAAGTTGCGGTATAGTGAATGGAACGAGCTCTTCATTTGTATGTAAATAAGGCAAATATAACATGATGATTTGTGCAATAGACATGGATAATAATGTAAGATACAATACTTGGAAACCAATTTTCTTATTAAACGCCCAATAT
>NZ_LJSA01000324.1:0-294 GCF_002742505.1 Pseudomonas sp. 2995-1 | reverse complement strand
ATTTAATTTTACAATAGAAGCAGAGTAAAAGGTACGGTTAAATAATATTAGTCTGTACCTTTTATTGTAGTCTAATAGTCTCAAATAGCTGTACTATATATTTTTTACTGACAAATGCGATATGTCTTGGCGCATTTTTGAAGCTAATTAAGTAAGAATTACCTGAAGGTTCTATCCGATTAATGTGAGTAATATTCACGAGGTAACTTCTGTGAGTTCTGATAAAAGAGTGGTCAAGTCTCGTTTCGATATTGATTAATGGTTCATTAGTATAGATTGGTTGTTTGGAGTCCG
>NZ_LJSA01000323.1:0-228 GCF_002742505.1 Pseudomonas sp. 2995-1 | reverse complement strand
GTTGCTATACTAGGAGCAATGGAGGTAGCTGCTAATGGTGACCTTGCTAACTGGATGATACCTGGAAAGATGATTAAGGGAATGGGCGGTGCGATGGACCTTGTTCATGGTGCGAAAAAAGTGGTCATTATCATGGAACATGTAAATCGTAAAGGAGAACCAAAGATATTAAATGAGTGTAGTCTTCCTTTGACCGGAAAAAAAGTAGTGGATCGTATTATTACAGAT
>NZ_LJSA01000322.1:0-86660 GCF_002742505.1 Pseudomonas sp. 2995-1 | reverse complement strand
GTTCCAGGCGATGAGCTTTGCCTCGTAGATCGAGGCGATGATGGCGTGACTCATATCTGGTTGTTCCTGATGGCCTCCAGCACGATCTGCTGGAAGCGAGCCACGGTGACCCGGACCATCCCGCCAGGGGCCTGGGTGGAATGGCCGAACTCCAGCGGGATGGCATAGGGCAAGTTGTTGATGATGTAGGCCATCTGGCCGGCGGTGAAGTCGCTCATTGCTGCGACCAGCGCCGCGGTTGTCTCGGCGCCGCTCGGATCCACCTCGTCGAAGGTAACGCTCTCGACCACGCCCAGCGAGATGTGCCAGTTCGCGCGGAACCGGCCGCCGACGTAGCCCTCTGGCGCCTTGAGGTCCATGCCGTCGTTGAGCTTACGGCCCTTCTTCAGCCTGCCACCCTTCGTGAGGTTGGCCGGATCACTGCGCAGCGAGCTGTTGTGATCGTCGACGGCCTTGTTGTACTGCGTCGCCACTGCGTTCTGCGCCCAGATCTCCGGATTGCCCACGGGAGACATGCGAATCAGGCTGCTGCCGACCTCGATGATGATCTCGCGCACACTGGCGTCGATGGCTTCGCTGGTTTGAGCTGCGAACTCAGCGAGGCTCAGGGCGAAGCTGCCGGATTGGCCGGCGCCTGCCCGACTCATGACCGCACCTGCAGCTCATACAGAATCGGCGTGCCGGCGGGATTTACTTCTTTCATCGGCGGGACGATTGCCCAGGTGCGGCCCTGGGCGACAACCTTGTCCAGCAGACCGGGCGACCAAGCTAAACCCTGCGCGGCGATCTTGAGCTTCTTGTCGCCCTGTTTGATAAGGCTGTTGTTCTGGAATTCTTGGCCTGTGAAGTCGACCAGGATGCCTTGCGCGACTTGCTCTACGGGCACGCCTGGCGCTTCGCCACCCGTCTCAGGGTCGTACTCGCCGGGCTCCGTCTTGCTGATGGTCACGGGCTGTCCAAACTCTGTGATCATATCCAGAGCCATCACGGCCATTTCGTCGTAGAAGGTCATGGTGATACCTTTATCACTTAACAAAGACAAACCTAAAAGGATTGAGGCGATGAAGGATTTGAAGCTAGAGCAGGAAGACGAAGCTATTGCCAAAATTGCACGAGGGGCGCTGGGAAACTATGCGAATGCAAAATGGCGAGACATCTCAGACGAGGAATATAGGAACCGTATCTCCAAGGTTGGAGTAAAGGAATTCGTTGAGGGGTTTCTTGAATCCAATTCAGGTATCGGGCTACCTCCATCAGCTCAAAAACAGGACTATTTAGAACAACAGGCGAGACTCATCTAAGCCCGGACAGCGAACAGTCCGCGCTTTTGCAGATAGTCAGCGAACTGCGTAGCGCTCGGTCGATCAGGCGCCGCCGGCAACAGCCGGTTGCTGGTGGAGGGGATCGCCGCGTATTGCCGCGTTACAGCACCCTCAACACGATCCAGCAAAACGGCGCCTTTGCGTTTTTCCACCGGGTCGATATCGTCCTGATGGATCTCGGCGGCCAGGGCCATCTGTCCGTACTGGATCCGCGCCGGCAGGTAGTTGTCTGGCTTGATCTGGCAGTCCAGTTCAACACCCCGACGCGGCCAGGACAGGGCTTGCTCGCTGCTCATCTTGCGGCCTTTCCAGGTTTTGCCATCCATCGCCAAGGCGGCCCGACGAAGCAATGCTTCCTGCTCAGGAACGCCCGCGGGAATGACCGTTCCGAATTTCACGGCATACAGGGCCAAGTCCTCGGCACTCGCGTAGCTTTCGGCGTCAGGCTTGCCGGTGCCGTCCTCGATGATGAGTGTCATGCGTCAACTCGCTGGAATGGTTTGAAGATTGGCCGCCGCATCACCGACAGCCAGCAGTATTACTCCTTGGTCAGCTCGGCGACGAGCTTTTCCAGGGATTCTTTCGAGGCGTTTGCCCGGTACTGGACATTGGCTTCGTCCAGCTTGGCCTTCAGGTCGGCGATTTCCTTCGCTTCGGTAGCCACCTGACCGGCCTTGTCGGCCTGCTGGAGAAGGTCGTCTACCTGCAGCTGCAGAGCTTTCACCTTCTCGACTTCACCGTCACGCTCGCGAATGAGGCTTTCCACACCGGCGTTTACCGCTTCGAATACCTGAAACAAGCGATCAGCGATCGGGCCAAGATCACCTTCGGGGCGCACCAGCGCTTGATCGGCGAATGACTCAACGATCAGGCCGACAGATTCGAGCTCGGCGCGAAAGGCGTCGATATCGATGCTGGAACTGCCACCATCTATCATCAGCACCTTCGGCAACTCCTTGACAGTCACGTCAGGCACTTCGTCGGCGGCATCTTCACGACTTTCGGTAACGCTTGCGTCGACGATGCGCAGGCCGCTTGCTTTGGCGAGTGCCTTCACGTCTTCCTGGTACTGATGGAACGGACCAGGCAGATACCAGATGTTCTTGTTGCTCATGATCATGTCCTCGCCAAGTCGGGCGCTAGGCCCGACTCAGCTTTCAGGGTTACTTGGAGGCGTCACCGATAAGAGCCACACCGGCGGTGTGCTTGATGCTGGTGGCGGTCTTGTCCCAGTTGGTACCGGTCGCCAGTTCGGCGTCGGTTGGCGACTTGCCGCCGGTGGTGGTGTCCCAGGTGTAACCCTTCAGGCCCAGGCCGAAGGTGTAATCAGTTTGGAGCGTGGTTTCGATACGCTCCTTGCCGTTGGTGGTCTGGACGTTGCTGATGATGTCGCGGCCGTCGTGGACCAGCGCAGCACCTTGCACCAGGGACAGGATGATTTCTTTGTTCGGGGTGCCGGCCTGCATCAGCGCCGGGGCATCCGTCACAACGGAGATCTTGCCGAGGATGTCCACCACGCGGACGTTGCCAGCCTGGAACAGCTGCTGCTGGTTCGCCAGGTTCTGACCTACCAGCTTGTGGTAGCTGGTGCCCTGCATCACCTGGGTGACCAGGTTCTGGCTTGCGTCGCCGAACTTCGCGTGAGCGTTGTTCAGACCTGCGTAGGTGATGCCAGCGGTAGCCGACACATCGTTGACGGCAGCAGCCTGGGCAGTGATAGCGGCGACCAGAGCGGCGATCGCGGTGTTCAGTTGATCCTTCAGCAGGATTTCAGCGAACGCGCGACTGGCGACTTCGATGCCTTGCGCGGTTGGACGCTCCAGCCAAGTCATCTGCGATGGCTCGTAGCGGATCGGACCGAAGCCACCGGCGACCTTCACCGAAGTGTTCTTCAGCTCAGTCAGGTCGGTTGCAGCGACAGCAGCGTTCGCGCTGTAGCGATCCACGCGGCGCTGGGCGGCGGCCAGGGTCTGGAAGAACGACTCTTGGAGGAAGTCACCAGTGAAGCCGTCCGGGGACAGCACGATCGCGCCACGGCTGGCGGCGTTAAAAGCGGCGAGATACTGATCCAGCGTCTCGAGAGTCGCCGGCATGATGTATTCGTTGAAAACCTGCATTTGCGACAGGGACATGAGTTATTTCCTTACGATTGTGGGAGATCCGGGAACCGGCTCGCGATCGCGGCCTGTCGTTCCTCTTTGGTGCCGCCGATTTTTCCTTTTGCGGCCCCGCCGCCACCTCCAGCACCAGCAGCCCCGCCGCCAGATGCTTTACTACCCGCGATCAACGGCGCGAAGGCCGTGTCGTTTGCGAATTCTGCTTTCAGCTCATCCAGCGTTGCCGCCGAGAGCTTGCCCTGCTGGTCGAGGACGACCACAACAGGCTTCCCGTCGCGCTGCTCGACGCTCAGACGGCGCTCGATGTGCGGCAACAGGGCTTTGGCGCTGCCTGGGATTGCCAGGGCAGACGCGATGTCAGTAGCGGTACGGCCAACGGTCAGATCCCGGATCTGAGTGCTCAGCGTTCCACGCTCCTGTTCCAGCAAGCCGTTCAGCTCAGCTTCGCGGCGGTTGAATTTTTCCGACCAGGACTTTTCAAGCTCTTCGACGTTGCCGGATTTGCGAGCGGCTTCTTCACGCTCCAGTCGGGCTTGTTCTTCGGCGTCTTTGCGAGCCTTCTCTGCGGCTTTCTTCTCACCCAGCAGCTCATCAACCTTGGCCTTCAGGCCGGTGACATCTTCTTGTTGCGGCAGACCTTCAATGCCGAGTACGAACTTGCCGTCCTTCTCGGTGTAAAGAGCGCGCACGGCTTCATCTACCCCTTCCAGGGTATCCAGTTGGAATTTCAGCATTGGTTGTCTCCCAGAGACTTAGGTGCAGGCCCTGCCTGCAGGCATAAAAAAACCCGCTCATGAGCGGGTTTCGCGACGAAGTATTTTTTCTATTTGGCCACCCTTCCCAACGGGACCAGCACCAATTCAGACCCGGAAGAGTGCGCTACAGCAGCCCTGAGCAGAGCTATGTCCGCATGAAAGTCAGTGAACGGTTCAAAGTCACCGACCTTGCACGCCCATCCTTCCTCAGTTTCATATGCCTTTAGTCCAAGCCTTTCGATTACAGGCCTGCTGAACTCTTTGTGTTCAACCGGCAAGAAGTAACTGCACTTAACAAAAGGCTCTAGCTCAACCTTGACTTTACCATCAACGATTCTACTGACCGGTCGGAAAGCCTCCTCCTCGATATAAAATCTATGAGGCAAATGGAGCGCGGTTCTGGTCTTGTGCTTGCACACGTATTTGGCTACTGCGTAATTAAGTTGCCACGAGTCCAGTTCTCTTACTGGAAGATCCTTGTACGCCATTTTCGCTCCGACAGTGCTGACACCTGACTAGATGGTGCAGCATTAATATCGATGTCTCAATACGCAATACCTGCGCGCTCGAACGCCAGCGGCTCGAGTGAGCGCATCTCCACGAGGGTTAGCGGCGCGAAGTTGCGATCAAGCTGCAGCTCGGAGAATCGTTCGATGCTCAGGCCGCCTTCGCGGAAAAGTTTCGCGCGAACCGGGCCAATGGCCTTGTCCTGAAACGCAGCTGGCTGCTGCTTGAGCCAGTCGTAATAGCTGAGGTCTGCCCTCACCTGCTGCGCACCGCCGTCGCCGATGGAAGCCCGCGTGGCGTCCTTAGCGAACAAGGCGCTGAAGCGCGTCACAGCCACCACTGTCGAGCGACAGTTGATGTGGATCGGAGGCCTAGGCCCCTCAGTCAGCTTGAACCGTTGCTTATCCAGCGTCCGGCACTGGCTGGTGGTCTTCGAGTCCAGGGTGCTGACCCACTCCACCGACTGCACGACATCTGCGTTCTCCTTCAGCGTCTCCATTCGCGCCTGGGTGGCGACGTGCTGCACCGCCGTCCGCACGATGGCGCCGGCGTTGCGGTTTGTCGTGGCCAGGATGCCGTCGTTGTACTGGAGCGCCTTGGTACCGCGAATGTTCTTGATGATCTGGAAGTTCGTCTGGCCTTCGAAGAAGCCCTGCCTGATCGCGCCTGTGAGGCGTTGCCGCTCGGTGGCGGTGAATCCATCAATGAACAACTTGAGCAGCTTCCCGCCGTCGGCACCGCGCACGCTGAGCGGATTGGTGAGGATCGCCGCCCTGATTGCAGCAGCGCCAGGCACAGCAGCATCGAACGACACGCCCACCGGCGCCGCCCGGGTCAGGCTGGCCGCCTCAAACTCAGCCTCATAGTTGGCGATATCCACCAGGTCGAAGTTCAGCCTCTCGCTGTACCGGTCGAAGATGCCCAGCAGCAGGCTATCAACCTCGCTCAGCAGCCGCTCCAGGCGGGCGACGGTGTAATCAGTCAGGTCCGTGCGCGTCAGCCGCTCACGAATCGAGCGGTCGATCTCCTTGAGGAAAGGAGCGAACTTCTTCACCTCTCCCGACTTCAGCTGCTCCAAAAAAACGGCGTGCCGGATAGTGGCGTCAAGGATTGCTTGGTTTGCCGCCATTCGGAATTACCTCAGTGTCGTCCAGGGCTGGGCCAGTGCTTTGTGCTTCCAGCTCATCCCGGATGTCGTCGTCCGTCTTCTCTGGGTTGATCACGCCGCGATCACGCAGGTATTGCCAGAAGTCACCTTCCGGCAGCTTGCCGCCCTGTACCGCATTGAACAGAGCCGCCAGGATCGTCGCGTCCAGAGTGATCTGGCTGAAGTCCTGATTGAGCTTGTAGACCACTTCGCCGGCGGCATTCACGAACTCAGCCATCCAGACCAGGCATTGGCTGTACGCTTCACTGACGTTGCTCACCACTAGGGAGAGAACGCTGTGTTCGGCAGCGCTGTCGTTGTCAGCCTGGGTTGCGGTCTTCACTGCACTGCCGCGCTCAATCAGCCGGGCTCCAAGGGACACCATGTCCTGTTTCTTGGCGTCCATGGCCTCTTTCACAAGCGTGTTCGGTTCAGGCTGAGCAAACCCGCACGATCCGTTTGCGGGAAGCGTCAGCGGAGCCCTGGAGCCGACATAGATGCCATTGGCTTCAAGATGGTCGCGCCAGGCTTCGTCCAGGCCGGAGATCCAGAACTGCGGCTGACCAGAAAACCAGACAGAGTCCTCATAGTCCGCACTGTTGCAGTAATGGCCGATATTCAGCACTGCCATGTCGTACAGCGGCGAGTCATCAATGCTGGTGTCGTTATTCTCGCTACCGAGAAACTGAAATGGGATCACGCGCCATGGCTGGCCCGCACCATTCAACGGAGTGAAGGGGGGGATGACCATCGCGGTTTCGCTTGAGCTTTCCTGCCACAATTCCTGGGTATACACGCCGGCCACGTCCAGGCGCAGCACGCGGTACTGCACGACCTTTTCGCTACCGAAGCCATCATCAGTGTCGATGTCCGCCTCTTCACGCAATACAACCAGGCTTAGCAGGTGCTGACCGCCGACCTTGCGGGTCTTCCAGTTCCTGATTGATTCGGCTGGGTAGCTCGCAACGTTCGCACGGGCGCGCCCAGCCTGCTCGTCTGCCTTGCTTACCGTACCGGCCTGCACCGCTGCGTAGTCCACCAACAAACCGTGCCGACCAACCTCAAGCAGATGCCCGATGACCGACTGCGACTGCTGGTAAACGCTCACGCCCTGCCCGTCGACGTCCGTGGCTACGTAATCGAGTGCGCCGGGCACAGTGAGTGTTGGCCACGTGCGGAACACTGCGCCAACAAGGCTGTGTTTCGTGCGCCCCGTGGCGTTGTAGTAAACGGCCCGCTGCTTGTACGACTTATACCGTTCAAGATTCTCAGGGCTGGTGTCGTGCTTGTTGGGCCTGGGCAGGTAAACATCGCCGCGCCCCTTTACAGTCTCGGAGCCCTTGCACACGTCGCGCACCAGCCGCCAACGGGACTGTGCCGCGTCGTACTCCGGGCGGGTGTATGTGACGTCTGCCATTAGCGTGCGAATCCCATTTTGATTGATTTAACCGGCTTCCTGGCGCTCTTGGCGACAGCGAAGTACCGGAATGCGTCGGAGCCGTGAGACGTCCAGTCATGCAGCGGCTTGTCTTTCCAGCAGCCCTTCTTGTCGTCCCACTCCTTGCGATAGTTCTCGAGGCAGGCAATGCCCTCTTCGCACTTCGATTCGTCGAAGGCGCACTTGGATAGAATTTCCCGAGCCTGCTCGATGCCGTCGTCCACCCCGATTTTCGGGACGACCTGGAAGGTCATCCGATAAACCTGCCCGTCGATCTCGTAACCCTCTCGGGCAATGTCCTTGCGCGTCTTCGCATCGCTGCCGAACTCACGGTTCTCGATGTCATGCGGCCCCCAGTGCTCGGAGTAGGTGTAACCCTTGTCCTTGAGCACCTTCATGTAATGCCGCAGGCCTTCGCCTGAGTTCTCGTAGTAATCGATGATGTGGTACTGCTCGCCAACCTGGCGCACGAACCAAATGGCGGTGGAGTCGCTCACGCCGATGTCCCAAATGGTCATCACCGGCAGGTGGCTGTTGTCGGGCAGAGTGCCGATGCGCTGAGCGGCATACAGCTTGGTGAACTGCTGGGCGTAGTAGGCGCCCTCGACCGATTGCTGGAAGGCTTCGACAGGAATCGACGGGTATTCCCGCTTCATGTCATCGCCGAGCGTCTTCTCCTTGGCCGCATACCAGGCGCGCTGGCCGTCATTGGTGACGATCCCGTGCTTGGCGCGCAGTTCGTTGAAGTAGTCGGTCAGGCGCTGGGGCAGCACTACGTCAGCAGACTCGAGGCTGTAGGCCTTGTTATTCCACCAACTGAAGAAAAAGAACTTCCAGTCCAGCAGGCCCAGTGGCACCCCGGCCAGTTGCTGGCGCTCTGCTGACTGGCTGTAATCAAAGAAATAGCCGGCTCGACCCTCTGCCGTTGACTCAATGGTGACGAAACACTCAGCAGCGACAGCCTCGAAAGCACCGGTGACGATCTCCCGCGCCTTATGCGGGAACTTGGCGCAGATCTTCCCGAACTCGGATACGTGCAGGTAGCGCAGCGTGCCGCCCCGGAACGAGGTGGAGACATAAAGCGAGCCGCCCTTGCTGAACACCAGTTCGCCGGCAGCGTCGTTTCTCGCCGGGTTGGCAGCGCGCAGCTCCTTCGGCAAGTTGTCGTAGGCGTACTTGACCTTTTCACGAAACAGGCGCTTCGCGTCGTTCAGTGTGTGAGCGATCAAGGCGCACTTGGCAGCCTCGAACAACGCTGCATCCAACTGGACGATGCACACCAGCGTCGTAAAGCCCAGCTGGCGAGCTTTCAGGATGATGTTCCGGGTATGCATCCCCTGGAAGTAATCGATCTGCTCCTGCGTCATGCGGAAGCGAACCTTCTTACCCTGCTTGTCGGTGATGAAGTAGAGGTTATTCAGTCGCCAGAACCGATCCCGAAGCAGCTTCATGTGCTCGGGCTTCATGTCAGGCGTCCTGTGTTAATTCATCCATCATCTTCGAGATCTCGTCGGCGTCGTCCGTCTTCTCCTTCTCGTCCAGGCTGAATGCCTGACGCTCCAGAACTTGCAGGTTCTTCATTGCAGAGGAAAGCTGGAACAGGGTTTTGGAATTGCTGGGTAGCGCGACAGCAGCGAGCATCGAGGCCCGGCGCATGCCGTTATTGTCCTCGTCAGTCTCGTCGATGATCGCGTTTTCGATCTCTTCGCGGCGCTGGATGGTATTGAGCAAGTCATCCATCAGCAGGTTCGCAAGGTTCGTGGCCTTGCGAATGTCCCGACGGTGACTGCGAACCACCCGCGCCCCTTCTTCTGCGGCCTCTTCGATGATCTCGGCATCAAGTTCGCAGTTCGCGCCTTGGTCGTTGCGAACCTCTCCGCGAACCAGCTTGCTGCGAACCTCTTTGCGCACCTGGTCAGAAAGGTCTCTCGCCCATCCTTGAACCTTGGCTTTCTTCCGGATTGCCGTGTCGCTTACGCCTTGGCGCTCAGCGATCGTTCTGATGGAAAGCGAACCGGCCCGGTAGGCGCGTTCGATTGCCTCCCAGTCGGGTTGCTTGGTTGTCATGGCTTCTCTCTGATGCTTGAAATAGTGGCGCGTTGCCGGTATTGGTGAAGATCAAATCAACTGAAAGGAAGCAAAATGTCGAATCACAACGCAGCTAGTTACGTGATGGATGCTACATCTCGCGAGACCACCGAACAGGATCAGCGGGCTAGAGCAGTAGCGGCCGCCCTTAGCATTATCGAAGCGAAAGCTGCTGGAGGGGCGGATATTGTTCTGAAAAGTGAATTCATACACCTATCCGAATACGCGGATAAGATCCAGGAAGCACTGAAGGTCAAGTAACACACCCGTGCCGCACTCACCTGTGGCACACCTCCCCCCCCCATCTCGCCAATCGACAGAGCGTCGACTAGCTACAAGTCACCCAGTCGAGAAAACAAAAAGGAGGTGCCATGTTAAGGAAACTTTTAGCAACGCTGTTCGGCCCCAAACCGTCTAGTCGACCCGCTATTAATCGTCAGATCGCCACCGAAGCTCCGAACCAGCTCACTGAGTATTTTAGGAAAGAGATCGCGGCCTCTCCGCACATCAAGGAGTCGGGGAGGCTCGCAGTCCTGAACGACTTTCTTCACACAAAAAAACTTGCAGATGAAGAAGCACTTACTACTGAACAGAAACGTGCACTGGGCCTTAATGCCCGAATGAAAATTACTAAAGGGCATCTGGCCACCCTTACAGATGAAGGGCTTGCAATCGGGCCAAAGCCTGTACTGCATCGTCTCTACCTAAGAGCCACTCACAAACATTTGCGCAGGGAAGGCATCTCACGTATCAAATCTGCTGGCTTCAACAGCTATTCAGTCCTTAGCTGTGGGGATGAGCGCGATTGTGCTTGGTGTAAGTCTATGGATGGAAAGTCGGTAGCCGTGACACAAGATTTTGATGACTTGGCTGATCAGAGTTGCAGCTGTGAATACTGCCGCTGCACACTGATCGCAAAGATGAAGCGTTAACTCATACGGCACGCCCTGAGTTACGAGCTCAACATCCTAGCCGTTTCAGCATGTGCCTGTCCGTGGAGGATAGCCACGACGATGCCCTGGGGCAGGCCTGCTGATTTCGCGGCGTCCACAGCCTTAGCTATATATCCAGATCAGCTAGGACCTTGTTGATGTCCTGGCTCATTGGCAGCGCGTGACGCAGGCGGGTGACGCTGCTCATCTGAGAACCTCGCGCCACGATTTGGCGCATTCAAAAACGTGGCGCGGATTACTGCGATACCCGATTGAGGGCTTCGTCCGCTTTGTCGGCAGCCTGGGCCGCAGTAGTTGCAGCCTTCGTGGCCTTGTCGGCGGCGGTACCGGTCTGGCGGGTCAGTTCTTCCAGGCGCTTGTCGCGCTCCCCCATCGCGGTATCGTAGGCCTTGCGGATGTCGGTAACCTGATTGGACTGGCTCTCAGCGAGAGACCAGTAGGCGACCTGATAACCAAGAACGGCGCCGCCTCCCACCAGCACTACAGCGATTGCCCAGACCTCGGCCCGGCGCCACCAGCGGCGTGCGATAAATTCCAATGCGCATCTGTCCATCAGGCGATACCTCCCAGCTTGGTGCGCAGGCGAGTGATCTCGTCGCTCTGTTGCGTCACGCGGTCAGTGAGTTGGGCGACCTGGCTGGTGAGCGCTTCGATCTTGCCCTCCATACGCCCAACGGCGGCGGCTAGGTCGTTCCGCTCTTTCGCAAACTGATCAGCGCGGGCCTCGGCTTCCTTACGGGCGGCGCGCTCTTGGTTCAGCAACTCGTTGAGTCGCTTCAGCGTGCCGATATCGGCGTTATCCATCGCGCGGTCAGTCGCATCCTTGGAAAGGAAGCGGCGCAGCCAAAGCAGGCCGCCCAGTACAACGGTGGCGCTACCGCCCAGCCAGGTAGCTGTGCCTGGGCCGAGGTCAGTAGGATCCATCGTCACTCCATGAAAAAAATGGCCTTCGCCAGAAATAGGTCAGCCCCGGCGGCACTCCCTGCTCAGTGCGAAGGGTGTGGCGGGGCCGAAAACGAAAAAGCCCCAGCGAACGCTGAGGCCATGAATAAGTGTGCATGCCGCACCGTGCTTCCAGCTTGCAAGCGCGAAGTGGCACCGTGCTATCTTTCGGACTCACACAAAACCGAAGGACATCTACATGGATCGTTTCAATGCCGTCTCGGCAAAAATACTCAAGGATTTATATGAATACTTTCCTGCTCCGCACCACCCTACGCCAAATTCAATAGGCCTGACCCTGGAGGATCCAAAACTCATTGGGGGGAGAGAGAATACGAGCGATGAATACAAAGAACTCGCCAAAGAGCTTCGTGGTGCACTCCTTTGGCTTGTTGAGGAGGGTTACGTCTCGGACCGCGGCTACCAAATTGGCCCAAGTCACGTTTTAACAGGCAATGGGCTTAAGGCGCTTCAAAAGATAGCCCCTGAGTACAAGCCGCCAACGCTGATCCTGTAAAAACAAAAAAGCCCGACTCTCAGGTCGGGCCTTCATAAAACTCAATCTGCCTGAAGCAGAGCAGCCTGAATCGACTTAACATCGATTGGCACATCGACCCGCTCAAAGCTGGCGAGGACTTCCCGGCGCCCTAGCGCTTTGTAAAGTTCCTCTCCGAAGGGGGTGCGCTCCATGGCGCCCAAGATCGCGATTCCTCCGCCGCGCACACCGGCGGGTCGGATTAATTCAGCTTCCTGCATTTTTTCAGCAAACAACTCAGCGGCATCTGAGATTTCAATAAAGCCCTGGTTCAGCTCGCACCCGGTTCTTTTCAAGTCCCAGTAATACGTGGTTCCGATAAGTCCTGGCATATGGGACTGATTGCCGCCTGTAGCGCCAGCCAAGAGGCGCCGGATTAACTCCCAAACTTCCATGTAAAACTCCGTGGACCGAATACGAAAAACCCAGCTCATTGGCTGGGTTATATGCGGTTATCCCTAACGCGCAAGATCGACAGGATGGATAAATAGTCTCTCACTTTCTCACTCATTGCAATGGCTATTTGCTACGCCGCGCAACTTTCGATTAAGCCCTCAGCGTCGAGTAACTCCTGAGCAGCAGTCAGCGCCTCATTGACTTGGTCATCTAGCGTCTTGCGGATCCCCGAGCGCCACCGGTACCTGGTCGACTCGGGTTTGCCGTCGTTGTCCCAATTGGTGATGTCGTACCAAGCGGCCGGCAGCACTGCGGCGGAACGCTTGCCCTCGGCACCGGCAACTTGCGGAATGGCCCAGGTCAGTACCGCACACTCGCGGAACCGTTTCGGCGCAGGTGTCCGCACCGAGTTCAGCAGCTCCAGAATCGCGCCGTGCTTACGCTCTTCATGCGTGGAATACTTCGCCACGAGTGCCCGCCAGAGCGCCGGGGTCAACGCCTTGTGCAGCCGGCCGAACACCCAGCAGTCCTGGAGAAACGCCGCCTCCTTGCCGACGATCTCCCCCTTCTGCTTGGCGCATTGCACCTTGGGCTCAAAGTCGCAGCCGCCGGCGGAACTGATCGTCTCGGCCGCAAGGGCGCGAACTACTGCTGAAACAACGTTGCGATAGGTCATGCGGCTTCCCCTTTTTTCAGTTCTCTGGTCATTGCGCGGTATTTGGCCTTGATGGCCTTGATCTCTTCCAAAGTGTATTTGCATGGCGGATGCAGGCCTTCCAGCCAAGCGACCTTCTCGGCGCCGATGCGCGGTACCAGGCGAATGCGGTACTCCACGGCGTTGCCGGAAAGGTTGCGGTTGCACTTCACACACTGGCGGTGGATGTTCAGCGGCTCGAAGCGCAGCTCTGGGCAGGCCCCCACGGATCGATAATGCCCAGCGTCCCAGCGGCTGCCGGTCATGAGGTCGTTGTCGTTCGGCATCGAGTCGCAGCTGATGCATGGCAGGTGAGCGTCACGCAGGCGCACGTACTCGTTCACCGCCGCCTGGGCTTCGCGCAAGTGATCCGCCCTGGTCTTCAGCTTCTCCTTGCGTACCTTGATCTCCCGGCGCTCGCGCTGTGCGAACGACTTTCGCTGCTTATCCTGTCGCTGGCGGATGATCGCCACTGCACAGTCTGGCGAGCACCAGGTTTGAAACGGCTTCGCTGGGACGAATGAGGCCCTGCACGTAGCAACGCGGCATTTCTTCGGCCTGGCCGGCTTCCGTTCGATGGTCATTGGTACACGCTCCCAGCCTGGCCTGGCTCATTGCTGTCCGTGCATGCCAGATCATGGTCGCTTGCCTTTGGGCAGCGTTTGCAGCCACACACAGGGCACAGAATCATTCTGGTGGATGAGAGCGGCAACCACATGGAGCCGACCTGCTGGCCCAGCTTGTGCTCAGCAATACACCGATGGCATTCGCATTGTTGATGGCTCATCAGTAACGCCCTCCCCAGTTGTCTTTCTGCGTCCAGCGCACCTGGTGCTCAGCGCCGAAGCAATGCACCCACTCGATCAACTCGCCGCACTGCTTCACGGTGAGCTTGCTGGTTCGCTCGTAGATGACGTCGAAGCCGTTGCCGTCTACCGCTGGGATCATCTGAGGCTGGTCGCCGGTCTCGCGCAGCCAGGCCGCGGTGAGAAGGCGCTTCCAGATCAAGACATCCCACTTCTTCCCGGCGTGTTCGACCTGGGCGGCGATATCGGCCAGCGCCGCGTGAAGGGCCTTGTTCTGCTCCCCGCTGCGGTCTACTTCGGTGATGGCCAGCTTCTTGGGCTTGCTCAGGTCCAGGCTGGCGATATGACCCATGGCCCTGTTGCGGTCTGATTCGTTGCGGATCTGGAGGCTGGTCATAGGCCCCCCGCAAAGTCTTCGAGCAACCCACGATTCTCCTCGGCAAGCTGGTCGCGCTCTTTGCGCAGCGTCTCGTTCTCGGCCAGCAGCTCCAGCGCCACTTCCTCAACGGTCTTCTCCCCCAGGAAGTCTTGGAGCGCCTCTGTGTTGCGCTTCCAGTCAGCGCAGTCGGCACGGAAAGACGCAGCCTCGGCCCACAGCAGCTTCTGGAGTTTCTGTTTGTCGATGCTCATGTCCGTTGCTCCGAAATCTTCTTGCCGAACTTAGCCATCAGCAGAGCGCGCGCCGACACGCCGTCAGCCGGGATGCCTTGCTGAAGGATTTTTGCCTGGACCTGCTGGTCGGCCAGCTCGTTGGCGAGTTCGAATTCCGTTTTCTGGCTGTCGTGGCCGATGCCGGCGGCGATCTTCCCGTCAAGGGACTCACCGGCCTGGGCGCGGCGCAGGATGATTTCGTAGTTGCGGTTAAACCTAGCGCGCAAACCCTTGTCTTCCTGTCGGGCCCCGCGCAGATCGAACAGGCCTGTCGCTTCAGCCGCCAGCTTCACGGCCTCATGGGTGTACGTCTCCATCAGGGCTTCGATCCAGGCGTCCGCAACGGACGGCATGCCGAAGTCTTCCGGCCCCGGCACGCACATGGCGATGAACTCCCCAACGCTCGGCGCGAACGGCTTCTTGAGCTTGCGGCACTTCTGGATGCCGAACTCGATCTGCTCCAGGGTGCGTATGCCCGCGTCGGCGAACTCCTTGATCCATTCGGCCTTGGCAGCATCGAGCGCTTCGGTGGACGGCCACGCCTGGCGCCATGCAGGGAAGATCCCACGCAGCCGGCGGAACAGATCGTTCACCACCTCGACAGTTTGCGGCGTGATGTCGAGCGGCTGGACATGGCTTTCAGCCGGAAGGTTGCCCATGGTCGCCATAAGTTGGTTGACTGGCTTCATGGGCGAGCCACAAGGCCGTCAGCCCACGCGTTGCTGTTGAAGTCTGGTTCGCCAGACTGAGGGCGCGGCGTGAACTGGTGGACGTTGCTACCAACTGGCGACGGATCGGGCACTTCGTCTTCCCAGCGCTTGCCGTTGATCCACGTCGATGGGTGCGGGATGAATTGTCCTTTCTCCTTAATCCAGTCGGTTGTGAGGCACTGCGCCCCCAGCGCCTGAACCAAAGAATCGAAAAGCTGGTTGGTCAGCTTGAGCTTGTCCCACGCCTTGCGTGCAGCTTCCTTGCCCACCTTGCGTGGATACAGGGCCCAGAACTGCGCGAACAACTCAGTGTGATCGACCTCGTCATCGCCGTAAGGCTTTTGTTCTTTATCTTCTCTTCTCTTCTCTTCTCTGGTCCGCAAACTGTCCGCATCACTAGCGGACACATTGCGGACATTCTTCGCCTTTCTGTCGTTGCGCTTGCGCTCGTTATCGTTGGCACGGCGCTTGGCGCTGGCCCCGTTATGCTCGTCAAAGCGAGGCATTACGAGGCTCCCGTCGTCTTGAATGGCCGCCCACTCCACGTCGATCATGGCCTGGGTGAATCCTGGCCAGCCCACAACCGCGTCCATCGCATCAACGGTGTAGCCAACCAGCACACCATCATCACAATGGGTGTCGAAGATGCTCCAAGCGATGTGCAGTCCGCCGATGATCCGCAACCTGTCCGCTTTCAATGCGGACACCATGCGGAATACTTTCGGATGCGTCTGAAGGTCGATTCGCATTTTGATCCAGTCCCCGGCCATTACACGGCCCTCTGTGCTTTATCGTGGGTAAACAGGCCGTCCCAGGTCTTCTTCATGGGCAGCTCGCCGGCCAGGTACAAGTCGTACAGGCGTGCGGCACCCTTCTTCAGCAGAACAGGCGTGTAGGAGATGAATGGGTCTTTGCCGTGAGGGGTGACCTCGACCTGGTGCTCGGTCATGTACTTGTCGCGGGCGTAGGAGCCAACACGGTGACGTAGGCCGGACTTGCTCTCGTTGTAGAGCCAGCTGCGGGCTTCCAGGTACTTGCCCACCTGCATGACGTTGACCCCGTTGAGGCCTTTACAGAACTGGGTGTGGGTCATGCCCTCCTTGAACAGGTTCTCCAAGGAGTGGATCTTGGTTGCTTGAGCCTGCACCTCAACGCTCAACTGAAGGCGAGCCTGTTCAGCCGCCTGCTTCTGCTCTACCTCGTCCGCCCATGCGCGGGCAGCCGCTGCCGGATTTGAGAAGTCAGCGAGGGTTGCAATGACACGGCCACCTTCCAGTTCTCGCCAGCGCTTGATAACGGCCATGCGCATTGCCGCGCTGTAGCCGGTTAGAAGGCAGTCGGTATGCTCCCGGTCGAGCAAATACTCCGTCTGCTGGCGGTTCATCGTGTCCAAATAGATCCGTCCAAAACTGGACGCATCTTCTTCGAGTTCGCCAAGCATCTTTTCCACGTCGCGCTTAACGTGCTGATGTTGCTTGCCGGTCAATTCGGCGATTTCCCGAGACGACATTGTCCGCGCCACGTTTTCAGATATAGAAAAACGTGGCGCGCGATTGGTAGTGCTATTGATATGTGGCTGGGTTTGCATATAATCGGCCTCACAAAGTGTTATCGAATTAGCCGACCTCGACCGTCGGCTTTTTTGTGCCTGTAATTCAGCGCCGAAGCGCCAACCTCCCCGCCCTACTCCCCGTTTCGCCTTTTCAAAAACCACTGGATAAAACTCCAGCGACCTCAGGTTTCTTACGTTGCAGACCGGCCGGGCCGATACTGGCTACATGGATTGGCGGATAGGGATCTCGCTTAGGCAGCCATCTCGGCCCACGGAAACGACGGGCACAGGGATTCTTTTTTGAAAGCACCTCCAGTCAACGCCTCAGCTCGCTTGGCAACCACTGGAGACATGCCGTGTTTTTCACGAACCCAGCCGGAAACGGTACTTTGATCAACCTTGAGCTTTTCGGCGGTGATCTCCTGGGTGCCGAAGAAGGCAACGAGGTCCTTATAAATAGTGTTCATGCTGACCCTCCATACGGGAATGCCCATATACTAGTTTATGGGAATGCCGATTTGCAAGGATATGGGAGCACCCGTAATACTCGCCGGATGGAATTCAAAGACCGTTTAAAGACTGCACGCCGACATGCCAAGCTCAATCAGGGCGAATTGGCTGTAAGAGCAGGAATCACACAGACCTCTATCTCTGACCTTGAGCGTGGAAAATCAAAAGCCACCGCTCACGTCGTGAAGATAGCTGACGCCTGCGGAGTGAGCGCCAAATGGCTTTCCGACGAGATCGGACCAATGCTGGTGCCTGGGTCCCCATCCAGTTCTGGTCAGTCGAACATCTCCCCCGCCGCCCATCCAACAAAGTCATTCCGGTACCCGGTAGTCAGCTGGGTTGCCGCCGGCGCCTGGGCGGAAGCCGTGGAGCCCTATCCGACTGGAATCTCGGACACCTACGAGTTTTCGGAGTACGACTCCAAAGGCCCTGCGTTCTGGCTGACAGTCAAAGGTGACTCAATGACAGCGCCCGCCGGTCAGAGCATTACCGAGGGCACGCTGATCCTTGTGGACACTGAGGCTGAGGTTGCACCAGGTAAGCTGGTGGTGGCCAAGCTCCCAGACAGCAATGAGGCGACATTCAAGAAGCTGGTCAGCGATGGCGGACGGCTGTTCCTAAAGCCACTCAACCCTAGCTACCCAATCGAAGCGGTAGACGAGAGCTGCCGGATCGTGGGCGTGGTAGTGCAGGCGCTGCAGAAGTTTTACTGATGCGTTCCAGGAGGCCCCATGTCCCTCACGAAACCTAATCAACAATTGCGCCGCGACCTCAAGGCGATAGCCTCCAATCTTGAGCAGTCCTGTATCGACTTGGGTAGGTTGGCCAGCCGACTCAGCGATGCCGACGCCATAGCCCTGATGGGGCTTGTGGGTACGCTCTACGAAGAAGCGGACAGGTTGGTGGGTTACGCTGACGAGGTGAAGGACGGCCGGATAAGTCGGGCTGCGGAACAGCGCAAATGACTGCATGGCGAGAGCAGCGCTTCTGGAGCAAGTTTTGGATCTGGGCCTGGGTGGCGTTCATGGCCGTTTTTACCCTCTGCACCGGCGCGTTCTGGCTGGGTGATGGTTCATCTAATCGCAAGCGAGTCTTCAGCCCTGGCTTCGTTGTGCTCTGTGCCATCGTGGCTGTGGTTGAGCTGATAGCGCTGAATCACTTCTATGGTGTGCATGGATGAGGTGCAGGCGGGAAGGAATGTGCGATCGACGCCTAGGTAGGCTTCGTGCGCTCCGCCGGGTGACATAGTGGTTTCAACTGAACCAAAAAAAGGAAGCGCGCTCATTTGAGGCTCGTGAATTATAGGAGCAGGGAATGGCGCAAGCCGGCAAGATTCCGTACACAGATGCCATGGCGGCAATTTCCGTCCCAAAATCCTGGGCTGGAGCCAAGACCATTATCTGGAAGGCCCAGGGCGGGAAAGGGTTTCCAGCGTCCCACAAGTGTCGCATCCCTATATCGATTAAAGATGTCGTCCAAGAGGGCTACTTCCTAGATATTTTCCATAAGTACAGTGACTTCGACGGAGTGCCGGACAAGGTATCAATGACCTTTGTTGCTGGTGGCGCCAGGCTGCTGGCCCTTGACGAAAATGGTCCAAGCGAACACGTCAACACTATCGGAAAGGGCATGCCGCATTATGGGAAAAATGCGGACCATCCTCATGTGCACGTGCCAGTCCCTGAAGGATCTTCAGGATACGCAGAGCCCATTGATGACCGACATTCAGGCGTTATGGCGTATCTTCCTAGAGCGTGCCAATATTTCAGGGGCGCCACCTTTTACGTTGCCGCCGCGACAGCCGCAATCAGAAAGCGGGCAAATGGACTTACTATGAACTGTGCAGACATCAGCAGGCAGCTGGGCTTTCGTTGCCGTCATATCAACGATGGACTGGCCTACATTCAATCCCCTCTCAAGCTTTCCTTCGACGGCATGGCTATAGGCGCGTTCGTTCAGGATATTGGGCGCGGACTAGTTCGCATAAGTGATAATTCCGACATTTTGTTCACTGCTATGACTCATGGGATAGCCCCAGACCAGAGGCGCTCCAAGAAATTCGGAGATATCGCCAAGCTGAGCGGAATGTCCTTATCTGATAATGGCGAGCTTCACACTGTCTGCCCTGAGGGCGAGGCAGGTTTTCAGATAGCTAGATTCATTGAGGCCGCCTCCAGAATCGGTGACGCCTGCAGCGATTCGCTCGTAATTCAAACGCCCAAATTCCAGCGGAAGGTCGGATCCATCTTGTCGCGCATTTATAAAGACCGCTTACGACGAGATTTTATTTTGGCAGGGGCTAGCGGACATCAGCTTTCCTTTCCTTTTGTGCTAAACCCAGGAACCGCAAATCAGATGGTCATCCAAACTATCTCCGCCGGATCTGCTGGAAAACCAAACTGGGCAAGTATCTATGGAGCCGTCGGCAAGATGGGCGATCTGAAAAATTCTGGCGACAATACCAAGCGCACCGTAATCCTGGAGCGT
This sequence comes from Pseudomonas sp. 2995-1, assembly GCF_002742505.1. Lineage (NCBI taxonomy): Bacteria > Pseudomonadati > Pseudomonadota > Gammaproteobacteria > Pseudomonadales > Pseudomonadaceae > Pseudomonas > Pseudomonas sp. 2995-1. The sequence goes on along the minus strand of NZ_LJSA01000322.1, from coordinate 67,050 downwards.
GGCGAAGATGAGTCCACTCAGCAAGCCATGGTTGCTTTAGCCGAAACCGCATCAATTGTGGTCTTCGAGGGTAATAGCGAGAAGCTCTACGCAGCGCTGCAGGCCGCCTGATCAAGTTTTAGATGCAGAAGCCCGGCCCAGCGCCGGGCTTCTTGTTTCTGCCCATTCACACTCGGGCTCCTCTGGTCATCCCAATTATCAGCACCCGCTTAAGCCCGACCTCCGGAACCGAATCCATCACGGCATATCTTGTTACAACCATTCGCCCGCAGGCACCGCCCGTAGAGAACTACAAACTTCTACTCCAGTCGTAATACCAGGCGTGCTTTAAACCGTGAGCGCCTGCTGACAACCCATAGAGGTTCACAAGATGAAAATGACACTGCCCGCCCTATTTTTGGGTGCCCTCATTTCGCAAGGAGTACTAGCTGCCGGAGATGGCACAGCCGCTCTTGGAGGCGGCGTTGGTGGTGCACTTGGCAATATCGTAGGTCAGCATCTCGGCGGCTCAACGGGTGCGGCGGTAGGTGCAGGAGTAGGTGGTGCAGCCGGCAGTGCTGTCGGCGCTCAAAGAGGCAACAGAGCTGAAGCAGCATTAGGTGGCGGTATCGGCTCGGCTGGCGGCTCTCTCATTGGTAATCGCCTCGGCGGCACAACTGGTTCGACTATCGGTGCAGGTCTCGGCGGCGCGGCGGGTGGCGCGCTAGGAAACAACCTAGCGGATGATGAGAGCGGTCATCGATCGGATGGTAAGAAGCACAGAGGCAACAACAAACATAAACACAAGAACAAGCATCGTTAGTCCCTAACGCTCCTACATCGAAGCCCGGCCCAGCGCCGGGCTTGTTGTATCTGGCGAGCGCTCTGCTCTGCTATGGTGGCGCACTCAGATCGCAATGGAAGCATCGAAGAATGGACTCATGGAAGATTGTAGCTGCAGCCCTTATGGTATCGATCAATGCTCATGCTTCAGAGGGGTCCGATGACTCCTATAACAACTCGATGCTATCAGTGCTAATGGCTCCAACCTACACCGTTGCGGGAACCACCGGGCTTACCATGCTTGCATCGAACAACTTCAAGCCTGCTAAGGCTGACGCGCTCGCATTCATTGGGTCAGAAGGTCAGATTCGCGGAGCCCAATTTGAACAGGCAGTTCGCTTTTATCGCACGACATACCTGCCGCCTCTAATGACCGACCGGCAGTTGGCACAGGCAATCGCTACCTCGTACTGAGCACGAGCATTCACGAACTTTTCACAGTAGGGCGCCTATGGTTATCCCAGCTCCTAGTGAAACCCTTTAAGCCCGCTACCCCCCATCGCGGGCTTTTCTTTGTCTGAGATTTGGAGGGCCGAAACTCGCCCTCCCCAACTTACCCAACGACGGCTATACACGCCCACCGTCAAAATGACACGATAACGCCTCGCCTTCGTAAGTAGGAATACAGGATGTTCAGTCACGTAACCGTTGGGACAAACGATCTTGATAAGGCCTCTACCTTCTATGACGCGGTGCTGATCCCCCTGGGGCTCTGTCGTAGGCCTGTAACGCCTGATGGCGGGCCACCTTCGGCATGCTGGATTAAGCCAAATAGCGTCCTCCCTCGCTTTTATGTGTATAGCCCTTATGACCGCAATGAAGCCGGAACAGGAAATGGCAGCATGGTGGCTTTCACCGCACCCTCTTCAAATGCGGTAGACAGCGCCTATGCAGCTGGGCTTCTTGCGGGCGGATCTGATGAAGGTGAACCTGGCCAACGTCCCCACTATGGTGACGGTTACTACGGTGCGTACCTACGTGATCCAGATGGCAATAAGGTGCATATCGCTCATCGTGGTGATTTGGACTTGGCGGGGTAGCCGCAGCTCACCGTATTCGCTTGAAGCCCGCCCACAGCGGGCTTTTTCATTCCTGCCGGAAAGCACCCATCATAAAATATGCATTTATGCATTAAACTTCTTGCTGCCCTCTTGCCAATACATGACAGCACCAATACTGTGTATGCATACAGTATTTGCAAGGAGCTACACATGAACCAGGAACCCTACCCCGCACCAAAACCGAGAAATTCCTACGAGCTTGTTGGCCGCCGCCTGCAAGGGTTGATCGCCTCTCCCCGGGTACAGCGGATTCAGTTGGTCGAGGTCTCCAGGCGCGACGATGAAAGCCCTGAAGCCTGGCACCAGGTCATCCAAGACATTGGCGATACCGCCGGAATAAGGATTGAGCACCTAGATGACGGCGCCGTCAGGATCGGCTGGCGCGAGTACTGCGACTCTTAAAACAGCCCGCCGTTGAGCGGGCTTTTCATCGCCCCCAATAATAATATGGGAATACCCATTGACGATAAATATGGGATTGCCTATATTTACTCCATCGCAGCAACTTACGAGGGACTGCGAAGGGCCTCAAAGCCTACCGCTCTTTAGCGACACCCCTTTGCCGGATCACCACCGGCCCAGATTCAAAGGCAGCGATGAACCGGCCTCAACGGTTCAGAGGGTTGGCAACTGACCCGGGCGTGCAGCGTAAAGCGCCAAGAACAGTTATCCAGCGGGGGAACAAGCCGAAAGGCCCGCGGCTGGAAGAACAATTTGGAACTAACGAGGATTTCTCGGTAGTTCGATTCGACCCCGGCCTGACGCCAGTAGCGAGGTCGGGGGTTTCACCGATAGTCCTTGGCAACAGGGCCTAACGGGAAACCAACCGAGGGTAACGACGATGGAAGCAACAATCATCAACGGCGCATGGAAGGGTCATCTCGGACGTGGCCTGGCGCCGCGAGAGCTTCAGTTTCTGCTTTGGATTGCCCAGGGCTTCACTTCGAAAGAGATCGCCCGAGAGGCAGGCATAGAGGCAGGCACCGTGAAGAAGCGCCTGACCAATGCGATGTTCAAGCTGGGCGTGACGAAACGCACGGCCTTGGTGGCCGAGGCCATGAAGCGCCAGATTATCACGCCGGTGTGCTTTGTACTGGCGGCGCTGATCGCCATGCACTCAACGATCAGTGACGACTCGCTGCGTCGTGATCGCCGGGCGCCGGAAAGACGGATGGCTCAGGCTCGGATGGTGCGCCGGGCGGAATGTCCTAGGCTGACCGCTTAACAGAAACAGCCACGACAGCCTTTCGTTAACTGTCTGGTCAGCTGCGTGCCGGCCAGTTCCGGCACCTGCGGCCTTTCAAACATCAATGATGACAAGTGTCCCGTAGCTTCCAGACAAAACTGCATGCGGAACACCAGCTTCAGCCAGATAAATTTGTCCCTCTCCCACGCGCACGCACTCACCATCGACTCCCAGCAATAACTGTCCGGAGATGACTAGCAAGCCCTCGGTGTAGTCATGCACCTCTGCCTCAACGGACATTTCATCCATGCGCAGGACTTTGATATTGGAGCCGCCTACCCGTCCTAGAACGGTGGACTTCCAAGCTTGAGGCAAGGCCTTCGAGGTCAAATCAAGATCCACCAGGGACATAGAAAACTCCTTATTTCGAACTTCCCTACTTATACCCCTCCTCACCTCTACCCGTCAGCACTCACCCCGCGCCCATCGGCAACCAGCGGGAGGCATGAGTGTTGACGAATACAGGTGAACCAACGAACGGAGAGAGTCATGGCCAAGAAGGTTGGCGTAAAAACCAGGAGCGCCCAAATCGGCGTTCGAATCAGCCCCCGCGTTAAGTACATGCTCGACGTGATGGGTCGCATCCAGCGCAGAACCATGAGTGGAGTTATCGAATCGGCTCTTTTGGCTTATGCCAAGTACGACGAAAAACGCTTAGCCGACCAGACATGGTCAACGGATGAAAGCGAACGATTGCTCAACCTTTACCTAGTAGCGCCTCACCTTCTGTCATTCGACGAAGAGATTGAGGCCAAGCGGCTAATCGCAGCCAAAGCCACCGCCTAACCCCAAGCAATGGAGGACGCCAATCGTCAATGCGCTCTGGGTCGAGTTCGATGCCAGCAAGCGCCGGTAACGGTGGGCGGCACCCGGCTCCGGTTGCGGTCAGCTTAGGCTGACTGTGCGATGAGAGCCTTCTAACGATGTCGGACGCCAACCCCGCAGGTGCGAGACACCTAGCATAAGGTATGCGTTCTCACTTCTTGGGGAGGTAGTACGAGCACATATCTGGAAGCTTAGATACGACGACAGAGTTGCTCATATTGAACGCCAACGATTGGATTTTTGCTTTGGAAGCTGGATCAGATTTGACTCGGCGAACTTCTGCTCTAAGCGACTCGGTCGTCTCCGGATCGCTATTTAAAGCGTTCTCAACGCTGCTATTCGAATCTGGATTGGCCTTGACGCAAAGGCTTTCAATGGCCAGCAAATTGACGGCGTTTTCGGTGTCGTCCTCTGCTGCGCTTGCCAAGGTACTTGCGACCGAAGAAACGCTCAATAGCAGAAGCGCTGCAGAAATTCGCTTTAAAAACATCATTGATCTCCCTGAAAAAACTGAAATTTATCATAGCGCTATTGATTGACGATTTTCCAGTTATCCCCCGCATAGACACCTCCCCACCCACTACCAACAACCTTACCGGTCAGGTGCCCGACAGGCCTATTTATGCCGGGATTCAAAGACGGCCACTTCAAATACGTCGCTTACACCGACTAACCCACGCAGCCGCCTCGGAGGCGACCATGAGCGCAGTATTGAAATTATGCCAAGAGCGATTCGACGCTCAGTTGCCTCCAGATGTCAGCGACGCGAATCCGGAACAGGAGTGGCTGGAGGATTCGGCGGAACAGCTGGTGTGCGGCATGGACATCAAGTGGAAGCGCCGCCACGGCCAGCCGCAAGTGGTGACGTTTGATCGTTACTGCACGTACCTTCAAGGCCACCTGAATCAGCGCCAAATCGACGGTCTGGACGAGCGTGATTCGTTCGCTCGACTGTTCCTTTCCTCGATCCTTGGCAGTCAGTCGGATTCACGCGGGCACGCTGCCGATTTGATCGGTCAGCCCCGCCCTATCGAAGCCGCCGAGCGGATCGCCATAGAGATGCTCAAGCCCTACGCCGTCGACGCGGTTGCAGCAGAGCGGGAAGAGGCAGAAGACGACGTGGATGCGGACCTATGAGCGCGCATGTAGATATAACGGCTGCGTTGCTTGCCCTTGACCCTTCGGACGCAGCGCCCCTCGCCGAGTCGCAGGTAGAGGGATTGATCGTTCGCCACTTCACCGAAGGCACCATCAATGCTGAAGAGTTTCATCATTACAGTGCGTGGCTACTGAGAGCCAGTCGGAAGAGGCTGGCTCGGCTGGTTAGATAGGCCGTTAGATTACGTCGAGCGCCCTTCGTTACGACTTTGTTGTTTTCTTACGTTTTTCCCAGTTAAACGTTCGTATTGGTGGTGAATAAACCACACGACCAAAAGCAGGCCAGACAAGCCAATAACGAACAGCAACAGCTCTAATGCGGGACCTTCGTGTGAAAACATTTTTCGTTCCTCGTCCTGAAGTAGCGTGACCCGAAAACGGTCACTACCGAAATTATTCGTAACAATTCATACATTTTCAGGGTAGACGCCGAGGATCGAGGTGGCAACCCCCACTACTCACAGAACCATTGATCTAGACACGTCACTCGTCGAAAAAACCGTTCACGAGCACGACAGCGCCAGCGATACACACGCAAGGAGAAGGTCATGACTACTGCACCAGTCCAATCGCTAATCGAAGAACAACTCAACGAAATCGAGAGTCGAATCGCCATCCTGGGCTTTGGCATTCCTTTCAATGAACTGATCGGCCGCAAGCGTGAAGACCTGGTAAGGAATCCTCCGCAGCGGCTGGCGCCGACAATGAAGGGCGGTCGCATCGCAGTGAGAGTTCGGCCTTGACTCCCCACCAGCGCACCACGCGCATTCTCATCTGGCGTGGCGCTTTCCCTGCCCTCGCCCTATTCACCTTCCTGATGTTGCTCAGCGCCCTCGCTGATCGAATCACTCAATAACCAACACCTTCAATCGCTGCGAGCATCGCGGCAAGGATTCCCCATGTCCGCAGTAATCAAGCAGGACGACAACACTCCTGCGATGTCGGAGGCCGCGCTCGTTGAAGTACTGAGCAGCAGCCTCTACCCCGGCGCCGAAAAGAACTCTGTAGTGATGGTGTTGGCTTACTGCCAGGCCGCGCACCTGGACCCAATGTTGAAGCCGGTGCACATCGTCCCGATCTGGAACTCGAAGACAAAAAAGATGCAGGACACGGTGATGCCTGGCATCGGCCTATACCGCATTCAAGCGGCACGCACCGGCCAGTACGCCGGAATCAGCGAGCCTGAATATGGCCCTCCAGTAACGGCAAAACTGAGCGGCGTAGAAGTCACCTACCCCGAGTGGTGTCGTGTGACGGTCAAGCGGCAAATGAGCAACGGTTTGGTTGCCGAATACACGGCCAACGAGCGCTGGCTTGAAAACTACGCGACATCGAGCAAGGACACCTCGGCGCCCAACGCTATGTGGAAGCGTCGAGCATTTGCGCAGCTCGCAAAGTGCGCCGAAGCACAGGCCCTACGCAAAGCCTTCCCCGAAGTCGGGTCGGCGCCAACGGCCGACGAGATGGAAGGCAAGGCATTCGAAGAGCCTTCGCGCGATGTCAGCCCTCGGCAGCACGCCCATCCTGAGCCAGAAGCGCTACCCGCCTATTCCGACGACCTGCTGACCGAGAACATCGAGAAGTGGCAGCCACTTATCGACTCGAACCGAACCAGCCCTGAACACCTCATTGCGACCATCAGCAGCAAGTACACGCTGAGCCCGGCGCAGATTGAAAAAATCACCAACCTCAAAGCCCTCGATGGAGACGCAGCATGAAAATTCACAACGTAGCTCAAGGCTCCGCCGAGTGGCTTGCCCTCCGCGCCCAGTTCCGCACCGCCTCCGAAGCCCCAGCAATGATGGGCACTTCGAAGTATCAATCCCGCACCGACCTGCTGGTCGCCAAGAAGGCCGGCATCACGCCCGATGTCACGCCATCTCAGCAGTTCATCTTCGACAAAGGCCACGCAACCGAAGCCATGGCTCGCCCGCTGGCCGAAGCACTGATCGGCGAAGAGCTGTATCCGATCGTTGGCACCAAGGGCAACCTTCTCGCTTCCATGGACGGCGCCACAATGCTCGGCGAGACCCTGTTCGAGCACAAGCTTTGGAATGAGTCGGTTGTGGCCCAGGTGAAGGCTGGTGAGCTGGCTCCGCACTATTACTGGCAGCTTGAACAGCAACTGCTGGTTAGCGGCGCTGAGCGAGTGATCTTTGTTTGCTCGGATGGCACCGCGGAGAACTTCGTGCACATGGAGTACCGGCCCGTCGCCGGCCGTGCGGCCCAGTTGATCGAAGGCTGGAAACAGTTCGAGGCGGACCTGGCCAACTTCGAAATGGCCGACGCTCCTTCAATCGTAGTCGGCAAAGCCCCGGACGAGCTGCCAGCGCTGCGCATCGAGCTGACCGGGATGGTCACCGCAAGCAACCTGAAGGTGTTCGAAGACTCGGCGCTGGCTGTCATCGACTCGGTGAAAACCACGCTCTCCACCGACCAGGACTTCGCCGATGCAAAGAAGGCGGTCAAGTGGTGCGGTGATGTCGAAGAGGCCGTGTCGGTCGCCAAGAAACAGGCCCTGTCGCAGACCCAAAGCATCGACGAGCTGTTTTCGTCGCTGGATCGCATCAGCGCCCATGCCCGCGAGACCCGCCTGAAGGTCGACAAGCTGGTGAAGGCTCAAGAGCTGCTAGTGAAGACCGCGATCAAGCAAAAGGCGGAACTCGCCCTGGCGGACCACATCGCCGCAATCAACAAGACCCTCGGCAAAGTCACGCTGCCTCATGTTGTTTCGGACTTCGCCGGCGCCATGAAGAACAAGCGCACCATCGCCAGCCTTCAGGACGCAGTTGATACCGAACTGGCCCGGGCGAAGATCGATGCAAGCCAGGCAGCCGACAGCATTCGCTTGAACCTGACCAGTCTGGCGGAGCTCGCTGTTGATCACGCATTCCTGTTTAGCGATGTTCAGCAGCTGGTAACCAAAGCCAACGATGACCTGGTGACGCTGATCAAATTCCGAATCTCCGAACATCAGAAGGCGGAGCAACAAAAGGCCGACGCGAAACGTATCGCCGAAGAGCAAGAAGCCCAGCGCCTGGCAGCTATAAAGCCAGAGCCAGTCGTGGATAAGGTCGCGACACCGGAGCCTGTCCGCGCCGCACCGGTTCAGACTTCAGCACCCATGACCCAGGTCGCAAAGCAAGTAACTACCCAAGCGGTCGAGCCGGTAGCGCTTCAGGCCAACGTGACGGACTTCGAGGCACTGGTGAAGGCCGTAGCAGATGGTCAGGCGCCGATCACACTGCTTCTGGTCAACTGGGATGCGCTCGACGCAGTGGTCGCAGCGCAGGGTTCAAACTTCAGCATGGCCGGGGTGACACTCGGCAAGGCGGCAGCATGATCAGCAACCACCTCAGCATGATCGAGGAACTGCGCCCTGCCTCGGATGAACTGGCGGCCCAGGTCGCCGAGTTTGTAGCGGCCGGTGGCGAAATCGAAGAGATTGAGCCTCCCCCGCCACCGACGCCCGTCGTATATGTACCCGCGGAGCAGCCCGCGCCAAAGCCGTTTGTTCGGCGCAAAGCTGAGGCAGATGCCCTGCCCCTCGACAAGGACGACATCCGCACCCAGGCCCGCCTGAAGCTCGTAGAGCAGATACGCCAGCTAGGTATCACGCACACCCAAACCGAAGTCGCTGCTGCACTTGGTGTAAGCCGACGGCTCATCTACAACCACGCCGCCCGGTACGACATCACGTTTAAGGCGCCAAGCCGGGGCGGCGCTCGCAACCTGGTGCACAACGTTGTTGATAAGGAGCGGGATGCGAAGTTCGCCGAGCGGATCAGGGCATTCATGGAGCTTGGCATCAGCCGGCGCCAGTGCTGCGGGAAGCTGGCAATCGGCAGCAAGGCCTTTGAGCGGATCATCGCCGCCCACGGAATCGACTACCCCAAAGCGCGCCAGGGCGGAACTTCATGCGCCGCATAGCCCGCATTCAGCAACGAAAACGTCAAACCTGGCTCGCACTGCCGGCCAGCGGAATAGAAGAGGTAGGCCATGGCTGCAACTCAACAGCAGCGATCTGCGAAGAGCGCGGCGAAACGCAAGGAGCGCGGAACGGAGGATCTCCGGCTACGTGTGTGCAAGGGCGAGAAAGACTGGCTCTTGCAGTTGATGGAGTGGACCCAGGACACGGAGCAAGGCTCGATAATGGCCGGCTGCCTGCGCCATGTTCACTCGCTTGGTCGTGAAGGCGCGATTGAGGCATTGCGAAGCCGCCACAAAATAGAAGTAAACGAAAACGTGGCGGCAGAACTCTACGCCATCGGCCAACGCCAAGCATCGCGGCTCGACGCCGAAGAAGCATAACCCACCCTACTCGCTGCATCCGGTAACGGAGAGTGACATAACACAAGCCCGGCTCTGTACCTATACTCAAGTACCTGCCCACAAGGCAGCAAAAGAAACAATTAAACTCACAATGGAAATAGGGACTGCCAAGCCCTGATTCTTGTTGCAGAAATCTAGAAACTTGTCCACCGGTGTCATTGAAGCTCTTCCGTAACCAGCTTCGGTTAGAAAGAAAGCAATATTGCTATCGAATATTACGTAACCGCTAGCCTCCAGCTCCCTCATTACATCGACAAACAGATCACGAGCCATGTTCTCGTCGTATTCTCTGAGCTCTGGCATATCAGGCAGGTAAACCTCTGCGCTTGTTATCCAGATCGGAAATTCACGGAGATTGCGCACGCCATGCCCTAGGCGCTCCACATACTTTCGATAAATCAGAGCCAGGAGTTTCTGCTCCATGCCCTTCTTAAGCTGCCTAGTTATCAAATCCACTCCTTGATCCGGCTCCATGCCGGTCACCCGTAATACACCATATCAACGAATGAAGATAGCAGGAGCAAATGCCCGACCTGAAGTCGTGATTGCAGAAAAGCAGTCACGACATCTTGAAAGTTTCTCAAGATCAGGTTGGATTGAGGACGCTAAGTTTAGCCAAGATCATAGATCTTAGAGTTAACAGTAAGAAGACCGCTTTTCACTTTTTCTCTTAGTTCATCTACCGTATCAAAATCCATTAGCGAGACTTCAACGGAGAGTTGAATAAGACATTTAATCTCCCGCTCGGCTGTTGCCAAATTTTGATTAGCCTTATTGAGATCTTCCGTCCTTGCGGAGCCAGACCTTCTCATGTACTCGGAAATCCGCACCACATCGGTGTCATATCGGTCGATCATTCGCTCGTACATAAGGATTTGCTGGTCCAGCAAACGAAGCTGGGTGGCCTTGAATTCCGACAGCCTTGCCGATCTACCGTCTTCGACAAAATGCGCACTTTGATCAAGTTGAAGATCAATGGTTCGCAATAGAGCTATTAATGTGACAAGAGAAATAGCAGGACCGATTAGCCCCCCAACAAACGTGCCGAAATCAGACCAGTTATCCGACGACTTTGAAATACCATTATTGAAGATACTGAAATAAAAGCTCGCAACAACCACTACGAAAACACCAAGGGACAGTAGAGCGATATTCAGTGGTCTTCCCCACCGATGAACAAATTCAACTTCCGATTCCATTCTAAACCCTTCTCTTGATTGAGAGACAAACTACTTGAAAGTAGGCGAACTCGCCGAAGGATAACTCATGTCCGCACAACAGAAGAAACACCCCTTCGATTTCAAAACCCAATACGGACTCGGCTTCAACCCTCAGGACGATGAGATCGTTGTCGACTTCTTCTGTGGTGGTGGCGGCGCCGGTACTGGGCTGGAAATGGGCCTGGGCCGCACGGTGAACGTGGCGAAGAACCACAGCCCACAAGCGATCAGCATGCACACCGTGAACCACCCAGGCGCGAAGCACTTCACCACCGACGTGTTCGAGGGTGATCCGGACACGGAGTGCGGCGGCAAGGCCGTGGGCTGGTTCCACATGTCACCGGACTGCACGCATCACTCCCAGGCCGCTGGCGGCCAGCCGCGCAAGCGTGAGATCCGCAACCTGTCGTGGATCGGCCTCAAGTGGGCAGGCATGAAGCGGCCCAGGGTGATCAGCCTAGAGAACGTGAAACAGATCCTGCAATGGGGCCGACTGATCGCCAAGCGAGACAAGGACACCGGCCGCGTCGTCACCCTCGACCAGGTTCCGCACCCGACCAAGAAGGGAGCGACCACCAACCGGGTCGCTGCGCCAGGCGAACGGGTTCCGGTTTCCAACCAGTTCTTGGTGCCTGACCCTAAGCAGCGCGGGCGCACCTGGCGCCGTTTCGTAGCCCTGCTGGAAGGCATGGGCTATTTCGTTGAGTGGAAGGTGATCAAGGCCTGCGACTTCGGCGCGCCGACCAGTCGGGAACGCCTGTTCATGATTGCCCGGTGCGACGGTCAGCAAATCGTGTGGCCGGAGCCAACCCACGCCAAGAACCCCACCAAGGGCCAGCAGAAGTGGAAGACCGCCGCTGACTGCATCGATTTCACCGACTTGGGCAAAAGCATTTTCGGCCGCAAGAAAGACCTGGCCCCGGCCACCCTGCGCCGCGTTGCCAAGGGCATGAAGAAGTTCGTTATCGATAGCGCGGCGCCATTCATTGTGCCGATCGCCAACTGGTCAGGGGAAACGGTGCAGTCAGCCGACGAGCCCTTACGCACCATCACCTCCTACCCGAAGGGCGGCGCCTTCTCGATGGTCAGCCCTATCATTGCCCCGGCTACCCATCAGGGCAGCGACCGAATCAACGACCCACTCGAACCGCTGCCGACAGTGACCTGCGCCAACCGCGGCGAGCTGACACTGATCAGCCCGTTGATGGTTGGTGCTGGTGGCCCGGAGTACTCAGGCAAGCCGGTGGGCATGGACCAGCCGGTTGGCACGCTGATGACCCAGAACCACCGCGCGCTGGCTTCGGCCTGCATCGTCCAGGCCGGGCACGGGGAGGGTTCCGGTGCAAACAAGCGCCGCTCCCACGGGGTGAACGACATCTGCGGACCTATCGGCACCGTAACTGCCAGCGGCGGCGGCCAGTCAGTAAGTGCCGCCGTGATGATCCAGGCCAACGGCGGATTCAACACCACGCACGCCAAAGGTATGCACGAACCCATGACGACGGTCACCAACACCGGCAGCCAGCAGCAGTTGGCCGTGGCGAACCTGGTGCACCTGCGTGGCAACTGCGATGCGCGCGACCTCAATGACCCACTTCACACAGTAAGCGCCGGCGGCCAGCACCACGGGTTGGTCAGTGCTTTCATGGAGCGAGCATTCGGCGCCAGCGTCGGTCAGGGCCTAGAAGAACCGGCGCCGACCATCACGGCAGGCGGCGGTGGCAAGAGCTCGCTGGTGTCGCTCACCTTGTCGCCTGAACACGAAGCCGGTGCCCTGCGGGTCGCTGCTTTCCTGATCAGCTACTACGGAACAGAGAACATCAGCGCTTGCGACTCACCGGCGCCGACAATCACCACCAAGGACCGCCTCGCAATGGTCACCGTAATGGTCAAGGGCACGCCCTATGTGATCGTCGACATCTGCCTGCGGATGCTGAAACCGACCGAGCTGTACAAGGCACAGGGCTTTCCGGCGGATTACATCATCAGCCACGGCGCCGACGGCAAGCCGTTCACCAAGACTCAGCAGGTGCACATGTGCGGCAACAGCGTCAGCCCGCCGCCTATGGCTGCGCTTGCGCGGGCCAATGACCCGTGGCGAATAGCTGAGCGTCAGGCGGTTGCGGCTTAAACGTGCCCTGCAATCAGCCTGGCCCCAACTTCTCGCCCAGCCACCTGCGCCAGCCCACGGTCAACATAGGTTCGGTCACCAGCAACAACAGGCACCACAACCTCACCACCGCGCTTCACCTCGACGTTGATACGCCAGGTCTCCCGGCCCTCATCGTCCTTGTCGCACTCCATGTAGTTCCAAACCTGAAAGCCTTCGATGTCATCGTAAATATCGTGCTTTGTCATGGCCCAGCCCATTTAGAGGAAGGGGCCATCGTAGCACCACACCCCGGGCATGACCCGGCAAGGAACCCCCGTGAAACGGATTTACCTGAGCGGCCCCATGACCGGCCTGCCCGGCCTCAACTTCCCGGCCTTCGCCGCAATGACCGATAACCTGCGCGCCGGCGGCCACACCGTCACCAATCCCGCCGAGGTCAACCCGGACGGCGGCACCTGGAACGACTGCATGCGCCGCGACATCGTCGCCCTGATGGACTGCGACACCGTGGCTACCCTGCCCGGCTGGGAGCATTCAAAGGGTGCCCGCCTGGAAGTCCTGATAGCCGAACGCCTCGGCATGACGGTTGTGAAAGCCCATGATCTGGTAACGAGGGAGGCTGTATGAGCCGGTTCTGTTTTTGTAACTGCCCTGCAGGTTTCTCTGCTGATCCTGAACGCCATGCACCTGATTGTCCCGGGCGATCCGGCGCGGGCAAGGCACGGACTCCGGTGCCGGCCACACTTACCGCTTCGCAGCCGCTGGACAGTGCCGTGGATTTCGGAATTGACGGTCGATCGGTGCGCGTATCTCAGGAGGCTTACTCGATCTTCCTGGCGCGTGAAGCGGCCGGACGAGAAAAGATCGCGGCCCTGCAACAGCGCCTCACCGCTGCCGATCAGGAGATAGATGATTTGCGGGCTGAACTCAAGACTGTACGCCTGGGCCCCTGCAAGATGATCGTCGGAGACGAATTGCCATGACCAATCGACCAACAGTCCGAACCAGCACCGGCGCGACAGTGACCCTAACCATCGAAATCTCGAACATCGGAAGTTGGGGGCCAGATTGCAAGATTGACCAGGTTTACCGACAGGCTCGGGAAGAGGCAATCGGCCGAATCAATCGAGCGTTCAAGGATGACCAGCGAGGTGTCCGAATCCTTGGTCCGGTGGTCGTGAAGGCGATCACAACGGATGTCGAGTTGCGCGGGTAAGCATTCCGCGACAGGAGTACATCCGTACTCCTGAAGTGCAGGGATGAAAAGTTACTCAGGTGTCGCGTACAAATGGCTAACGCAGACTCCACATACAGACCGTCCTAGAACAGCTGCTGCCTTACGGGCAGGATCCTCAGCCAAGCAACTTTTTCCTACGTTCTCAGTGTCAGCACGCAGCACCTTCTGGCAAATCGAGTTTTTACCGGTTTCACATCTAAGAGGATCGCGGCTTGTGAGCGTGCCTTCGTAGATATGGTGCTCTCCAGTCTGGGCGAGTTTTCGTATTGAAAACGTAATCATTCCTTTGTCTCACATTTGTTGATGGCAGGTTGCCATAAACCAGCATGAAGATTTTTCGCAGATATTCAACCCCTCCCCCTTCAAAGTCAGCCGCTATAGCGGCAAGGACGAAGTCATGCCTGAAGAAATCAAATTGATCCAGCCAGCCCCGGTCGTGCGCGATGAATACGGGATGTTTGCTCATCCCGATATGCCCGACTTCGACGAGGGCGACGGTGATAAGTGCAAGCAGTGGATTGCTGAACAGGGCCTGCAGGTGAAGATGGTTGAACTCGAATACCACAGCGACGAAGCGATCTATGAGCGTTATTTCGAAGCCGGCGACCCGGACTGCAGTTATTGGGAGCCGGATCGGCCTGACGGCGAAAGCTGGTTCTGCTTGGCCATCCACGACACTGACGACGGCCCTGTCTGCTGGTGGGCGCGCAGGGAGGTTACGCCGTGAGCAAAATCAAAGAACGCCCCATCCTGTTCTCGGCGCCGATGGTGCGCGCCATCCTGGAAGGCCGGAAGACTGTCACGCGGCGCGAGGTTAAGAAAAAGGCGGCGCTGGATTGCTTAGAGGCCGGGTTTGAGCCGGCGTTTCTGACATTGCCTGGCAATGCTGACCTTTGCCCCTATGGACAGCCCGGCGACCGGCTATGGGTGCGCGAGACCTGGGCACGCATCCAGGTAGCTCAGGCGCCGGACCAGGAATGGGTGGTGTACCGCGAGAGCGACAACCGAACCGACTACGGAGGCCCGTGGAAACCGGGCATCCACATGTTCCGCCGTGATAGCCGCATCCTGCTGGAGATTACCGAAGTGCGCGTCGAGCGGCTGCAGGACATCAGCGAAGAGCAGGCCAAGGCCGAGGGCGTGCGGCTCTACACCGATCACGCCGAACTCGGTGATTGGTGGCACGTCGAGGGGATCGAGACATACAGCGCTGATCCGCGCAAATCGTTCGAACTGCTCTGGTCATCCGTCGGCGGCGACTGGCAAGCCAACCCGTGGGTATGGGTGGTCGAGTTCAAGCGGGTGACGCCATGATCGCCCCCCTCTGGTTCGCCTACGTCTTCATCTACAAGGGGCCAGCGTGAGCGCACTTAAGAAATCAAGTGTTGCGGTAGACGCCAAAACGTTTAGTCGAAGATATAGGTGAAAGCTTCGTCGCTGTAAGCATCACTGCCCTTGCCACACCGAAGGCCAGAGCTGAAGTCATAGATTCGCCTGGTCGCTCTTTGTAGTACTCCTCGAAAAGTACACCACCATTTCCGCTGTATGCGCCCACAAACAACTGAACCAAACCTGTTCGAGAGGTGCGCACTTGAACGTCAATCTGCCCTCCATCGGGAAGCAGGCCATCGTGATACCGAGAATGAAGCTCGCAGTCCGACCAATCCCAAAACACACGCCCGCGTTGCTTTGAAAACATGATGTCGGTCCGCATTAGAGAGTGCGTCACTTGTACTCCCTTTTCAGGCAGAAAAGTTACATAGATCAATCTTATTGAACTTTCTTCGGCCTTGGCGGTATCGGTCAACCTTCACCCCCCACATGTCTGCCGGTGAGCGGCGGGCGCACGCCTGGAAAACAATTATGACCATCACCGCCCCGGTTATCCGGTACCACGGCGCCAAGTTCCGGCTTGCGCCGTGGGTGTTGCAACATTTCCCACCGCACACCTGCTACGTGGAGTCGTTCGGCGGCGCCGCTGGCGTGCTGATGCAAAAGCCTCGGGCGTATGCCGAGGTCTAGAACGACCTCGATGGCGACATCGTGAATCTGTTCAGGGTTTTGCAGGATCAGGAGTCGCGATCGGGACTTGTCGAGCGCCTGGTATTCACGCCCTACTCCCGCGAAGAGTTCGAACTTTCCTGGGAGCCGAGCGCCGAGCCGATCGAGCGCGCAAGGCGGACCATCATCAGGGCGCAAATGGGGTTCGGCTCCGCCGGTGCGACCAAGGGCGTGACCGGCTTCCGCATCGACACCAAGCGCCAATACGGCACAGCCCAGTCACTCTGGGCATCCTATCCGGAGCAACTTGCCGAGGTTGGCCAGAGGCTCAGCGGCGTGCTAATCGAAAACCGCCTCGCGATCGAGGTGATCAAGGCGCACGACGGCCCGCAGACATTGCATTACGTCGACCCTCCCTACGTGCATGACACCAGGTACAAAGGCGCGTCGAGCGGCCGGTACTACAAACACGAGATGGATGATGCCGCACATCGCGAGCTACTCGGGGTTTTGCTCGATCTAGAAGGAATGGTCGTGCTGTCGGGATACCCGAGTGACCTGTACGCGGAGCTTCTACCCGGCTGGGCCAGCTACAGCACATCTGCCCGCATCAGCGCCGGCCGCGGTACAGCCAACCGCACCGAATGCATCTGGCTGAACCCAGCCTGTGTCGATCGCGTAAGCCAGATCGGCTTGGATCTCTGCGAAAGAGCATAACCCTAACCCACCTTCTGCCGCCCAGCGCGGCTCATTGACTCACGCCGCCCGCGGCACGGAGATTCAACATGGCAGCAGCAGAAAAAATTGATCGTTTCCTTCGCCTCGACGAGGTGCTTTACACCACAGGCCTGGGCCGCAATACAGTTTATCGGCGGATCAGGGAGGGCACATTCCCAAAACAGGTTAGAATAGGCCCCAATTCGGTCGCCTGGCGCCAGTCGGCAATTGCTGAATGGATGACCTCAACAACGCCCAGCAACGACCAATCAGTACATTGATCAGTACACCAGCAACTGACAATATTCCCAAACCCACGCAACACAAGCCCTACAGGTCACACCGTGGAAATCTTCAAAGAGTTTACCTTCGAATCCGCCCACCGCCTGCCGCACGTGCCGGATGGCCACAAATGCGGGCGCCTGCATGGGCATTCGTTCAAGGTGGCGATTCACCTGAGCGGCGACCTGGATCCCCACACCGGCTGGATTCGCGACTTCTCGGAGATCAAGGCGATTTTCAAGCCACTCTATGAACGCCTCGACCACAACTACCTCAATGACATCCCAGGCCTGGAAAACCCAACCAGCGAAGTGCTGGCCAAGTGGATCTGGAATGAACTGAAACCACTGCTGCCAGAACTCAGCGCAATTCGCATCCATGAGACCTGCACCAGCGGCTGTATCTATCGCGGCGAGTAAGCCAGCGATGTGAAAAAACCACCCATGCGGTGGTTTTTTTGTGGCTGCCTCACTTACAGCCATGCGTCCCGACGGTAAGGAGCACTTGCGCCGACGGCCGGACACAAGCCCAGCGATCACACACGCTGTCCGACTGATCCATTTTGTATCACCCCTGCACTGCTTTCGTGCCCGACTGGGCACAGCGAACATTCTTTTCTGCGCGTCTCCCCTGTTTGGCTATAAATACTGTGCACCGTGCACAGCCGCCGCCGTGCGCCCGTCACTGCTGCGGATTTGGCACGCGCGGTGCAATAGGCCTCGTCACTCATTCAGGGAGCAAGGCACATGACGCAGCAAGAAACGGGCAACGATTACCCCTTAAGCGAAGTCCCCATGCATGCGCGCAAGGGCCTGGCGTCAACCGCCATGGTGCTGTTGGGCTTTACGTTTTTTACCGCGACCATGTTTGCCGGCGGCAAGCTGGGAGTAGCGTTCAGCTTCACCGACATGCTCGGCGTGGTGGCCCTGGGTAACCTGCTGCTGGGTATTTACGCCGCAGGCCTGGGCTACATTGCCTTCAAGAGTGGTTTGAACTCGGTGCTGATGGGGCGATTCTGCTTCGGCGAAGTGGGCAGCAAACTCAGCGACTTGATCCTCGGTTTCACCCAAATCGGCTGGTACGCCTGGGGCACCGCCACTGCTGCCGTGGTGCTGGGTAAATATTTCGAGCTGAGCCAGGGCAGTGTGCTGGCCTTGATGGTGCTGTTCGGCCTGGTGTTCTGCGCGACAGCCTACGTGGGCTATCGCGGGTTGGAGATTTTGTCCTACATCGCGGTGCCGGCCATGGGCCTGTTGCTGTTTTTGTCGATGTGGGTCGCCACGGTGAAAATCGGCGGGCTGGACGGGTTGCTGGCGGTGGTGCCGACCGCTGAACTGGACTTGTCGACGGCAATCACCCTGGTGTTCGGCACCTTTGTCAGCGGCGCGACCCAGGCCACCAACTGGACGCGGTTTTCACGCTCAGCCAGGGTGGCGGTGCTGGCCAGCCTGATCGGTTTCTTTATCGGCAATGGCCTGATGGTGTTGATCGGGGCCTATGGCGCCATCGTCTATCAGCAACCGGACGTGGTGGAAGTATTGCTGCTGCAAGGCTTTGCCATGGCGGCGATGGCCATGTTGCTGCTCAACATTTGGAGCACCCAAGACAACACCATTTATAACTTCGCCGTGGCCGGCTGCAATCTGCTGCGCACCAAACGCCGCAAAACCGTGACCCTGGCTGGTGCGGTGATCGGCACGTTGCTGGCGCTGCTCGGCATGTACGACATGCTGGTGCCCTACCTGATCCTCCTGGGCACGGTGATCCCACCCATTGGTGGCGTCATCATGGCGGACTTCTTCTACCGCTATCGCGGCCAATACCCGCGCCTGGCTGAAGCGCGTCTGCCGGCGTTCAACTGGCCGGGGCTGGTGGCGTATGCGGTGGGCACCGTGCTGGCATTCAACTCACCCTGGGTCGCGCCGTTGGTGGGGATCGCTGCCGCGTCGCTGACCTACATCGCGCTGACCGCCGTACTACGCGTGCGTGTACCGCTGGCTGACGCCCAGGCATGAGCCTGACCCTCGCCGACGTACTGGCACTGCCCGGACTGGAATCCATGCGCCTGCGGGCCGGTGAAGCCAGCCTGGATAACCGCGTTCGCTGGCCGTACGTGGCGGAAAACAGCGGGATCGCCGAGTGGGTACTGGGCGGCGAACTGGTGTTCGTCACCGGCATCAACCACCCACGGGATGAAGCCAATCTGCTGCAACTGCTGGACGAAGCGTGTCAGCGCCAGGTCGCCGGATTGGTGATTCTTACCGGGCCGGCATATATCCAGGCGATCCCCCAGCGTTTACTCGACGCCGCCGAAGCCGCCGGCATGCCACTGATCGAACAGCCTTATTCGTTGAAAATGGTACTGGTGACCCAGGCTATCGGCTCCGCACTGATTCAGTCCGAACAGCTGGGGCGCTCACGCCATGATGTGCTGGAGCGCTTGCTGACCGGTGACTATCAATCCCTGGATCTGCTGCTGCACCGCGCCGTGCAATTGGGCATGTCCCTGGCGGGGCATTGGCAAATTGTGCAATTGCAACTGGAAGGCAGTGAATTGCTGTTCGCCCAAGACGACGCGACGCGGGTGGAGGCGCAACTGGCCCGACAGCACGATGCAATCAGTCGCCGCTTGCGTCAGTTGTCGACCGCGCTGCCGATACTCGGGCGGGCCGGACAATGGACCCTGTTGCTACCGGCGCCGGATGCTGGCGCGGCCTCGGCCAACCGTCAGCAATTGGCCCAGTGGCTGAAGCCCCTGAACCTGCGCCTGGCACCCCTCAAGCTATTTATCGGCTTGAGCGCAGCGCGCCATCCGGCCGAGCGCCTGGCTCAAGCACAGGATGAAGCGCGCCAGGCCCTGGCCGCCGCACGACGGTTCAGCGAGCGGGCCGGATTGTGCGTGTATGACGAATTGGGCGTGCTCAAGTTGCTCAGCGGCGTGCGTGATCGCGCCCTGCTCGACCAATTTCTCAATGAGCGCCTCGGCCCGTTGCTGCGCCACGACCTGCACCATGGCCCCAGCCTGATGCCGACCCTGGAAGCCTGGTTTCACGAGAATGGTAACCTGATGGCCGCCGCCCAGCGCCTGGCCGTACACCGCAATACCCTGACCCACCGCATCCAGCGCATCGAAGCCCTGTGCGGGCTGACGCTGGATAATTCATATGACCGCCTGGACATCGGCATTGCCCTGATGATCTGGCGGCTGTCTGCCTGATTGTTTTTAGCCAAGAGGAACTTGCCCATGCACATCATCAACGCCCGCCTGCGCAACCGTGAAGGCCTGCATGATCTGCACCTGGAAAACGGCCGGATCGCCAGCATCACCCCACAAGCGACGCCACCCGTCATGAAGGCTGGCGACCTGGATGCCGCTGGCAATCTGGTAATCCCGCCCTTCGTCGAACCCCATATCCACCTTGACGCCACTCTTACCGCTGGCGAACCACGTTGGAACATGAGCGGCACCCTGTTCGAAGGCATCGAGTGCTGGGGAGAACGCAAAGCCACCATCACCGAGGAAGACACCAGGACCCGTGCCACGAAAACTATCCAGTCCCTTGCCGCTCACGGCATCCAGCACGTACGCACCCATGTCGACGTGACCGACCCCGACCTCACGGCACTCAAGGCCATGCTGCAAGTGCGCGAAGAAAGCACGCACCTGATCGACCTGCAAATCGTCGCCTTCCCTCAAGAAGGCATCGAGTCGTACCGCAACGGCCGCGAGCTCATGGAAGAAGCCATCCGCCTGGGCGCCGACGTGATCGGCGGCATCCCCCACTTTGAATACACTCGCGACCAAGGCGTGAGTTCTGTGAAATTCCTGATGGACCTGGCAGAGCGCACCGGTTGCCTGGTGGACGTGCATTGCGACGAAACCGACGACCCCCATTCGCGCTTCCTCGAAGTGTTGGCAGAAGAAGCCCGCAGCCGCGGCATGGGTGCCCGCGTCACGGCCAGCCACACAACGGCCATGGGTTCCTACGACAATGCCTACTGCGCCAAGTTGTTCCGCCTGCTGGGCCACTCCGGTATCAGCTTCGTCTCGTGCCCGACCGAAAGCATCCACCTGCAAGGCCGCTTCGACAGTTTCCCGAAACGGCGAGGTGTCACGCGGGTCAACGAACTGCTCGAAGCGGGCATGAACGTGTGCTTCGGACAGGACTCCATCGTCGATCCCTGGTACCCGCTCGGCAACGGCAACATCCTGCGGGTGCTCGAAGCCGGTTTGCATATCTGCCACATGCTCGGCTACCGCAACCTGCAAAGCGCACTCGACCTGGTGACCGACAACAGCGCCAAGGCCATGGCCCTGGGTGATCGCTACGGCCTTGAGCCTGGACGCCCAGCCAATTTGTTGATCCTCTCGGCGGACAGCGACTACGAGGTGATTCGCAGCCAAGGACTACCGCTGTACTCGATTCGCAACGGCAAGGTGTTGATGAAGCGCCAGCCCGCGCAGGTGGAGTTTGTGTAAGCACGGGGATCATACGACTGAGTCGATATCCAGCGATTGCGCCCTCCCCAGCTCGCTTGGCGTGGCGGGAGGGATACTGGCGACCTGAGGCAGTGCCTGGTTTTCACGATGGCGGAACCAGCGCTTCAGGCTCGGCGGCAGCGCTGCAGAGTGGGCGTGGCTCCCGTAGATATCACGGGCATCGAGGCGACGCCAACGCAGGGTTTGCAGGCGTTCGCGACTGGTGTGCAGGCGGTCGATCTCGGCATTCAAGGGCTCGTGATATTCATAGGACCGTGCGTTGGTCGGGCGATGTCGGGTGAGTTCACGCCGCTTGTCTTGCAGTTGTTTGCGCATGGTCGCCAGGGCATGGTCGAGCAGTTCAAACTCGCGCTGGGTCACCAGAGGGCCGTTGCTATCCAAAGCTTGTTGCCAGCGCCGCAACGTCGCCCAGGCAGCAGGGATATAGCTGGCGGTCATGAAGTGCTGTTTGTATTGCACCAGTTGCCTGATCAAACCTTCGCGGTCGGGCATGTCACCTCGCACTTGCAACGCTCGACTGTGACCAGCCTCTTCGATGGACTCACAACCAGGCTTCCACAATACCGACGAGTGCGTGCCATCCGGGAGCACGATCGGCATATAGTGCTGCTGCTCGCCATGATGTTGGTAAGGGTTGCCGCCAATACGTACCAAGCCGGCTGCGAACAGCAGACCACCTGCGGTGGGCGCGCTGAATAGCGTGACGGCGCCAGGGATCCAGAGCTTGGCGGTGGTATTCATCCAGGGCGCAGGGACGCTGGGAACGGGGTCGTTGTGGTTGACGATGCGATGGTGAACCAACGTGGATGCGCCGCGAGTGAACTCCGAGTCGGCGGCGCGGGGAGCGCCGTAGGTGTAAAGAAGGACGTTGTAATTAGCATCGGGAATTCGACGTAACCCTTCAGCCAGGAGCAACGCAATCGCGCCGCCCAGGCTGTGGCCACAAATCACAATGCGCTGGCCTGTGTGAAACTGATCAAGGTAGCGTAGTACGAAATCACGCACCGCTTGGTATGCCAGATAAAACCCTTCATGCGCCTTGCCAACACCCTCCGCGAAAAGCACCTGGTGGGCGTTGGCATCTCGCAACCCATCAGCTGAACTGGCAGTGCCTCGCACCGCTATCAGAATTACCTCATCGTGGTGAGTGATGAACGCCTGGGTATCAGTGCCGCCTTTTTCGTCATCGAAGAAATGCAAGCGCGCGGGGTGTTCCTGTTCATCCCCCAGTTCCGGGCGATTCTGTGGGTATAACGCAGGATCAAAGGGCAGGATTTCGAAGCGCCTGGAGTACGGGACTTCCTCATAGAATGGATAGAAACGCTGTGTTTGCTCCGGATCAACCCGCCACGCTTCCTGATGCCCTGAAAGCTGCTCAGCAAATAGATTTCCGACACTTGGGTCTAGCGGAAAATGCACTTCATCCTGGGGTTTCTCCGGCGGCACCTGACCGAAGTTGCAATAACTCAGTGATGCAAACAATGCCAACTGGTACAGGTTCAAGGCACAGAAATCGTCTTGAGTGGAAAGCATTGGGCGCAAGGCTCGAAGCGGGCGTACTTCGAGAACGGTGTGGTTGTTGGGGAAGAGCACGACCCCGAACAAGGCTGGCTGAGGTGGACCGAAGCCGAGGTCTGCCATCATTTTTAGGGCGTGGCGTTGGGGGCGATGGGCTGAAGGTGCTACAGGGGGTAGGTGGGCAATGTGACGAACCAAGTCGCTCACTTCGACTTGATAAAACTGATCCGTGCTCTGCGGTGAACGATTGCTCTCGGTTCGCTTACCGTTGGTGTTTGAAAAAGCCGTTCGCTCAGCACGGATTTGAAGCTCAGAGATCGGCAACTGGTAAGTCCTACGAGTCATTAGTTCGCGGTAGGGCTCTTCTTGCCCAGTGTATTGATTATCTAAGCTTAGAACTGCGGGACCACAATAAAGGCCCTGAAGTTTGGCGAACCCGTCACTATTTAATCGTCCTTCGTATTGGGCTCCGGCACTGTCGTAGATAGTAAATGGAAGGCCGCCATAGGGTTTGCCACTACCTGTTTCATCTACTAAGCCAAAGCTCATCCATGCTCCTCGCAACGGGCACGCGGGCATCCTGTCACTGAAAAAATCTCGCTTCCATGCGTCCTGCACCATGATTTCACTCCTTTACACTGCACGTTGGATAGACATCACATATGCGCCCATCTGGCATTTTTATAGGCTTGAAGTCCTTAGTGTTACTGCCGCAATAGGCATGCAAATCCTCGAAACTTTTACCTCTACAACGCCTCCACCCGCCTGGAACAGCTATCCATCTATCGTCAAAAGCCGGCTGTTCCTCCTCGGTTAAAGTCAGCACCACCCTAAGCGTTTTACCCGGTAGCTCATCGCGCTGTGCAACACCCCCTGCGGGCGTTTTTTGCAGTTGACCTGCCGCGTCCAGTGAACGGCATTGCAGAATCTTCCTGATCCCATGAAGGGGGCCTACCGTTCGAAACCACCACTGACATTGACCCGGCAGCTCCTGAACACCGGACTCAGGCATCCGGGGCGAATCCAGGCGATCGATAATGGAAATGCCCGCAATATCCCCCCCAACATCCCCATCCCGTTTCCCCCATTTCGCATAAAAATCAAACTCGACGCCACGCAACACCAGCGGGCATCCCTCCACCGTTTCAGTTAGCGGCAATTGATAACTCACCCGACTGGCCGCAGGTTTGTATTCGGTAAAAAAGACCTTCCGCTCTGGCCGCTTGCCTCGACGCCTTGGCAAGGTGCAAGTCTCACCCGTGGCGGGCCTGTAGTTGGCGGCTGTTTTAAGTTTAAATTCCGGTGGTAGATCCACCTGCAGCGTAAAGCTTTCGACCGGCTTTACCGCACACCCCGAAAGCCCCGCCATCCCCAGCGCCAGCAGCACACCCAAGATCCGCCTACTCATCGGTTTTCTCCACCGAGCACCACAGCTGCAACGTCCGCTGGAAATGATCTTCAGGGGTTTCTCCGACGGTTGGCTGCCATCGAATCACACTGGCGCGACTGGCCTCTTCCAACCGTCGCACTACCAGAAATTCCAACTGCTCCGGCCGGTTCCATTGCCAGGCCCGAGCCTGTTCGAGTACCTGGGTCAGCCATACCCTGGGGTCTTGGAATTCGACCAGCGCTGCCAGACTTTCACTGTGCTCCGCCAGCAGGTAACGCAGGATATTGGCGTGCAAAATGGCGTGGGCATTTGGGTTAGGTATGTTCAGCCAAGGGGCTGGATCGGGCACCGGATAATCACCGGGAGCAGGGTTACTGCCATAGTGCCAACGGTCTTCATGCCAGTAACACACGCTGAACAGCGGACCTAGGAATGCTGGCCATTGCCCAACCTTCAGGCAGTTGAGTGCACGCGCCAGCGTACGATTGTCGTGAAATCGGTACAGCGCCTGGTGCCCCTCGGGCCCGACCAGCAGCCGGTCGCGCCAATGCCGCGTCACGTCCGTGAGGTCCACGTTTGGCAAACTGCCCAACCACCCCCAATTCATCTCCGGCTTTTGTAGAAGATCGAGCAGCGCGGGCTCGCCAACCTGATCCAGCAACAGGATCAAGGGGCCAGCCGTGGCGATTTCCGCCAGCGGGGTTTGTGCGTAGAGGCTGCAATAGTCTGGAAAGCCTCGCGCTGCCAACATCGGCTGGCGGGCTGCGTTACTGCCTTCAAGTATCAAGCACAGCCTGCGCCCTGCCTGCAGCTGCTGGCTCATCCATTGGTTTGGAAGGTTGTCCATCAGGCAGCCCTCTCACTAATATCGCACAGGCCTTCGCGGCAGCGTTCGCACACTGGACAGAAGTCCGCGCCCAGTTGCTTGGCCAAGTGCATGATGACGCCCTGGACAACGGAGACTTCAGGGGCTGTAGCAACCGACACAGAACTCGCCGACCCGGTCGCGGACGGTGTGCCACCGAGGGTAATGGGCCGACTACTGAAAATACCTCCCGCCTGGATCACCAGGTGCTCTCCGCCCGCCTTAAAGCTCAGGTGTGCGCCGGCGTCGATCACCAAGCTGGCACCGGCCTTGAGATGCACCTCTTGGCCAGCTTCGATCACGAGGGTCTGCCGGACATACGTCTGGCTATCGCCCTGCACGTCCAGGTGGTCGCTGGCTTTGAGAACAACCTTACGATCACCCGTGACATGACGATGCTCCTCACTTTCCAGGTGAACCGTGCTTAACCCCCGGATGATTTCCCGTCGCTCCCCATCCACTTCCAAGCGAGCGTCATGGCCCACCTGTTGCTCAAAATCCCGTTGAGCCCGAACGTAGATGAGCTCCTCGCCACGACGATCTTCGAGGTGCAACTCGTTGGAACCTTCACCGCCCAGGGTGCTGCGAGTGCGCAAGACACTGCGGGTCTTGTGTTGCGGCAAAGGATAGGTAGGCATGTGCAACGCATTCGGCAGGCAACCGTGGATCAACGGCTGGTCCGGGTCTCCTTCAAGGAAGGTCACCAGCACTTCCATGCCCACCCGTGGGAGCATCGTTGCGCCAAACCCATCACCGGCCCATCCTGACGCCACTCGCACCCAACAACTGCTTTTGTCATCGGTCTTGTCCAACCGGTCCCAATGAAATCGCACTTTCACCCGACCGTATGCATCGCAATGCACCTCCTCACCGGAAGGCCCGGTGACCGTTGCGGTCTGAGTCCCGTTGATGGTCGGCTTGGGGTGTTTGAGGGGCGGTCGATGCGTCGCACTCCAGGGTGTCGCCGTGAAGCGATTGCGATACCCCTGAAATGTACCCACTTCCTCTATCGCTTCCTCCAGCACCTGGGGTTGATACCCCTCGTGCCGGACCGAAGTGATTAACCAAAGGTCGTTGCAAAGCGGGTCTGGATAGTCCTGCAATTCAAGGAAATGCCCACTGCGCAATACCGGCTGGTCGCTCTTGCCCAGCGCGCGAAAACGGTCGCGTTGATGGCGCTCCAAGCCTCTGCGTGCCAGGCGCGAACCCCGTGCATGACCGCTAAAACCTGCTGGATAACAGTAGTCTTCAAGGGTTTGCGCTGCGGTCGAGCCTGCGGTGGTCTGTAAGCGCAAGGAGGGATGTTCAAAGTCATGATCGCGGCGCACCGTTTGCCCACTGCGGGTGCCCAGGCGCACATCGAAACGCTGGATAACCCGCGTATCAGCCCGCGGCCCGCCGGCAGGTGAATAACGTTGCACGGGCAAGCGGCGGAATACGGTCTGGTCATCGCCAAATACCAACACATGCGCGCCCTCGCTGTGACGGAAGTGGTAATGAATGCCCTCCTCTTCACACAGCCGCTGGATGAAATGGAGGTCGGTTTCCGCGTATTGCACACAGAACGTACGAGGCGGATACACCACCGGCCCCAGCTCAAAGGCATAGCTGTCGGCCAGAATGCCGTGGTGCTCAAGGACTGTCGCGATGATCTGGGGAACGCTGCGCTGCTGGAAAATCCGCTGGTCGCGCCGATGACCAAGGTAGGCGAGGCGCGGCGCCAACGTCAGGTGATAGCGGGTGAGCCGCCGGCCAGGATCATCGCGGCCAATTGCGTAAATCTGCCCATGCAAGCCTGTATCCGTGTCGCCGAACGCCAGGTATGCAGGCTGGTGGAGCAAAGCCTCCAGATCCAGTGAAGGATTTTCGCTGACCACCTGCACCTGAATAAAAAATGGTTGATCAACGACCTCCTGGCCTTTGAACGCCAACACTTGAAAGTCACTTTTAATACCTGGAAGGATCAAATTGAAACGTGACGAAAAAAACGCACTAACCATCCGTTGTTACCCGCCAAATCTATTTATTACCGTACTGAAATACTTTCCCCGTCAAACGTAGAAAAGTTACCGAGAGAAAGCGCCTGAACGCCATGAAGCTTAGCGATTTCAGGAAAAAATCGACCTCGGAAAAATAAAAGAGAAGTTTCGTACAACGAAGATTGAAGGGTCTTTTACAAGATATTA
This sequence comes from Pseudomonas sp. 2995-1, assembly GCF_002742505.1. NCBI lineage: Bacteria > Pseudomonadati > Pseudomonadota > Gammaproteobacteria > Pseudomonadales > Pseudomonadaceae > Pseudomonas > Pseudomonas sp. 2995-1. The sequence continues at coordinate 39,576 of NZ_LJSA01000322.1, read as the reverse complement.
ATTCTATTCAACCAAACACTTCTTAAAGACAAGAAATGCCCTACACCAACTTTCGTCTAATCAATTAATTGATCGTGAAACAGCTGACACCCCCTTGGGCATCAGCGATTCAAAAAGCTTTACGCCTGAGGCCGCGCGGTCCCGAACAGACTGACGCTCTGCAGTGTGTCGTTCTGCGTATGCAGGCGGACCGGCGCAGTGCCACCAGGCATCACCACGGCGACTTCACCGCCCTCAACCCAACCCGCTCGCCAAGCCGCACAGGCCACGGCACTGGCGCTGGTTCCGGAGGACGCCGTAGGGCCTTCTCCCCGTTCGAACACCCGGGCAATCACTCGGTTGCGGGAGTGCCTGGCGACCCATTGCAAATTGATCCCGGCCCAACAGGGGCGACCGCTGCCAGCCGGAGGGGCGAAGGCTATCGCCTGCAAGGGTTCATACAACGCGGGTTGCTGCATCTGTAGGTTATCCGGCAAAGCTGACGCCTGATCGACCAAGGTCACACAATGAGGGTTACCTACACGCACAAACTGACTGTGTGTCCACCGCGGATCGATAGCCGCCAACGCCCTCACGTAACTCAGTTCAGTGCCGGCCAGAATTGTCTGCTCCACCTCTTGCGCACCAACGGCTGACGGCCCAAATCCAGGCAAACCCAAGGCCAGCCAAAATCCCGAGAGGTGCTCGTAGACGGCAGGCTCGACACGAGTCACCACCGGCGACACTGCATCAGGCTTGTCATGATGCACTCGCAATTCACACGCCTCAGTCATCAAGCCCTGGTCAGTGAGGGCCTGGGCGAAAATCGTCAACCCATTGCCACTGCGCTCAGCCAGGGAGCCGTCGGTGTTCACGATCAATAGGTCAAACGGCGGCTCGGTCTGGAACGGGCCAACCAACAAACCATCACAGCGGTGGGGCTTGGCATTGATGGGACGCGGCGTCGAATCCCAATCGCATTCAGACGTTATGGCTCGGGTTGCCCAACGCTCGCGAGCACGCACGGCTTGCGCGGCGCTGTCGGGCACCTCAATGCCCTGGTTTCGTAAAAAAGCCGGGCTGGTCACGCCATAAATATTGCCTCGTGCGTCATAGAACAGGGTCATGGTACTAGTCGCCTTCCAATTTTCATCGGTTCGTCCGCTCACTTGCCTACAGGCTTGGCCAGCAGCGTATTACACAACATAGCGTTTGTGGGAGGCGGCCTGGAAGGTGGTAATCCACCACGAGAAACCCGGGGTTCACCGGTTCCCACAGGGATTACGCACCTTCCAGGCCGCCTCCTACGAGCTCAACACCTCCTGTTGTGGCTGCCGACATCCATAGGGTTCCTGGTTTTTAAAAATTAACCTGAGTACAGGTCATCTCCGGGGAACCCGGCTCGCCCCCCAAGGCCCGATGTGCAAGGATGTCGCGTCGGACACCGTTCGTTGAACGCAAAACCAAGGATTTTTCATGACTGCCATTCCCACCTCCGCGCCCGTGATCCCCGGGCGGTTGGAGCAGATGTCGACACGTATTGCATTTTTTATCGCCGGCTTCGGCATTGCTGCGTGGGCGCCGCTGGTGCCGTACGCCAAGGCTCGTGCAGAACTGAGTGAGGGCACCTTGGGCCTGCTGCTGTTGTGCCTGGGGGTGGGGTCTATCATCGCCATGCCGGCCGCCGGCGCATTGGCATCGCGCTATGGTTGCCGACGCGTGCTGAGCGCCGGCACGATCATGATCTGCCTGGCCCTGCCCATGCTGGCCACGGTCAGCTCGATACCGTTACTGATCGCCGCATTGTTCCTGTTTGGCGCGGGCTTGGGCACTGTGGACTCCACGGTGAACCTGCAAGCCGTGATTGTTGAGCGGGCCAGTGGCAAAACAATGATGTCGGGCTTCCATGGTTTGTTCAGCCTGGGAGGTATTGTCGGCGCGGCGGGGGTTGCCGGGTTATTGGGACTGGGGCTGTCGCCTCTCCAAGCGACCCTGGTGGTGATCGTCATCATGGCGGTGGCGCTGCTCAAGGCCGGGCCGCATTTGCTGCCCTACGGCAGTGAAAGTTCGGGCCCGGCATTTGCTGTTCCCCACGGCGTGGTGCTGTTTATCGGCTGTCTGTGCTTTATCGTGTTTTTGGCCGAAGGCGCCGTGCTTGACTGGAGTGCGGTGTTCCTCAGTGCCGAACGCGGACTTGACGAAGCCTACGCTGGCCTGGGTTACGCAGCGTTCGCCCTGACCATGACCGCCGGCCGTTTGACGGGTGATGCCATCGTACGGCGCCTGGGCGCTACGCGGGTGATCGTGATCGGGGGCGCACTGGCCACCGCCGGCATGTTGCTGGCGACGCTGCTTCCTGCCTGGGAAACCGCTCTGCTGGGCTACGCATTGGTAGGCGCCGGGTGTTCGAATATCGTACCGGTGCTGTATACCGCCGTCGGTAAACAGACAGTGATGCCAGAGCACATCGCCGTGCCCGCCATCACTACCCTGGGGTATGCCGGGATTCTTGCCGGTCCCGCCGTGATCGGTTTCATCGCGCATGGCAGCAGCCTGAGCAGCGCCTTCGTGCTGATCGCATTGTTGCTTGCGGGTGTGTCCCTCAGCGGCAAAATTCTCAAGGTGTAAACCATCAGCGCGCCTTGCGAGCTTCGTCTTGTTCCAGCCAACGATCGAGACTTTTGTTGCTGAGCCAGCCTTCCTTTTGAGGAGGCCCAAATAGTCGCGTTCCGTTCGCGCGCTCCAGTGAAGGCAGTAACCCTGGCCGCTCCAGAATGTTCTTTGCGGTGTAGACGCAAAGCTCGCTGTACTTGGGCCTGGGCATGCCGGTGGACGGCTCCAGCACTGGGATACCCTGCGGGTCAACAGCATACGGGTCCTGCATGACCGCTTTGAGTGTGGCGATTTCGACGTACTGGTGCTGCTCAAACAGAAACGTCCGGTCCTGGGATTTGTCTCTCAGTTGCTCGAAGTGGCCCTGCAGGGCCTGCACCACCTGGGTGTTACTCTGGGCATGGAACGGATCCTGGCTGAACACGCTCGGAGAACTATTGCCCTGCAATGTTTGGGCGGCGGCCCTGAGACTGTCACGAGTAATATCACCATCGCGGCTCAAGATCGCGTCATTCAATCGCGGTCGCTTCAGAATTTCACTGACCACCTGAATCGTTCGGTCCAACTCCTCGTGTTGACCCGTACGTTCAGCGGCAACGCGCCGCAATGACGACCAGGTCAAACGTCCTTCGTTCAGGAATGGGTGCAGCCTGCCAAAATCTTTCTCCAGGGCCGTTGCTAATTGGCTGTCCGTGGACGCCACCCCGGGAGGCGAAAGATTGGCGCGCGTCACTGACAGGTTCTGCAGCGCTCGGTGATGCAGCACCGACAATGTACCGCGCAACGGCAATCGCCCGCGCGACGCGTTTTCCGGGTGCGCTGGGCGAGCGTCATTCCAGGTTTCAGCGTGGGTTTGCGACGCTGGCGCTGTGGGTCTCGAAACCATCCCGTCCAGTGCCAGAGGCCCACCATGAGGTAGTACACCCTCGATTTTCATGGGTTTTCTCCAACTTTTTTCCGATCCCTGCCTGTACGGTGATCGCCCCCTTGGCGGCCGAAATCATTGAATGGATTCCACTCAGGCAAGCACCTCATGTGTGGCTGGACGAATACGACAGTTCCTTACGACCAATGAATTCCAATGACAGCATGTAAAAAACCACGAGCGCGCCTTTACCGACTCCACCAGGCTGTCAGGTAATTCATCAGCCTGGAGTGTTTAAGTGGCTTGGCGTTATCACTAGAGGCGTGGTTGGACTTGAGCAGTCCCCTGCAAAAATCTTCCTCTACGGGCGCCTGGAATTTGTGCTGACCTGCGAATGTCCTCATGCGCCTGGCTTCGACAGCATGCGCAGTCTGCAGGGCCAGGGACTCTTGCGTCGCTATGTCGCCTTTGGACAGAGTTGAGTCGCCATCATGGGGATCACGAAACAACTCATGACAGCTGGGTTGAGATGAGTGAAACGAGGTTGACGTCATTTGCTAGCCCTCCACTTGGAATTTGAAAGACGGTGCATATGACCTATGTGGTAAATCGGCGTAAACAGTTCCTGACACAATTGAAGCAGACGCCGTCATTCAATAACGGCGTCTGAGTTTCGGTTAACGGGAAAGCTGGTAGAGCGCTTGCCAGCTGATGCGACCGTCGTTATCACGGCCCGCGAGATTGTCCATTTTCTTCAACACGTCACTGCGTCTGAGAATTTCCTGGGCAAGCTGGACAAGGTGATCCTTGGAAGAATCGCCCGTCTGAGACTGTGACGCCAACCGCCTGAGGTCATGGAAGCTCAGTTCCCCGGCCCTGGGATTACTTTTCAACTCGTTGAAGTGCTTAAGCATTTCCCCGGCCAACTCCTTGTCGCTCTTGTATTTGAAGTAATTTTCTCCCTTGATTACAGCATTCACATTTTGCCGATTGATCAGGCCATCCAACGCACCGGTGGAGGTATTCCGGTCAAGGGCGCTCATCAGTTCTGGACGACGTAGCAACTCGTTGGCCAGGCGAATGTTCGCGTTCGTGACGGGATCGGGAGACCAGCCTTTTTTGGCCATCGCATGGATACTATCAACGCTTATATACCCAGGGTTATTGCGGTCCCTGAAGGCGTTGAAGTTGTCGCTCAACTGCTGCGCCAACTGTTCGTTGTTTTTCAACGAGTACTGCGGATCAGGCCTGCATGGAGGCATCGGATAGGGTCTGCAGGGGGTGGGGTTGGGTCGTGGGGGTGGATTGCTACAGCCAGGATTTGGCCTCGGCGGCGGGTTACTACAGCCTGGATTTGGCCTCGGTGGCGGATTACTGCAACCAGGGTTTGGCCTCGGTGGTGGATTGCTGCAACCGGGAAAGGGTGGTCGATAGCCGGAAAAACAATGGCCTACCCAGTGTTTGAAAGAGGTCACGAAATTCGACGTGGCCGGCGCGCTGTAAGAAGGTTCCATACGTTCAAAAGGGTTCTGACGGGCCGGCAACGACTGGCGATCGCCGAATACCGGCCCGCCCTGGCTCTCCGGCGACAGGAACCTGACGTTCGCAGCCGCGTTGCCGTTCGGGGCGGGCACCTGCCGTTCGGCGTTGCCTTGAGGCGCAACATTGTCCTGCGAACGAGCAGAGGTTGATGAAGCAGCAGCGTGTGTATCGGACATCGATACCGACATAAGTTTTCTCCATTGCGGTGGGCGCGATCTTCAGCTTGTCGCTCCAACGTAACGTCGAAGCCCATCAGCTTTCCCATGCGTGGTGCTTTCGTCGGTACCGGTTCCTGTGTCAGCCGCAATATGCGCTGCATGGATGTAAGAAATAGCCAAAAAAATCAAAGCCCCTCGCTGAGCTGCGACTTTTCCCAAACGATACGGGTTAGAACCCGACGCTGGCCTGTAAAAAGAACGTACACGGCTAGCCCAGGTACAACCCCGCAGTGTTGTCGCTGGAGCGGGTGTAGTGCTGCTGGTCGAACTCATAGTGGTGTTCTGAGTTCTCAGTGCGCCACACGTCGAAACGCTTGCGCTCGATTGCGCGCGGTTTGATACGGATACGTGGATATAAGCACCCGCACAACAACCAGTGTGAGTCGGCTCAATTTCTCCCAGCTACCACACGGATGAACTTCCGTTGCGCGCCATCAGTCAGCTAATTGAACTCATGAATTAATAGGCTGGGTGGGCAATGCACATCTCGTTAGAGCAACAAGTAGCACTGGTGACGGGCGCCAGTTCTGGAATCGGTGCTGGTGCGGCCAAGGCTCTGGCTCAGGCCGGGGCTGCCGTGGTGCTGAACTACAACCGCCAGGCCGCCCCCGCCGAAGCGCTGGCGGCGCAGATCAACGCCGACGGCGGGAGGGCGATTGCCATTGGCGCCGACGTGTCCAAAGAGGCCGATGTAGAACGGCTGTTTGCCCAGACCCTCGATGCGTTTGGCCACCTGGATATCCTGGTGGCCAACTCCGGCATGCAGAAGGACGCTGCCGTGGTCGACATGACCCTCGACGATTGGAACAGCGTGATCGGCGTCAACCTCACCGGCCAGTTCCTCTGTGCCCGCGCTGCCCTGCGTATCTTCAACCGCCAGGGCATCCGTGAAGGTGTGTCCCGGGCGGCGGGCAAAATCATCCATATGAGTTCGGTGCACCAACTGATCCCTTGGGCCGGGCATGTGAATTACGCCGCGTCCAAAGGCGGCGTGGAAATGCTGATGCGCAGCCTTGCCCAAGAGGTCAGCGAGCAGCGCATCCGCATCAATGGGATTGCGCCAGGGGCGATTCGGACGGCGATCAACCGCGCAGCCACCGAAGGCGCGGCGGAAAAAGAACTGCTCAAGTTGATCCCGTATGGCCGGGTCGGCGATGTGGAAGACGTCGCCAACGCCGTGGTCTGGCTGGCCAGCGATGCCTCCGACTATGTGGTCGGCAGTACCTTGTTCATTGACGGCGGCATGAGCCTATATCCGGAGTTTCGTGACAATGGTTGATTTGAAAAAGGTTGATTTGAAAAACGAACCACAGAGCGCCATTCACGCCCACGGCATCATCGGCGACATGCGCAGCGCGGCGCTGGTTAACGATAAAGGCAGCATCGATTTTTTCTGCTGGCCGGAATTCGACAGCCCCTCGATCTTTTGCTCGCTGCTCGACACCCCCGATGCCGGTATCTTCCAACTCGCCCCGGATTTGCCCAACGCCCGCCGCGAGCAGATCTACCTGCCCGACACCAACGTGCTGCAAACCCGCTGGCTCAGCGATGAAGCCGTGGTGGAAATCACGGACCTGCTGACCATCAGCGAAGAAGCCGATGACCTGCCACTCTTGATCCGCCGGGTACGCGTGGTCAGCGGCCAAGCCAACATTCACCTGCGCTGCGCCGTGCGCCATGACTACGCACGCAAGCCAACCGCCGCCTCCCTCGATAACGGCACCGTGTGCTTCAGCGCCGACGGCCAGCCTGGCCTGCGTTTGTCCAGCAGCCATCCACTGCAACTCGAAGACAACACTGCCGTGGCGAGCTTTACCCTGACTCAGGAAGAAGGCGCCGAATTTGTCCTCGGCGGCCAAAACGATGAACGCGTCGACAGCAGCTGTACCGACTTGGCGCTGGCCCACACGTTGAAGTTCTGGCGTGGCTGGATCGCCCAATCGAACTACCGTGGGCGCTGGCGCGAAATGGTCAACCGCTCGGCCCTGGCGCTGAAGCTGTTGACCTCGCGCAAACACGGCGCAATTATCGCCGCCGCCACCTTCGGGCTGCCGGAAGCACCCGGCGGCGAGCGCAACTGGGACTACCGTTACACTTGGATCCGTGACGCCTCGTTTACCGTCTATGCCTTTATGCGCTTGGGCTTCATCGACGAAGCCAATGCTTACATGCGTTGGCTCAAAGGACGCGTCAGCGACTGCTGCGGCAAGCCGACCAAAATCAACATCCTCTACGGCATCGACGGTCGTCAGGAGCTGCCAGAAACCGAGCTGGACCACTTCAGCGGACACGGTGGCGCCCGGCCGGTGCGCATCGGCAATGAGGCCGTCGACCAGATCCAGCTGGATATTTATGGCGAGTTGATGGACGCGGTGTACTTGGTCAACAAGTACGGCGAAGCCATCTCCCACGAGGGTTGGAAACACACCGTGGAAGTCGCCGATCAGGTCTGCGAAATCTGGAACCAGAAAGATGTGGGCATCTGGGAAATGCGCGGTGAGCAGCACCACTTTCTGCATTCGCGATTGATGTGCTGGGTGGCCCTGGACCGTGCGATCCGCCTGGCCTCCAAACGCTCGCTGCCGGCGCCGTTCGCACGCTGGGACCAGACGCGCCAGGCGATCTACGCCGACATCTGGAGCAACTTCTGGAACGAAGAACGCGGGCATTTTGTACAGCACATCGGCAGCACGGCACTGGATGGCTCGATGCTGCTGATGCCGCTGGTGCGCTTCGTCGCTGCCACCGACCCGCGCTGGTTGAGCACCCTGGAAGCAATCCAGAAAAGCCTAGTGCGCGACGGCATGGTCTACCGCTATCGCAACGACGACAGCCAGATCGACGGCCTGCAAGGCACCGAAGGCGCATTCACCGCTTGCTCGTTCTGGTACGTCGAATGCCTGGCCCGCGCCGGCCAGGTGGAAAAGGCCCACCTGGAATTCGAACAATTGCTGCGCTACGCCAACCCACTGGGGTTGTATGCCGAAGAGTTCGACAGCCAGGCGCGGCATCTGGGCAATACGCCCCAAGCGTTGAGCCATTTGGCCCTGATCAGCGCGGCGACATTCCTGGACCGTAAATTGAGTGGGGAGAAAACGGTATGGCAACCTTGAGAGGTGACCGGTAAGGCACTGACTCACTGCGGTCCAAATAGCGGCCTGTGCTCTACAAAAACGCAAAGGCTGACACATACTGCTGTGGCGAACAGGCTTGCCCCGCGCTGGGTGGCGAAACCGGCCCAATCAAAACGCCGCATTCTGCCTGACAGAACGCGACGCCTGATTTTGGGGCCGCGTCGCAGCCCAGCACGGAGCAAGCCCGCTCACCACAAGGGCCTTGCGTCCCTTCAAATGTGCTAACGCTGGCCAACCACGGAGCCCAACCATGACCCTGACCGCCCCATTGCTCCACGCGCAAACCTCCATGCTCGACATCGCCTATGAAGCCCACGGCCCTGCCGACGGTGAGCCGGTGATCCTGCTGCATGGTTTCCCTTACGACCCGCGCGCTTACGACGCCATTGCTCCGGTGCTCGCCGGGCGCGGCTGCCGGGTGTTGGTGCCGTACCTGCGCGGTTATGGCCCCACGCGTTTTATCAATGCGCAGGTAATGCGTTCCGGGCAACAGGCCGCGTTAGCCAAGGATCTGCTGGAGTTCATGGATACGCTGGGTATCGCGCAAGCCACGCTGGCGGGTTATGACTGGGGTGGGCGCGCCGCGTGTATCGTCGCCGCGCTGTGGCCGCAGCGGGTGCGCGGGCTGGTGACCGGGGATGGCTACAACATCCAGAACATCGCCAAGTCGCTCAAGCCTCGGGCGCCGGTGACGGAGCATCGGTTGTGGTACCAGTATTACTTTCACACCCAGCGCGGTGTGGACGGGTTGACCGCCAACCGTCGCGAGCTCTGCCAATTGCTATGGGCGCTGTGGTCGCCGTCATGGGCCGAGGGGCCGGACCTGTATGGGCAGACGGCGCCGTCCTTCGATAACCCGGACTTTGTCGAGGTGGTGATTCACTCTTACCGCCACCGTTTCATGTATGCGCCCGGCGATCCGGCGCTGGAAGCCATCGAGCAGGCGTTGGCGATGCAACCGGCGATCTCGGTGCCGAGCATCTCGTTGTGCGGTGCCGATGACGGCGTAGGCCCACCGCCGGAAGAGGACGATGACGTGGAGCACTTCAGCGGTTTTTACCGACGCCAGGTGTTGCCCGGCGTGGGCCACAATATTCCCCAGGAAGCACCGCAGGTGACCCTGTCAGCGATCATCGAGCTACTCGATAGGGCTTAAGGCACTGCGGCAATCCTGAAGCTGAACACGCTGCCCTGCCCCTCCTCGCTCTCAGCTCGGAGGGTGCCGCCGTAGGCTTCGATAACCCCCCCGCCCGCTGTGGGTGGGAGGCCAACATAGCACCTTGGTTCAACGGTGTACTTTTCGTTCAGGCCAGTGCGCAAAAGCGTTCGCGGTAGGCCTGGGGCGTGACCGACAAGGCCCGCAAAAAGCTGCGGCGCAGGGTTTCTTCACTGCCAAAACCGCACTGCACGGCAATACGTTTGATTGACGCATTGCTCTCTGCCAATTGCCGGCGGGCGGTTTCGACGCGGATCAGCTCGACGGCGCGCGCTGGGGTTTGCCCGGTTTCGGCGCGGTAGTGGCGCACAAAGCTGCGCTCGCTCATGCCGGCCTGGGCGGCCAGGGTCGGGATGTTCAATTCCAGAGTGAGGTTTTCGGCCATCCAGGCGTGGAGTTCTGCGAAGCGGCTGTCGCCCTTTTGCAGGGACAGGGTCACGCTGAACTGCGATTGGCCGCCGGGGCGCTTGAGAAACACCACCAGGTGCCGCGCCACTTCCAGCGCTACCGCGCCGCCGAGATCTTCTTCCACCAAGGCCAGGCACAGGTCGATGCCGGCGGTGACGCCGGCCGACGTCCACACGGCGCCCTGCTGGATGAAGATCGGATTGGACTCCACCGTCAGCGAAGGAAACCGGCGCGCCAATTCCTCGCAGCGCGTCCAGTGAGTCGCCACGCGACAGCCATCGAGCATGCCGCTGGCGGCCAGCAAAAATGCGCCCGTGCACACCGAGGTCATGCGTCGGGTATGCCGGGCCTTTTCCCGAACCCAGTCCACCAGCGCCAAGTCTTCGGAGGCGCCATAAACGCCCCAGCCGCCAGCGATTACCAAGGTATCGCAAGGCGCATCGACGGCGGGCAGCGGTTCGGCTACCAGGGCCAGCCCGGCAGAGGTCATCACCGGCGCGCTTTGAGCAGCGATCACCGAGACCGCATAAGGCAGCGGCAGGCCGCGCTGGCGGGCCAAGTCATTGGCGGAAGCGAACACCTGCAACGGCCCGGTCACGTCAAGCACTTGGGCGTTATCGAAAGCGAGGACGTGGACAATTCTGGGCATGATTGGCGTAATTCGTGGGTTCAATGGCGTATTCGCCAAAGCCTAGGCCTCTAGAGTGAAGCCGTCCACCTCTTTATCGGAGCATCCCTGATGACCTTGCAGATCGGCTTTGTGTTGTTTCCCGGCATCCAGCAACTGGACCTGACCGGCCCCTATGACGTGATGGGTTCGCTGCCGGACGTGAAATTGCACCTGGTGTGGAAAGACCTTGCGCCGGTCACCTCCAGCACTGGGTTGGTGTTTACACCGACCACCACCTACGCCGACTGCCCCAACCTGGATGTGCTCTGCGTGCCCGGCGGTTCCGGCGTGGGTGCGCTGATGGAAGACCCGGCCACCCTGGATTTCCTCAAGACCCAGGCTCAGACCGCACGCTATGTGACCTCGGTGTGCACCGGCTCGCTGGTACTCGGCGCGGCGGGTCTGCTGCGCGGCCGCAAGGCCACCACCCACTGGGCCTACCACGACATGCTCGCCCCCCTCGGTGCTATCCCGGTGCAGGAGCGCGTAGTGCGTGACGGCAACCTGTTTACCGGGGGTGGAATCACTGCGGGGATCGACTTCGCGCTGGTGCTGGCGGCCGAGTTATACAGCGAAGCGGCGGCGCAACTGGTGCAGTTGCAGATCGAATATGCACCCGCACCGCCGTTCGATTCGGGCAGCCCGCAGACGGCGCCTGCGCATGTGCTGGAAGAGGCGAAGAAGCGCACGCTGGAATCGCGCAGGGTGCGCGGTGAGATCACCGCACGGGCGGCGGCGCGGTTGGGCTGACATGGACGCGCGCCGCTAGCTCTTGCCTGGCGGGCTCCCCGCCGCCCAAGATCAGTTGGGACGAGACATCACCGCCAGGCGCACCGCCAGCAGCATCAGTACCGTCGCCAGGCCCCACTTCTGCAGCCAGGCGCTGTTTGAACGCCTGGCAAAGAACCGGCTGAGCGCCCCGCCAAAACACCCCAGCAGTACGTGAAATACACCGGCAATCACGGTCAGCACCCCGCCGAGCACCATCAGCTGCATGGCAATGGGCCCGGCCTCGGGCCTTACGAACTGCGGCAGGAATACCAGAAAAAACAGCAACGCCTTAGGGTTGAGCAAGCTGTTGAGCATCGCCTGCCAACAGACTTGGCCCAAGGCCACGCGGTTGATGTGAGCCATGTCCAGGCCAGGGCTTTTCTGCAAGGTCTTGAACACCAGCCACAGCAGGTAGATCACTCCCGCATAGCGGATCACATCAAAGGATGGCGGCCAACTGGCAACCAGCGCCGTCACCCCGCTGGCAGTCAATACCGTCAGCAGCAGGTCCGCCACACAGATGCCCAACGCCGACGCCATTGCTCCGCGCCAGCCGTGGGTCACGCCATGGCTGATGACAAAAGCCATGTTCGGCCCCGGTGATAGCAACAACAGCACCACGGCACCGGAAAATATCGCCAGGGTCGCCACGTCGATCATGCTCAGCCCTCCACCAGGAAAGCCCGCAGACTAATCGGCGCGCTTTGGGCAAACAAAAAATTGTGCTGGATACATTGCTTGCCAGTGATTGCTCAACGCCACGACCAACGTCTAGAATGCGAAACATTATCAATTAAGACTGCTGCGCCAGGATGCCCATGTCGAGCGATCACCCACTGGACCATGCCGCCATCGGCCAGCTGTACCATGCCCATCATTCGTGGTTGCGCGCCTGGTTGAGTCGGCGCACCGGTTGCCGTGAGCATGCCGCCGACCTGGCCCAGGAAACCTTCGTGCGCCTGCTCAATGCGCGCAAGCAGCAGACGGTGCAGCAGCCGCGCGCGTACCTGAGCAGCATCGCGCGCAGCCTGATGATCGACCAGTACCGGCGCCGTGAACTGGAGCGTGCCTACCTCGAAAGCCTCGCGCATTTTCCGCAGGCTGAAGTGCCGTCGGAGGAAACCCGGCGGCTGATCCTCGACAGCCTCGAACGTATCGACCGCCTGCTCGACCAACTCAAGCCGCGCGTGCGCGAAGCGTTCCTGTTAGCCCAACTTGATGGCCTGACCTGCGCCCAGATCGCCCTGCGTCTGGGCGTGTCCAAAGCGACCGTGGAGCGCGACCTGTCCAAGGCGCTGCACGCCTGTTATCGGTTGCGTTATGCCGAGCTATGACCCGCGCCTCGTAGACCAGGCCATCCAGTGGATGATCACGCTGCGCTTCAACACAGCCGACGACGCCAGCACCGCAGCATTTGACCGCTGGCTGCACACCAGCGCCGAACACCAGCAAGTGTGGCAGCGGGTGGCGACGATGAATGACGACTTCAGCCAACTACCGGCCCAGGTGGGGCGCCATGCCCTGCGGGGTGCGCGCCAACGCATCAGCCGTCGTGATGGCTTGAAACTGCTCGGGCTGATGGCCGGCGCAGCCGGTTTGACCTGGCTTGGCCGCGACTACACGCCGCTGCCGGCCCTGATGGCCGATTACCGTACCGTCACCGGCGAACGACGCTGGGTGGCGCTGAACGATGGCAGCAACATCCAGCTCAACAGCGCCAGCGCTTTCGATACGGCGTTCAATCAAGAGCGGCGCCTGGTGCACCTGCGCCAGGGTGAAATCCTGGTCAATACCGGCGTCGACAGCCGACCTTTCTGGGTGCAGACCCGCGACGGTTACTTGCGCGCCATTGGCACCCGCTTCCTGGTGCGCGAAGACGCCCAAGGCACATTGCTCGCCGTGCAACAGGGCAGCGTGGCGCTGTTTGCCGACCGTCACGACACCCACGCACAGCAGTTGATAAAGCCGGGCGAACAGGTGCTGTTCGACCGCAATGGCATCCGCCCTCCCCTCGCCAATGGACTCGACCCTTGGGCCTGGAGCGATGGCGTGATCAGCGCCCACAACATGCGCCTGGATGACTTCCTCGCCGAGCTGGGGCGCTATCGAAACGGCCTGCTGCGGTGCAGCGAAGCGGTCGCCGGGATGCGCGTGTCGGGCACCTATCAGTTGGACGATACCGATCAAGTGCTCAGCCTGGTGGCGCATTCACTCAAGGTCGACGTCACCTACCGCAGCCGTTATTGGGTGACTGTTTCACCCCGCGTATAACCCTTCAAAAATAAATGAGGTGAATTCGCATTACCGCTCGACCTATTAGGAAAGGCCGATCAACAGGCCGGTTCTGTTCACTTCCTTCAGGAGCATCCCGCGGTCATGCAAGCGTTACCCTTCCAACGTTCCCCCCTCAAGCGCGCAGCGCAGGCCGCTTTGCTCGGCGCCTGCCTGAGTGGCGCGGCAGTGCCATTGGCCGTGATGGCTCAAACCCCAGCCAGTGACATCCAGGCCCGCGACTGGCATATCGCCGCCGGCTCCCTGGCCGATGCGCTGGACCAGTTCGCCCGTCAGGCCAGTATCAGCCTGTCGTATGACGCCACCAGCGTCGCCGGCAAGGCCAGCCCAGGCCTCAACGGCCGCTTCGACCCGCAACAGGCCCTCGGCCAGTTGTTGCGAGGCCAAGGCCTGGAAGCCCAGCGCCAGGGCAACAACACGTGGTTGCTGCTGCCCGAAGTGGCCGAAACCGGCGCTCTGAACCTGGGCGCCACGATGGTCACCGGCGAGCGCTTGGGCGTCATCACCGACGGCACCGGTTCGTACACCACCGGCGCAGTGACCATTGGCAAAGGCGAACACAGCCTGAGGGAAACGCCGCAATCGGTCAGTGTGCTGACCCGCCAACTCATGGATGACCAGAACCTCACCACCATCGACGATGTGATGGAACGCACGCCGGGGATCACCACCTACGAGTCGCCCATGGGCGGCAAGTACTTCTATTCCCGTGGCTTCAAGATGCTCGGCCAGTACCAGTACGACGGCGTGCCGTTGGACATGGGCAAAGACTACGTACAAGCCGACAGTTTCAGCGCCAACATGGCGATCTACGACCGAGTGGAAGTGCTCAAGGGTGCGGCCGGGATGCTCAAGGGCGCCGGCACCGCCAGCGGCGCGGTGAACTTCGTGCGCAAGCGACCCCAGGCCAATCCCACCAGCAGCCTGTCGTTGTCCGCCGGCACCTGGGACAACTACCGCGCCGACGTCGACACCGGCGGCCCGTTGAATGACAGCGGTACTATTCGCGGCCGCGCAGCGATCAGCCAGCAGGAGCGCGGCTCTTACATGGACATCCAGAAGCGCCAGGACCAAGCGTTCTACGGCGCGCTGGACATCGACCTCAGCCCCGAAACCACCCTGGGCGTCGGCGCCAGTTACGAAGACGTCGACGCCACACCGTGCTGGGGCGGCCTGCCCCGCTACGCCGATGGCAAAAGCGCCAACCTCAGCCGCTCCACTTGTCTGGGCCAGTCCTGGAACAACTGGCAAAGCCGGCGTACCACGTTCTTTGCCGACTTGACCCATCAATTGAACGATGACTGGAAACTCAAGGTGTCGGCGGTGCACAGCCGCAATCTGCAAGACACCAAGTACGCTGCCAGCGAAGGCACGATCGCCTACGGTGATCCGGCACCCACGGCCGGTTCCTATGCCGCATTGATGGACTACAACCACAAGGACTTCGGCCTCGACGCCTACGTCGATGGCACGTTCGAAGCCTTCGGCCTGGAACATGAGTTGATCCTCGGCGCCAACGGCAGCCGTGGCACTCAGGACGATGTCTACGCGATCCAGAGCCTGGCCTTGCGCCAGAGCATCTACCAACCTAATCGTCACTTCCCGGAACCGGCCGACAGCACCTTCTGGCCGAACATGTACCGTGGCGGCACGGTCAAGGAGACCGCTACCCAATACGGCACCTATGCCACATTGCGCCTGCGCCTGGCCGAGCCGCTGATGTTAATCGTCGGCAGCCGCGTCAGTTGGTACGAGAACCGTCGCCAATCCTACAACCTGGCCTGGGGCGAATGGGCTTCGCAGGATGCACGCACTCGGGAAACCGGCGAAGTCACACCGTTTGCCGCGCTGATCTACGACCTCAATGAGCACCTGTCGGTGTACGCCAGCTATGCGGATATCTTCCAGCCGCAGAGTTCCTACGCTACCGTCGACGGCGCTGCGCTCAAGCCGAAGATCGGCGACAACTACGAGTTGGGCATCAAGGGCGAATGGTTCGACGGACGCCTCAACAGCTCCCTGGCGCTGTTCCGCGCCCTTGAGAAAAACGGCGCCGAATCCGACTACACCACCCAATGCGCGACCTCCGCCGATGGCTATTGCTACACCGACAAAGGCAAGGTGCGCGCCCAGGGCATAGAGGCCGAAATCAGTGGTGAAGTGCTGGAACGCCTACAGCTGTTCGGCGGCTATACCTACACCCAGACCAAGTCCCTGAGCAGCATCGAAGTCGCGAAGGAAGGTGGCGTTTCCAACACCTACGTGCCCCGCCACATGCTGCGTTTGTGGGGCGATTACCAACTCGACGGCGCGCTATCGAAATGGAGCGTCGGCACTGGGGTCAACGCCCAGAGCAGCAACTATCGTGTGCAGACCATCAAGCTCGAACAGCCCGGTTACGCCACTTGGAATGCGCGCCTGGCCTACCGCGTGGATGACACCTGGACCGTAGCGCTCAACGGCAACAATCTGTTTGATAAAACCTACTACAACACCGTGGGTACCGCCTCTTGGGGAAACTTTTATGGCGAACCGCGTAATTTTTCGGTGAGTTTGAAAGGCAACTTCTAATCCCGCGAAAGCCCCAGTGGCAAGGCACTTAGTGCGCCTTGCCACGCCCTCTTTGTCCCCCTTTCCTACCTCGGTCATAAAAAGGTTTTCCCGTTAAGCAGGAAAAATCTCACATTTATTCCTACACTCAAAAACACACCCCATCACCGAGTGTTCGGACAAGGAATGTCAATAAAATGCCGATAAAAAGACTGATTAACCCGTCTATCCTGCATGCCCCGCAACATCGTCAATCCGTTGACTAGCACTATGAAGGAAACACTCCTTAAGTCACTACCCCCGCGAAAAGCATTCAAATGGATTTATTTTTTTGAATGGATAGTTGCGTATTACCCAGCGTAGCCGTAGTTCGAAGTGCCTTTAAAGCAACCCGTTGCTTTATTGAACAAACAATCGAACAAGCGCGACTGGAGTGCAATGAGGGATGTTTTATGCGAGAAAAGTCGTCCGTCGACAGTCTGTTTTTAACGCGTGCCGGTTTTGTTGAGTTCTTTGTTGTTTTCGTCAAATTCATACATGGCCTGAGCGCCATTTTGCCCCCGTTGGTCCTGGTGATTTTCATCGACCCGATGGACCCAGAGCTACGCGGTCATTTCCTCGGCCTATTGGTATTTTTCGCGGTCCTGACGATCATTCTGTTCCAGGCCCTGGGCATCTATTCCGAAGAGTTATTCAGCAACCGGTTGCGTCTGAAAACCAAGATCAAAGCCTGGTCGGCGGCGTTTTGCATCCTGCTGTTCATGTACCAGATCCTGCAGTTTTTCCCGCTATTGACCCCGCGCAATCTGGTGGCGTGGTACGTCGCCAGCCTCTGCTTGTTCTGCCTGGAACGCCTGCTGATGCTGCGCCTGTACCGCCACCTGATGCGCAAGGGCAAATACCTTCAACGCACGGTGATCCTGGGCTTTACCGACACCGCCGTGCATGTGGCCGACCACCTGCAACGCAACGGCGATATCCGTTCCGGGCTGATCGGTTTTATCGACGACCGCACCGAACGCATCCCCAAGGAATTGAGCCGCCTGCCCTTGCTGGGAAACACCCGTGACCTGGAAAAACTGATCCGCGCCGAGCAGGTCAACCAGGTGATGATCTGCCTGCCTTGGGCCGCCGAGCAGCGCATTCATGGGCTGGTCAATCGCCTGCGGCAGCTGTCGGTGAACGTGATGCTGGTGCCCGACATGGCCGCCTTGCGCTACGGCCACAGCAAAATCACCGACGTCGGCGGCATCCTGATGTTCAACACCTCGCAACTGCCGTTGCGCGGCTGGTCGCCGGTGATTAAGCGCTTGGAGGATTGCTTCCTCGCCAGCCTGGCGCTGGTGTGTCTGTCGCCGGTGATGGTGGTCACGGCGATTGCGATCAAACTCGATTCCAAGGGCCCGGTACTGTTCCGCCAGAACCGTTACGGCTACAACGACAACGAAATCCGCGTCTTCAAGTTCCGCTCGATGTACACCGACCAGAGCGACTTCACCGCCGAACGCCAGACCACTCGCCAGGACCCACGCATCACTCGGGTGGGCCGCATCATCCGTAAGACCAGCATCGACGAGCTGCCGCAGTTGTTCAACGTGCTGCTGGGCAACATGTCGATGGTCGGCCCGCGCCCGCACGCCACGGCGACCAAGGCCGCAGGTGTCCCGTTCGAAGTGGCGGTGAGCGAGTACAGCTCGCGCCACCGCGTGAAGCCAGGCATCACCGGCTGGGCGCAGATCAATGGCTACCGGGGTGAAACCGACACGCTGTTCAAGATCCAGAAACGCGTCGAATACGACCTGGAATACATCTCCAAATGGTCGGTGTGGTTTGACCTGTACATCGTCTTCATGACGGTCCCCGCCGTCCTTTCCACCAAGGAAGTCTATTGATGAATACCCTCAACGGATTAATTCCCTGCATCGTTTCCGGTGGTTCGGGCACACGGCTGTGGCCGGTGTCGCGACAGAACATGCCCAAGCCCTTCATGCGCATGCGTGACGGCCAGAGCCTGCTGCAAAAAACCTTTCAGCGCGCAGCCAAATTGCCTGGGGTGGAAAGCGTGCTGACGGTGACCAATCGCGACCTGCTGTTCCGCACCCTGGATGACTACCGACCGGTCAACAACGCCCACCTGCCCCTGGACCTGTTGCTGGAACCGTTCGGCCGCAACACAGCGGCGGCCATCGCCGTGGCAGCGTTGCATGTGCAGGAACATTTCGGCGGCGACGCGCAGTTGCTGGTGATGCCCGCCGACCATTTGATCCTCAATGAAGCCGCGTTCGCCGAGGCCGTGACTCAGGCCCGCGACCTGGCCGAAGCCGGCTACCTGGTGACCTTCGGCATCCAGCCCGACCATGCAGAAACCGGCTTCGGCTACATCGAACAGGGCGAAAAACTGAGCCACGGTAACCGCGTAAAACGCTTCGTCGAGAAACCCGACCTGGCCACCGCCCAAGGCTACCTCGACGGCGGCAAGCACCTGTGGAATGCCGGCATGTTCTGCTTTAAGGCCAGCACCCTGGTAGATGAACTGGCCACCCATGCCCCGGACGTGCTGGACGCCGCACGCGCCGCGCTGGAGCGCAGCCAGAGCCTGCAAAACAAAACCTCGCGCCAGCGTGAATTGGACGCCGACGCCTTCGCCACTGCGCCGGATGTTTCCATCGATGTGGCACTGATGGAAAAGTCCAACCAAGTGGCCGTGGTGCCCTGTGACATTGGCTGGAGCGATATCGGCTCGTGGGAAGCCCTGCGCCAGCTCACCCCCAGCGACGCCCAGGGCAACCAGGTCAATGGCGAAGCAATTTTGCATGACGTACACAACTGCTACATCGACTCACCCAAGCGCGTATTGGGCGCCGTGGGCGTGCGCGACCTGATCATTGTCGACACCCCCGACGCCTTGCTGATCGCCGACGCCCACCGCAGCCAGGACGTGCGCTACATCGTCGCCGAGCTCAAGCGCCAGAACCATCCGGCGTACAGCCTGCACCGCACCGTCACCCGGCCGTGGGGCACCTACACCGTGTTGGAGGAAAGCAGCCGCTTCAAGATCAAGCGCATCGTGGTCAAGCCCCAGGCGTCGTTGTCGCTGCAGATGCACCACCACCGCAGCGAGCACTGGGTGGTGGTCAGCGGCGCGGCGCAGATCACCAACGGCGAGCGGGAGTTCCTGATCAACGCCAACGAGTCCACCTACATTCCGGCCGGGCACAAACACCGGCTGACCAACCCAGGCATCATCGACCTGGTGATGATCGAGGTGCAGAGCGGCGAGTACCTGGGTGAAGACGACATCGTGCGCTTCGACGACATCTACGGCCGTGCGCCTGCCGACGTGAAAAAATGACATGCGCACCTCCTTGATCATCCCGACCCGTAACGCATCCAGCCACCTGGCACGCCTGCTGCCGGCGCTGAAGATGCAAACCCTGCAACCGGACGAAATGCTGGTGGTGGACAGCGCCTCCAGCGATGACACCGTGGCGCGTTTTCGAGAGTTCGGAGCACGGGTCGAAGTGATCGACGCCCGTGACTTCAACCACGGCGGCACCCGCCGTTGGGCCAGCGAGCAAGTTGGCGGCGACGCGTTGTTCGTGATGACCCAGGACGCTATTCCCGCCACGCCCGAGACGTTCGCCAACCTGCTCGCCGAGTTGCAGGAGGATCCGCTCAATGGCGTCGCCTATGGGCGCCAACTCCCCCACCCTGACGCGGGTGTACTGGGCGCGCAATCGCGACACTTCAACTACCCGGAGCACAGCCGCAGCAAAAGCCTGGCCGACGCGCCCACGCTTGGGATCAAGACCTGCTTCAGCTCCGACTCATTCTCCGTGTACCGACGCAGTGCACTGCACGCGGTGGGTGGCTTCCCCGCCGACGTGATCGGCAGCGAAGACGCCTACGTCGCCGCGCGCATGCTTCTCGACGGCTATAAGGTGCGCTACGCCGCCACGGCGCTGGTGCATCACTCACACGATTACAAACTCATGGACGAGTTTCACCGCTACTTCGATATCGGCGTGTTCTACGGCCGCGAGCCGTGGATCAAGCAGGCCTTTGGCGACGCGGGTGGCGAAGGCAAACGCTATGTAATGGCTGAACTCGCGGCCTTGCGCAAAGCCGGCGCCTTGCACCGCGTGCCGGAGGTGCTGGTGCGCAGCGCGTTCAAATTGCTCGGTTACCGCCTGGGCCATCTTGAGCGTCGTCTGCCTCTCGCCCTCAAGCGGCGCATCAGCATGTTTCCCGGTTATTGGAGGTGAGCATCATGACCCACAGGAAGTCCCCCTTGATGAAACGAACCCTGCTCGTCGTGGCCATGATGGCTCTGGCCGCCTGTAATACACCGGCGCGCATCGTGCCGCCCGACAGCCAGACCGTCGAGGACGGCAAGCGCGCCCTCGACCAACTGGCCCAGTTGCCACCGGCGGTGGAACGCATCCGCATCGGCGACCAGTTGCGCATCGTGCGTGATGCCGGCGAGATGCCGACGCTGTCGGCGTTCAACGTCAGCACGATCTACGAGTTGACGCTGTACACCGTGCAGACCGACGGCAAGATCAACTACCCGTTCCTGGGGCCAATCCAGGTTGCGGGGCGCCAGCCTTCGGAGCTGGCGACAGAGCTGACCGGCAAGCTCGCGCAGACATACCGCGAGCCGCGTGTGACGGTGAACATCAATCAGGCACCGGGCAGCTCGGTCATTGTCGGCGGCGCGGTGAATAACCCGACGGCGGTGCAGATCGCCACGGCCAACACGCTGGAACAGGCGATTATCGGCGCCGGCGGGGTGAGCCCGGCGGGCAATGCCAGCATGGTTGCGCTGCTGCGCGAAGATGCCCAGGGCGCCTATCGCGCCTATTTCCTGGACTTCAGCCAACTGCTCAAGACCGGCCCCAACGGGCGCAAACCGGTGCACCTGCAACGCGGCGATGTGGTGTTCGTGCCCAAATCCAACGTGGGCGAGCGCATCCAGGGAGTGGATACCTACATGAACCAACTGATCCCGTTCACCAAGTCCATTGGGGTTGGCTACAACTACACACGCACCAGCGGCGGCAATAACTAAAGGAGCGACATCCTATGATCGAGATCCGTTCTTTTCGTGATCTGCTGCGCCTGTTCTTCATCTTCCGGCGCGAGTTCAAACTGGCCGCCATTGCCGCGTTGGTGATCATACTGCTGGGGGCGTTCCTGCTGCCGGCCAAGTACGAATCCACCGCTCGACTGCTGGTGAAACCAGGCCGCGATTCGACCCTGCCCATCGAGATCAGTAATCGTCAGGCGCTGGTGATGCCCAGCACCCAGCGCGACCCGATTGTCGACGAAGAACGCCTGCTGACCGGGCGCCCTATCGTGCGTGCAGTGGCCGAGCACTACCTGGAAGTCATCAACAATGCGCCGCCGCCGGAGGGTTTCTGGAAGCGCACCAAGCACGCCGTCAAGGAGGGCGTCGGCGCGGTGTTCGACGGTATTCGCGTGGTGCTGGAAAGCGTCGGTGTGATCGAAAAAACCACGCCGGTGGAACGCCTTGCCGCCAACCTGGAAAAGAGCTTTGAAGTGAGCCACGCCGCCGGTTCCACGGTGATGGACATCAGCTTCACCTGGGGTGATCCGCAAATCGCCCAGGCGGTGGTCAAGGATTGGGTCGAGACCTACATCAACGAACGTACCCAGGCTCTGGGACGCAAGAGTTTGTATGTGTTCTATGAAGGTCAGGTGTCCACCAGCGCCACGGAGATCAAGGGCTACAAGGAGCAGATCCTCACACACCTGAATGAGATCGGTGCGGCCAGCATCACTGATCGCCTGGAAGACTTGTCCGAGCGCATCAACGTATTGCGCGGCGAGACGTTCAACACCACGCGCCTGATCGCCTCCTCCGACAGCGCCATCGCGAGCACTCGCACGCAGCTCAAGACCCAACCCAAGGAAGTGACCACGGTTCGCCAGATCGCACTGAACCCACAGCAGCAGGACTTGCGTCGCCTGCTCAACCAGAAGCTGCTGGAAAAGGCTGACATGATGCGCACCTACACGGATAACGCGCCGCCGGTCAAAGCCCTGGATGCGTCGATCCGCGCGATGCAGGCCCACGTCTCCAGCGAAAGCAACACCGTGCAGAGCTCGGAAAACCGTGCGCCCAACACGCTGGAAATCCACTTGCAGCGCGTGCTGCTGGATGAAACGAGCAACAACCTGGCGCTGCGCACTCAACTGGTCCAGCAGCAAAAGCAATTGGTCAACCTTGAAGCTCAACGCAAGCAAGCCCTGGAGATCGAACCGGAGTTGACCCGCCTGGGCCGCGAGCTGAGCACCGCCGAACGCAACTACGCGTTGTACGTGGACAACCTGGAAAAATCGCGTATCGACCGTGAGCTGGATAACAGCCAGATCAGCAACATCGCGGTGATCGAAGAAGCCACCCTGAACCCCGGCCGCATCTTCCCGAAAACCCTGGTGATGCTGCTGTTGGCGATTCCGTTTGCGATCGTCGTCGGCCTGCTTGTGATCTACCTTTGCTACCTGCTCGACCAGCGCATCCACGACGGTGGTTTGGTGGAACGCAAGTTCGGCCTGCCACTGTGGACGACCCTGCCGGAGTTGGACACCAGCACCGCCCAAGGCACCAACGCGTTCAATGCAAGCATCTACCGCTTGTACGGTTTGCTGCAGTTGGAGCGGATTGCCGAGCAAGGCATGACGCTGGGGCTGACCTCGGCGCGCCATGGCGAGGGGGTGACCTTTGTGGTGGAACACCTGCGTCAGTTGCTCCAGGAAAACGGCATCAACGTGCGGGTCGGCGGGGCTGAACCTGCCAAGCCGGGCGAAGTGGTGCTGCTGGACGCGTCGGCGCTGCTGGATAACCGCGATGCGTTTATCAACCTGCGCCGCGCCGACCTGATCGCCCTGGTGGTGGAAGCGAATACCAGCACGGTGCCCGTGGTCGAGCACGCGCTGTCGATCCTCAACACGGCATTCGGCAAGGTGGACGGCATCATCATCAACCGGCGTAAGTTCGAAGTGCCGGCCAAGGTGCTTAAATTCATCGCCAAGTACCGGGGAGCGTTCTGATGCGCATCGCCCTGCTCGCCCCATTGCCGCCGGAAAAAAACGGGATCGCCGACTACGCGAACCATTTCCGCACGGCATTGGAACACCTGGGCGTAACGGTGCTGACGCCGTTGACCGGTGTGGCGAGCAACAGCGAGGCCATCAAGCAGGCTATCGCTGCATTCGACTGGCAGAGTGTGGACCTGGTCCACGCCGAACTGGGCGGCGGGCGGCTGGGGGAGTTTCTGGCCCTGCGTGAACTGCGCAAGACCTACCCGGCATTGCCCTTGACCGCCACCGTGCATGACCCGGAACGGATCGTGTGGCGGCGCGAGCAGTTGCCATTTCCGTTGAACCTGCTGGACCGCTTGCCGAGCCCGCTGCCCCAGGCGGCGGTCGTGCTGGCCGACCCACTGACCCTGCGTGAAGAGCGTCAGGTCGCTAAAGGCCTGACGCGGCTGATCACCCTCACTCGCCTGGGCGCCCAATGCCTGAGCCAGCGCATGCAACTGCCGGCGGGCAAAGTCGCGGTGATCAACCACGCCAACCTGGCCATCCCACCCGTGCCGCTGCCGCCGTTGGACACGCTGCACCTGCTGTACTTCGGTTTTATCTACCGGGGCAAAGGCATCGAGGACCTGCTGCAGGCCCTGGCCGCCGTGTTCGAACAAGCCCCTGAATTGCGAGACCGTGTGCGCCTGACCCTGGCCGGAGGCACAGCCGCCGAAATGGCGTTTGGCGCAGGCAGCAATTACCTGGAGCAGTTGAATAGCCAAATCGCCGACCTCGGCCTGACGGACGCTATCGATTGGCGGTTGAACTTGCCGGCCAACGACATCGCCCAGACCATTCAGGCGCACCATGTGATGGTGCTGCCGTACCGTGAATCGAAAAAACTCGGCCTGCTCGGGCGCCAGCGCGGCACCAGCGGCGCGTTGTCCTGGGCGGCGGCATGCGGGCGCGGAGCGATTACCTCGGATGCCCGGGCGTTTGCCGAAGAAGTCGCCAGCGGCAACGGCGCCATCTACCCCGAAGGCGACGTGGCCGCGCTCAGCGAGCAACTGCTGCGCCTGGCGCGCACACCGCTGTTGGCCCGGGACTGGGCCGAACGCGCCGGCGAAATCGGCCGTGAGCGCTTGTGGCCGTTAACCGCGCAGAAGTTCGCCGCACTGTTTGGCGACGCCATTTCAGGAGCCCGCCATGGCGCGTAAACGCACCTACTTCGCCACCCTGGCCGTGGTCGCTGCCTTGGGCCTGACTGCGTTTTTTTGGGGGCGCCAGGCGGATGCAGAAAGCCATGTGCTCAAGGGCAACAAAGAGGTGGTATGGAAGGATTTCCTGGGGGTGAACGCGCAATTCCTATGGTTCAGCCCCGAGCGTTATCAGAAGCAGATCGACCGTCTCAAGGCGCTGGGTTTGGAGTGGGTGCGCCTGGACCTGCATTGGGATCAGTTGGAACCCGTAGAGGGCCAGTACCAAGTGGCAACCCTGGACCAACTGGTGGGCAAGCTGCAGGACAACCAGCTCAAGTCGGTGTTTTACCTGGTCGGCTCGGCGCCGTTTGCCACCACTGCACCGGCGGGTGCGCCCTTTCAGGACCAGTACCCGCCGAAGGACCCGAACGTGTTCGCCAACCGCATGGCGTTGCTCGCCCAGCGCTACCCCAGCGTGGACGCCTGGCAAGTGTGGAATGAACCTAACCTGCTGGGCTTCTGGCGTCCGGTGGCCAATCCGGCCGGCTACGCCACGCTGCTGACCACCTCAGCCGCCGCGCTGCGAGCGATGAGCCCGAGCAAACCGGTGGTCGCAGCCGGTATGGCGTTCTTCAGCGAGATGCCTAACGGCCAGACCATGTTCGATGCCCTCGGCGCACTCGGCGTGGCCAGCCTGAATACCGTCATCTCCTACCACCCCTACACCCAATTGCCCGAAGGCAACGACCCCGCCAACCTGGACTTTATCGCCAAGACCACCGCACTCAACCAAGCCTTGCGCACAGGCGGTGTGCAGACCCTGTGGAGCACCGAATGGGGTTGGTCGACCTACACCGGCCCCAAAGATGCCCAGGACATCATCACCCCACAGGCCCAGGCCGATTACGTAGTACGCCGCCTGGCGCTGATGAGCGCGATGGATTACGACAAGATTTTCCTGTTTACCTTGAGCGATCTGGACCAGCGCGCCAGCGTGCGTGACCAGTCCTACGGTTTGCTGGACATCGACACTAACCCCAAGCCGGTCTACACCGCGCTGAAAAACTTTCTCGACGTCAGCGGGCCGAAGCTAATCCCCGGCGACCCACCCACCGCCGACCAATTGCCCGATGGCCTGTTCAGCATCGGCTGGACCCGCACAGATGGTCGCAAGTTATGGTTTTTTTGGTCGGCACAAGGCGGTGACGCTCACTTGCCAGGATTGGCCAGCGCGACCCTGTATGACCCGCTGCGCGGCACGCAAACCCCGGTGAGCGGCACCAACGGACTGACCATCACGGTCAAGCCAAACCTGCAAATACTGTTATGGGAGTGAGGCCTGCGATGCGCATTTTATGGATCCTGCCCTACTCGCCCTGGCCCGCCACCAGCGGCGGCAAGACGCGTCAGTTCCATTTGCTGCGCAGCCTTGCGGCGCGTGGGCACCAGATCACCTTGCTGCTGCATGACAAGCATCCGGTGTCGCTCACCGACCGCCAGGTGATGGAGGTGTTTGTCGAACAGTTGATCATCCTGCCGCGCCGCCCGTTGCGCAGTTTCAAGACCCTGGTGGCCGGGCTGTTTGCGCCCTACCCGCTGCTGGCCAGCGTGAATGGTTTGGCGGGCGAGTTGCAGGACACTTTCAATTGGTTGCTGGGTGAGCAGTGGGACGTGGTGCAGATTGAGCACAGCTACAGTTTCCAGCCTTACGAAGATGCACTGGCGCGCAAGTCACAGCCGTTTGTGCTGACCGAACACAATGTGGAGTCGGCCCTGGGCGCAGCCACTTACGACCGTTTGCCGCGGTGGGCGCTGCCGTTCATTCGCTACGATCAATGGCGCTATACCCGCTGGGAACGCCGAGTGATGCGCCAGGCCGCGCAGGTGGTGGCCGTCACCGACAGCGACGCGCAGGTCCTGGAAAAAATCGCCGGAAAACCGGTACCGGTGGTGGTCAATGGCGTGGACTGCGATCACTTCGCCGCCGCCCGTCCCGACCCGTCGACCCGACGCGTGCTGTTCCTGGGCAACTATGAATACGCGCCGAACGTGGACGCCATCGAATGGGCGCTGGATGAAATCCTGCCCAAGGTCTGGGCGCGCTGCCCGGATGCGCGCATGAGCGTGTGCGGTTTCGGCATGCCGGGCAGTTGGCGCGAGCGCTGGAAGGACCCGCGCATCGAGTGGCAAGGTTTCGTGCCCGACCTGCTGAATTTGCAATCAAGCTGCTCGGTCTTTCTGGCGCCGTTGCGCCACGGCGGCGGGTCGAAACTCAAGGTGCTAGAAGCCCTGGCCGCCGGCCTGCCGTTGGCCAGCACCGAGCAAGGTGTATCCGGGCTGGACTTGGTGGAAGGCCTGGACTACCTCGGCGGACAAAGCGCCACCAAGCTGGCCGATGCGGTGGTACGCCTGCTGCAATTCCCCGACGCCGCCGCGCCCATGGGTGAAGCTGGCCGCGCCTACGTGCGTCGGGCCCATGACTGGAGCGTCGCCGCCAGCCAGTTGGAGCAGGTGTACGCCACCCTCGCGCCGCAGAACCAAAAGGAGCCGGCATGCGTGTAGGCCTGGATTACCGCACCGTCGGCACCTCGCCGCAATCGGGCATCAGCCGCCAGGTGTATGCGCTGGAGAGTGCGCTGCACACGCTGCCGAACATCGAGGTCGAGCGCTTTACCGTGGCCCCCCTGGGCGATGAAACCCGGTTGTGGGCCCATTGCCCGGCTTGGGGCTGCGCCAAGACTGCCATGCACCAGCCACAGAATCGCCTGCGTTTCGAGGCGGGTTTCTTGCCGCGGGCCTTGCGCGAACACCATGTCGATTTGTACATCAGCACCTTCAATATGGGCCTGCCGTTGCCACCCAAGCCTCAAGGACTGCGCACCGTCGTGCTGTTGCATGATCTGTTTCAGATCACCCTGAACAACTACCACGCCAACCGCTTGAAGGCGTTGATCTACAAGACCAGCGATCGCCTGTCGATTGCCTACGCGGTGCACAGCGCCGACCGCGTGTGGACGCCGTCGCAGTACAGCGCCGATGAAACCGCGCGGCTGTTCCCCAAGGCGGCGGGCAAGATTCGCGTGTTGCCCAACCAGGTCGATGGGGTCTCCGAGCTGGCCGCCGACCTCAGCGCGCGCCAGTTGCCTGCGCGTTACTGGTTGTTGGTGGGCACCCGCGAGTTGCGCAAAAACGTGCCATTTCTGGTGGACGCCTGGCAGCAAGCGCGACGCCAATCGCCCTCAGTGCCGGAACTGGTATTGGTAGGCAGCCTCGATCATTTGCCCGAAGCCCAGCGCACACTGCCAGGTATTCGCGCCTTGAGCGGTGTGTCGGACGCTGAGTTGCACGCGTTGTACCGCCGGGCCTCGCGCCTGTGGCAGCCGTCGTATGCCGAAGGGTTTGGCCTGCCGGTGATCGAAGCCTTGAGCGTCGCCACCCCCGTGGCGGTGGCCAGCGGTACATCACTGGATGAAATCACGCCACCGTCAGCCCCCCGCTTTTCGCCCACCGATGGCCCGGCGCTGACGCAATTGATGATAGGCCTGGGCGAGCAACCCGACGAAGAATCCCCCGAGCAACGCCGCCAGTGGGCGCAACGCTTCAACCACCACGCTTATCGCCGGCGCCTGGCCGAACTGATCGAGGAACTGACGTGAGAGTGAATCTGGCAAGCCTCGTCGCGATACTCTTCGGCCTGCTGTTTGGCGCCCTGGCTTTGCTGCTGTCGCCGGCCAAGGCGTTTCTGGCTGTGGTCGGTCTGGCGGCTGCGGTGACCATCCTGCGCTTTCCGTTCTGGGGCCTGTTGCTGTTTGCGGCCGTGGCGACGTTCATGCCGTATTCCACGGTTAACCTGGGCATTCGCACCACGGTGAGCGAGGCGATTCTGGCCCTCACCTGGGGCGCGATCCTGTGGCACAGCTTCCTGTCGCGCCTGCCGCAAGCGCCCAGCCTGACCCGACGGCCCACCGACCAAATGCTGTTGTGGCTGATGCTGTTCAGTGCGTTCCCCTTCATGGTCGGTCAGGTTATCACCCACGCCGACAGCAGCGGCTTGGCCAACTGGCTGCGCTGGTTGCTGAACCTGTCGGGGGTGTTCCTCGCGGCCAAATTGCTGGTGGATCAAAAGCACCGCGAATCCCTGGTGATCGCACTGTTGCTCGGCACCCTGGCGATGCTGGTGTTGTCCATCGGGGTGTTTGTGCGCACACGCTCAGGGGCCGGGATCGCGCCGATTCTTGGCCTGTTCAACTACGCCAATTTCGACATGCTCAAATTTGGTCTGGAGGCCATGTCTTCGCGCATGGGCTCGCCGTGGACGCACCCGAATGCCATCGGTGGGATCATGGCGTTGCTGCTGCCTTTAGCCTTCTGCTTCGGCATGACCGAGCAAGGCTGGAAACGCGCACTCGGTTTGGGCGTGGCCTGTTTGGGAGCGGCGGCATTGCTGCTGGCCAGCAGCCGTGGCGCGATGGTCAGCCTGGCGCTGGTGCTGATATGGATGGCCTCACGGCGCGTGCCGTACACCGGTCGCCTATTGATGATCGGTGCGGCGCTGACGATAGCGCTGGTGATGGCTTATCCACCGTTGCAGGATCGCCTGGCGACGATTTTTTCTACGAACAACGCCAGTACCGAAGTGCGTTTCGATGAATACCGCATG
The DNA here is from genome assembly GCF_002742505.1 of Pseudomonas sp. 2995-1. Classification (NCBI taxonomy): domain Bacteria; kingdom Pseudomonadati; phylum Pseudomonadota; class Gammaproteobacteria; order Pseudomonadales; family Pseudomonadaceae; genus Pseudomonas; species Pseudomonas sp. 2995-1. Next base: position 10,409 of record NZ_LJSA01000322.1, on the reverse strand, counting down.
TTCCCGCAGGCCGTGGCGGCCTATCCGCTGGGCATCGGCTTCAAGGTCGACCCGCCAGTGCCGGGCACTGGTCTGCTGGGCATCTCCAACCTGTGGCTGAACTACATCTACAAGATAGGCCTCATCGGCATGCTGCTGTTTGTGGCGGTGACCGTCCGCTGGTGGCGTGAAGCCCGTCCAGAGAAAGGTCCGATCCGCCTGACCAAGGACAACGCCCTGTGGCTGGGTACCACGGCGGGGATTCTGTCCGCGCTGGTCAGTGGCTTGTTTGACCACTACTTCAGTTTTGCGGTGGTGATGGTGGCGCTGTTCTGGCTGATGGTGGGCATCAATGTGTTGGAGGCGCGGCGCTTGTTTCCGGCGCGCCTGCCGCAGGTCAAGACAGTGACCTACCGTAAACCGCTGTTCAGCGGCGCACGGCTCTGATGCTGGGCTCCGCCGCATGGCTGACCCTGGCGACCTTGCTGGGCCTGTGCCTGGGGTTCGCCCGTGAGTGGTTGCTGGTGGCTGCGTGGGGCGCGGGGGAGCGCAGTGATGCGTTCCTGATTGCGCTGTTCTTGCCCGAGGCGCTGCGCATGTCTTTGGCCGGCGGCGTGCTCAGTGCGGCGGCGTTGCCGTTGTACCTGGCGCGCAAGGATGGCGAGCGGCTGGACTGGCTGGCGGTATTGTTTCCGGCCTTGATGCTGATCGCCTTGGTGACCAGTCTGCTGCTGACGCTGTTGGCGCCGTGGCTGGTGCAAGTGCTGGGCCCAGGGTTGGCCGACACCGCGACGGCGTTGGCCAGCAGCAACCTGCAGGTCGTCGCCTGGTGCGTACCGGGGCTGATGCTGCATGCGCTGTTCAGCATTCCATTGCAGGCCAGCGAGCGTTTTGTGCTGGCCGGCTTGGGCTCGCTGCTGTTCAACCTGCCACCAGTGACGTACCTCGCCCTCGCCGGCACCGCGACTCAACCCCACTCACTGGCCCTGGCATGCCTCGCCGGCAGCTTGCTGATGCCATTGGCGCTGCTGCCGTCGATGTGGTGCCAAGGCTGGCGGCCGTGGCGCTGGCAGCTGACCTTCGCGCCGTTACGCGAGCTGGGCCAACGCATCGGTCCCTTATTGATAAGCAACGGAGCCAGCCAGGGCCTGGCGCTGATCGAAAGACTCGTAGCATCGCTGCTTGGCGAAGGCGCAGTCACCTGGGTCAACCTGGCCCGCAAGCTGATGAACCTGCCGCTGATTGCGCTGATGAGCCTCAATCAGGTGCTGCTGGGCATGATGAGCCGACGTCAGGGCGATGCGCGCCTGGCCCTGCTCAAGCGCGGCCTGGAAACCGCCAGCGTGCTGACGCTGCCCGCCGGCGTCGGGCTGGTAGCCGCCGCACCAAGCCTGGTGGCGCTGCTGTTGCCCCAGCAATCGTCTGACTCACCATTGCCGCTGCTGCTGGCGTGGTTTGCCGTGCCGTTGGTGTTCGGCGCCTGGAACGCCTTGCTCGCGCGTTACGCCTACGCCGCCGGCGATACGCGCCAGCCGCTGCGCTGCGAATTGCTCGGCAGCCTGGTCAACGTGTTGCTGCTTTGCGTCTTGCCATTTGTGTTGGGCCTGGCAGGAATTCCACTGGCCGCGCTGGCGGGAGTGATCTGCACCGCGCTGCTGCTGATGCAACGCCAAACACTGCTCGGCGCCCTGCCCTGGGCCCGGCACTGGCTACTCAGTGCGCTGGTGCTGGGCGTGGCGGCGCTGGTGTTGTTTCGTCTTGAAGGCGTATGGCTGCAACTGGGGCTGAGCACCCTGGCCGGTGCCTTGGTATTGCTCGGGATGGGGCTGTGGCTGAAACCATGGCGCAAGGCATGAAGGGTTGACTGGGGAAACGCAGATGAAACATCGCTGGATCCAAATGGACATCGCCAAAGGCATCGGCATCCTGGTGATCGTGTATGCCCACAGTTGGTTTGTCGCCACGTCACCGGACCTTATGTATCTGATCCTGGCGTCGTTCGTGCTGCCTTTGTTCTTCTTTCTGTCGGGGGTCCTTTTCAAGCCTGAACAGCCCTTTCTCGAGATGGCGGTGCGTAAGGCGGATGGCCTGCTCAAGCCGTTTTTCTTCACCATGCTGGTGTACGTGATCGTGCGAGATCTGCTGCGCGGCCAGCCGCTGCTGCCGGATATCGGCGGCGTGTTGTATGCCTCGGTGGACACCATCCCATGGCAGGCTCTTTGGTTTTTGCCGCACTTTTGGGTGGCGATTCTTTTTGGTTGGGTGCTGCTACGGTTGATCCAGCGTCTTTCGCTGGCCGTGAGTTGTGTACTGATGCTGGTGCCGCTGCTGATCGGCATCTGGATGCTGCCCTGGTTCTGGCAATTGCCGGTGACGGTCGGCGGGCAAACCTGGGTACTGCCCGGCTTGCCGTTCAGCCTGGACATCACGCTGATCAGCAGCGCGTGTTTCGTCTACGGCTATCTGCTGCGGGACTGGCTGCGTACCCATGCGGGGTCAGTGCTGACCCTGTTGCTTTCGGTGGCGCTGTTCGCGGTTGTGTTCATCTACAGCCACGACACCATGGACCTAGCGCAACGGCGCTACGACCACTGGCTGTGGACCAGCCTGCTGGCGGTGATTGGTGTTTACGTGTGCTGGGCGCTGGCACGGGTGCTGATGGTGTCGGCCCTGATTACCCGGGCGATGACCTATATTGGCCAATCGACGCTGATTTTGTTGATCTTCCATGGCGAGATCCAGCACAAGACGTTTGACCTGATGGAGCGGCTGGGGCTGCATGCGTTTGTCGCGGCGTGTATCGGTTTTGTCGTGGCTGTGGTGGTGCCGTTGTTGATCGGGGAAGTGATCAAGCGGGTGGCGTTTTTGCGGTTTTTCTACTTTCCGTTTCCGGTGCGTAAGCCACAAAAAACCCTATAGGCGGCGGGGCCTACAGGGTTTCGGGTTCAGTCATCCAGTTGTTGAGGGGCTGGCTTGCTGCCCGGCTTTGCGGGCTTGGCGCCCTTGGCTGGCGCTGGTGGGGCGGGTTCAGGTTCTGCGGCGGCAGCGGCTTCTTTCTCCGCCATGGGCATCTGGTCGATGGTGCTGAAGAATTCCTTCAAGTCGAGGGTATCCGGTGGCACGGTCTTCTCAAGTTTCTTATCGCCATCCTTGCCGATCAGGATCACCTTAGTGCCGCTGCCAGCGCCAAGTTTGAGTGCGCGGATCAGTGCATTGGTTTCGGGCGGCGTGAGCTTTTTATTGTCCTTTGGGTCCTTGGCGAACTTCTCGCCTTCGGCGCCAATGCTGCCGAACTTCACGGTGTAGAACACCATGGCGCGCTCTTCAAAGGACTGCTTGATGGCGGGCTCGTCCAGTTGTTTCTTAAGGGTCGCCAGCGTGGAGTTGCCTGAATCAAGCTCAACCACCACCAACGGCCGGGCCTTGCCCAGATCCTGCTTGAGCGGGTTGATATCATCAGCAGCCAACAGCGGCCCCGTAAAAGCCATCAAGGTAGCCAGGGTCAGCGACCGGATGAGCATGCGCACCTCCTTTGAATTCCATGCAGGGTTCTTGAGTTTCATGTCTGCGACAGTCAAATTCAAGGATGATTCCTACAGCGCTTTAAGAAAGCGTAGGTCAGGACGCCCGCTACGCAAGGGTTTGGCGCGGACATCCGTGATTGTTTCCGTTGATTGCGGAAACATTACGAGACCTTCCACTCCGGCCAATGCCGCGCAAAAACCGGGGCCACGACAGGATCGGCATCCACCTGCGCCAACGTCTGGGCAAAGCCGGGTGCCAAGCCGCCCAACGCCTCACGGGCGTCATCCCAGCGCGACACTGCTGCCGCCATAATGCCCAGTGCATTCGGCTCACCGTTCGGCGCAAACAGCTGCTGTTCGAACTGATCGGCGAACACTACCCAGGCCTGATGCAGATAGCGGCGAGTGCCGGTCGCCAGTTGCACTTGGGCCGCTTCATTGGCGTTGCCCAACCAACGTTGCGGGTAGTCAATGATGCCGATCGCCGAATAACAGTTGGCGGCGATATACACCAGGCCTCTGATGATCTGCGCCCGGTCGCCGTTCAGCAGGTGCGAGTCAGGAAATTCGAGCCCCAGGTGAATGAGGATCGCGGCGCTTTCCGTCAGCACCTGCCCGCCGGGAGTGACCAGCGTGGGGATTTGCTTGAGCGGGTTGATGCGTGCCAAGGCTTCGCTGCCCTCGCTCTCCTGCCAGGAGCTGGCGTCCACTCGGTGCCACGGCACCACACAGCGCTGCAGGGCGATTTCGATCATGCAAGAGCCGGATTCGTCGGTGCCGTAGAGCGTGTACATGAGCGTTTTCTCCTATCGATGGAGGCGTAACCTCCCACACTTTTAAGGGGTGTTGATCGTTAGAACAGCCCCATTTGCCCACCGACCAAGGTGCCGAAATCGTCATTCACAAAGGGCAGAATCGCATCGGCCACCGGCTGCAATTGCCGGGTAACGTAGTGATCGTAGTCGATGGGCGCTTGGCGTACTTCCAACGGTTCAGGGCCGTTGACGCTGATCACGTAGCTGATCCAACCGCCGCGCTTGTACTGGCGCGGCCGCCCCAGGCGGTCATTGTAGTCATCGGCCAGGCGCGCGGCGCGCACGTGGGGCGGTACGTTGCGTTCGTAGTCATCCAACCGGCGGCGCAGGCGCTTGCGGTAAATCAGCAGTTCGTCGAATTCGCCGCTCAGGGTTCGGCGAACGTAGTCGCGAATGTAGTCCTGATGGGGCTGGCGGTGAAAGATGCGCTGGTAGAGTTCCTGCTGGAATTGCCGAGCCAGGGGCGACCAGTCGCTGCGCACGGTTTCCAGGCCTTTGTAGACCATATCTTCGCTGCCATCAGCACGCGTGACCAAGCCGGCGTAGCGTTTTTTGCTGCCCTCCTCCGCACCGCGAATGGTGGGCATGAGAAAGCGCGTGAAGTGGGTTTCGTATTGCAACTCCAGAGCGCTTTGCAGGCCAAATGCGCTGTGCAGATGTTCGCTCCACCACGCATTGACGTGCTGCACCAGCGTCTCTCCGATACGGCTGGCAGCTTCCTGGGAATGGGCCTTGCCGAGCCAGACGAAGGTTGAATCGGTGTCGCCGTAGATCACCTCATAGCCCTGAGCTTCTACCAGCTCGCGGGTCTGACGCATGATCTGGTGGCCGCGCATCGTGATCGAGGACGCCAGTCGTGTGTCAAAGAAGCGGCATCCGCTGGAACCGAGCACGCCATAAAACGCATTCATGATGATTTTCAGAGCTTGGGACAGCGGCGCGTTGTGTTCGCGCTTGGCCACTTCACGGCCCTCGGAGACGCGGGCGACGATAGACGGCAGGCAATGACGCGTACGGGAAAAACGCGCACCGCGAAAGCCTTCCACTGACTCGCTGTCGTCCGGGTGCTTGAGGCCTTCGATCAAGCCCACGGGGTCGATCAAAAAGCTGCGGATGATCGACGGGTAGAGGCTTTTGTAATCGAGTACCAGCACGGATTCGTAGAGACCGGGACGTGAGTCCATGACAAATCCGCCGGGGCTGGCCTGGGGCGGTTTGTCGCCCAGGTTGGGCGCGACAAAACCCTGGCGGTGCATCAGCGGCATGTACAAGTGGGTGAATGCTGCGACCGATCCGCCATTGCGGTCGGCTGGCAACCCGGTGACGCTGGCTCGTTCGAGCAGGAACTTGAGCAGTTCGGTCTTCTCGAAAATCCGCGTGACCAGCTCGCAGTCCTTGAGGTTGTAGCGCGCCAGTGCGGGCTTGTCCTCGGCGAACATGCGGTTGATTTCGTCCATGCGCTGGTAGGGCGTGGAGATATCCTTGCCCTCGCCCAGCAAGGTCTGCGCAACGTTTTCCAGACTGAAGGATTCAAAGCTCCAGGTGGCCGACCGCAGGGCTTCGATACCGTCGATGATCAGGCGCCCCGCCGCTGCGGCGAAGTAATGGTTGCGACTGCCATGTTCGCGCCAGGCCATGGGTTCGTCGCCACGGCCAAGCATGAGCGGCACCTTGAGGCGTTGGGCGTGTTCGTGGAGCACGCGCAGGTCGAACTGCACGACATTCCAGCCGATGATGGCGTCGGGATCAAAGGTGGCGAGCCATTGGTTGAGGCGCTCCAGCAGTTGGGCGCGGGTGTCGCAGTAGTCGAGCTTGAAGTCCACTGCGTCGGTTTTGTTCGGTGGCCCGAGCATGTAGACCTGGCGCTCACCGCAGCCTTCAAGGGCGATGGAGTACAGGTCGCCCTGAGCGGTGGTCTCTATGTCCAGGGACACCAGTTTGAGCGGCGGGCGGTAGTCGGCGGAAGGTTTCATCTGCGCGTCGCACAGAGCACCAGAGACGTCGGGTGTGCCACCGAACCAGACCGGGGCGGTGATAAAGCGCTCCATCATGTAGCGCTCAGGTGGACGTACATCGGCTTCGTAGACGTCGACGCCGGCAGCGCGCAGGCGTTTTTCTACATCCATCAATTGGCGGTGCTGGCGGGTGTACAGGCCCAGGACCGGGCGGTGATGAAAATCGCACAACTGCAAGGGGCGCAATTCAATATCACGCTCGCCCTTGAGCAACCAATCCAGCGGCTTGCGATGGGCCTCTGGGATGAACATCACCGAGGTCTGCATGGGTAGGCGGATGAACTGTGGGCCCTGGTCCGTGGCCAGCCAGAAACTGACCTCCGTACCCGCCGGGGTATCGCGCCAATGCCGGGTCAGGACAAAACCCTGCTGTAAATCCACCTTGCCGCACCTCAGGAATCGCTTTCAGGCGTTGATTCTACGCGGCATCCGGGCCAGCGCGGCAGTTAAACGCGCGCACAGGCTGCAATCTCACAAATTTATTCTATTAGCCAACTCAGGGCTCTTGGCACATAGGAAGTCACTACAGCCATGGGAGCTGAAAGCTGTAAGCACGGGCATCAGCAATGATGCCCGCTTGGGTCATGCCCGACGGGCAGTGTTCAGATAGTTTTCGATATTACCCATCTGCTCGTCCCAGCCACGAGAGTTCATCTTGAAGGCCTTCTGGCGACGAGCCTGGGGCACTGCGTCGAAGCCGGACTCCACAACCCGAAGCAGAATGCCCGGAGCACGATCTTCAATCGTGAACTCAACCAAGGTGGGTGTCTCCTGGTCATAATCGACGCCCTTCTCAACCGCAAAGGGATGCCACCAGAAAGAGAACAATGTCTGTGGCAGGATGCGTTCGATTTTGGCTTTCCAGACCACATGCTCGTAACCTGGATAGGTAATCGGCGCCTCGATGGTTTCTCCCACCCCGAAGACTTTGCCCTTAAGGGCGACGCCAAACCAATCGCCGAATTGCTCAGCGTTGGTCAGTGCCTCCCAGACCTGTTTGCGTGAAGCGTTGAGCAGGACTTTTCGCTCGATGCGATCTAATACGTGCATAAGTCACCTCCTCCATTGACAGTAGGCGACATCAAACAATGCGCAACCTGAGGTTGTAAGCAATGATGATGACCCCATCCTTGAACCCGGCAATACGTTATGACTGAACCATTGAATGGAAGTTGCTTTTGCAAAGGTGTGCGCTATCAGGTGGACATCTTGGATATGCCCATCAGCCACTGCCATTGCAGGAGCTGCCGCAAGATACACGCGGCGGCGTTTGTCGCCACGGCAGGGGTGATGCGCGAACATTTTCGCTGGACGTTAGGGGAGGAATTGCGCGCGGCCTTCGAGTCTTCACCGGGAAAATTCAGACATTTTTGCAAACGCTGCGGCTCACACCTGATGGCGGAGCGTAGCCAGCAGCCCCATGTAATTGTGCGAGTGGCAACGCTGGATGATGATCCGGGCGTCAGTCCCACCTCACACATATGGGCGAGCCACGATGTGCCCTGGCTCGCCTATGGGGATATGGAGCGCTGGGACGAGTGGAAGCCATGACCTAGACGCGCGGCTCACCCGGTGCCTTGGCTGGCGCTGCATATTGCGGCTTCAGGTGACCGTCCTGGTCCAGCAGCCAAGCATCCATGATCTGCCGCACGACCGGTCCTGCAACGCGACCACCGGCCTCACCGTTTTCGATCATCACCGAGATCACGATTTTCGGGTGTTCGGCGGGAGCAAAGCCGACGAACAAGGCGTTGTCGCGGTGGCGTTCCAATGTCTTCTCACGGTTATAGCGCTCGCCCTGCTTGATCGCGACCACTTGGGCCGTACCACTCTTGCCGGCGATGCGATATTGCGCACCTTGCGCAGCGGCCCGGGCGATACCGCGCGGATCGTGCATTACCAGTTGCATGCCGTGGTTGACCTGCTCCCAGTCACGCGGGTCTTTGAGTACAACGTTCGGCATGGGGTTTTCGTCAACGGGCGGCACGCCATTGATCGTTTTGGCGAGGTGCGGTCGGTTCCATACACCTTTGTTGGCGATCAGCGCGGTGGCCTGAGCCAGTTGCAGCGGCGTGACCTGCATGTAGCCTTGGCCGATGCCGAGAATCACGGTTTCGCCTGGAAACCAGGGCTGGCGGCGGGTCGCGCGCTTCCAGGCCTGAGACGGCATCAGGCCGGCTGACTCTTCAAACATGTCTAGGGATACTTTCTGACCCAGGCCGAATTCCGCGAGATAGTCGTGTAGGCGGTCGATACCCAGCTTGTGGGCCAGGTCGTAAAAGTATGTGTCGTTAGAGCGCATGATGGCTGCGTCCATATCCACCCAACCGTCGCCGCTATGGTTCCAGTTGCGGTATTTGTGGTCGAAGTCGGGTAGTTGGTAGTAACCCGGGTCGAACACACGGGTTTGGGCGGTGACGACACCGCTGTCTAGGCCTGCGATGGCCACTTCTGGCTTGATGGTCGACCCCGGTGCGTACAGGCCTCTAAGGACACGGTTGAACAGCGGTCGGTCGATGGAGTCGTGCAGCGCGGCATATTCCTTGAAGCTGATACCGGTTACGAAAAGGTTCGGATCGAAGCTGGGCTTGCTGACCATGGCCAGTACTTCACCGGTTTGCGGGTCAAGTGCCACTACTGAGCCGCGACGATCACCCAGGGCCTCCTCAGCCGCTTCCTGGAGCTTGACGTCGAGGCTCAGGACGATGTTCTTGCCGGGGATCGGGTCAGTATGCTTGAGCACGCGCAGCACGCGACCCTGGGCGTTGGTCTCAACCTCTTCATAACCGACATGACCGTGTAGCTCGGATTCGTAAAACCGCTCAATACCGGTCTTGCCGATAGACTGCGTGCCACGGTACTCCACCGAGTCGAGGGTCTTAGATTCTTTCTCGTTAATACGGCCCACATAGCCAATGGAGTGGGCGAAGTGAGCGGCGAGCGGATAGTGACGGACGAACTGTGGTTCTACATCGACCCCCGGCAGGCGGAACTCATTCACTGCCAGCAACGCAATTTGCTCTTCGGTCAACTCGTAAAACAACGTCACTGGAACGAAGGGATGGCGCGCTTGCTTCAAGGCCTTGTCGAATAATCCACGGTCCTCAGGCGGCAAGTGCAGGAGATTGACGATGGCATCCAACTCTCCCTTGAGGTCGGTGGTGCGTTCTCGGGTGATGGTCAGGTTGTAGCTGGGGCGATTGTCGGCCAATACCACACCGTTGCGGTCATAGATAAGGCCACGCGTCGGTGTAATGGGTAATACGTGGACGCGGTTGTTCTCAGAAATTGTGGAGTGGTAGTCGAACTGTACGACCTGCAGGAAATACATACGCCCCACCAGAGCGCATGTGATGCCAATGACCAGTAGCGCGCAAGCGAGCAAGCGTTTATTGACAAGACGGTTTTCTTTTTCGTGATCTTTGATCGGTATTGGTTCTGGCATTTCTACAGCATCTCGTTGAAGAGGGTCGACGCCGCATCCTGCGATGAAAGATCAATCCTTGGGAAAATGTGCTGCACCATACCAAAAATGCAGAAACACTTTGCATTGAATTCCTCAACGGTACTTTGACGGATGTTTGCACATCAATGACCAAGGTGGCAGGCCCGCCGTCCCTGAGGATATTCGAGAGCTCGCCCTGATCCGCCCTCGCACTTTCCGCCCGCCCAAAACAAAACCCCATCTGCTTTCGCAAATGGGGTTTCGGAATTTAATCTTGACGATGACCTACTCTCACATGGGGAAACCCCACACTACCATCGGCGATGCATCGTTTCACTACTGAGTTCGGGATGGGATCAGGTGGTTCCAATGCTCTATGGTCGTCAAGAAATTCTGTGTATCGGATCGTTGCATTCGCATCGCGCCGATGAAATTCATGAGTTTCTACATAAAACAAAACCCCATCTGCTTTCGCAAATGGGGTTTCGGAATTTAATCTTGACGATGACCTACTCTCACATGGGGAAACCCCACACTACCATCGGCGATGCATCGTTTCACTACTGAGTTCGGGATGGGATCAGGTGGTTCCAATGCTCTATGGTCGTCAAGAAATTCGGGTACTGAGTCG
>NZ_LJSA01000321.1:0-338 GCF_002742505.1 Pseudomonas sp. 2995-1 | reverse complement strand
TGCTCTTTCTCTTCAATGAGTGCAGTAACTGCTTCCCGCACTTCATTCACTACTTGACCTACTTTTGGTCGCTCTTCTTTGGAAAGTTTCCCCATCCCTTTCATAACTTCTTGGATCGGTCCTTTTTTCCCAAGATAAGCAATTCTGATCTCCTTTAGTTCTTTTAGAGAAGATGCTTCCTTGACTTTGTTTAAGGCTTCGTCTTTAAGCTCTTGTAGACGATCTAACATTTTATTTCCTCCTTTTATGTTTTAAATTTTTCTCAATATTCTTTGCCGCGAAAGGCTTGGTGAAACTCCAGTTTGTCATAGAAATAAAAAAAGCTCCGATCCCAGAAA
>NZ_LJSA01000320.1:0-251 GCF_002742505.1 Pseudomonas sp. 2995-1 | reverse complement strand
GCGTAAAGCGGTTTGGTTAGCGGCCAAAAAAATGGAGCAGGGATAAAAGTATCCTTGCTCCATTTTTCTTTATTAAGCTTGTGACTTTAATCTCTCAATTCGTCTACTAAGCTCAGTGTTAACATAGCCCCGTTTGAAATGCGGGCTACTTCATAAAAGTTGTTAAAAAGGTTGGTGAACGTGAGGTGGATTACAAAAAAAATAGAGCGTAATATTACGCTCTACTTCCATTATTTGTGACACTATTAGAT
>NZ_LJSA01000319.1:0-417418 GCF_002742505.1 Pseudomonas sp. 2995-1 | reverse complement strand
GGCGTCCCCTAGGGGACTCGAACCCCTGTTACCGCCGTGAAAGGGCGGTGTCCTAGGCCACTAGACGAAGGGGACACGCTACTGAAACACATGGTGTGTATTTCAGTGCCCAGAGGCCTCATCCGAAGATTGGGTCCTGGTTTCACTCAGTGCCGCCCGAAAGCCACACTGTTTGTAAATTGGAGCGGGAAACGAGACTCGAACTCGCGACCCCGACCTTGGCAAGGTCGTGCTCTACCAACTGAGCTATTCCCGCATATGGCGTCCCCTAGGGGACTCGAACCCCTGTTACCGCCGTGAAAGGGCGGTGTCCTAGGCCACTAGACGAAGGGGACACACGTACAACATTCACTACTCAACGCGTTTCGCTGTGTGCTTTACGCTTTAAGTGGCGCGCATTCTATGGATGGATTGGGGGATCGTCAACCCCCAAGGATAAATTTATTAAAATCAATGACTTCGCCCGCGTTTACCAGCCGTTGCGAGCATTCTGCCCGTCCGCACCTTGACGCCTATATTCTGGCACCCGACAAGACGTTATAGTTCGCCCTGGCAAATAATGGCAATGTGCATCTACGCAGGGAGCGCTTGTCTATATAGAAGAAACTACCCGGGCAGCTGGTCGATCAGCCCTATCCGATAGCCGGCCCAGTCACTACACTCCATTGCAAACCCTATAAAGAGGTCACAACGGTGACACCACTCATGATCACCCTGCTGGTAATAGCCGGGATCGTAATACTGATCGCCATTGGCTATATGAACCACGTGGTGGAAAACAACAAGCTGGAAAAGCAGCGCGTCCAGATCGAGCTTAACGATCGCCTGCGCCGTTGCGGTGAGATCACCGAAACATTCCCAGGCCAACTGATGACCCCGGCGCTCAAACTGTTGTTGACCCGCCTGGAGCTCAACGTGAACCAGCGCCTGTTGAACCTCAACAAGACCAGTGCTCCTATTAAAGCGCGCATCACTGAGCTGAACACACTGGTGGCCCAGGGCGAATCGATCCCGGTCAACAACCCCCCGGCACCGATCCAGACCGAAGCCAAGGCCAAGGACGTGCGCTTCCTGCTGGAAGCCCTGCACGGCCAGGTCACGCGCGCAGCCCAGGACGGTTTCCTACCCTCCAACGAAGCCAAGCATTGGATCAAAGAAATCCGCCATATCCTGGTGCTGCTGCACATCGAGTTCTTCAACAACCTCGGCCAGCACGCGCTGCAGCAGGGCCAACCGGGCCAGGCACGCCTGGCCTTCGAGCGTGGTGTGCAGTACCTGCGCAAACAGCCGGAGCCGGTACTCTACAGCGCCCAGCTGCAATTGCTGGAAGGCCAACTGGCCCGCGCCAACTCCACCGTGCTGGCTAACAGCAAACAGGCCGCAGAAGAGGTCAACGAACTGACCCAAGGCATGAAAGAAGTCGACGCCGACGCCGAGTGGAAGAAGAAAGTCATCTACGATTGATCCTCGCAAAATAATAGGTGCCATCATCCTGGCACCTATCCTCCGCCCCCCGACTAGCGTAAAAAAGTGCGCCTCACTCCGTGAAGTCAGAGGCCTGCTATGCCTATCGCCGTCATTGATGGACAACCCCTGCACTACCTCGACCAAGGCACCGGCCCGGCCGTGCTGCTGGGCTCCAGCTACCTGTGGAACCGCGACATGTGGGCACCGCAGATCGACGCCCTGTCGCAACAGTACCGTGTGATCGTGCCCGAGCTATGGGGCCACGGTGAATCGGGCCAACTGCCCACGCAAACGCGCTCCCTCGACGACCTCGCACGCCAGACCTTGGCCCTGCTGGATCACTTGGCTATCACGCAGATCAACCTGGTGGGCCTCTCGGTCGGCGGTATGTGGGGCGCGCGCCTGGCGTTGCAGGCCCCCGAACGCATCAACAGCCTAATACTGATGGACACCTACCTCGGCGCCGAGCCCGAGGCCACGCGCCAGTATTACTTCTCGCTGTTCAAGATGATTGAAGACGCCGGCGCCATCCCCGAGCCGTTGCTGGATGTGATCGCACCGATCTTCTTCCGCCCGGACATCGACCGAGAATCAGCGCTGTACCAGGACTTTCGCACGTCACTGCGGGCCTTTTCCCGAGAACGCCTGCTGCAGAGCGTCGTGCCCTTGGGCCAGTTGATCTTCAGCCGCGACGATGTGCTGGAGCAACTACCGCGCCTGGACGCCGATACCACTTTGGTGATGTGCGGCGAGCAGGACAAACCTCGTCCACCCGTCGAGTCCAAGGAAATGGCCGAACTGATTGGCTGCGCACTGACGTTGATTCCAGACGCAGGGCATATCTCCAGCCGGGAGAACCCGGACTTCGTCAACGAAGCGCTGCTGACCTTTCTCGCAAACCACGCTTGATCGCCCTCCCCTTTGATCGCAGCCTCGGTGCTGCGATCAAAGGCGGAAATGCCCCACCATCCCCTTGAGCTCCGCCCCCAACTGCGCCAGCTGGATACTCGACGCCGCATTGCCCTGCATGCTCAACGCCGATTGATCGGCACTCGCACGAATACTGGTGACGCTACGGTTGATCTCTTCAGCCACCGAGCTTTGTTCCTCAGCGGCAGCGGCGATCTGCTGGTTCATCTGCTGGATCAACGACACCGCCACTGCGATGCTGCCCAGGGCGCTCTCGGTTTCCAGGGCATCGCTGACCGCCAGTTTGACCAGCTCACCGCTTTGCTGGATCTGCTGCACCGATGATTGCGCCGCGCTGCGCAAGGTGCTGACCAACCGCTCGATTTCTTCGGTCGATTGCTGGGTACGCTTGGCCAGCGCCCGCACTTCATCGGCCACTACCGCAAAGCCACGGCCCTGCTCACCCGCACGGGCAGCCTCGATGGCCGCGTTCAGGGCCAGCAAGTTGGTCTGCTCCGCCACGCTTTTGATCACGCCCAACACAGTGCCAATGTTCTGGATTTCGGCACTGAGGCTCTCGATGCTCGCACTGGCATTGTTACTGGAAGTTGCCAGCAACTCGATGCGCTGCAAACTCTGGCGCACCACTTGCTGACCGCTGTCGACCTTGTCATCCGCGGTCTGCGCGGCTTGCGCGGCCTCTTCAGCGTTGCGCGCCACATCATGCACCGTGGCGGTCATCTGGTTCATAGCAGTGGCCACCTGCTCGGTTTCCTCCTTCTGGCTGCTGACCTCGACATTGGTTTGCTCGGTCACGCTGGAGAGCGACTGCGCCGAGCTGGCCAATTGCTCGATACCGGCCTGCAGGCCGCTGACCATCTGGCTCAGGCCGTTGCCCATCTGTTGCATCGCCTGCATCAACTGGCCGATTTCATCACGACGACTGACCTCCATACGCCCGCTCAAATCCCCGGCGGCAATCTGCTGCGCCACCGCGATCACACTGCGCAGCGGCGCGACGATCAAACGGGTAATCACCCACGCTGCAATCAGCCCCACCAGCAAAGCCAGGGCCGACGAGACGATGATCAACATCGCGTTTTTTTTCAGTTGTGCCTGCATCGACAGGTCTTCGGCGTCATAGGCCTGGTTGACCCGGCTGACCACTAGGGCCGCCCGGTCATGCAGTTGTTTGTAGACCACTTTTTCCTGGGCCAACAGGCCGGTGTATTCACCCAGCTTCTCGCTGAACGCGGCAATGTGCCCGGAAACTTCATTGAGCACCGTCTGATAACCGGAGTCCTTGACCGACGTTTTCAGTTGCTCGACTTGAGCAAGAGCCTGGTCAGCCTGCTCGATCTTGCCTTGCTCGGCATCCTCGGCATCCACTTTGCGGCTCTGGTCCAAGCGTACGTGGGCTTCGTTCATGGCCTGCAACATCAAGCGCGACACCTGACTGACCTGACCAGCCTGCTCGATAAACTCGGCGCCCTCCTTGCCCTGGCTTTCCTTGAGGCCATAAGCCCCGTCGTCCGCCAGGCCGGCCTGCAACACGTCCAGGTTGTTCGCCACGCTGGACACTGACCAAGTGGCCATTTCCAGCGCCAGATCCTTGGTCTGGGTCAGCTCGACAAACTCATCGAACGCCTGGCGGTAGGCGACCAAGGCCTGCTCGACGTCATTCATCACCGGCACATTCGCCGCAGACTGCGCCTTGAGGGCGGCGGCCTGGGCCGCCAAGGCGTCAACGCTTTCATGCAGGGCGTCGACAGCCTTGGGGTCGGCGTGCAGCGCGTAGTCCTGCTCGATCAGGCGCACCTTGAGCAAGCCGCTGTTGAGCGAAGACATGGCCTTGAGCCCCTCGAAACGCTGGCCAACGGTCTGCAGGGACCACACGCCGATAGCTGCTACCAACGCCGTCAGCAGCAGCACCAGCATGAAGCCCAAACCCAGTTTTTTCGCCATACCGAGGTTGGCGAAACGTCGTTGCACGCCTGAAATCATTGCACTTGAATCCTCTTGCAATGGCAGATGCCATCAAGCCCGATTGACATCCAGCGAGATTCGCAACCACAAGGCACTGAGCACAAGACGTTGGCGCCACAATAATGGCAAAAAGCTACACGCTCGTCGTTTTCAGAATGGTCGAGGTCGATCTGGTAGGCCCCATGGCACGGAACAATGCCAAAGCCCGTGGATCAGTTGCATAGGCCACATTGATGCGCAGCCAATCATAGGGCTCCGCCGTTGGGCTGAACAACGCCCCGGGAGACAACAACACTCCCAGACGTCGGGCACATCTCTGCAACAGCGAAGGTTGCGCCTCCCCCGGCCGCGCCCACAGGAACATGCCTCCGGCAGGCACCGCGAACACCTCCCACTCCTCGTCTTCCAGCACTTGCAGGGTGGCTCTCATTTCAGTGCCCAGTCGCTTGCGCAGGCGCTGTACCCATTTACGATAGGTGCCATTGGCCAATAGCGTAGCAACCACTGCCTCGGCAAACCGCGAGGTGCCGAATCCGGTCAAGGTCTTGAGGCTGGCCAGTTGCGTGATGATCGCCGAACTGGCAGTGAGATACCCCACGCGCAACGCACTGCTCAGGGTCTTGGAGAAACTCGCGACATAGATCACCCGGTCATCATGGGGCAATGCCGCGAGCCGTATGCAACTGGCATGTTGCAGATCGCCGTAGACGTCTTCTTCAATGATCAGGAAGTTTTCGCGGTGCGCCAGTTCCAGCAAACGCTCGGCCACCTCGCGGCACAGACTCGTCCCGGTGGGGTTGTGATAAAGGCTGTGGATGAACAGGCATTTTGGCCGATGGTCTTGTAGTAACGCTTCCAGGGCCAGGAGGTCGGGGCCGCCTTGGGTACGCGGCACCTCCAGCAGTTGCACCCCCTGGAACGCCAATTGTTGATAGAGGTTGCCGTACCCCGGGGTTTCGACCACCACGCAATCGCCGGCCTTGAGCAGCGTGCGTATCAGCAGGTCCTGGGCATGGCCAGCGCCCGCGGTAGTGAGGATGCAGTCCACGCTGGAGGGGATATGAATCTGAGTCAGGCGCTTGGCCAGTTGTTCGCGCAACGCGGGTAAACCTAAGGGCGTGCTGTAGTTGAACAGTGCTGCAGTGTCGGTGCGGGTAACTTCACGGATTGCGTAACTGATGTCATCGCTTTCGCGCCAGGCGTCTGGCAACCAGCCGCAGCCCAGTTTCAACTCGCCCAGCGGATTATCGGCAAAGGCCCCCCATTCGCGCTCCGCCCCTTCATACCAATTGCCTTCGTGGGAGACGGCTGGCTGGGCCACTACAAATCCCGAGCCTTGCCGGGGGGCCAGCACTCCCTGGGCGACCATCCGTTCGAATGCTTCGATCACGCTGGATTGGCTGAGCAGATTATCCCGAGCCAGTTGGCGGATGGAGGGCAAGCGTGTGCCGGGGCTTACCTCGTCCTTGCGAATCCATTGCGCCACTGCACTGACAATTTGCTGCACCACCGGTACAAGGGCTTGTCGATCAATCCTTAAATCCATGAGCCACTCACTTCAACTGTCTGTTATCAACCCGAAGAGTTAAGCACAGAAGCCGTTGACTGCCGGTCACACAAATTTATTAAAGTATTGATTTAATTGAATTATTTACCTACTGACACATATTCGGTCGCGGCGTTTTGCCAGCTCTGGAAAAGCCCCACATCCCCCCAAGACGTTTTCGAATAGAGGGCGACGCGAGGTCCTAGATCGCCGTCGCGCCACCGTCCACCGCCAAGGCGTGCCCGGTGGTGAATGCGGCGCCATCGCTGCATAGGTAAAGCACGGCGCTGGCGATTTCTTCTACTTTGCCGATACGCCCAACCGGGTGCATGGCGGCGGCGAATTCAGCCTTGCGTGGGTCGGCCTCATAGGCACGGCGGAACATATCGGTGTCGATCACCGCCGGGCAAACGGCGTTAACGCGAACTTTCTTCTTGGCGTACTCAATGGCCGCCGATTTGGTCAGGCCGATCACTGCATGCTTGGAGGCCGCGTAGATGCTCATCTTCGGCGCCGCCCCCAGGCCCGCGACCGACGCGGTGTTGACAATGGCCCCGCCGCCTTGGGCCAGCAACAGTGGCAATTGGTACTTCATGCACAGCCACACGCCTTTGACATTGACGCCCATGATGGCGTCGAACTCATCCAGGCTGCCGTCCGCCAGCTTGCCCTTCTCAATCTCGATGCCGGCGTTATTAAAGGCGTAGTCCAAGCGGCCATAAGCGCCGATGGTCTGCGCCATCAATTGCTGCACATCCGCCTCCTGTGTGACGTTGCAGCGTTCAAACAACGCCTCGCCACCGGACTGATGGATCAGCGCGACAGTGCCCTCGCCGCCCTCCACATCCAGGTCGGCAACCACGACCTTCAAACCTTCGGCGGCGAACGCCAGCGCGGTGGCGCGGCCAATACCGGCGGCGGCGCCGGTCACCAGGGCGACTTGGCCGGAAAACGTCATGCTCATGGGGGAATGTCCTATGGGAGAAATAGCCGTGGGCCGAGTCTAGCCAACACTGACACTGGCGCGTCAGCACTATCAAACGCCCGGTTAGGGCTGCATGAGTACCAGTGATAAGGACACCCTGCGCACTATCAACGCAGCCTATCGACCAGCATTCGCGCCTTCAGCCGACCTTGCCCCCAACCCGCTCAAGGTCTATCACTCATGCTCCACTTCTTAAGAGTCCCTGCCATGACTGCCCAGACCAACCGCCAATTCCTGCTCGCCAAACGCCCGGTCGGCGCGGCGACGCGGGAAACCTTCACGTACCAGGAAGTACCGGTGGGCACACCCCAGGACGGGCAAGTGCTGGTACGCAATGAATACTTGTCCCTCGACCCGGCCATGCGTGGCTGGATGAATGAAGGCAAGTCCTACATTCCCCCCGTCGGTATCGGCGAGGTGATGCGCGCGCTCGGCGTGGGCAAGGTGATTGCCTCGAACAACCCGAAATTCGCGGTCGGCGACTACGTGAATGGTGCCTTGGGCGTGCAGGATTATTTCCTCGGCGAGCCGCGCGGTTTCTACACCGTCGACCCAAAGCTCGCCCCTCTGCCCCGCTACCTTTCTGCACTGGGCATGACCGGCATGACTGCCTACTTCGCGCTCCTGGACACCGGCGCACCCAAGGAAGGTGAAACCGTGGTCATTTCCGGTGCAGCCGGCGCCGTGGGCAGTATTGCCGGGCAGATCGCCAAGCTGAAAGGTTGCCGCGTGGTCGGCATCGCCGGTGGCGCTGACAAGTGCAAGTTTCTGGTAGACGAATTGGGCTTTGATGCAGCCATCGACTACAAGAACGAAGACGTACCCGCCGCCCTCAAGCGCGAATGCCCGAAGGGCGTGGATGTGTATTTCGATAACGTCGGCGGCGACATTCTTGACGCAGTACTTAGCCGCCTGGCGCTGAAGGCGCGGGTGGTGATTTGCGGCGCCATCAGCCAGTACAACAATAAGGAAGCTGTGAAAGGCCCGGCCAACTACCTGTCGCTGCTGGTCAATCGCGCGCGGATGGAAGGCTTTGTGGTGATGGATCACGCGGCGAATTTTGCCGCCGCCGGGCAGGAAATGGCCGGCTGGATGGCGCAGGGCAAGCTCAAGAGCAAAGAGGATATTGTCGAGGGCCTGGAGACGTTCCCGGAGACGTTGATGAAGTTATTCAACGGCGAGAACTTTGGGAAATTGGTGCTTAAGGTCAGCTGACACACTGCATAGCAAATGTGAGAAGGGGCTCGCTACAGCAAGCCCCTTCCCCATTCGGATCAGGCGATCTCGGCAACGACCGCCGCCAACGCCTTGGCCGGATCCGCCGCTTGGCTGATCGGGCGACCGATCACCAGGTAGTCAGAACCTGCATCGAGTGCCTGACGCGGGGTCAGGATACGGCGCTGGTCATCCTGGGCGCTGCCCGCCGGGCGGATCCCCGGGGTCACCAATTGCAACGACGGATGGGCGGTCTTCAAGGCCTGGGCTTCCAGCGCCGAGCACACCAAGCCATCAAGGCCGGCTTTCTGGGCCAGGGCTGCCAGGCGCAGTACCTGCTCCTGAGGCTCGATGTCCAGGCCGATACCGGCCAGGTCTTCGCGCTCCATGCTGGTCAGCACGGTCACACCGATCAGCAGGGGTTTAGGGCCGCTGCGCTGTTCCAGCACTTCGCGGCAGGCGGTCATCATGCGCAGGCCGCCGGAGCAGTGCACGTTGACCATCCACACGCCCATTTCGGCGGCGGCCTTGACCGCCATGGCGGTGGTATTCGGGATATCGTGGAATTTCAGATCGAGGAACACTTCGAAGCCTTTGTCACGCAGGGTGCCGACGATTTCTGCGGCACAGCTGGTGAACAGTTCCTTGCCAACCTTGACCCTGCAAAGCTTGGGGTCCAACTGGTCAGCCAGCTTCAGTGCGGCGTCACGGGTGGGGTAATCCAGGGCGACGATGATAGGAGTCTGGCAGACGGACATTGGAATGGGCTCTCAGGCAAGTCGAAATCGGCGCGGATTGTAGCGCAAGCAGCGGCGTTGCGGGATCCGATGATCGGTAAATACTGACCAACCGGCATTTGGCGGGCCTTTCGGGCAAATATTTCAAAGTTGATACATTCACGACATGCCCCCAACACGCCCCACCGCTAGCCTCGCCCGCACGACCCAACGACCAGCACTTCCAGCCATGGGGCTGGGCGCCTATGCTGACCGCAACAACCAGGCAGATGATCGCACTATGCATACCCCTTTTGTCCCAGTGAACGACGAACAAAAAGGCGCGGTGACCGCCGATGACAAGCGCTGGAATACCCGCGCGCTGATCGTCGACGACGATGTGCCGATTCGCGAACTGCTGATCGACTACCTGGCACGCTTCAATATCCTCGCCACCGGCGTCACCGACGGCGCCGCGATGCGCCTGGCCATGCAAGCCGACACCTTTGACGTGGTGGTGCTCGACCTGATGCTGCCAGGCGAGGACGGCCTTTCGCTGTGCCGCTGGCTGCGCTCGGAGTCGGATATACCGATCCTGATGCTTACCGCCCGCTGCGAACCCACCGACCGCATCATCGGTCTGGAACTGGGCGCCGACGACTACATGTCCAAGCCTTTCGAACCGCGCGAACTGGTGGCACGTATCCAGACTATCCTGCGCCGAGTGCGTGATGACCGCACCGAACAGCGCGCCAATATCCGTTTCGACAACTGGCGCCTCAATAGCGTGTTGCGCCAACTGGTGGCGGACGATGGCCTCGTGGTGCCGCTGTCCAACGCCGAGTTTCGTCTGTTGTGGGTGTTTATCGAGCGCCCGCGGCGGGTGTTGAGCCGTGAGCAATTGCTGGATGCCGCTCGTGGGCGATCCATCGAAGCGTTTGATCGCAGCATCGACTTGCTGGTGTCGCGCCTGCGTCAGAAACTGGGGGATGACCCCAAGGCACCACAGTTGATCAAAACTGTGCGGGGCGAAGGCTACCTGTTTGACGCGCGGGATATCGGTTGATGCGTGCCGCCTTCAATACGCTGTTTGGTCGGCTGTTCGGCGTGTTGCTGGTGGCGATTGTGCTGGCCCATGTGCTGGCGATCTGTTGGTTTCGTTATTACGGTCCTCCCCCGCCACCGCCTCAGGAAGCCTTTGTCGAACAGCCTGATGGCACTATGACGCAACGGCATAAGGAACATCGCCGCCCGTGGTTTGGCGGCCCGCTGGTCCCGCTGACGTTCCAGTTCATCTGCCTGATCATTGCCGCCTGGTACGGCGCCAAGCTGCTGAGCCGGCCGATCCAGCGTCTGAGCGAAGCGGCCGAGCGCCTGAGCCTGGACCTCGACAGCCCGCCGCTGGATGAGTCCGGCCCGCAGGAAGCGCGCAAAGCAGCATCGACCTTCAACCTGATGCAACGGCGTATCCGCGAACAGGTCAGCCAACGCGCACGTATGCTCGGCGCCGTCTCACATGACCTTCGCACTCCGCTGTCACGCCTCAAGCTACGCCTGGAACAGATCGACGACACGAAGTTGCAGGGCCAGATGCGCCAGGATCTGGACGACATGATCAACATGCTCGACGCCACCCTGAGCTACCTGCATGAACAACGCACCAGCGAAACACGGCATTGGCTGGATGTGCAGGCGTTGGTGGAATCACTGAGTGAAAACGCCCAGGACCAGGGCTCCGATGTGCAATTCGCCGGCACTTGCGTTCCGTTGCAGGTGCAACCGATGGCCCTGCGCTCCTGCTTGAACAACCTGATCGACAATGCCTTGCGCTATGCCGGCACGGTGCGTGTTGAACTTGAAGACAGCCGCGAAGCCCTGATCATCCGCGTGATCGACCACGGCCCTGGGATTGCCGCCGATATGCGCGAGGCGGTGTTTGAGCCCTTCTTCCGCCTGGAAGGTTCACGCAACCGCAATTCCGGTGGCGTAGGCCTGGGGATGACGATTTCCAAGGATGCCGCTGAGCGCCTCGGCGGCCGCCTGAGCCTGGAGGAGACCCCAGGCGGCGGTTTAACTGCAGTGATGTGGTTGCCCAGGGCTTAAAGAGGCTTGTCTTCGCGTCGCCCTTGAGCTTGTGTCGCGCTCCAATCCATCAACAGGCTGTAAGCCACGGCCAACAAGGTCGGGCCAATAAACAGGCCGATAAAACCAAATGCGATCAAGCCGCCGAACACCCCAAGCAAAACGATCACCAACGGCAGATTGCCGCCACGGCTGATCAGGTACGGCTTGAGCACGTTGTCCACGCCGCTGATGATGAACGTACCCCACACGCCCAGGAACACCGCATAGGTGTAATCGCCCTTCCAGGCCAGCCACGCCGTGGCCGGGATCCACACCAGCGGCGGGCCCATGGGGATCAGGCTGAGCAGGAAGGTCACGATCCCCAGCACCAGGGCGCCCGGCACGCCGGCAATCCAGAAACCGATCAGCGCCAGCAATGCCTGGGCAGCAGCGGTGCCGATCACGCCGTTGACGACACGTTGAACAGTACCTGCAACCAGTTCGATGTAATAACCGGCGCGATCACCGATCAAGCGCTCCAACAGGCGATGCACGAACATCGCCAACCGTGGCCCATCGCGATAGAAAAAGAACACGAACACCAGGCTCAGTGTCAGCTCAAGGATACCGCCGCCGATCTGTGCACTGCGCGCCAGCAGCCAGTTCCCCACTTGGCCCAGGTACGGCTTGATGCTGACCATCAGCGCCGCACCCTGCTCGTCAATGCTGTTCCACATCCCGACCAATCGCTCACCCACAAAGGGAATTGAGCCCAGCCAGTTCGGTGCCTCGGGCAGCCCGTCTACCTGGATATCCTTGATCAACGCCACCGCATCGCGCACATGGTCCGCCAGGTTGAATCCCAGCCACACCAGCGGCACCGCCACCAACAGCATCCAGCCCAGCGTCAGGATGCCGGCAGCCAGGGATTCACGGCCACCCAACCAGCGCGTCAGCAGCACCATCAGTGGCCAACTGGCGAACGCCAGAACGGCGCCCCAGAACAGCGCCGACCAGAACGGCGCCATCACCCAGAAACTGGCACCAAAGAGCACCAGCAGCAGGATTTGCACCAGCAGGCGATCGTTATTGAGCATGGGGTATCTCGGAAAAAGGCTGTAGGAAGAAAGCTTAGGCGAACGGCGCGGGTCCGTTCGCCTTATATGGGTCAGCGTATCAGATGCAGGTGCAGACCTTTGGTTTCACCGGTTCCGGTTTCAAGGCGCGCAGCGCGCACGCCTTTTTCGACCAAAGCCTGGCGCCAGGCTTCGGCGTGGGTGCCGGTCAAGCTGACGCGCAGGGTGGTATCGAGGTTCAAGCCACGGGAGATGAGGGTCAACCAGGTGTCGTCAGGCTCGGCGCCCAGCGCGGGGAAATCCAGTTCGCCGGTGCTTTTCAATTCGCGCAAGAGGGTCGCGGAGGTGGGCAGCAGGTCACCCAGCGGTGCGCTGGCGTCCAGTTGTTCCACATGCAGATAGGCCCGGCGGTTGCCTCGGGTGATGCCGTACAACGCCACCAAGGAATTGTCCTGCGGTGCGGCCAGACGCAACAGCAGGTATTCCTGCTGGCCATCGGCGCCGACCAGCTTGGCGTTGCCGAACACCTCATTGGCCCACAGGCTGCTCTCGCCGCAGTCGCGGGCCTTACACCAGAACAACAGCTGTGCACCCTTTGCCTGCAATGCTTCGCGGGTCGCGGTGAACGCGGCGCTGGAGCTGTGTTCAGCGGGCAATTCATAGGTGATGGCGGTGGTTTGGCCCCGGGCGGTGGCCTGGCCTTCATAGCGCAGTTGGCCACTGATCTTGCGGATCGCACCCATGGGGTAGATGCGTTCTTTTTCTTCGGCGGGACGGTAATCGACAATTTGTGTGTCGACCTGTCGGGCCACGGTGGGCAGGTCCTGGCTGCCCGGCAGGTCGGCGGCGAATACCATTGGGCTGAGCAGGCTCAGCCCCAGGATACGGATACATCCGTTACGCACGCTCATAAGCTCAAAAAGCCCTGGCCATTGGAGGTCGTAGCGGTGTTGAAAACATTCATGGTTGACTCCCTTTCAATCCGCCCAGCCTCGGCAGTTGACCGCCCCAAGTCAAGGCGCGGAGAAGAACCGATTGAAACAGTCTGCAACAAGGACTGCGCCGGGCTCATCATTCAGGTGCAAATGATGGCCGCCTGGCAGCGTAGTTACCGCAAAGGGCAGCTGGGAAAGCAAGTCAGGATGTTTCGCCAACATACCGTCGGCGGCAACCACCAACTGCGTAGGGCAACCCACTCGCCGCACGAAGGCCATTGCCTGCTCATCGGTCAGACGCATCGGCGAAGCCAGGGTGAGACGACTGTCCGTACGCCAGGTGTAACCACCCGGCACCGGCATCAAACCGCGCTGGGCCAGTAGCTCTGCGGCTTCACGGCTGACGGCGACCAAGCCTTTCATGCGCGCTTCGACCGCTAGATCCAGGGTGCTGTAGACCGGTTTGCGCTTGCCCTGCAGGTTCAATTGCGCCTGCAATGCCATGCCCAAACGTTCCGCAGCGTTCTCACCACTGGCGGTGGGTGGGATCACGCCGTCGATCAAACCCAAGTGCGTTACCCGCTCCGGCAACGCGCCGGCCAGTACCAGGGAAACGATGGCTCCGAGGGAGTGGCCAAGTAATGCAAAACGTTTCCAACCCAGTTGCTCGGCGACTTGCAGTACATCGTGGACGTAATCCCACAAGGCATATCCGGCACCCGTAGGACGATGCGCGGAATGCCCATGCCCCGCCATGTCCAGGGCCACGATACGCAACCCTGAAAGCTTGGGCGCCAGACGCGCAAAGCTGTTGGCATTGTCCAGCCAGCCATGTAGGGCAATCACTGGCAAGCCATCCTCGGGGCCAAATAGATGGGCCGCCAATTCGATATGAGGCAGGCTCAGGCGCACTTCTTCGACAGGCGTGCTCATGCGCAACTGCGCTCACGGGCTTCCCAGCGAGTGAACAGGGTTTTGATCAAGGTCGCGGTGTCCTGAGGGCGTTCGAGTGGGAACATATGGCCACCGGGCATGGTGAGCATTTCACCCATGGGCAGACGGTCGACCCCGCTGGCGTGGTGACGCATCACTACCCGGCTTTGGCGGCCACGCACCACTGCCAGCGGCACCTTCAGTTGGCGCACCTGGCCGGGGCTGGTGTGGGGTACGCCACGGTAGATGCTGATTTCGGTGGCTGGGTCGAAGCGCAGGCGCAGGCGATCACCCGCCTGGTAAAGCCCGTGTTGCAAGTACGCGTCGAAACATTCCGGGTCGAAGCCACGGAACAGGGTCTTGCCAGCAAAGTAACTACGCGCGGCGTCGATGTCGCTGAACTCTTCACGACGGCCCAGCGTGCGGCCGGCCGGGGTCAGGCGGTCGATAAAGCCGAAACGCTTGGCGGCGCGGATCACCCAGCGGTCCGCGCGGGTCAGCACTGGCGAATCGAGCATCACCACGCCGCGATAGAACTGTGGGCAACGCATGGCGGCGTGCAAATGCAACACACCGCCCAGAGAGTGGCCCACACCCCATACCGGCTCCGGCTGCTGCTCCAGATGGTGGATCAACTCGTCCACCAGATTCTGCCAGTTATCGTCCACCGGGAACCTGGGGTCGTGACCGTGCTGCGGCAGGTGAGCCACTGCGTACTCCGGCGCCAAGGCGGCAAACAGCTTGCCGTAGGTGGCCGAAGGGAAGCCATTGGCGTGAGCAAAAAACACGTGCTGCGACATACCGGACCCATCTACAAATACAGAAATTGATTGTCACCATGCCTGGGCAGTACAGCAATGACTGTAACTGCCAGGAATGATGACACTCACGCCACGCCTATCGTGCCGGCGGGTTCTCGCCCAGCGGAACCACGGCCATGGTCAGACGTGAAACGCAGCTGGCCTTGCCATCTTCCGTGGTCAGGCGGATATCCCACACCTGGGTGGTGCGCCCGATATGGATCGCCCTGGCCACCGCAGTCACTCGCCCACTGCGCACGCCACGCAGGTGATTGGCGTTGACCTCCAGGCCCACGCAATAGAACTTGCTGGCGTCGACGCACAGGTAAGCCGCCATAGAGCCAACGCTTTCGGCCAGCACCACCGAAGCGCCGCCGTGCAGCAGGCCGTAAGGTTGATGGGTCCGGTGATCAACCACCATGCTGGCGGTCAGGGATTCGTCGTCAAAGCTTTCAAAGCGAATATCCAGCAGTTCACCGATGGTGTTTTTCTGGATGGCGTTGAGTTGTTCGATATTCGGTTGGGTACGCCACAGGCTCATGCGGTTGTCCTTGTTGGTTTTATGATGACCCTAATCCTGCCACACAACCGCCTCGGAACGCTCGCTCCAGTCCTGAAACTGTGGACCGTAAGTCGATTCGATCACGTTGCGCTTGATCTTCAAGGTCGGGGTCAGAAAGCCGTTCTCCACCGCCCAGTTGTCCTTGACCACCACCAAACGGCGCAAACGCTCATGTTTATCCAGCGTCTGGTTGACCTGCTCCAGCCAGCGTTCGAGGCTGGCGCCAAGCGCTTGCCGGTCCTGGTCCTGCGCTGACAGCACACACAAACCGATTGGCGCGCCAAGGCCATCGCCCACCACGCAGACTTGTTCGATGAGCGCGTGCTCCGCCAGACGGTTCTCAATCGGCGCCGGAGCCACGTATTTGCCCTTGCTGGTCTTGAAGATTTCCTTGAGGCGTCCGGTCAAGCGCAGGCGACCCTCAGCGTCCTGCTCACCTTTATCGCCCGTGCGCAGGAAGCCGTCTTCGGTAAGGGTTTCAGCCGTTTTTCCAGGATCCTTGAAATAGCCGAGCATGGTCGCGCCGCTGCGCACCTGAACCTCACCCGACGCATCGATGCGCACTTCCACACCGGGGCACGGCAGGCCGATCCAGCCGATTGTCTGCTGGCCGGGACGACACACATGGGAATAGCCGCAGCTCTCGGTCATGCCATATACCTCCAGCACATCCAGGCCCAGGCGTTGATACCATCGCAGCAAGGCCTCGGGAACCGGCGCGGCACCGGACAACGCAATTCGCAGTGCATCCAATCCGAGGCCGGCGAGCACCTTGCGGCCTACGCGCTTGCCGATAAACGGCAGCCGCAGCAGGGTGTCCAGGCGCTTTTCCGGGATTTTGCTGTAAACACCCAGCTGGAATTTGGTCCAGATACGCGGCACACCAAACAGCGCTGTAGGCCTCGCCCTGCGCAAATCCGTCAGAAAGGTATCCAGGCTCTCGGCGAAAAATACCGTTTGCCCGGTGTAGATTGAGGCCATCTCTACAAACATCCGCTCAGCCACATGGCACAGCGGCAGGTACGACAGCAGCCGGTCGCCCTCCCCAAGGCCAAACAACTCGGTACCGTGTGTGGCGGCAAACCCCAGGGTGCCAAAGCTGTGCATCACGCCCTTGGGCAAGCCCGTGGTGCCAGACGTGTAGATGACAGTAGCCAGTTCAGAGGCAACGGGTGCAGGGCTGTCCTGGATCGGTGAGCAGGTTTGCAGGTCTGCCCACGTGAAGTCGAACTCGCCGGGTGGGCACAGCGGCAGGCTGATGGTCGGAACACCGTCCGGAACGCCGGGGGCCATGGCAGGCCAATCATCGAGCTTGCCGACAAACACCAGCGCCGCCTCGGAATGAGTGAGTACGTGACCAACGGAATCGGCGGTGAGATTGGGGTAAAGAGGGACCGAAACATGCCCCGCCATCCAGATTGCCAGATCGGCGATGATCCAGTGGGCGCAGTTTTTCGAGATCAGGGCAATGTGCGAGCCCTGAGGAAGCTCCCTGGCGCGCAGCCAGTGCGCAGCGCGACGAGCCTGTTGGCCAACCTCGCCCCAGGTGAGGGTCTGCACCTCGCCCCCGCCAACGGGTTGAACCAGATAAGCCTGGCGCGGGTGTCGCGCTTCACGTTCGAAGAAGAGCTGCAACGGCAAACGAACAGCGACGGGCATGGGACGCGCTCCTTTGTGGTCCGACCATAGCCAACCAAGCACTTGCTTGGTTGACTGTATAGCACACACAAAGCAGCGGTATTGCCTACGGGTTCTTCACACTTACCAGGCTCATCAGCCCGGCCAGCGGGAAGTCGCCCTCCAATTCCGCCAGGCTGGCGGTGTACATCGGCTCTGGCTGGCGCTGATGGCCGTGCTGCAAAAAGCTGATCAAGCTGCCGACCAAGGGCTGATGACTGACCAGCAGCACATTGTCATCCGTGTCGAGCTGTTCCAGCACCTGCAGTGGGTTGCCCTCCGGTGTCAGCCAAGGCACGGTGCGGACTTCTGGCTCGAACCCCAACACGTCGCGTACCAATTGCGCGGTTTGCTGCGCCCGCACATAGGGGCTGGCGATAATGGCGCTGAGCGGTTGGCCAATCAGATGCGCGGCACTGCGCAACACTTCGCCACGGCCATGCTCAGTAAGGTTACGTTCGGCGTCGGTGCGGGCCTGCCCTTCTGCCTCGCCGTGGCGCAAAATCCATAGTTTCACAGTTTCGGCTCTTCATCGCGCACAGGGTGCGGCGCTGGCGGTACGCTGTGGGCGGCTTCGCCCTCGGGCGCGCGCGGGGTTGGCCAGTCGGCGAACGGCCAAGGCTTCTGCTCGCTATGGAAGCTGCCGAAACGGCCGATCTGCGCCAGGAACTGGCTGAGGCTGTCGCCAAAATTCATCAGGCCCAGGTTCGGCGCGCCGTAGATCAGTCGATAGATCAGTTGCACCACGACCAGCGCGCCGAGAATGAACTGCGCCACTTGCCACACCAGGGCAAACACCAGCATCCACAGGATGCGCAGGACAATGGATTCGTACTTGGGGGCTGCTTTCGGATCGTTCATGACGCGTTCCTCAGTTGAAACCACTGGTGGAAATAAAGTCGACATCGGTTTTCGGCTCGGCGCGCATCAGCAACTCGATAACCTGGTTCAAAGTGCGCCCTTCAAACAGGATCGCGTGCAACCCCGCGACCAGCGGCATGTACACGCCCACTTCCTGAGCCTTGGCTTTCAGTACCTTGAGAGTGTTGACGCCTTCGGCCACTTCCCCCAGACGCGTCACCGCGTCTTCGAGGCTCAGCCCCTGGCCTAGGGCGAAACCCACCTGGTAGTTGCGACTTTTCGGCGACGAACACGTAACGATCAGGTCGCCGACGCCTGCAAGGCCGAGGAATGTCATCGGGTTGGCGCCTTGGTTCACCGCAAAGCGCGTCATTTCCGCCAGTGCACGGGTGATCAGCATGCTCTTGGTGTTTTCGCCCATGCCCAGCGCCACTGCCATACCGGCGATGATGGCGTAGACGTTCTTGAGCGCACCGCCCAACTCGACGCCGAAACGATCACTACTGGCATACACGCGGAAAGTACGGCCATGCAGCACCGCCTGGACACGTTCGCACAGGGCTTCGTCTTCGCTGGCGACCACAGTGGCGGTGAGCGCGTGCTCGGCGACTTCCCGCGCGAGATTCGGCCCGGACAACACGCCAATACGTGCCTGGGGCGCGATTTCTTCAAGGATTTCGCTCATCAACTTGAAGGTTTGCGCCTCGATGCCCTTGGTCAGGCTGACCAGCATCTTGCCTGCCAGACGTTCGGCATGGGGCGCCAATACCGAGCGCAAGGCGCTGGAGGGCAGCGCGACAATGCACAGATCGCAGTCCGTCAGGGTAGCCAACAGATCGGTGACCGGCTGGACCGCCGGATGAATCTTGATGCCTTTGAGGTAACGAGGGTTTTCCCGATGCACGCGGATGGCCTCGGCCTGCTCAGGATCGCGCATCCACTGACGCACCGCGTGACCGTTCTCGGCCAGCAGGTTAGCCACGGCGGTACCAAAACTCCCGCCTCCCAGGACCGCAATAGGGCGCTGCTCAGTCATATGCAATCCGTTAATCCATACCAGTGGCGATGGCGGCATTATACGGAGCGACCCGCTTGCGGCCAGCCCCCGTTTCAATTCGTGCGTCTGTGGGAAAATGCCCTACTCGTGTGACGTAATTGCAAAGGCACTGACTGGCAAATACCCCAGCCTCAGTTAACATGGGCGGCTATCCGTCATTATCAAGGCCGTGTCGTGTATTTGGGCCCTTCTTCCCATTCGTCTCTACTGCTATTGCTGTTGTGCAGTACATCAGTGCTGGCTGACGATCTGTTCCTCGACAGCCAGCCGCTGCCGCAGGTATTGACCGCCACACGCCTCAAGCAATCGGCCGCCGCCGTACCCGGCAGCATGACCGTGATCGATAGCGAGCTGATCAAAGCCAGCGGCGCACGGGACATCAGCGAACTGCTACGCCTGGTGCCGGGAATGATGGTCGGCTACACCACCGGCAACCAGGCTGCAGTGAACTACCACGGCACCAGTGCCAACGATGCGCGGCGCATGCAGGTGTTGATCGACGGGCGTTCGGTATACCGCGCCGGCCTCGCCACGGTGGACTGGAGCGATATTCCTGTGGCCATGGAGGATATCGAGCGTATCGAAGTCTTCCGCGGCCCGAACACCGTCAGCTACGGCGCCAATGCGTTGATGGCGGTGGTCAATATCCTTACGCGGTCACCGGCTAACAGCCACGGCTCACGGGTAAAGGTGATTCGGGGCGAACGTGGGATCAACGACTTCTATGCCAGCCAGGGCGTGGGCTGGGAAACCGGTGATTTGCGCCTGTCCCTGTCCGGGCAGCAGGACGATGGCTTCGACAGCGATGCCGCCGGTGCTGATCGCCGCGACAGTCGCCGCCTCAACCGCTTCAGCCTGGCAATGAGCCAGACGTTGAACGCGCAGCAGAGCATCGACTGGCAACTGGATGCCAAGGAAGGCACCAATCAGCGTCCGTATACCTACACCCCAGTATTTGCCGGGATTACCGAAGGCGGTAACAACTCCGACGTCGCGGCCAAGGACTACGCAGGCTCCCTGCGCTGGAACATCGACTTAAATCCCGAGCACAGCCTGTATATCCAAGGCTCGGCCCAGCAGTGGAATCGCCGGCAAATTTGGAAGGCCTGCGACGCCAAGGTCTCGTTCAGCCCCGAGCTGACCCAATTGTGGCAATTGAACCCGAATTACGCCGAACTGCTGGCCCGGCACATGGACACCTACAGCCAAGGCACCGCACCGCCGGGCAGTGCCGCCGAGCAAGCCCTGGCCAATCAGGTGCTGGACCAATGGCGTAACGGCGCGAACCAGAGCGTGTGCGGTGACATCGACCAGAGCACCCGCGAAAGCCGCTACGACCTGGAGATTCAAGACACCCTCAGCCTGTCCGACAGCCTGCGCCTGGTCAGCGGCATGAACTACCGCTACGACCGCGCCGATTCCGACACCTACTTCAACGGCACCCTGGACGACACCACCTGGCGCCTGTTCGGCCAGTTGGAATGGCGCGCCAGCGAGCATTGGCTGCTCCAAGGCGGCGCCATGTTCGAAGACACACAACTGAGTGGCCACTCACTCACGCCAAGGGTGGCGGTCAACTATTTGATCAACCCGCGCCACGGCCTGCGCGCGGTGTATTCCGAAGCCATCCGTTCACCGGACATGTTCGAGAACAACGTCAACTGGAGCTATCGCGTCACCAACCTCAGCTCCCCGGCCTACGGGCAGAACTCCGGGCAGTACTTCGTGAAGACCCGGGGCCCGGGCAATTTGGACAAGGAGCTGATGCGCTCGCGGGAACTGGGATACAACGGGTTCTTTGCCGATCTCGGGCTGACCATGGACGTGAAACTGTTCTATGACGAAATCACCGACATGATCAGCTCGCCCCTGCGCAACAACCAGTACATCGCCAGCAACGCCAACAGTTCGCGGTTTACCGGTGCCGAGTCGCAATTCGATTGGCGGGTGAGCAGCGCCGATCGCCTGCGGCTGACCTATGCTTACGTCGACGCCGCCACCAGCAACCCTCTGGACAAAGCCCAGACGGCGCGCAACAGTGGCTCCGCCGGCTGGTTGCGCGAATGGGGCCGCGGCTGGTCCAGCGCGCTGTTCTACTATGGCGATGACGCACTCAACCAATATCGCTTCGAACGGGTCGACCTGCGGGTGGCCAAGCGCATTGCCCTGGGCAACGCCAACGTGGAGCTGGCCGGCATGCTGCAAGAACGCCTCGATAACCAGCCCACCACTTGGGCCGACAACACTTACGACCATCGCCACGTCCTCTACTTCAGCGCGGAGCTAGAGTTCTGACATGGGCGACTCGTCACGGATGACCCGCTTCTTTATCTATAAGTGCTGCCGACGCGCCGTGCTGCTGGCCTGCCTGTTGCTGGCGGCACCGGCATGGAGCGCCGAAATCCTGCTGACCGCAGACGAAGACGGTGCAGGCGTGCAAGCCTTTGCCCGGGCCCTGGCCCAGCAACGCCCCGAAGACCACGTTACTTTCACCCCTCTCAAGGACTTGCCCGCGCCCAGCCGCTTGCCCTCCAGCACGCGCTTGATCCTGCTGGACCTGCCTGGTCTGGACTGGCGTCTGCAGGACCTACAAGGCCCGCCGACCCTGGTGCTGCGCATCAGTCGGCTACAAGCCCACCAACGTCCGGAGGCCTCGCGGCACGCGCGGATCAGCCTGTTGTGGAGCGACCCACCGCTGGAACGCCAACTGCGCCTGATCACCAGCATCCTGCCCCAGGCGCAGCGTATCGGTGTGCTCTATAGCACCGAGAGCGAATTCCTGCTGCCCGAGCTACGCCGCTATGCAGAAGCGCTGGAGCTGGCCATCGAACCTCAGCGCTGGGACAACACAAACGACAGCCGCCCACTGCAAAACCTGTTCAGGAGCAGCCACGTACTGCTGGGCCTCGACGACCCGCAGCTGTACAACCCAAAGACCGTGAAAAACCTGCTGCTGAGCAGCTACGCCCAGCAATTACCGCTGGTGGGCCCGAATGCCGGGTTTGTGCGCGCCGGCAGCCTGGCCAGCACCTACAGCGACCAGGCCGACTGGCTGGCGGTACTCGACCGCTTGCTGGACCAGCCGCCGGCCAGTTGGCCACGATCACTGTATCCAGAACATTTCAAAGTCTTGGGCAACCCGCAGGTCGCGCGCTCACTGGGCATTGAACAGGTGGACGAAGCCAGAGTCGCCGCCCGATTGGCAGAAGGAGAAAAACGCCCATGACCTTGCGTCGTCGTTGGGACATCAACACACGCACCCAGCTCATCACCCTGGGTCCGGCACTGTTGCTGACGTTGCTGCTGATCAGCTTTTTCACTTTCGTGCGTATCCAGGACCTGCGCCAGGAACTGGACCACACGGGCCAACTGATAGCCAACCAGCTCGCGCCCGCCACCGAATACGGCGTGATCTCAGGCAACAACGATGTGCTTGATAGCCTGCTGCGCGCGACATTGGCCACGCCCCATGTGCGCTTCCTGGAGATTCAGGACAGCAGCGAAAACATTCTGGTGTACGTCGAGCAGCCGTCGGAGAAACACGACCGCTCGCTGTCGGTGAAAGTATTCCAGGCGCCGATCCGCCTGCAACATATCCAGCTGGGCAACGACTTTTTCGAGGACAACCTCAACGAATCCAAGGCGCCGCGCGCGGATTACCTGGGACGGGTGATTGTCGGCATGTCCAATGACGCCTTCAGCCAGCGCCAACAGGAGATTCTGTTCAAGGCGGGCATCCTGGCGTTGTTCGCCCTGCTGTTTACCTTCCTGCTCGCCCGGCGTCTGGCCGCCAGCCTGTCGCAACCGATCAGCGCCATGGGCAATGCCGTCAAGGCGATCCAGCAAGGCGACTACAAGACGCCACTGCCGATTGTGGATGATTCAGAGCTGGGCGACCTTTCGAGGCACATCAACAATTTGGCCGAAGGCCTCAACCAGGCCAGTCGTGAACAGCAGCAGGCCATGGCGCAACTGATCCAGACCCGTGAAGAAGCCGAGCGTGCCAACAATGCGAAGTCAGACTTCCTGGCGATGATGAGCCACGAACTGCGCACGCCGATGAACGGCGTACTGGGCATGCTGCAACTGCTGGAAACCACCGAGATGACCGAGGAGCAGACTGAATACGCGGCGCTGGCCTCCGAGTCCACCGAGCATCTGCTCAAAGTGATCAACGATATCCTCGACTTCTCGCGCATCGAACGCGAGGCCCTGGAGCTGGAACATATTTCGTTCAACCTGGCCGACCTGATCAACAGTTGCGCCCAGGCCTTCCAGCACAGCGCGCAGCAGCGTGGGCTGGTGCTCAAGCTGCCGATCCCGCCGGGTATGGATGCACTCCGAGTGCGGGGGGATCCGACGCGGATCCGCCAGATTCTGGTGAACCTGATTGGCAATGCCTTGAAGTTCACCGAGCACGGCAGCGTCAGCGTCGAACCCCATTGGCAAACCCTCGACCATGAGCTTGTGTGGTTCACCTGCACCGTGCGTGACAGTGGCATCGGGATTTCCACGGAACGCCTGGAATTGATGTTCGATGCGTTCCAGCAGGCCGACAGTTCCATTTCAAGACGTTACGGCGGCACCGGGCTGGGACTTCCCATCGCCCGCACCCTGGCCGAGCGCATGGGCGGCACCCTCCGCGCTCAGAGCGAAGAAGGCCGTGGCTCGGTGTTTACCCTGGAAATTCCACTGGCGCTGGATCAACAAAGCCTGCCCGCGGTGGCCCAGAATGCTGAGGGCAAACACAGTGCTGGTGATGGCCGCCATGTGTTGCTGGTGGAGGACAATCCGGTCAACCGCACCGTGGTGGAAGCGATGCTGCGCAGCCTGGGGTTCGAAGTGAGCCTGGCCACTGACGGTGCCGAAGCGATCCGCAGTGCCGAGAGCCTAATTTTCACGGCGATCCTGATGGATTGCCGACTGCCGCTGATTGATGGCTACGAAGCCACCCGGCAGATTCGCCAGTTGCCAGGGTGTGCCGACCTGCCAATCATCGCTCTCACCGCCAACGCCTTGCAGGGCGACCGCGAAGCCTGCCTGGCGGCGGGCATGAACGATTACCTGGCCAAGCCGTTCAAACGTACGGATTTACAGCAAATCCTGCAGCGTTGGGTGCAATAGCGGTGCGCCATCAACCAAGTCCGACTGGCGTGAAAGACGAAAGTGCGGCAGTCTTAGGCACCCGAACGGGCCCCTCAAACGGGCCCGGTTTAAAATTTCAGTGAACAAGTGTACATTCAGTGCCTAACGCTGTGACTTTCACTACAACGCAATAGTCTATGTGTAGGCTGCCGACATGAGGCATGAACGCTTCATTCGGTTCGGGAAGATTTGCCCTACCCTGCCGCATGGGATTATTGAGGAGCTCGCATGACCAAACAAAACGCCTTTACTCGGGAAGACCTGCTGCGCTGCAGTCGCGGTGAGCTGTTCGGCCCAGGTAACGCGCAACTGCCCGCCCCGAACATGCTGATGGTGGATCGCATCACCCATATCAGTGAAGAGGGTGGCAAGTACGGCAAAGGTGAATTGGTCGCCGAGCTGGATATCGCCCCGGACCTGTGGTTTTTCGCCTGCCATTTCGAAGGTGACCCTGTGATGCCAGGTTGCCTGGGCCTCGACGCCATGTGGCAACTGGTCGGCTTCTTCCTCGGCTGGCAGGGTTTGCCAGGCCGCGGCCGCGCCCTGGGTTCGGGCGAAGTGAAGTTCTTTGGCCAGGTCCTGCCGACCGCCAAGAAAGTCACCTACAACATTCAGATCAAGCGCGTCCTCAAGGGCAAGCTGAACCTGGCCATCGCCGATGGTTCGGTGAGCGTCGACGGTCGCGAGATCTATACTGCCGAAGGCCTTCGGGTCGGCGTATTCACTTCCACTGACAACTTTTAAGGGTTATCCGCATGCGCCGCGTCGTTATCACTGGTCTGGGCATCGTTTCTTGCCTGGGCAATGACAAAGAGACCGTCACCGCTAACCTGCGTGCAAGTCGCCCTGGCATCCGCTTCAACCCGGAATATGCCGAAATGGGTCTGCGTAGCCAGGTTTCCGGCTCCATCGACCTGCCCCTCGAAGAACTGATCGATCGCAAGATCTATCGCTTCGTTGGCCACGCTGCCGCCTACGCCTATCTGGCCATGAAAGATGCCATCGCCGACTCCGGCCTGAGCGAAGACCAGGTATCGAACGTACGCACCGGCCTGATCGCCGGTTCGGGCGGCGCATCCACCCTGAACCAGATGGAAGCGCTGGACATCCTGCGCGAGAAAGGCGTGAAGCGCGTTGGCCCGTACCGTGTAACGCGGACCATGGGCAGCACCGTTTCGGCCTGCCTGGCCACACCGTTCGCCATCAAGGGCGTGAACTACTCGATCTCCTCCGCCTGCGCCACCAGTGCTCACTGCATCGGTACTGCGGTAGAGCAGATCCAGCTGGGCAAGCAGGACATCGTGTTCGCCGGCGGCGGTGAAGAAGAACATTGGAGCCAGTCGTTCCTGTTCGACGCCATGGGCGCGCTGTCCACCCAGTACAACGAAACCCCGGAAAAGGCCTCCCGCGCCTACGACGCCAAGCGTGACGGCTTCGTCATCGCCGGCGGTGGCGGCATGGTGGTGGTCGAGGAGCTGGAACACGCTCTGGCCCGTGGTGCCAAGATCTACGCGGAAATCGTTGGCTACGGCGCGACGTCCGACGGCTACGACATGGTTGCCCCGAGCGGTGAAGGCGCTATCCGTTGCATGCAGATGGCCATGTCCACTGTAGATACCCCAATCGACTACCTGAACACCCACGGCACCTCGACTCCGGTCGGCGACGCCAAGGAAATGGAAGGTGTACGTGCGGTATTCGGCGACAAGGCTCCGGCCATCAGCTCCACCAAGAGCCTGTCGGGTCACTCCTTGGGCGCCGCTGGCGTTCACGAAGCGATCTACTGCCTGCTGATGATGGAAGGCAACTTCATGGCCGGTTCGGCCAACATCGACGAGATCGACCCGGTCGTCGCCGATATGCCGATCCTGACCAAGACCGTTGAAAACGCCAAGATCGACACAGTGATGAGCAACAGCTTCGGCTTCGGTGGCACTAACGCCACCTTGGTACTGAAGCGCTGGCAGGGTAAGTAAGACCTGTAGCTTGATCCACTGAAAAAGCCCCGACTGGTTCGGGGCTTTTTTATGGAAGACTGGAGTTGACCGGGTATACATCCGTTACTTGAACAACGGACATACACCCAACCTGCGCACTACACCGAAAACCGCGCCACCATCGAATTCAAATCCACCGCCAACCGCGACAACTCCTGACTCGCCGCACTGGTCTGATTAGCTCCGGCGGACGTCTGATGCGCCAGGTCGCGGATATTCATCAAGTTGCGATCCACCTCCCTCGCCACCGCCGCCTGCTGTTCGGACGCACTGGCAATCACCAGGTTGCGCTCATTGATCAGCGTGAACGCCGATGCAATTGCCTCCAGCGCCGTCCCCGCCGACTTGGCGATGTCCAAGGTGGAACGCGCCCGGGTGTTGCTCTGCTGCATTGAACTGACGGCTTGCTCCGTGCCTTGCTGAATCCCACCGATCATCTGCTCGATTTCCTGCGTCGACTGCTGAGTGCGATGGGCCAACGCGCGCACCTCGTCGGCGACCACCGCAAAGCCGCGCCCCGCATCACCTGCCCGCGCAGCCTCAATGGCAGCATTCAGCGCCAACAGATTGGTCTGCTCGGCAATCGAACGAATCACATCCAGCACCTTGCTAATGCCATAGACCTTCTGAGCCAAGTCCTCGACCTGGGTCGCATTGGCGGTCACATCCGAGGCCAGCGCCTCAATCGACACTACCGTTTGATGCACCTGCTCACGCCCTTGCTGGGCGATACGGTCAGACTCGCGGGATGCCTGTGACGTGGCCACCGCATTGCTTGCCACCTCCTCCACCGCGGCCGTCATCTGGTTGACCGCCGTTGCGGCCTGTTCGATTTCCTGGCTTTGCTGGTGCAAACCACGGGTGGCATCCTCGGTAACGCAGCTGAGTTCCTCGGACGCCGACGCAAGTTGGCTCGAAGACTCCGAGATACGCCGGATGGTGTCACGCAAGGTGTCCTGCATCCCCTTGAGCGCCCGCTGCAAGCGCGCGGGTTCATCCTTGCCACTCAGGATGATTTCCCCAGTCAGATCGCCGCTGGCAACGTTCTGGGCAACTTTGAGCGACTGAGCCAGTGGCAACACGATACTGCGGGTCAGCCAGACCGCCAGGCCGATGGTGACCAGCGCGGCCAGGGCAACCATGGCGATCACCCAAGTACGCGACTGGCTGAATACATGCTGTGCCTGCTTTGCCGCTTCGTTGGCACTGGCCTTGTTTAGATTAACCAGGGATCGCAAGGTCAGTGCCATTTCGTCAGCCAGCTGATTCATCTCACCGTTGACCACCTGAATCGCTTCCTCCAGCCGGTTAGCCTTGGACAGCGCCACCACCTGCTCCTGGCGCTGCAGGTAGCGCTGCTCCTCGACCTTGAGTCGATCAAACAACACACGCTCCTCGGGCAATACGATCAACGCTTCGTACAGCCCTTCGGCGTTATGCAGCGCGGCTTTGATCTCGGTGATTTTCTGCTCGTTCTGCGCCACGGCCTGGGGATCACGGGTGACCAGCAAGCGCAAGGTCAGCGCACGAATGCGCAACACGTCCTGGCTCATCTCCCCCACTGCCATCACGCTGGGCAGCCAGTTGTTTTCCACCTGATCCGACTGCTGGCGCATGTTGGCCATCTGCAGCAGCGCAAAGCCGCCCAAAGCAAACACCATCACCGCCAGCACGCCAAAGCCCAAACCGGCGCGCGGGGCAATATTCAAACTACGGATATTCATTGCCTGGATCCTTCCAAAAGCGCTGCATTCACCTGCAGCCGGTCTCCTGGAAGTTATCGGCGCTCTACTGTATTTGCGTAAGACGAAAACGCGATATCAACGTGCGCCACCATCGCGAGGTGGTTTAGGCAGAATGGCCAGGAAGTTATCCCGTGCAACCTTGTGGGCGATGTCTTCGGGCAATGCATCGAGGAAGGGATCAAAGCGGCGCATTTCCTTACCCAGCTTATTGAAACGCCCTACGACGTCAGAGCCCAGCATAAAACGCTCCGGGAAGCGCTCCACCAGCTTTACCCACTCCGGCCGAGGCTGACCCGCATCGTCCAGCAAATACGGCGTGAGCATGCTCCAGGACAGGTCGATATACAGATTGGGATAAGCCTCCAGCATCCGGCTTAACGTGGGCAGCAGGAAGTCCATCTGGACCTGATGACGGTGAATTTCCTTGCTGGTACCGGCATGGGCCCAGATAAAACGGGTGTGCGGGTGGTTGCGCAACGGCTCTTCGATCTCAGCCAAATACAGCGGGTTACGCTCGCGCTTGGAGGTGATGTTCGAGTGCAGCATTACCGGCAGGTCGTTTTCGGCGGCCAGGTGGTATATCCGCGTCATTGCCTCGTTATTGGCACGCGGGGTATCGCCTGAGGTAAGCGCGGTGAGGTCATCGTGACGGGTGAACACCTCTCCAATGCCCTGCCAGAGCCCTGGATTAAGGTCGAGCATGCGCTGGATATGGGCATCAGAGTTCTTGTCGTTGGGATTGAAGCCGCTTAGAAACGGATGAAAACGCTGGCGCTGTTCTGGGGTGAGCTTGTTCACGGCCGCAGCCACGATGACGTCAGTGGCGCTGTACCAATAGGCATCGGCGTCATCACCGGCGTAGTAGCGCGGGCGTTTGGGCTCGTCTTCGTGCCATTTCTTCGCAACGGGAATGCCGGAAATCATCACATGCTCGATGCGATTCTCGGCCATGGCCTTGAGCAATTTATCCATGCCGGCAGTTTCCTGGAAAAAATCCACGTAATGCAGGTGGGCATCGCTGTAGGCATACTCACGCGCCTGCACAGCGAGACTACCGGCGGCGAGCAATAGGGCAAGACTCAGGCGGATCCAGGGCACGGTACAACCTCGATGGGGGCCAATACGGGTAGACCTTGTGCCCTGTGCCGAGGTTCATCGTGGAAAAACGCGGAACACTGAAGTGCCAGCATGCTCTA
The DNA here is from genome assembly GCF_002742505.1 of Pseudomonas sp. 2995-1. Classification (NCBI taxonomy): domain Bacteria; kingdom Pseudomonadati; phylum Pseudomonadota; class Gammaproteobacteria; order Pseudomonadales; family Pseudomonadaceae; genus Pseudomonas; species Pseudomonas sp. 2995-1. Next base: position 388,546 of record NZ_LJSA01000319.1, on the reverse strand, counting down.
TAACTGCATGACCTTCATCCTGCCACCCTGTGAGGTTTGCCATGCCTGTTACCGTGAACACATTGAACGCTGAAAACTTCCGCCACAGCGTCAACATCAACAACCACGAGCTGTTTACCGACCTGCCCAAGAGCCTGGGTGGCGACGACTCGGCGCCCTCCCCCCACGATTACTTCGATGCCGCACTGGCGTCGTGCAAGGCCTTGACCGTCAGGCTCTATGCCCAGAAGAAAGATATCCCGCTGACCGGCGTGACCGTGGAAGTCACCCACGACGCCGCCGAAGAGCCAAAAGGCAAATACACACTCAACGTCAAATTGACCCTCAAGGGCGTACTCACGGACGCGCAGCGCGATGAACTGCATCGCGTGGCGGACAAGTGCCCGGTGCACAAGCTGATGACCACTGCCGAAATCAATATCGAGACCCAGCTGTCCGAAGGCGCATTCAGCCAATAGCGGCAACCTCTCGTCGAGCGGGTTATGCTCAATCACACCTAACCCGCTCAGACTGGGACGCACCATGACCACCCTCACCGTGATCCGCCCTCGCCCCGAAGACGTTGAAGGCCAGCCGATCCTGCGCCCCTTGCCCTCAAGGGAATGCCGTAGTGTCGGGCCCTTTGTGTTCTTTGATCACATGTTGCCCACCCACTACCCAGCGGGCAGCGGCATGAATATCCGTCAGCATCCGCATATCGGCCTATCCACTCTCACCTATCTGTTCGACGGTGCGCTGCAGCATAAGGACAGCTTGGGTTCTGACCAGGAGGTACAGGCCGGTGATGTCAGCTGGATGACCGCCGGCAGCGCGATTGCCCATGTGGAGCGCACGCCCGAGGCACTCAAGGCCAGTGGCTTCAGCCTGCATGGGTTGCAAGTGTGGCTTGCGTCACCCAAGGATCATGAAACCGGGCCCGGCCATTACAGCCACCACCCGGCGGCGAGCCTGCCGATCAGCGACAACTTGGGCGTGCAGATTCGCATGATCGCCGGCAATGGGTTTTGCCTGAAATCGCCAGTGCCAGTGCTATCGCCCACGCTGTATGCCGAGGTGCGGATGCAGACGGCCACTACCCTTCTGATCCCTGACGAGCATGAGCAACGGGCGGTGTACGTGCTGGAGGGTGAAGCACAGTTGGAGGGCGAGGCGCTTGAGGTGCAGAGTTTGGTGGTCTTGCCGGCAGGACAGAAGATGACGCTGTGCGCCGGGAGCGATTGCCACCTGGTGGTGTTTGGCGGTGCACCGCTGGATGGGCCACGGCGGATCAATTGGAATTTTGTCGCGAGCGATCCGTTGAAGATCGAGCAGGCCAGGCAGCGCTGGGCCGCTGGGGATTGGCCGACGGTGCCAGGTGAAACTGAAAGAATTGAGTTGCCTCTGAGATAGCTAACGGGGGCAAGTCGAATCTTCGCACCGCCCCTCCCACACTTGATCGGATTCACACGGTCAACATGTGGGAGGGACTTGCCCTCGATGAGGCCGGAACAAGCGCTTAAGCGTTAGCCCTTGAACACTTCATCCAACAAGTTATGCATCGACTGGAAGGCCCGTGCTGCGGTCTTCGCGTCGTACATCATCTTGCCCGGCACATTGGCCTCCGGGTCAGTGAAGGAATGCACCGCACCGCCGTAGCTCAGCAATTGCCAGTCCACGCCGGCCGCGTTCATTTCATCTTCGAACGCCGGCAGCTGCTCTTTTGGCACCAACGGGTCGGAAGCACCGTGCAGCACCAGCACCGAGCCCTTGATGCTCTTCGCGTCCGCCGGATTCGGCGTGTCGAGGGTGCCGTGGAACGACACCGCAGCCTTCAACGGCGCGCCGGTACGTGCCAGCTCCAGGGAGCAGCAACCGCCAAAGCAGAAACCAAAGGTCGCCAGCTTCGAGGTATCCACTGCGGCTTCGGTCTGACCTTGCAACTGCTCAAAGGCCGCCTGCATGCGCTTGTTCAGCAACGGGCGATCATTCTTCAACGGCATCATCGCGGCACCGGCTTCGTCGCCATTCGACGGGCGCACACTTTGCCCGTACAAGTCGGCAATCAGCACCACATAACCTTTGCCGGCAACGGCCTTGGCGATTTCTTCGGCACCCGCACTCACGCCCATCCAGTTCGGCGCCATCAACAAGCCCGGCAACGGACCCTGGTGGCTGGCATCGAATGCCAGGCGGCTCTCATAAGGCTGGCCATCAATCTGATAGACCACGGAACGCACAGTGACTTGGCTCATCATTTACTCCAGTTGAGGTGCAGTAGAACGAAAAAACCCGCCGAAGCGGGTTTTTCTACAACGGGGTCAAACCGACAGTTCAACCAACAGCTTGTTCAGGCGGCGCACATACGCGGCCGGATCCTTGAGGCTGTCGCCAGCGGCCAGGGCCGCCTGATCGAAGAGGATGTGCGACAGGTCGCCAAACCGCTCTTCGCTCTGCTCGCCGTCGAGTTTCTCGATCAGCGGGTGAGCCGGGTTGAATTCGAAGATCGGCTTGGAATCCGGAACCTTCTGGCCGCTGGCTTCCAGAATCTGGCGCATCTGCATGCCCAGGTCCTGCTCGCCGATAGCCAGGATCGCCGGGGAGTCGGTCAGGCGGTGGGAAACCCGCACTTCGCTGACCGCATCGCCGAGGGCCGTCTTGATCCGCTCAACCAGGCCTTCTTTGGCCTTGGCGACTTCTTCGGCTTCCTTCTTCTCTTCTTCGGAGTCCAGGTTACCCAGGTCTAGGTCACCACGGGCAACGTCGACAAAGGTCTTTCCGTCGAATTCGCTGAGGTAGCTCATCAGCCACTCATCGATACGGTCGGTCAGCAGCAGCACTTCGATGCCTTTCTTACGGAAGACTTCCAGGTGCGGGCTGTTCTTGACCTGAGCGTAGGTTTCGCCGGTCAGGTAGTAGATCTTGTCCTGACCTTCCTTGGCGCGTGCCAGGTACTCGGCCAGGGACACCACCTGCTCGCCATCTTCGCCCTGAGTCGAGGCAAAACGCAGCAGGCCGGCGATTTTTTCCTTGTTGGCGAAATCTTCCGCCGGGCCTTCTTTCATGACCTGACCGAAGTTTTTCCAGAAGCCTTTGTATTGCTCAGGCTCGTTCTTCGCCAGTTTTTCCAGCATGTCGAGGACGCGCTTGGTCAACGCCGACTTCATGGAGTCGATGATCGGGTCTTTCTGCAGGATTTCCCGCGACACGTTCAGCGACAGGTCATTGGAGTCGACCACGCCTTTGATGAAGCGCAGGTAAAGCGGCAGGAACGATTCCGCCTGGTCCATCACGAACACGCGCTGCACGTAGAGCTTCAGGCCTTTCGGCGCTTCACGCTGGTACAGGTCGAACGGAGCACGGGCCGGTACGTAGAGCAGCGAGCTGTATTCCAGCTTGCCTTCGACCTTATTGTGGCTCCAGCTCAGTGGGTTTTCGTAGTCGTGGGCGATGTGCTTGTAGAACTCCTGGTATTCCTCGTCCTTCACTTCAGTGCGAGGACGGGTCCACAGGGCGCTGGCACGGTTGACCACTTCCCATTCCTGGGCAGGCGCTTCTTCGCCTTCGGCGGCAGCCTGCTCTTTCGGCAACTCGATTGGCAGAGCGATGTGGTCGGAGTATTTCTTGATGATATTGCGCAGGCGGTAGCCGTCAGCGAACTCATCTTCAGCGGATTTCAGGTGCAGCACGATGCGGGTGCCACGGTCGGCTTTATCGATGGTGGCGATTTCAAACTCGCCCTCACCTTTGGAGGACCAATGCACGCCTTGGCTGGCGTCAAGGCCGGCGCGGCGGCTGAACACTTCAACCTTGTCGGCAACGATGAAGGCCGAGTAGAAGCCCACACCGAATTGGCCGATCAGGTGCGAATCTTTCTTCTGGTCACCGGACAGGTTCTTCATGAAATCAGCGGTGCCGGATTTGGCGATGGTACCCAGGTGGGTGATCGCATCGTCACGGCTCATGCCGATACCGTTGTCTTCGAGGGTGACGGTCTTGGCGTCTTTATCGAAGCTCACACGGATTTTCAGTTCGGCGCCACCTTCCAGCAACTCAGGCTTGGACAGGGCTTCGAAACGTAATTTGTCGACAGCGTCAGAGGCGTTCGAGATCAATTCGCGAAGGAAAATTTCCTTGTTGGAATACAGCGAATGGATCATGAGGTGCAGCAGTTGCTTCACCTCGGTCTGGAAGCCCAGGGTTTCCTTTTGAGTTTCCACACTCATGGTCATCAAACTCCAATTGGATGGCAGTGGCCGTACCCTTGAGGGTTGGCGGCGGGTTGTCATCAAAGTTGGGGGCTAAGGCCAGGATTTCAAGGGCGAGTCGTTTCCTCAATTTTGAAATGCGCACGGGCGGTGGCAATAGGTTCTGCCGGGGTGCTCTGCCAGGCGGTAATTGCCACGTTCGCGACCCGTCGGCCCTGGCGCCAGACCTGGCATTTGGCATAAGTGTCGCGGAACTGGCCTGCACGCAGGTAATCCAGGGAGAAATCGATGATTTTCGGCAAGCCCGGCGCACCGGTAAATACCAGCAGGTGCAACGCCGCCGACAGCTCCATAAAGCCGGCAATCACCCCGCCGTGCAGCGCTGGCAATATGGGGTTACCAATGTTGTCTTTGTTGGCGGGCAGGCGAAACAGCAATTCATCACCCAGGCGTGTGCATTCGATGCCGATCAGCTTGGCGTAAGGAATCAACTCCAGCAGCGCCTCATAGTTGCCGAGTTCGTGGGCCTGTTCCAGGCGCGTCTTGAATCGATGCGTCATGCCTGTTCTCCCTTGATTGTGCTGCTCAGTCCTTGGGCTCCCTTGAGCCGCTTGCCCATGCGCATGAACGTGCCAACCACATGGGCAATGGGCTGCTGCGGGTCATCCTGATAGGCAACGCCACGGGTAAAGATCACGTCAGTCGTCACCCGGTAACATTGGGCGAAGCCATAAACCGGCTTGTGGGGTTCGGCGGTGTGCATGTAGTCGACGCGCAGGTCGAGGGTCGGGCACACCTCGAACTCTGGTAATACACACAAGGTGGCCATGCCACAGGCGGTGTCCATCAGCGAAGTCAGCGCACCGCCATGGATCACCCCGGTGCGAGGGTCTCCGACGATGGAGGGGCCGTAGGGCAGGACCAAGGTCATACCTTCCAGGTTGGCGGCATGCACGGTAATCCCCAGCACCTGGCAATGGCGCAGGGCCGAAACAAAGCGCGTCGCACGCTCTAACAGTGGGTTTTCGGTCATTCGGTCTAGACTCTTATTAGCGTTAATCCGCGGAGTAGGCAGTGCGGTTGAAAGTTCCTTGGGGTGCGCTGTTTATATATCTGCGCAATAAAAGGAACTAATGCTGAACCCTCAGGCTCGAAAGGCCAGTAGATATCTTCAATAAGGAGAAACACCCAATGCGCAAGACTTTAGCTATTTCCATGATGCTCGCCGCTGCCCTCGGTCTCGCTGCCTGCGACAAAAAATCCGAAGACAAAGCCCAAGACGCTGCCGCGCACTCTGAGCAAGCTCAGAAAGATATGGCGAAGGCTCAGGATAAAGTGAACGACGCTGCGAAAGAAAACGCCGATGCTGCCAAAGCTCAGGCTGAATCGAACGAAGCCGCCGCAAAAGAAGCAGCACCTGCTACTCCAGCCACCGGTTCTTGAGACCGCGGTTTGAAATAGCTTCGCTGCGATAAAGAAAGCCCGCTCAAATAGCGGGCTTTTCTTTGCCTGTGGTTTTTAATTTGAAGCGTTAACTCGCTGAAGTGGACTAAGCCGACTCTTTGACCGCCTCAGGCACTGGCGTATCAGTCTGCGTATACACCATCACTTGCAGCACGTCGGAATGAAACTCTCGACGGTAAAGCACGACTACCACTCCCGCGCTCATCAACATGAATAACCATGGGCTGACAAACCACGCCAACATGGTCATTCCGAAGTAATAAGCGCGCAGACCAAAGTTAAACTGGTTGGCAGCCATGGAGATTACCCTTGCCGCCCGCAAGGCAAACGCCTTGCGCTCTTGCTCGGACACATGCCGCTCACCGATCATCGGCGCAGACCCCACCAACACCGCCGCAAAGTTGTACTGGCGCATACACCAGCTGAACGTGAAGAAGGCGTAGACGAACACCAATGCCAGGCACAACAACTTGATCTCCGACATGCCTTGGGACGCCTGCTGCACCATAGGAATGTCCGCTAGCAAGGACACGGCCCGCTCAGAGGCGCCAAGCACGGTGAGAATACCAGCGAGGATAATCAGGGTACTGGAGGCAAAGAACGAAGCATTGCGCTCCAGGTTGCCGATCACGCTGGCGTCGGCAATGCGGTTGTCGCGCAGCAGCATGCGACGCATCCAGTCTTCACGATACAAATGCAACACACTGGCCAGGCACGCAGTGTCCCGGGCCTTCCAGGTCGCATAACGGGTGTAGCCGCCCCAACACAGGACGAACCAGAGGGCGGCAAGCAGGTGAATTTGATTGGTTTCGACGAACGACATGCGGGTCCTATATCAAGAAAGTTTTTGAAAACGTGGCCAACATTGGGGGAGAGGCTTTGATCCCGAATGCTTGCTGGCAGTCACTGCATCTGTTGAATGGCACAGTGCCGTCTGAGGCAAGCCCCCTCCTACATCGACCGCGCTCCAACTTTAGAAGGTCGTAGTCTACCAAGCATAAAAAATGCCCCGTATTGATTGATACGGGGCATTTCTGTGCAGCCTTGAAGCGGTGTTACGCGATCGCTTCGCTACGCTTGCCAAGCATACGATCAACCACCACAGCCACGACCAAGGTCATTACCGACGGCACCAACCACGCAAGGCCCTGCTCGCTCAGCGGCAGATGCGCCAGTTGCGACGGCAGCCAGTCGGCAAAGCCCGCGCCCTTCAGCGCATCAATGCAGCCAAATATGAACGACACCAGCATCACCGGGCCAACGATCCGGCCCTGTTCCTGCCAGAAGTCTTTGCAGAAGCTCAGGGCCACCAGCACGATGCACGGCGGGTAGATCGCGGTAAGCACCGGTATCGAAAAGGCAATCAGCTTAGTCAGGCCCAGGTTGGACACGAACAACGAGAACAGCGCCAGGATCACTACCAGGGTCTTGTAGGACAGCGGCAGTATTTTGCTGAAGTACTCGGCGCAAGCGCAGGTCAGGCCAACCGCGGTAACCAGGCATGCCAAGGAAATCAATACCGCCAGGAAACCACTGCCCAGGGAGCCGAAGGTGTGTTGCACGTACGCGTGCAGTACGGCTGCGCCATTAGCCGCACCAGCGGCCACTTCATGACTTCCCGCACCAAGGCGGAACAGGCTGACGTACACCAGCGCAAGACCAACGCCAGCAATCAGGCCAGCGATGATCGCGTAGCGGGTGATCAGCTTGGGCGAATCAACACCACGGGAGCGGATAGCGTTGACGATCACAATTCCGAATACCAGAGCACCAAGGGTGTCCATGGTCAGATAACCATTGATAAAACCTTGGGAGAACGGTGCAGCGACGTATTCCGGAGTGGCGACACCCACCTCACCGGCCGGCAAGGCAAACGCAGCGATGCCGAGGATGGCTAACGCGATGATCTTCAACGGCGCAAGGAAACGACCGACAGTGTCCAACAGGCGCCCTGGGTACAGGGACACAAAGAACACCACCAGGAAGTAAACGGAGCTATAGAGGAACAGCGCCAACGGGCTTTCACCGGTGAGCGGCGCCAAGCCGACTTCAAAAGACACCGTCGCGGTACGCGGGGTAGCGAACAGCGGCCCTACCGCCAGATACGCAGCCGCCGCGAGCAGGCCACCGGCGATCTTGCCGATCGGACTGCTCAACGCATCCATACCACCGCCGACCTTGGCGAGGGCAATCACGGTGACCACTGGCAAACCCACTGCGGTGATCAGGAAGCCCAACGCCGCCATCCAGACGTGAGGTCCGGACTGCAAGCCAACGATAGGCGGGAAGATGATGTTACCGGCGCCCACGAACAGGGCAAAGGTCATGAAGCCCAGCGCCAGGATATCCTGGCTTTTCAACACTTTCATTTCGGGAAATACCACACTACTGAATCGGAATTTAGAGAGGGATTCCCTGTGGATGAGGGAAATACTGCCGGCCCTGATGGGGCCGACCGGTCTAGCGCGCGGCTTCCTTTTGGGAGGCCAGCGCATAAAGAGGCGGGTAGGTTACAGAATCAGGCTGACAAACGCACTGTTGCGGGGCGAACTGTCCGATAAGCGACATCTTGATGTCGCGTTTTCATACTTATGTTGGCAATACAAACAAATGTGTGAGGGCTAGTTGAATCGTCGCACGGCCCCTTACATAGGATCGAGTACATCCAAACGCACAAAGGCCACCCGAAGGTGGCCTTTGCTGGTAAAGCGTCAGCTAAGCGCGAAGCTTACTTGACAGCCCAACCGGTCAGCTCGGACAAAGCCTTGCCGATGTCTGCCAGCGAACGCACGGTTTTAACGCCTGCGTCTTCCAGGGCAGCAAACTTCTCGTCTGCAGTGCCTTTACCGCCAGAGATGATTGCGCCAGCATGGCCCATGCGCTTGCCCGCAGGGGCAGTCACACCAGCGATGTAGGAAACAACCGGCTTGGTCACGTGTGCCTTGATGTAGGCAGCCGCTTCTTCTTCAGCCGAACCGCCGATCTCACCGATCATCACGATCGCTTCGGTCTTCGGGTCTTCCTGGAACAGCTTCAGGATGTCGATGAAGTTCGAACCTGGGATCGGGTCACCGCCGATGCCGACGCAAGTCGACTGACCGAAACCGGCGTCAGTAGTTTGCTTGACAGCTTCGTAGGTCAGGGTGCCGGAACGGGAAACGATACCGACTTTACCTGGCAAGTGAATGTGACCTGGCATGATGCCGATCTTGCATTCGCCTGGGGTGATCACGCCTGGGCAGTTAGGGCCGATCAGGACAACGCCCAGTTCGTCGCACTTAACTTTAGCGTCCAGCATGTCCAGGGTAGGAATGCCTTCGGTGATGCAGACGATCAGCTTGATGCCGCCGAATGCTGCTTCCAGGATGGAGTCCTTGCAGAAAGGAGCTGGAACGTAGATCACGCTGGCGGTGGCGCCAGTGGCAGCTACAGCATCTTTCACGGTGTTGAACACTGGCAGACCCAGGTGCTCGGTGCCGCCTTTACCAGGAGTTACGCCGCCAACCATCTTGGTGCCGTATTCGATGGCTTGCTGGGTGTGGAAACTACCTTGCGAACCGGTAATACCCTGGCAGATAACTTTGGTGTCTTTATTGATCAGGACGCTCATTATTTGCCCTCCGCAGCTTTAACAACTTGTTGAGCAGCGTCGGTCAGGCTGGTAGCCGCGATGATGTTCAAACCGCTTTCTGCCAGTACTTTAGCGCCCAGTTCAGCGTTGTTACCTTCAAGGCGAACAACAACCGGGATTTTAACGCCAACTTCTTTCACTGCACCGATGATGCCTTCGGCAATCATGTCGCAACGAACGATGCCGCCGAAGATGTTGACCAGCACTGCTGCGACGTTGGAGTCGGACAGGATGATCTTGAAGGCTTCGGTAACGCGTTCTTTGGTAGCACCGCCGCCTACGTCGAGGAAGTTGGCTGGTTTGCCGCCATGCAGGTTGACGATGTCCATGGTACCCATGGCCAGGCCAGCACCGTTGACCATGCAACCGATGTTACCTTCCAGGGCTACGTAGTTCAGTTCGAACTTGGCAGCGTGCGCTTCGCGCGGATCGTCTTGCGACGGATCGTGGAAAGTCTTCAGCTTAGGCTGACGGTACATGGCGTTGGCGTCGATGTTGATCTTGGCATCGAGGCAGTGCAGATCGCCATCAGCCTTGATCACCAGCGGGTTCACTTCCAGCAGAGCCAGATCGTGATCCTGGAACAGTTTGGCCAGACCTACGAAGATCTTGGCGAACTGGGCAACTTGCTTGCCTTCCAGACCCAACTGGAAAGCCAGCTCACGACCCTGGAACGGCTGAGCGCCAACCAGTGGATCGATAGTGGCTTTCAGAATTTTTTCTGGGGTTTCTTCGGCGATCTTCTCAATGTCCACGCCACCTTCGGTGGAAGCCATGAACACGATGCGACGGCTCGAACGGTCAACGACAGCGCCCAGGTACAGCTCTTTAGCGATATCAGTGCACGATTCAACCAGGATCTTGGTGACTGGCTGGCCATTGGCATCAGTCTGGTAAGTCACCAGACGCTTGCCCAGCCATTGCTGTGCGAAGGCCTTGGCGTCTTCTTTGCTGCGAACCAGCTTAACGCCGCCCGCTTTACCGCGACCACCAGCGTGGACCTGGGCTTTGACAACCCACTCGGTGCCGCCGATTTTGTCGCAGGCTTCTGCTGCTGCTTCCGGGGTGTCTACTGCGTAGCCCTTGGATACTGGCAGGCCGTATTCAGCGAACAGCTGCTTACCCTGATACTCGTGAAGATTCATGCTTTTTACCGTCTTCGTTAGGTACTGCGCATTCGGCGCTGCGCTCATTATGAGTGCCGCGCCACCTGTGACTGCTGCTTGCGCAACTTGCTGGGCTTTAAGGCCCGTAAAGCTGCGCAAGACTGCGTCCAGCGGATATTCCGCGGTGAGTCTTGCGCGCAAGGCTCACGACGGGCAACTCCGCCGTGGTTTCTTATTATCTCGCTTAGCGCTTCTTGCGGTTGGCGATGTGGATGGCGCCGCCATTCACAGCCAACGCTGCTTCGTGCAACGCTTCGGACAGGGTTGGATGGGAGAAAACCATCATGCCCAGGTCCTCGGCACTGGTGCCGAATTCCATACCGATTGCGCCTTGCTGAACCAGTTCTGCAGCGCTCGGGCCAATCACGTGGACGCCCAATACGCGGTCAGTCTTGGCATCAGCGATGACTTTGACAAAACCACCGGTGTCGTTGGCTGCCATGGCACGGCCAGAAGCAGCAAACGGGAAGGTGCCGACGTTAACTTCAACGCCTTCAGCTTTCAACTGCTGTTCGTTTTTGCCGACCCATGCAATTTCCGGGTGGGTGTAGATAACCGATGGGATCAGGTCGTAGTTCATCTGGGTTTTGTGGCCCTTGATGCGCTCGACAACCATGATGCCTTCTTCGGAAGCTTTGTGCGCGAGCATCATGCCGCGAACCACGTCGCCAATGGCGTAGACGCCAGGAACGGTGGTAGCGCAGTGATCGTCAACGTGGATGAAGCCACGCTCATCGATGTTCACACCACTGTCGGAAGCCAGCAGGTCGGTGGTCACTGGACGGCGACCTACGGCTACGATCAGCTTGTCGAAAGTGATGGTCTGCTCGCCGTCTTTGTCGGTGTAGGTCACAACGACTTCTTCGCCGTTGACCTTCGAACCGGTAACACGTGCGCCCAGCTTGATATCCAGACCTTGTTTGGTCAGGGTTTTCAGCGCTTCTTTGGACACAGCGGTGTCGGCAGCCAGCAGGAACGTGTCCAGGGCTTCCAGTACAGTCACTTCAGAACCCAGGCGGGACCAGACCGAACCCAGTTCCAGGCCGATCACGCCAGCGCCGATCACGCCCAGACGCTTTGGAACTGCTTGGAATTCCAGGGCGCCGGTCGAATCAACGATTACGTTCTGGTCAACTGGAGCTGGTGGAATGTCGATAGGACGCGAACCCGGAGCCAGAATCACGTTCTCGGCTTCGATGACTTCAACCGAGCCGTCTGGCTTGGTGATTTCAACTTTCTTGCCGGCCAACAGTTTGCCGTGGCCTTGCAGGGAAGTGACGCCGTTAGCCTTGAACAGGGTTGCAACGCCGGAAGTCAGGCCTTTAACAATGTTGGCTTTACGGCCGACCATTGCTGGCACGTCCATGGTCACGCCAGCATGGTTGATGCCGTGGATCGCGAAGCCGTCTTGGGCTTCGTGGAATTTCCAGGAGCTGTCCAGCAGCGCCTTGGAAGGAATGCAACCAACGTTCAGGCAAGTACCGCCCAGTGCCAGTTTGCCTTCCTTGTCGGTGTATTTTTCGATGCAAGCAGTCGAGAGGCCCAGTTGTGCGGCCTTGATGGCGGCAACATAGCCTCCAGGACCTGCACCAATCACTACAACGTCAAATTTCTGCGACATGAAAATAGTTCCTCTATTTAGCAGCAAGCTTTCAAGCCACACGCTCCAGGTCAAGCCGCCCTATTTGGCGGCTTGCCCGGAGCCTGCAGCTGCTTCTATCAGATATCCAGCAGCAGACGAGCCGGGTCTTCCAGCAGGTTCTTGATGGTCACCAGGAAAGTCACGGCTTCTTTACCATCGATCAGGCGGTGATCGTAAGACAGTGCCAGGTACATCATTGGGCGGATCACGACTTGGCCGTTGATCGCCATCGGACGCTGGATGATGTTGTGCATGCCCAGGATCGCGGCTTGTGGCGGGTTGACGATCGGGGTCGACATCATCGAACCGAAGGTACCACCGTTGGTGATGGTGAAGGTACCACCGGTCATCTCGTCGATGGTCAGCTTGCCGTCACGGGCTTTCTTGCCGAAGCCGGCGATGCCGCCTTCGATTTCGGCCAGGCTCATCAGCTCGGCGTTACGCAGGACCGGAACCACCAGGCCACGGTCGCTGGACACGGCAACGCCGACGTCTGCATAGCCGTGGTAAACGATGTCGCCGCCGTCGATGGAAGCGTTGACTGCCGGGAAGCGTTTCAGCGCTTCGGTGGCCGCTTTCACGAAGAACGACATGAAGCCCAGGCGCACGCCGTTGTGGGACTTCTCGAACAGATCCTTGTACTTCGAACGCAGGGCCATGACTTCGGTCATGTCGACTTCGTTGAAAGTAGTCAGCATCGCCATGTTCGACTGTGCTTCAACCAGGCGCTTGGCCACGGTGGCACGAACGCGGGTCATCGGCACACGCTTCTCGGTGCGGTCGCCAGCAGCGAACACAGGAGCAGCGGCGGCCGGGGCAGCAGCCTTGGCAGGCGCAGCAGCAGGAGCGTTTTTCTTGGCTTCAACAGCAGCAACCACATCTTCCTTGGTCACACGGCCGTCTTTACCGGTGCCTTTGATGGAAGCCAGGTTGATACCGTTTTCTTCAGCCAACTGACGCGCAGCCGGTGCAGCGATTGGATCTTCACCACCCGCAGCCGGAGCGGCAGCAGGTGCCGAGGCAGCGGCCGGTGCAGCAGCGGCAGCAGGAGCAGCGGCAGCGCTGCCTTCTTCGATCGAGCCCAGTACCTGGTTCGACAGAACGGTAGCGCCCTCTTCGGCAACGATTGCGCCCAGTACGCCGTCAGCTTCGGCCAACACTTCCAGAACGACTTTGTCGGTCTCGATGTCGACGATCAGGTCGTCACGCTTTACAGCGTCGCCTGGTTTCTTGTGCCAAGTGGCAACGGTGCCATCGGCAACCGATTCCGGGAATGACGGGGCTTTGATTTCGATAGCCATTATCTGTGGGTCCTTAAAATTCGGTTTCAGTCAGCGCGAAGGCGTTAAACAGTGAAAGCATCTTGCAGCAGTTTTTCCTGCTGCTCGGCGTGCATCGACGCATAACCACAAGCAGGTGCAGCAGAAGCATCACGACCGGCGTACTCCAGGCCCAAGGCCTTGTTGTGGTTGCCGATACTGCGACGCAGGTGATGCTGGCTGCTGTACCAAGCGCCTTGGTTCATCGGTTCTTCCTGACACCACACAACATTAGTGAGGTTGGTGTAAGGCGCGATGATCTCCATGAGGTCATCTTCCGGGAACGGGTAAAGCTGTTCGATACGTACGATGGCGATGTCTTCGCGGCCCTCGGCACGACGTTTTTCCAGCAGGTCGTAGTAGACCTTGCCGCTGCACAGGATCAGGCGAGTGACCTTGGCCGCGTCCAGCGTATCGATCTCTGGAATCACGGTCTGGAACGAACCATCCGCCAGATCTTCCAGGGTAGAGATGGCCAATTTGTGACGCAGCAGCGATTTCGGGGTCAGCACTACCAGCGGCTTGCGCAGCGGGCGGATCACCTGACGACGCAGCAAGTGGTAGATCTGCGCCGGAGTAGTCGGCACGCACACCTGGATGTTGTGCTCGGCGCACAGCTGCAGGTAACGCTCCAGACGGGCCGAGGAGTGCTCCGGACCCTGACCTTCATAACCGTGTGGCAGCAGCATGGTCAGACCGCACAGACGGCCCCACTTGTGCTCGCCGCTGGTGATGAACTGGTCGATAACCACCTGAGCACCGTTGGCGAAGTCGCCGAACTGGGCTTCCCAGATCACCAGCGCCTGCGGCGTGGTGGTCGAGTAACCGTATTCGAACGCCAGTACGGCTTCTTCGGACAGGAACGAATCGTACAGGTCGAAACGCGGCTGGCCTTCGTACAGGTTCTGCAACGGGATGTAGGTGCCCGCGTCTTTCTGGTTGTGCAATACCGCGTGACGGTGCGAGAACGTACCACGGCCGATGTCCTGGCCGGTCATGCGGATCGGGTGACCTTCAAACGCCAGGGTCGCGTACGCCATGGTTTCGGCATAGCCCCAGTTGATCGGCAGGCCGCCGGCTTGCATCTTCTGACGGTCTTCGTAGATCTTCGCAACCTGGCGCTGCACCACGAAGCCATCCGGGATTTCCAGCAGCTTGGCGGACAGTTCCTGCAGGGTCTTCAGATCGAACGAGGTGTCGTGACGCGCCGTCCAGGTGTGACCCAGGTACGGACGCCAGTCAACGAACAGCTCTTTGTTCGGCTCTTTGACCAGGCTTTTTACTACGTGCAGACCATTGTCCAGCGCGTTGCGGTATTCATCGATCTTCGCCTGAACACGCGCATCATCAACAATACCGGCCTTCGTCAGGCTTTCGGCATACAGCTCACGTGTGGTGCGCTGCTTGGTGATCTGCTGGTACATCAACGGCTGGGTGCCGCTTGGTTCGTCAGCTTCGTTGTGACCGCGACGGCGGTAGCAAACCAGGTCGATCACCACGTCACGCTTGAACTGCATGCGATAGTCGACGGCCAGTTGGGTCACGAACAGCACAGCTTCCGGATCATCACCATTCACATGGAGGATCGGCGCCTGAATCATCTTGGCAACGTCGGTGGCGTACTCGGTGGAGCGCGCATCCAGTGGGTTGCTGATGGTGAAGCCAACCTGGTTGTTGATGACGATGTGAACGGTACCGCCGGTCTTGAAGCCGCGAGTCTGCGACATCTGGAACGTTTCCAGTACCACGCCTTGACCGGCGAATGCCGCGTCACCGTGGATGGAAATCGGCAGAACCTTTTCACCGGTGGTGTCGTTACGACGATCCTGACGAGCACGGACCGAACCCTCGACCACTGGAGAAACGATTTCCAGGTGGGATGGGTTGAAGGCCATGGCCAGGTGAACTTCGCCGCCTGTGGTCATGACGTTGGACGAGAAGCCCTGGTGATATTTAACGTCACCGGAACCCAGCTCGACCTTCTTCTTGCCTTCGAACTCGTCGAACAATTCACGCGGGTTCTTGCCGAAGGTGTTGACCAACACGTTCAGGCGACCACGGTGAGCCATGCCGATCACGATTTCCTTGGTACCGTAGGAACCGGAACGCTGGATCAGCTCGTCGAGCATCGGGATCAGGCTTTCGCCGCCTTCCAGGCCAAAACGCTTGGTGCCTGGGTATTTGGTGCCCAGGTATTTTTCCAAACCTTCAGCTGCGGTCACGCGCTCAAGCAGGTGGCTGCGAACGTCGGCGGACAGCACCGGACGGCCACGCACACCTTCCAGGCGATGCTGGAACCAGTGACGTTGCTCGGAATCAGTGATGTGCGTGAACTCAGCGCCGATGGTGCGGCAATATGTCTGCTGCAACGCTTCGTGAATTTCGCGTAGGCTCGCTTCCTCTTTGCCGATGAACAGGTCGCCGGCACGGAAGGTCGTATCAAGATCGGCATTGGTCAAGCCGTAATGATTGATCGACAGGTCAGCAGGTGCAGGACGCTGCCAGAGCCCCAGCGGGTCAAGCTGGGCCGCCTGGTGGCCACGCATCCGGTAGGCCTGGATCAGTCGCAGTACTTCAACTTGCTTCTTCTCATGCTCACTGCTCACGCTACCGGCGGAAACCGGTTGGGCGCGGCGCTGGTTCTTTGCCAGCAGCACAAACTGATCGCGAATCGTTGCGTGCGATACATCGGTGGCAGCGTTGCCGTCTGAAGACAACGTCTGAAATTTGGTGCGCCATTCTTCTGGCACAGCGTTAGGGTCGTGCAGGTAGAGCTCATAAAGCTCTTCCACATAGGCAGCGTTACCACCTGAAAGATAGCCGCTGTTCCACATGCGCTGCATCACGCTTTCTTGCATGCTTGGTCACCCTCGATTTGGGGACACCACCGGCGGAAACACCGAGTTTGCTTGCAAAAGGCCAAGTGCAGCGACCAAAACAAGCCACTTAGGATCACGCTGATAGTTCGGGTACCAACCCGAATGCCCCTGCTTGTCTCATTTCTTCAAAATAAGAGCCGCGGCTTTGTAAGTCGCTGCTCAAGTTAAAACTACGGCGCCGGTTGAAGCCTGCGCCGCAGCATTTACGGGCACAACGGTCCTGCTTTGTTACAACGTCAGTTACACGCCGCTTTGGAGCAACATGTTACGGATGTGACCAATTGCCTTAGTCGGGTTCAGGCCTTTGGGACATACGTTGACGCAGTTCATGATCCCGCGGCAGCGGAATACGCTGAACGGGTCATCCAGCGAAGCCAGACGCTCGGATGTCTTGGTGTCACGGCTGTCTGCCAGGAAGCGATACGCTTGCAGCAGGGCAGCTGGACCCAGGAACTTGTCCGGGTTCCACCAGAAGGACGGGCACGAGGTCGAGCAGCAAGCGCACAGGATGCACTCGTACAGACCGTCGAGCTTTTCACGCTCTTCAGGGGACTGCAGACGCTCGATGGCCGGAGCCGGCGTGTCGTTCTGCAGGAACGGCTTAACTTTCTCGTATTGCTTGTAGAAGATGCTCATATCGACGACCAGGTCACGGATAACCGGCAAACCTGGTAGAGGACGAACGATCAGCTTGTTGCCTTTAACAACGGCGGACAGCGGCGTGATGCACGCCAGGCCGTTTTTGCCGTTGATGTTCATGCCGTCGGAACCGCAAACACCTTCACGGCAAGAGCGACGATAGGAGAAACCCTCGTCCTGCTCTTTGATCAGTGCCAATACATCCAGCACCATCAGGTCTTTACCACCGGTATCGACCTGGAACTCCTGCATGAACGGCGCAGCGTCCTGATCAGGGTTGTAGCGATAAACACTGACTTTCAACATGGCAGCCACCCTTAGTAAGTCCGAATCTTCGGTTCAAACGTCGGAACCGTCTTCGGCGAGAAGTTCACGGCACGCTTGGTTACGCGCTTGTCACCCGGGAAGTACAGGGTGTGGCACAACCAGTTTTCGTCATCGCGGTCTTCAAAGTCTTCACGAGCGTGAGCACCACGGGATTCTTTACGAACCTCGGCGGCGATCGCAGTCGCTTCAGCCACTTCCAGCAGGTTTTGCAGTTCAAGGGCTTCGATACGAGCGGTGTTGAACGCCTGGCTCTTATCGTTGATCTTGACGTTGGCGATGCGCTTGCGCAGATCGGCCAGCTGGGCAATACCCTTCTGCATGTATTCGCCGGTACGGAATACGCCGAAGTAGTTCTGCATGCAGCTTTGCAGCTCACGACGCAGAGTTGCCACGTCTTCGCCATCAGTGCGCTCGTTCAGAGCGTTCAGGCGGGCCAAGGCAGCCTCGATGTTAGCGTCGGTAGCGTCATCGTATTCGATGCCGTCGGTCAGCGCTTTTTCCAGGTGCAGGCCGGCCGCGCGACCGAATACCACCAGGTCGAGCAGCGAGTTGCCGCCCAGACGGTTGGCACCGTGTACCGATACGCAAGCCACTTCGCCTACTGCGAACAGACCGTGGATGATCTCGTCAACGCCGTCGGCGTTCTGGGTGATCGCCTGGCCATGAATATTGGTCGGAACACCGCCCATCATGTAGTGGCAGGTTGGAACAACCGGAACCGGAGCAACCACTGGGTCAACGTGGGCAAAGGTCTTGGACAGTTCACAGATACCCGGCAGGCGGCTGTGCAGTACTTCTTCACCCAGGTGATCGAGCTTCAGCAGAACGTGGTCGCCATTCGGGCCACAGCCGTTACCGGCGATGATCTCTTTAACCATGGAGCGGGCTACAACGTCACGACCCGCGAGGTCTTTCGCGTTCGGAGCATAACGCTCCATGAAACGCTCGCCGTGCTTGTTGATCAGGTAACCACCTTCACCACGGCAACCTTCAGTCACCAGTACACCGGCGCCGGCGATGCCGGTCGGGTGGAACTGCCACATTTCGATGTCTTGCACCGGCACGCCAGCACGCAGTGCCATGCCAACGCCGTCACCGGTGTTGATCAGGGCATTAGTGGTCGACGCGTAGATACGGCCTGCACCGCCAGTTGCCAGAACAGTAGCCTTGGCACGGATGTAGGTGGTTTCACCGGTCTCGATGCAGATGGCGATAACACCAACAAATGCACCGTCGGCGTTCTTCACCAGATCAACCGCGTAGTACTCGTTCAGGAACGTGGTGCCAGCTTTCAGGTTGCCCTGATAAAGGGTGTGCAGCAGCGCATGACCGGTACGGTCGGACGCAGCGCAGGTACGGGCAGCTTGGCCACCTTTACCGTAATCCTTCGACTGACCGCCGAATGGACGTTGGTAGATACGACCTTGCTCGGTACGGGAAAACGGCAGGCCCATGTGGTCCAGCTCGAACACCGCAGCCGGACCTTCCTGACACATGTATTCGATAGCGTCCTGGTCACCGATGTAGTCGGAACCCTTGACGGTATCGTACATGTGCCAGCGCCAGTCATCGTTCGGATCGGCGGAAGCGATGGCGCAGGTGATGCCACCCTGGGCCGATACGGTGTGGGAGCGGGTCGGGAACACCTTGGTGATCACGGCAGTCTTGTGACCACCCTGGGCCAGCTGCAGCGCTGCGCGCATGCCAGCACCGCCGCCACCAATAATGATGGCGTCGAAGGAAATAGTTGGAATGTTAGCCATGAATCAGATACCCCAAAGAATCTGCACACCCCAGACGAAGTAAGCGAACATCGCAATGCCGCATACTGCCTGGAAGAGGAAACGGACTGCGGTTGCGGACTTGCCCAGCGCCATAGGCGTCAAGTAGTCAGTCGCAATGGTCCACATGCCAACCCAGGCGTGAGCGCCCAGGGCTACAAGGGCCAGCAGGCTGAAGATTCGCATCGCATTGTGGGAAAACAGGCCGTGCCATTGCTCATAGCCGATGCCCGGATTTGCGACGAGGTATCCGATCAGGAAAATGAAATAAGCCGCGAGAACGACCGCAGACACACGTTGTGCCATCCAGTCATAGAGGCCTGAACGCGAAAGGTTCGTAACGCTGGTTACCATATCCAAACTCCTGCCAGAACGATCAGCACCACGGAAATGGCGATGATGATTTTCGAGCCCAGGCGGCCGCCTTCCAGCGTCTCACCGATACCCGCATCCATGATCAAGTGGCGCACACCGGCTACCAGGTGATAAAGCAGAGCGGACAGGAGGCCCCATGCTACGAACTTGGCCAGCGGGCTGGTCAAGCATGCCTTCACCTCGGCGTAACCTTCCTCGGAACCCAGGGATTTGCTCAATGCATAAAGCATGATGCCCAAGCCCAGGAACAGGATGATGCCGGAAACACGGTGCAGGAACGACGTAACGCCGGTGATGGGGAGTTTGATGGTCCTTAGGTCTAGGTTTACAGGTCGTTGGCTATTCACGGCTTTTTTTCACACTGAAGAGCCCCTAACAATCAGGGCAAAGTTGTTGGGGAGTGCACTGGTCAGGTAAGCACCACCCAGGGAGTGCGACCCCCAATGAAAGCAAGCCCAAAAGCCCTTGGCGGTCGGTGGCCGAGTATAGACAGTTAGGTTACTAATGACAACGCGCGCTCCTCACCCTAATAGCGGATTGCGCTGGCGAGATAAAAGGCGTAAATGGCAGTCAATTTCGAGGAAAAAGTACGGTTAAAGCCTTCTGGAGCAAGACTTTAGGCAAATTGACATCTGAATTTATCTCACTATAGTGGTGCGGGCCCTGCGTGGGGGGTCTGTCTGATGATTTGAAGCATAAATAGGAGGCCACATGGCTGACAAAAAAGCGCAGTTGATCATCGAGGGCGCAGCCCCCGTCGAGCTGCCCATTTTAACCGGCACCGTTGGTCCCGATGTTATCGACGTACGGGGCCTGACGGCCACGGGCCGTTTCACTTTCGACCCAGGCTTCATGTCGACCGCCTCTTGCGAGTCGAAGATCACCTATATCGACGGCGACAATGGCATTCTGCTGCATCGGGGCTACCCGATCGAGCAACTGGCTGAAAAGTCGGACTACCTGGAAACCTGCTACCTGCTGCTAAATGGCGAACTGCCAACAGCCGAGCAAAAAGCCCAGTTCGTCAGCACTGTAAAGAACCACACCATGGTTCACGAGCAGTTGAAGACCTTCTTCAACGGCTTCCGTCGCGACGCCCATCCGATGGCCGTCATGTGCGGTGTGGTTGGCGCCCTGTCAGCCTTCTATCACGACTCCCTCGACATCAATAACCCGCAGCATCGCGAAATCTCCGCGATCCGCCTGGTTGCCAAGATGCCGACTCTGGCCGCAATGGTTTACAAGTACTCCATGGGTCAACCCATGATGTACCCGCGCAACGACCTGACGTACGCGGAAAACTTCCTGCACATGATGTTCAACACCCCGTGCGAGATCAAACCGATCAGCCCGGTACTCGCCAAGGCCATGGACCGGATCTTCATCCTCCACGCCGACCACGAGCAAAACGCCTCGACGTCCACCGTACGCCTGGCAGGCTCTTCGGGTGCCAACCCGTTCGCCTGTATCGCCGCCGGTATCGCCGCACTGTGGGGCCCTGCCCACGGCGGTGCGAACGAAGCCGTATTGACCATGCTCGATGAAATCGGCGATGTGTCCAACATCGACAAGTTCATCGCCAAGGCCAAAGACAAGAACGATCCGTTCAAGTTGATGGGCTTCGGTCACCGGGTCTACAAGAACCGCGACCCGCGCGCCACCGTGATGAAGCAGACCTGCGACGAAGTATTGAAGGAACTGGGCATCAAGAACGATCCGCAACTCGAACTGGCCATGCGCCTGGAAGAGATCGCCCTGACCGACCCATACTTCATCGAACGCTCGCTGTACCCGAACGTCG
This sequence comes from Pseudomonas sp. 2995-1, assembly GCF_002742505.1. Classification (NCBI taxonomy): domain Bacteria; kingdom Pseudomonadati; phylum Pseudomonadota; class Gammaproteobacteria; order Pseudomonadales; family Pseudomonadaceae; genus Pseudomonas; species Pseudomonas sp. 2995-1. The sequence continues at coordinate 367,338 of NZ_LJSA01000319.1, read as the reverse complement.
ACTTCTACTCGGGGATCATCCTCAAGGCGATCGGCATTCCAACCAGCATGTTCACCGTAATCTTCGCCCTGGCCCGCACCGTGGGCTGGATCTCCCACTGGAAAGAAATGCTCTCCAGCCCGTACAAGATTGGCCGTCCGCGCCAGCTGTACACCGGCTACGAGTCGCGTGACATCTCCAAGCTGGAAGATCGCAAGTAAGCACCTTTAGCAGCACCGAAAACGGCCTCCCTCAGTGGAGGCCGTTTTTATTTGTGTCGACTGATCTACCACCATCAGGGGCAAGCCACCTCCCACATTGAAGTGCATTCCAAATGATGCACTCGGTTAACTGCAGGAGGAGGCTTGCCCCGATGGCATTGGCACAAGCACCTCATAACCTCCAGACAAAAAAATGCCCCGGCCTTTCGACCGGGGCATTTCCTTATCCAGCTTCAACCTTAGTGGTTAACCGCCCCACTCGCCCCCAGACCAGTCTGCGAACGCACAAACTGCGGGAAGTACAGCGCACGCTCTTTCTCTGCCGCCGCCGACTTGTCGGTGATGGAGAAGAACCAGATACCCACAAACGCGATGATCATCGAGAACAGCGCGGGGTATTCGTACGGGAAGATGGCTTTTTCATGATGCAGGATCGAGACCCAGATGGTCGGACCCAGCACCATCAGGCCAACGGCGCTGATCAAGCCCAACCAGCCACCGATCATGGCGCCACGGGTGGTGAGGTTTTTCCAGTACATGGAAAGCAGCAACACCGGGAAGTTACAGCTGGCCGCAATCGAGAACGCCAGGCCGACCATGAACGCAATGTTCTGGCTTTCGAACAGGATGCCCAGGCCGATCGCCAACACTGCGAGGGCGATGGTGGTGATCTTCGACACGCGAATCTCATCCTTTTCGTTGGCCTTGCCTTTCTTGATCACGCTGGCGTACAGGTCATGGGAAACCGCCGAAGCACCGGCCAGGGTCAAGCCGGCCACTACCGCGAGGATGGTGGCGAAGGCCACGGCCGAGATAAAGCCCAGGAAGATACTGCCGCCCACCGCGTTAGCCAGGTGCACCGCCGCCATGTTGTTACCGCCCAACAGAGCGCCTGCAGCATCCTTGAACGCCGGGTTGGTGCTGACCAGCAGGATCGCGCCGAAGCCGATGATAAAGGTCAGGATATAGAAGTAGCCGATGAAGCCAGTGGCATACAGCACGCTCTTACGCGCTTCCTTGGCGTCGCTTACGGTGAAGAAGCGCATCAGGATGTGCGGCAGACCGGCGGTACCGAACATCAGTGCCAAGCCAAGGGAGAACGCGGAGATCGGGTCCTTCACCAGGCCGCCGGGGCTCATGATCGCTTCACCTTTAGGGTGAACCTTGATTGCCTCGGAGAACAGCATGTTGAAGTCGAAGTTGACGTGCTTCATCACCATCAGCGCCATGAACGAGGCACCGGACAGCAGCAGCACTGCCTTGATGATCTGTACCCAAGTCGTCGCCAACATGCCGCCAAACAGCACGTACATGCACATCAGGATACCGACCAGGATCACCGCCACGTGGTAGTCCAGACCGAACAGCAGTTGGATCAGCTTGCCCGCACCCACCATCTGAGCGATCAGGTAAAACGCCACCACCACCAGGGAGCCACAGGCCGACAGGCTGCGGATCTGGGTTTGGCCGAGGCGGTAGGACGCTACGTCAGCAAAGGTGTACTTGCCAAGGTTACGCAGGCGCTCGGCGATCAGGAACAGAATGATCGGCCAGCCCACCAGGAAGCCGATCGAGTAGATCAGGCCATCGTAGCCAGAGGTGAACACCAGCGCGGAAATACCCAGGAAGGACGCGGCCGACATATAGTCGCCGGCAATCGCCAAGCCATTCTGGAAACCGGTGATCTTGCCGCCGGCCGCGTAATAGTCGGCCGCCGAGTTGTTACGCTTGGACGCCCAGTAGGTGATGCACAGCGTCGCGCCGACAAAGGCCACGAACATCAGGATCGCTGCGATATTCAGCGGTTGTTTGTGCACTTCACCAGTCAATGCATCCGCCGCCCACACAGCGGGCGCGAAGACCGAAGCGCCGAATACAGCCAATAGACGACGGATCATTGCGCAGCCTCCTTGAGAATCGCATTGTTCAGGTCGTCGAATTCGCCGTTGGCGCGTCGTACGTAGATGCCGGTGAGGACAAAGGCCGAGACAATCAGCCCGACCCCAATAGGGATACCCCACGTAATAGATGAACCAGGGCTCAGTTTGGCCCCTAGCACTTGCGGCCCGTAGGCGATCAACAGGATGAATCCGGAGTAAAGCCCTAGCATGATCGCCGAGAGAATCCAGGCGAACCTTTCCCTTTTTCTCACCAGCTCCTTGAAACGAGGGCTGTTTTGAATCGAGAGGTAAATGCTGTCGTTCATTGTTTTTATCCTCGCAGCACAGCTTTTTTATTATTGGAACATAGCCACTGTATGCGGCTGCGGAACAGGTTCCAGACGACCTTAGTATTAGAGGAAGTGTAGCGAGGGATTGGGAGGGCAAAGAAACATTTGCGGATGACGAAAATAATGTGGGAGAGGGCTCGCTCCCGATCGCGGTGAGCCAGTCAGATCATTGACGACTGACACACCGCAATCGGGAGCAAGCCCCCTCCCACTGGGGTTGTATCAAGGCATTGGGGGGTTATTTACCGGTCCACTCGGCTACACGCTCAGGGTGCTTGGCGACCCAGTCCTTGGCCGCTGCATCAGGCTTGGCACCTTCTTGGATAGCCAACATGACTTCGCCGATTTCGTCCTTGGAGGCCCACTGGAATTTCTTCAGGAAGGCCGCGACTTCCGGCGCTTTCTTCTCCAGGCCCTTGCTACCGATGCTGTTGACGGTTTCAGCAGCACCATAAATCCCTTTTGGATCTTCCAGGAAACGCAGTTTCCACTTGGCGAACATCCAGTGTGGCACCCAACCGGTGACCGCAATGGATTCCTGTTTGTCTTCGGCACGGGTCAGTTCGGCGATCATTGCTGCGCCCGAGCTGGCCTGCAGTTTGTAGTCCAGACCGTAGGCCTTGATCGCTTCGTCGGTCTTGAGCATCACGCCTGAACCGGCGTCGATACCAACGATTTTGTTCTTGAAGGTGGTGTCGGTCTTGAGGTCTTCGATGGACTTGGCCTTGACGTACTCCGGCACGATCAGGCCGATTTTCGCATCCTTGAAGTTGGGGCCGTAATCGACCACCTTGTCCTTGTTCTTGGTCCAGTATTCACCGTGAGTCACGGGCAGCCAGGCGGAAAGCATGGCATCGAGTTTGCCGGTCGCCACGCCCTGCCACATGATGCCGGTGGCAACCGCCTGCAGTTTCACGTCATAACCGAGCTTTTGTTTGATCACTTCTGCCGCCACGTGGGTGGTGGCAACGCTGTCCGACCAACCATCAACGTAGCCGATGCTCAGGGTTTTGCTGTCGGCGCTGGCCAGTGTGGAGCTCATCGCAACTACCAGAGTGGCAGCTGCGCCCAAGAGTCGTCGCATCTTCATCGTACTTCCCCGAAAGTGCTGCGCCCGACGGATGCCGAGCGACGTCAACCTGTTGTTATGTAGTGCACCGCGCCCCGTTCACGCGCATCGATCCGGTGGCTGCGACATCAGTTGAGTACTGACACCCTGATCATCAACCCGCAGAAGCCGTCGACCTGCTCTGTCAGCGACCTTATGCAAGCAAGAAACGACATCACATCGCCAGCAGGACGTTTCCTGGAACATGGCGTCAATATTCCGCCCGAACTTTGCATGTCAAAATTATGCAGCTCCACTGGGAGAGGGCAAATCCGGGTAAGATGCGCGCCTTTGCTCCCCCAGATAAGCCGACCATGCCCGCGACCGCCCGCTTCCCTGCCCTGCCCTATTTCTTCGCCCTGATCCTCGGCCTACTGGCCCTGGTCGGCTATTGGTATGGCCTCGGCCGTCCGGTGGTGTTGCCGGATGTCGCCAGTGCCAGCCATAAACTGCAATGCGCGTCCTACACGCCGTTCGACAAAGACCAATCCCCGTTCGACCAGCCGTTCAAACTACGCCCCGAGCGGATGGACGCCGACCTGGCCCTACTGGCCACCCGATTCGAATGCATCCGCACTTACTCCATGACCGGCCTGGAAGCCCTGCCAGGCATGGCGCGCAAACATGGCCTCAAGGTGATGGCCGGCGCTTGGGTCAGCAGTGATCCGGTGGCCACCGAAAAAGAAATCGACGAGTTGATCGCAGCGGCAAACGCCAACCCGGACGTGGTGACCTCGGTGATCGTCGGCAACGAAGCGCTGTTGCGCAAGGAAGTCACCGCCGCGCAGTTGGTGAAACTGATCCAGACAGTCAAAAGCCAGATCAAACAACCGGTCACTTACGCCGATGTCTGGGAGTTCTGGCTGCAACACCCGGAAATCGCCCCTGCGGTGGATTTCCTGACCATTCACCTACTGCCCTATTGGGAAGATGATCCTTCGAGCATCGACCAGGCCCTCAAGCACGTGGGCGATGTGCGCCAGACCTTCGGCAACAAGTTCGCGCCCAAGGACGTGCTGATCGGCGAAACCGGCTGGCCCAGCGAGGGTCGCCAGCGTGAAACAGCCGTGCCGAGCCGAGTCAATGAAGCCAAGTTCATGCGTGGTTTTGTGGCGATGGCCGAAGCCAATGGCTGGCGCTACAACCTGATCGAAGCGTTTGACCAGCCGTGGAAACGTGCCAGCGAAGGTGCGGTAGGCGGCTACTGGGGCTTGTTCGATGCTGATCGCCAGGAAAAGGGCATCCTCGCCGGGCCGGTGACTAACGTGCCGTACTGGCCGCTGTGGTTGGGGGTGGGTGGTGTCATCCTGCTCGGGACGTTGGTGCTCGGTGGTCGCGTTCGCAGCAGTCGCGCCGCCATGGCCCTGCCGCTGCTCGGCGCAGTGGCGGCCTGCTCTATCGGAACCTGGGCCGAACTGACCCGCGTGACTGCGCGATTTAATGATGAGTGGGTGTGGGCGGCGTTGTTGATGACGCTCAACTTGCTGGTATTGGCTCATGCAGCACTGGCATTGAGCACTCGGGAAGGTTGGCGCGAGCGGGCCTTCAATTGGCTGGAACAGCGTGCGGGCTGGCTGGTGGCAATCGCCGGCTTTGCCGGTGCGGTGATGATGCTGGCACTGGTGTTTGACCCACGCTACCGCAGTTTCCCGAGTGCGGCGCTGCTACTGCCGGCGTTGGTGTATCTGGTTCGTCCGGTGACCGGGCCACGTCGTGAGATTGCCTTGCTGACCTTTATCATCGGTGCCGGCATTGCGCCGCAGTTGTACCGTGAAGGATTGCTGAACCAGCAGGCGTGGGGTTGGGCGGTGGTCAGTGGGTTGATGGTTGTGGCTTTGTGGCGGTGCTTGCGGATGCGCAAGGCGTAACACCGCTATCGGGGGCAAGCCCCCTCCCACATGAGAACGCGCTCCAAAGGTGGGAGGGGGCTTGCCCCCGATTGGCCTTATCAGGCGCCCCGCGGCTGCCTGACCAACCGCAACCCCGCAATCACCAGTGCAAACACCGCAAACGTGGTGTTGTACAACGCCAGGGCCGGGAACCCGAACACCAGCCCCAGCACTGCCAATCCCCAGCCCACGCGACCCGGCACGAAAAACGCCAGCACCGAGGTCACCAGTGCGGCCCAGCCCAGCACCTTAAAGTAAATCATCAAGCCCAGGTTCGAACGCACCTGGCATTCCCAGCGGCTGGCCTCGTCGGCACAGATGCCGACCCACTGGCCATCTTCCATAAAGCCGTAACGTGCGCCATAACTGGCAGCCAGCCATAACGGCAGGGCAATAAGCAGCAGAATCAAGGGCAAGCGGCGGGACATGGAGCACTCCGATAGGCAAAAACGGCGCTCAGCTTAATGCGCCAGCGGTCGTTAGCAAGGTGCATACACACAATTAGTGTTCACTAATGCATGGCAAAGTGTATCGTCTCGCTACTATTACCCCGATTCCGACGTTATTTTCCGACTTTTCGTGCCGAGAGCTGGCACTTCGGTGGCAACGCGGTGGTCATAGCCTGCGAACTTCATTAAGCACGTTTCCTCTTAGGGATTAAGTCATGCTCCGTTCCTTGCGCTGTGCTGCCTTACTGGGCAGCCTTTTTTTGAGTGCGTCAGCACTGGCGGTCGATATCGACCAAGCCAGCTATGGCTACCCTTTGACCAACCCGTTCGAAGCGACCATCGCCACCACTCCGCCTGACCTTCGGCCGACATTGCCGAGTGATAGCGAAATCAACCAGTCCGACTACACCCTGAACATGCGCCCAGAGCGCGAGTTCAGCCTGCCGGACAACTTCTGGGCGGTGAAGAAGCTCACCTACCGCATCGCCAAGCAAGACCGCGCCGCGCCGCTGATCTTCCTGATCGCGGGCACCGGTGCGCGGTTCGATAGCAGCATCAACGAATACCTGAAAAAACTGTATTACCAAGCCGGCTATCACGTAGTGCAACTGTCGTCGCCTACCAGCTTTGACTTCATCAGTGCCGCCTCGCGCTTCGCCACCCCTGGGATCACCCAGGAAGACGCCGAAGACATGTACCGCGTGATGCAAGCCGTGCGTGCGCAAAACGCCTCGCTGCCAGTGACCGACTTCTACCTCACCGGCTACAGCCTCGGCGCACTGGATGCGGCGTTTGTCAGCAAACTGGACGAAACCCGCCGCAGCTTTAACTTCAAGAAAGTGCTGTTGCTCAACCCGCCGGTCAACCTCTATACCTCGATCACTAACCTCGACAAGCTGGTACAGACCGAGGTCAAGGGCATCAACAACACCACCACCTTCTATGAACTGGTGCTGAACAAGCTGACCCGCTACTTCCAGCAAAAGGGCTATATCGACCTCAACGACGCCCTGCTCTACGACTTCCAGCAATCCAAGCAGCACTTGACCAACGAACAGATGGCCATGCTGATTGGCACGTCATTCCGCTTTTCGGCGGCCGACATTGCCTTTACCTCGGACCTGATCAACCGCCGCGGCCTGATCATCCCACCGAAGTACCCGATTACCGAAGGCACCAGCCTCACGCCGTTCCTCAAGCGTGCACTGCAATGCGATTTCGACTGCTACCTCACCGAACAGGTAATCCCGATGTGGCGCGCCCGTTCCGATGGCGGCAGCCTGTTGCAACTGGTTGACCAGGTCAGCCTGTACGCCCTCAAGGACTACCTGCACGCCAGCCCGAAAATCGCCGTCATGCACAACGCCGACGACGTAATCCTCGGCCCGGGGGATCTTGGTTTCCTGCGTAAAACCTTCGGCGATCGCTTGACCGTCTACCCACTGGGCGGCCACTGCGGCAACCTCAATTACCGCGTCAACGCCGACGCCATGCTGGAGTTCTTCCGTGGCTAAATATCTTCTGCTGCTCGCCGCCCTGATGTGCGCGGGCGTAGCCAATGCCGACAACAGCAAGGCTCACGCGCCGGTCGTGGTGGATTCCGACGGTTTCAAAGAGCCGTTAAGCAAACTTAAATTCAACCCGGGTCTGGACCAGCGCGAGTTTGAACGCTCGTCCGTCAACGCCCTCAACGTGTATGACCCGCTCGAATCGTGGAACCGTCGCGTGTACCACTTCAACTACCGCTTCGACCAATGGGTGTTCCTGCCCGTGGTCGACGGCTACAAATACGTGACCCCGAGCTTCCTGCGCACCGGCGTGAGCAACTTCTTCAACAACCTGGGCGACGTGCCCAACCTGTTGAACAGCTTGCTCCAACTCAAGGGGCACCGCTCCCTGGAGACCACTGGCCGCCTGCTGCTCAACACCACCGTCGGCATCGCCGGCCTGTGGGACCCGGCCACCGCCATGGGCCTACCGCGCCAGAGCGAAGACTTCGGCCAGACCCTGGGCTTCTACGGCGTCCCCGGCGGGGCGTATTTGGTACTGCCGATCTTCGGCCCATCGAACTTGCGCGACACCGGCGGCTTGCTGGTGGACTACACCGCGGAATCGCAGATCAACTTCCTGAACGTCTCGGAAGTCAGCTCCAACCACCCGGAAATCTGGGCCCTGCGCGCGGTGGACAAGCGTTATCAGACCAGCTTCCGTTATGGTCAGATGAACTCGCCGTTCGAGTATGAGAAGGTGCGGTATATCTACACGGAATCGCGCAAGTTGCAGATTGCCGAGTAATCACCTCTAGCTTAATTAAAAGGCCATCCAGGCAATCTGGATGGCCTTTTTTTTCGCACAACAGACTCAAGCAACCTCCCACAGAGCACGCACACTTTGCCCGGGAACTATCCCTGGGGAAAAACTCAATACTAAGAGTGTGCCTCTCAGGTTCAGTTAACGCCTGAAGCAGCAGACGCCCCCAACCAAAGAACATCCCATCAGACGCTTTATTTTAAAGGCCGACACAGATGCTGTTATCCAGCGCTTCAGTAACACACTCAAACGTGGACAAGGTTCTGACGACTACCTCCACACATCAGAACGAAGTAAAGCACGCGCCGCCGACCCAAAATACCGGCCGGAACGAGGGTGACTATCGTAGCCATCACGACTTCTACGAGGATCCGCTTTTTGCTTCGGTTTTCGGCACTAGCACCAAGCCTTCTGTGCTCACTAAAACCCAACTCCAAGCGTTTTTCCTCAAAGTCGGCGGCGTTCCCCAGCATGAGTTGCATAAACTTACGCCCTACGACCGCGCGAACATCGCAGCCAATGCTCTTCGGGTACTTAAATACATTGATAGCACCCCACATGCCTTTTCGACGCCCAACAACGACCGCATAGACACTGGCTTTAAGAGTCCATCAGCGCACAACGCTTCAACTCCGAACAACGGCAAGATGCACCTTTGGAACTCCGAAGCGAGCATGCTTGTACGCTTCACGGAAGAAGGCTATCCAGGGCTGCAACCCGGTCCGAGATAAGCGGCACCACGATCAGACCGAACGCCCTTATAGCGCCCTGAACACACATGCGTGACTGCGAACTTCACGCCTGACGTTTAGTGCGCTGCCATACCTTGCGAACCAACGACACCATCATCAATACCAGCGCACCGGCGATAATCCCCGCCACCGCATTCAGCAAGGTCGGCATCAACCAAGCGATTGCGCCGGCGCTCTGACTCACCGATTCAATCCAGTGATGCACCACCGGTACGCCGTGGGTGAGGATGCCGCCACCGACCATAAACATCGCAGCCGTGCCGATCACCGACAGGCTTTTCATCATGTATGGCGCCGCACTCAGGATCCCACCACCAATGCTGCGCGCTACCTGACCGGGCTTCTGGGCGAGCCACAGACCCAAGTCGTCCAGCTTGACGATACCGGCCACCAGCCCATAGACGCCGATGGTCATGACAATGGCGATGCCCGACAGCACGATCACCTGCTGGGTCAACTGCGCGTCGGCCACGATACCGAGGGTAATGGCGATGATTTCGGCGGAGAGAATGAAGTCGGTGCGGATCGCGCCTTTGATCTTGTCTTTTTCGAACGCCACCAGGTCGGTCGCCGGGTCCGCTACGGCGTCGGCCAACTGCGCGTGCTCGGCCTGGTCTTCAGCTTTGCTGTGAAGGAATTTGTGCGCGACTTTCTCGAAGCCTTCAAAACACAGGTAGGCGCCGCCGAGCATCAACAGCGGCGTCACCGCCCACGGCGCAAAGGCGCTGATCAACAGTGCGGTGGGCACCAGGATCAGTTTATTGACGAACGAGCCTTTGGCCACCGCCCACACCACGGGAATTTCACGCTCGGCGCGCACACCTGAAACCTGCTGGGCGTTGAGCGCCAGGTCGTCACCCAGCACGCCGGAGGTCTTCTTCGCGGCCATTTTTGTCATCAAGGCAACGTCATCGAGTACCGCGGCGATGTCATCGATCAATACCAACAAGCTGCTTCCTGCCATGAATCGCACTTCCGTAAGGGGGGATGGCGCGAGCATAACGCGGCGCAAGGCGTTGCGGGCACATTGTTGAGGCCCGCGGATAGCCGGTGCTACCATGCGCAACCGCCGGTATTGGCAAGGAAACTCCTGGTTTATGAGCACCATTCGCGAGCGCAACAAAGAAAAAATCCTGCGGGCGGCAAGCGAGGAGTTTGCCGACAAGGGCTTCGCCGCGACCAAAACCAGCGACATTGCCGCCAAGGCCGGCCTGCCCAAGCCCAACGTCTATTACTACTTCAAGTCCAAGGACAACCTCTACCGCGAGGTACTCGAAAGCATTATTGAGCCGATCCTGGCCGCTTCCACGCCGTTCAATCCGGACGGCGACCCCAAAGAAGTGTTGAGCAACTACATCCGCTCGAAAATCCGCATCTCCCGCGACCTGCCGTTTGCCTCCAAGGTGTTCGCCAGCGAAATCATGCACGGCGCCCCGCACCTGAGCAGCGATCAGGTCGAACAGCTCAACGCCCAGGCCAAGCACAATATCCAATGCATCCAGAGCTGGGTGGATCGTGGGTTGATTGCGCCGATCGACCCGAATCACCTGATGTTCAGCATATGGGCGGCGACGCAGACCTATGCGGATTTCGACTGGCAGATTTCGGCGGTGACCGGCAAGGCCAAGCTCGATGAAGCGGATTACGAAGCGGCGGCGCAGACCATTATTCGGTTGGTGCTCAAGGGCTGTGAACCCGACTGATACACCGAGGTGTGGGTGCCAATCGGGGGCAAGCCCCCTCTCACATGGTGAACTGCGAACGCAGTCAAAATTGTGCGAGGGGGCTTGCTCCCGATGGGGCCCTGACAGTCACCGACGATTAGGCTGACACCCCAGCATCCGCCCACAACCCCACCCCCTCGATCGCCGTGATCGCACACTGCTCATCAATATCCGACGTATCCCCACTGATACCGATTGCTCCCAGTACCGCCCCATCCTGATCCCGAATCAACACGCCTCCCGGTGCCGGCACGACGCTGCCCTGCCCCAGGCTATTCAACGCCGCAATAAACGCCGGTCGTTGCTGCGCATCCAGTGCCAGCAAGCGCGAGCCCTTGCCCAACGCAATCGCACCCCAGGCCTTGCCGATGGCGATTTGCGGGCGCAGCAGGCTGGCGCCGTCTTCGCGCTGCAGGGTGATCAAGTGGCCGCCGCTGTCGAGGACCGCGATGGTCAGCGGTGCCGCTGAAATCGTGCGGCCTGCGGTGAGGGCCTGGCTGGCCAGTTGGGTGGCAATCTTCAAGGTTAAAGCGCTCATGGTGCCGTCCTTCTTTTGTTATTGGGAAAGCGGTGGAGGTCTGTTTGATCAGATGCTCGATCAAACAAATAGAACACAATGACATTTGTTTTTGTATACAATATTTTCGCACAAAGGCTCCATACGTCGAAAAAAGCCGTTCCGACGAACGCAAAGACCAATCAATAAAATGGATTGACCTGCGCATCCCGCCGTGAATACACTTTGAACAGACACCACTTGTATACAATTACAAAACGCAAGAGGCACCAAAACATGAGCAAAATGAGAGCAATCGAAGCCGCCGTCCTCGTCATGCGCCGTGAAGGCGTGGACACCGCCTTCGGCATCCCAGGCGCCGCGATCAACCCGCTGTACTCAGCCTTGCAGAAGGTGGGTGGCATCGATCACGTCCTTGCTCGCCACGTTGAAGGCGCCTCGCACATGGCCGAGGGTTACACCCGCACCAAGGCCGGGAATATCGGCGTGTGTATCGGCACCTCGGGCCCGGCGGGCACCGACATGGTCACCGGCCTCTACAGCGCCTCGGCCGACTCGATCCCGATCCTGTGCATCACCGGCCAAGCCCCTCGTGCACGGATGCACAAGGAAGACTTCCAGGCCGTGGACATCACCAGCATCGTCAAGCCGGTGACCAAGTGGGCGACCACCGTCCTGGAACCCGGCCAGGTGCCCTACGCGTTCCAGAAAGCTTTCTATGAAATGCGCTCCGGCCGACCAGGCCCAGTGCTGATCGACCTGCCGTTCGACGTGCAGATGGCCGAAATCGAATTCGACATCGACGCCTATCAGCCACTGCCCCTGGCCAAACCACTGGCGACACGCATCCAGGTCGAAAAAGCCCTGGCCCTGCTCGACGCGGCCGAACGTCCGTTGCTGGTCAGCGGGGGTGGCGTGATCAACGCCGATGCCAGCGAGCTGCTGGTGGAATTCGCTGAACTCACCGGTATTCCGGTGATTCCGACCCTGATGGGCTGGGGCACCATCGCCGATGATCACCCGCTGATGGTGGGTATGGTCGGCCTGCAAACCTCCCACCGTTATGGCAACGCGACCATGCTCAAGTCGGACGTGGTGCTGGGCATCGGCAACCGCTGGGCCAACCGCCACACCGGTTCGGTAGAGGTCTACACCGAGGGCCGCAAGTTCATCCACGTCGACATTGAGCCGACCCAGATTGGTCGTGTTTTCACCCCGGACCTGGGTATCGTTTCCGACGCCGGTGCGGCGCTGACAATGTTTATCGAAGTGGCCCGCGAGTGGAAAGCCGCCGGCAAGCTCAAGGACCGCAGTGCCTGGCTGCATGACTGCCAGCAGCGCAAAGCCACCCTGCACCGCAAGACTCACTTCGACAACGTGCCGGTCAAGCCGCAGCGCGTGTACGAAGAGATGAACCAAGTGTTTGGCAAAGACACCTGCTACGTCAGCACCATCGGCCTGTCGCAGATTGCCGGCGCGCAGTTCCTGCACGTCTACAAGCCACGCCACTGGATCAACTGCGGCCAGGCTGGCCCGCTGGGCTGGACCATTCCCGCCGCACTCGGCGTGGTCAAGGCCGACCCGAGCCGCAAGGTGGTGGCGTTATCCGGCGACTATGACTTCCAGTTCATGATCGAAGAACTGGCCGTGGGCGCGCAGTTCAAGCTGCCGTACATCCATGTAGTGGTGAACAATTCCTACCTGGGTTTGATCCGTCAGGCACAACGTGGCTTTGAAATGGACTACTGCGTGCAGCTGTCTTTCGACAACCTCAACGCCCCGGAACTCAATGGATATGGCGTGGACCACGTCGCCGTCGCCGAAGGCCTGGGTTGCAAGGCCCTGCGTGTATTCGAGCCAGGCCAGATCCAGCCGGCGCTGCGCAAGGCCCAGGAGATGATCGAAGAATTCAAGGTGCCAGTGATCGTCGAAATCATTCTGGAGCGCGTGACCAATATTTCCATGGGCACCGAGATCAACGCCGTCAACGAATTCGAAGACTTGGCCCTGGTCGGCAACGATGCACCGACTGCCATTTCCCTGCTCGATTAAGGAGAACCTTATGCCGCGTTTCGCCGCCAACCTGTCCATGCTGTTTACCGAACAGGATTTCCTTGCCCGTTTCAAAGCGGCCGCCGATGCCGGTTTCGAAGGTGTCGAGTACCTGTTCCCGTATGAATTCAGCTCGGCTGACATCAAGGCACACCTCGACGCCAACGGCCTGACCCAGGTGCTGTTCAACCTGCCAGCCGGTGACTGGGCCAAAGGCGAACGCGGCCTGGCGTGCCACCCGGACCGGGTCGAGGAATTCCGCGCCGGGGTCAAGCTGGCCATCGCTTACGCCCAAGTGCTGGGCAATACCCAGATCAACTGCCTGGCGGGCATTCGGCCACAAGGCGTTGACGACGACATCCTGGAAAAAACCTTCGTCGCCAACCTCAAGTACGCCGCCGACAAGCTGCAAGCAGCGGGCATCAAGCTGGTGATGGAGATGATCAATACCCGCGACATCCCCGGCTTCTACCTGAACACCACAGCGCAAGCCCTGTCGATCCGCGAGCAGGTGGGCAGTGCCAACCTATTTTTGCAGTACGACATCTACCACATGCAAATCATGGAAGGCGACCTTGCCCGGACCATGGCCACGCACCTGGATGAGATCAACCACATCCAGTTGGCGGACAACCCTGGGCGCAATGAGCCGGGCACGGGCGAGATCAACTATCGCTTCCTGTTCGAGCATCTGGATCGGATTGGCTACTCGGGTTGGGTGGGCTGTGAGTACAAGCCGTTGACCACCACCGAAGCGGGCCTGGGTTGGCTTAAGACCCATAACGCCATCTGACAGACACCACACAAAACCCTGTGGGAGGGAGCTTGCCCCCGATAGCGGCGGGTCAGTCAGCAATGTTTTGCCTGACACACCGCCATCGGGGGCAAGCCCCCTCCCACATAAGAAGAGGATTTCACCATGGCTAAAATCGGATTTATCGGCACCGGCATCATGGGCCAACCCATGGCCGCGAACCTGCAGAAAGCAGGTCACCAACTGTTTCTTTCCGAGCACCACGGCAAGGCGCCGGCCGAGCTGATCAACGCTGGCGCAGTGGCCCTGGCCAATCCGCAGCAAGTCGCCCAGGAAGCCGAATTCATCATCGTCATGGTGCCCGACACCCCGCAGGTCGATGACGTGCTGTTCCGCGCCGACGGCGTCGCCGCTGGCTTGTCGCCGAACAAGGTTGTGATCGACATGAGTTCGATCTCGCCCACTGCCACCAAGGCATTCGCAGCGAAAATCAACGAGACCGGTGCACAGTACCTCGATGCACCGGTGTCCGGCGGTGAGGTCGGCGCCAAGGCCGGCACCCTGAGCATCATGGTCGGCGGCGAGCCCCAGACCTTCGAACGTGCCCTGCCCCTGTTCCAAAGCATGGGCAAGAACATCACGCTGGTCGGCGGCAATGGCGATGGCCAGACGGCCAAAGTGGCCAATCAGATCATCGTTGCGCTGAACATCCAGGCGGTGGCCGAAGCGCTGCTGTTTGCCTCGAAAAACGGCGCCGACCCGGCCAAGGTGCGTGAAGCACTGATGGGTGGATTTGCCTCGTCGAAGATTCTGGAAGTGCACGGCGAACGCATGATCAAGGGCACCTTCGATCCTGGCTTCCGCATCAACCTGCACCAGAAAGACCTGAACCTGGCCCTGGCCGGAGCCAAGGAGTTGGGGATCAACCTGCCGAACACTGCCGGTACCCAGCAGGTGTTCAGTACGTGCACGGCAATTGGTGGCGGCAACTGGGATCACTCGGCGCTGATCAAGGGGCTGGAGCATATGGCGAATTTCTCGATTCGCGATAAGTAACCCGCCAGTGGAAACACCTTGAATGTGGGAGGGGGCTTGCCCCTGAGGACAGTGTTTCAGCCCAATCATCTACGTCTGACACACCGCTATCGGGGGCAAGCCCCCTCCCACACTTGATCGCATTCCAAATCTGAAATTGCTGCACCTCTAATAACAAAAATCCCCGGGAGCCCGCTTATGTCGGTCGATCCGCAACACCTGCTTCGCGAGCTGTTTGCCACAGCCATCGACGCCGCCCACCCCCGGCAAGTCCTTGAACCCTTTCTGCCCGCCGACCGCACCGGCCGCGTGATCGTGATCGGCGCCGGCAAGGCCGCCGCCGCCATGGCACTCGTCGTCGAAAACTGCTGGCACGGCGAGGTCACTGGTCTGGTGGTCACCCGCTACGGCCATGGCGCACCGTGCAAAAAAATCGAAGTGGTTGAAGCCGCCCACCCCGTCCCCGATGCTGCCGGCCTGGCCGTGGCCAAGCGCGTGCTGGAGTTGATCAGCAACCTCGGCGAAGACGACCGCGTGATCTTCCTGCTCTCCGGCGGCGGCTCTGCATTGCTGGCCCTGCCCGCCGAAGGCATCACCCTGGCGGACAAACAAACCATCAATAAGGCGTTGCTTAAATCCGGCGCGACCATTGGCGAGATGAACTGCGTGCGCAAGCACCTCTCGGCAATCAAGGGCGGTCGGT
The DNA here is from genome assembly GCF_002742505.1 of Pseudomonas sp. 2995-1. Taxonomy (NCBI): domain Bacteria; kingdom Pseudomonadati; phylum Pseudomonadota; class Gammaproteobacteria; order Pseudomonadales; family Pseudomonadaceae; genus Pseudomonas; species Pseudomonas sp. 2995-1. Next base: position 351,615 of record NZ_LJSA01000319.1, on the reverse strand, counting down.
TGGCCAAGGCCGCATGGCCGGCAACGGTGTACACCTACGCCATCTCCGACGTGCCGGGCGACCAGGCCACGGTGATTGCCTCCGGCCCTACCGTCGGCGACCCGAGCACCTCGCAACAAGCACTGGCGATTCTCAAGCGTTACGGGATCGACGCACCCGCTTCCGTGCGCAGCTGGCTGCAAAACCCGGCCTCGGAAACCGTCAAACCCGGCGATCCGATCCTCGCCCGCAGCCACTTCCAATTGATCGCCCGCCCCCAGCAATCCCTGGAAGCCGTGGCCGTAAAAGTACGCCAGGCCGGTTTCAGCCCGCTGATCCTCGGCGATCTGGAAGGTGAAGCGCGGGACGTGGCCAAAGTGCATGCGGGCATTGCCCGGCAGATCGTGCAGCACGGCCAACCGTTGGCAGCGCCGTGCGTGATCCTGTCCGGCGGTGAAACCACCGTCACGGTGCGCGGCAATGGCCGGGGCGGGCGCAATGCGGAATTTCTGCTGAGCCTGACCGACAGCCTCAAAGGCCTGCCCGGCGTGTACGCACTGGCCGGCGACACCGACGGCATCGACGGTTCGGAAGACAACGCCGGCGCAATCATGACGCCCTGCAGCTACCGCCGCGCCGAAGCCTTGGGCCTGAGCGCCAGCGATGAGTTGGATAACAACAACGGCTACGGCTATTTCGCGGCGCTCGACGACTTGATCGTCACCGAGCCAACCCGCACCAACGTCAACGACTTCCGCGCCATTCTGATCCTTGAGAGCACTGCCCATGACGCCTGACAAAAAGGTCAAGATCCTCGCCACCCTGGGCCCGGCCACCGACGGGATCGATGACATCCTCGAACTGGTAGAAGCCGGGGTGAATATCTTCCGCCTCAACTTCAGCCACGGTGACCACGCCGATCACGCCCAGCGCTACCAATGGATTCGCCAGGTGGAGCGCCAACTGAACTACCCGCTGGGCATCCTGATGGACCTGCAAGGGCCGAAGCTGCGAGTCGGGCGTTTCGCCGAAGGCAAGGTGCAATTGGTGCGCGGCCAGGCCCTGCGCCTGGACCTGGATGAGACCCCGGGCGACCAACGCCGGGTCAACCTGCCCCACCCGGAAATCATTGCAGCGCTGGAGCCGGGCATGGACCTGCTGCTGGACGACGGCAAGCTGCGCCTGCGGGTGATCACCAAGCACACCGATGCCATTGATACCACCGTGCTCAATGGCGGTGAGCTTTCCGACCGCAAGGGCGTGAACGTGCCACAAGCGCTGTTGGAACTGAGCCCTCTGACCGCCAAGGACCGCCGCGACCTGAGCTTCGGCCTGGAGCTTGGCGTGGACTGGGTGGCGTTGTCGTTTGTGCAACGCCCGGAAGACATCCGCGAAGCCCGCGAGCTGATCGGTGACAAAGCCTTCCTGATGGCCAAGATCGAGAAGCCGTCGGCCGTGCAGCGCCTGCGGGAAATCGCCGAACTGAGCGACGCGATCATGGTGGCCAGAGGCGACCTGGGTGTGGAAGTACCGGCCGAGAGCGTGCCGCAGATCCAGAAGGACATCATCAGCACCTGCCGTCAGTTGGGTAAACCGGTGGTGGTCGCCACGCAGATGCTCGAATCCATGCGTTTCTCACCGGCGCCCACCCGTGCCGAAGTCACCGACGTGGCCAACGCCGTGGCCGAGGGCGCAGATGCGGTGATGCTGTCGGCAGAAACCGCATCGGGCGAGTACCCGCTCGAAGCCGTGCAGATGATGAGCAAGATCATCCGCCAAGTGGAAAACGGTCCGGATTACCAGGCGCAACTGGACGTCAGCCGGCCCAAAGCCGATGCCACCGTGTCGGACGCCATCAGCTGCGCGATCCGTCGTATCAGCAGCATCCTGCCGGTGGCGGTGCTGGTGAACTACAGCGAATCCGGCAGCTCCAGCCTGCGCGCTGCACGGGAACGGCCCGTGGCGCCGATCCTTAACCTCACGCCGAACCTGTCCACGGCGCGACGGCTGAGCGTGGCGTGGGGCGTGCACTCGGTGGTCAATGATCGGCTGCGCCAGGTGGATGAGGTGTGTTCCACGGCACTGGAGATTGCCCAGGCTCAGGGCATGGCGCAGCGCGGGGATACGTTGGTGATTACAGCGGGGGTGCCGTTCGGGCAGCCGGGGTCGACCAACTCTTTGCGTATAGAGACGCTGATCTAGCGCCTGTAGAGGCCCCATCGGGGGCAAGCCCCCTCCCACACTTGATTGGATTCACATCGTTAGATGTGTGAATGCAGTCCAATGTGGGAGGGGGCTTGCCCTCGATGGGGACAACTCGGTCTCACTGAATCCCCATCATGCACAACCAGACCTGCCCCGACTGGGCCGAAGCGCTGCTCAACGGCTTCAGCCAAATCTTCCTGCAACGCCAGCCGCTGTGCGGCTTGCTGTGCCTACTGGCCATCCTGATCGGCGCTCCGGCCTTGCTCGGCGGTGCACTGCTGGGTGGCGTGGCCGGGTTGCTCACGGCCCAGCGCCGGGGTTATCCCAAAGCTGAACGCCAAGCTGGCTTATATAGCTACAACGGCGTGTTGCTGGGCTTGTTGATCAGCGAGCATTTCGCGTGGTCTGCCTTGTTGCCGCCGCTGATCCTGGCGTGTGGCGGCCTGAGTGCGATTCTCACGCGGCAATGGCTCAAGCACGCGACGCAACCGGATGACTTGCCTGCCTACACCGCGCCGTTTGTCATGCTGGGTTGGCTGCTGCTGGGCACTGCGGCGCCAAACACCTTCGCCCTGGGCGCGCCGGACGCCCTGGCTTGGTTCAGCGCGCCCTTCACTGGCCTGGCGCAAATCATGCTGCTGGATCAGCCCGTGGCCGGCGTCTTGATTGCCCTTGGCCTGTGGCTCGCCAACCGACGCGCGGCCATCTGGGCCTTGATCGGCGCCAGCGCCGGCGTGCTGATCGGCGTCATGCTGGAGGACAGCACCGGCGCCCTCCTCGGCCTGCACAGCTACAACCCGGCCCTCGCGGCCCTGGCCCTGAGCCAAGCGCGTCGCCAAGCCTGGCTGCCGCTGCTCGGCATCCTGCTGGCGATCCTTCTGACACCGGGCTTTGCCGCCCTGCACCTGCCCGCGCTCACCGCGCCGTTTATCCTCGCCTGCTGGCTGGTACGCGCCGGTCGCCGAATCGTGCAGAAACCGCGCATGGACAGCCCCTTCGAATCCCCCTAGGCTTGCTCGATCTTCGATTCGGGCGGGATTTATGGACAGCAACAACGACTGGCGCCAGCGGCTCTACGTCATGGTTTTTCAGAGCGACACCGTCGCCGGGCGGCGCTTTGACGGCATCTTGTTGCTGATCATCCTCGCCAGCCTGGTGATCGTGATGCTCGACAGCATCGACCAGATCCACCAGAACTACGCCAATGTGCTGGCGTATATCGAGTGGGGCTTCACCGTCATCTTCCTGATCGAGTACGGGCTGCGCCTGTACTGCTCGCCCAAGCCGTTGCGCTATGCCTTCAGTTTTTACGGGCTGGTGGATTTGCTCGCCATCGTGCCCGGCATCCTTGCGCTGTATTACAGCGATGCGCAGTACCTGCTGATCATCCGCATCATCCGCATGCTGCGGATTTTCCGCGTGCTCAAGCTCAGCCCGTACCTCAAGCAAGCCAACTACCTGATGGCGGCGTTGCGCGGCAGCAAGCAGAAGATCGTGGTGTTCCTGGTGAGCGTATGCACCCTGGTGACGGTGTTCGGCACCTTGATGTACGTGATCGAAGGCCCGGAACACGGGTTCACCAGCATTCCCAAAGGCATCTATTGGGCCATCGTCACGCTGACCACCGTGGGCTTTGGCGATATCGTTCCGAAGACGCCGCTGGGCCAAGTGATTTCGTCACTGGTGATGATCACCGGTTACTCGATCATCGCAGTGCCCACGGGCATTTTTACCGCCGAGCTGGCCAGTGCCATGCGCGGTGAACAGCTGCAAACCGACTGCCCGGTGTGCAAGAAAAACAGCCACGAGCCCAATGCGGCGTTCTGCTCGCGCTGCGGCAGCAATCTTTTCAAGAAAGTGGAATAAGCAAAGTTCTTTTTAATCTTTAAGCGACTATGGCGCCCCGGCTATAGTCGCTGGCAAATGGCCTTACCCCTTCTCCCGAACAACAAGGAATGAGCAGTGAAAAAACTCGTTAGCGCCTCTCTCCTGGCCGCCGGTCTTGCCCTGGCGGGCGCCGTGCACGCCGCACCGGTCACACTGCTCAACGTCTCCTATGACGTAATGCGCGATTTCTACAAGGACTACAACGCCGCCTTCCAGAAGCATTGGGAAGCCGAGCACCCGAACGACAAGCTGACCCTGCAAATGTCCTTCGGCGGTTCCAGCAAACAGGCGCGTTCGGTGATCGACGGTCTGCCCGCTGACGTGATCACCATGAACATGGCCACCGACATCAACGCCCTTGCCGACAACGGCAAACTGGTGCCAGACAACTGGGTCACGCGCCTGCCCAACAACAGCGCGCCGTTCACCTCCGCCACCGTGTTTATCGTGCGCAAGGGCAACCCCAAGGCGCTGAAAGACTGGCCGGACCTGCTCAAGGATGGCGTGCAAGTGATCGTGCCTAACCCGAAAACCTCGGGTAACGGCCGCTACACCTACCTGTCGGCCTGGGGTTATGTGCTCAAGAACGGCGGCGATGAAGAAAAGGCCAAGACCTTCGTCGGCAAGCTGTTCAAGCAAGCGCCTGTGCTCGACACCGGTGGCCGTGCAGCGACCACCACGTTCATGACCAACCAAATCGGCGACGTGCTGGTGACCTTTGAGAACGAAGCCGAAATGATCGCCCGTGAATTCGGCCGTGATCAGTTTGAAGTGATCTACCCAAGCGTTTCCGCTGAAGCCGAGCCGCCGGTGTCGGTGGTCGACAAAGTGGTCGAGAAGAAAGGCACCCGCGTGGCCGCCGAAGACTACCTGAAGTACCTGTGGTCGCCGGAAGGCCAGGAAATCGCCGCCAACAACTACCTGCGCCCGCGTGATCCAAAAGTACTGGCCAAGTACACCGACCGCTTCCCGAAAGTCGACTTCCTGTCGGTGGAGAAGACCTTTGGTGACTGGCGCACCGTACAGAAGACCCACTTCAATGACGGTGGCATCTTCGACCAGATCTACTCCGGTCAATAACTAAGAAACGCGGTAAAAAATGTGGGAGGGGGCTTGCCCCCGATGGCGGAGTGTCAGCCACTACACCCAGTGACTGACACTCCGCCATCGGGGGCAAGCCCCCTCCCACATTTGGCTGTCTGTATGGCCGTTGCATCGGTAGTGTCACACCACCTTAGTTGTTTCTGAATGTATCATCAGCCAGCATAAGTGATATCACCACGAGCGCCCTACTCGTGCGTCCGCCTTGGCTTTACTCTCGCTCGCCATCTTCCTCCGCTTTTATGAGAACACCATGAACGCTACTCCCCACACTACAAGCACCATGACCCGCGGGATGGTGATGCTGTTTGCGTTCTGCTGCGGCGCCATCGTGGCCAACATTTATTACGCGCAACCGATCATTGAACTGATCGCCCCGGACATCGGCCTTACGCCGGCCATGGCCAGCCTGATCGTGTCCCTGACGCAAATCGGTTATGCCCTGGGACTCTTCTTCCTGGTGCCGTTGGGCGACCTGCTGGAAAACCGCAAGCTGATGATCCTCACCACCGTGGTGGCCATCGCCAGCCTGCTGGGCGCAGCGTTCACCGCACAGCCGAACCTGTTCTTGCTGGTGTCGCTGCTGATCGGATTCAGTTCAGTATCGGTGCAGATCCTGATCCCGCTGGCCGCGCACCTGGCGCCTGCCGAGTCCCGTGGCCGTGTGGTCGGTAGCATCATGGGCGGTCTGTTGCTGGGCATCCTGCTGGCACGGCCGGTCTCCAGCGTGGTGGCGGACCACTTCGGCTGGCGTGCGATGTTCATGGCGGCGGCGGGGTTGATGGCGTTTATCAGCGTGGTGCTGATGCTGACCATCCCCAAGCGCCAACCCGACCACAGCGCCACATATGGCCAATTGCTGGGTTCGCTGGGCACCTTGTTGCGTCGCCAGCCAGTGTTGCGCCAGCGCGCGTTTTACCAGGGCTGCATGTTTGCCACCTTCAGCCTGTTCTGGACCGCCGCGCCACTGGAGCTGGCGCGTAATCACGGCCTGAGCCAGAGCGAAATCGCCCTGTTCGCCCTGGTCGGTGCCTTGGGCGCCATCGCCGCGCCCATCGCCGGGCGCCTGGCGGATGCCGGTCACACTCACCGCGCTTCGTTGCTGGCGATGCTGTTCGCCGCGCTGAGCTTCCTGCCGGCTTTCGTGCATCCGCTGTACAGCGTGATCGGCCTGGCGGTAACCGGTGTGGTCCTGGACTTCTGCGTGCAGATGAACATGGTCCTGGGCCAACGCGCCATCTACGCCCTCGACGCCAACAGCCGCAGCCGTTTGAACGCGCTGTACATGACCAGCATCTTCATCGGCGGCGCCTTTGGCTCAGCGATTGCCAGCAGCGTGTATGAACACGGCGGCTGGCTCGGGGTGATGCTGGTCGGCAGCGCATTCCCGCTGGTGGCGTTGTTGCGGTTCCTGAGTGCGTCCCGGCGGGTGGCGGTCGCAACCGCTTAAAAGCGCACCAACTTCTTCAGAGCCGCGTCCGCCAAAAATGACGAGCGGCTTTTGACCTTGTGCTCACGCACATAACGGTCGATTCGCTGGATGACATAACCGGGCAAGGTCGCATTGACCTTCTCGGTCTTGCCCAGATAAGGCGAGATGTCCAACGACAGCATCCCCCAGCCCATCCCCGCATAGTCCTCATGAGCGCGATGGTTCGCGACTGACGTTGGCATCGGAATCGTCCCGCCCTCTGCAGCGATCTCCTGCAGCAGGATGTGCGCGACTTACACGGCAGCGTTGTAAGCCTCTTCAAAGCTGTCCTCGGCGGTGACAGCGCCTGGAATATCGGGGATTTGAATTCCGGTGGCGGTAAAGTCATCGCCCCATTCGATAAAAATATGATGACTGCCCGTGACACGATCCAGTACCCATCCAGCCTCTTGCAGCTCCTTGATCAATCACCTGCTTTGCACTCCAGCCTCCTTGGCTTGGCCTGAACAAAAACAACCCTAGAGTTTTCTTTGCTCAAGCACAGAACCTCTCAGCCTGACTGGCGGTGGTTTTACCGAATGTTGAGCGCTGCCGAGTGAAACCTCGGAATCCGCCCGTTGAGCGACGGCCAGTAACCGAATGACCCCGCGCCCGCCAGCAAGGCAGGCTGGCGACGGAGCAGCGCAAGGATGGTTTGGGACGCAATGATCAACGCCAGCCGCTGGCCAGGACATTGATGAGCGCCGTAACCAAAGCTGAAGCTGCGCCGCTGCGGGCGTTCAAGCACAAAACTATCGGGCATCGGGTTTGCCGCAGGGTCACGATTGGCGGACGCCAGCACCACCAGAAGGGTATCCCCGGCCTCCAGCACGCGGTTACCGATGACACACCGCTCGGCAACAAACCGCCGAGTGTTCTGCACCGGGGAATCGAAGCGCGCCACTTCTTCAACCAGCGCCATGACCTGGGCGGGCGCGTGCTGAACCTGCTCCAGCAGATCAGGCTGCCGGGCGAGCATCACCAATGTGTTACCTATCAGGCCGGCCGTGGCTTCGCAGGTCTGTGACAGCAGCCCGATCAGGTTCGCGGTCAACACGTCAGTGTCCATCCAGTCGCCTGTGCGGATGTGCGTCATCAACGCCGAAGCTTCAAGTACGTTGCCAAACATTTGCGTCAACTGCGACGCTCCGATGTCGGCGTTATGCCGTTGGGCCTCGTTGCTCAGCGGCGAGAGGCAGGCGACGAAATCCCGTGTCAGCTCGGCAACCGCTGCTGTCTGCCCAGCTGGAAAACCCAGCAACGCCGCAACCGCCGAGACCGGCAAGGTGAACATCAACGCCTCCAGGTTATCCACGCGGTCGATAAGGCTGCCGACCACCTCCGCGACGGTCCCGACGCCTACGCCAGCCAATGCCGGTTCGACTGCTGCTCGCGGGCATCGATGGGCCGTCCCTTCATTCATCCGCATCAAGCGGGCAAATACCTGGCCTGCAGCGCCTTGCGCAATCGCAGCAGGCACCGGCTCGTGAAGCGGGCGTACTCGACAATCCGGGTGAGCCAGAACAGCCGCAACCACCTCGGCTGTACTGGCGACCCACAGCCCAAGTTCAGCGTCGAACAGCAACCCGCCAGTACGTCTCAGGCGTGAGTAATAGTCATAAGGGTCAGCGTGGGTAGCGGCTTCAAGCGGTGTCATTCAGGACGTCCTGTTCACGAAGAACCGCTACTATCAGCCACCTCACCCGGTAACGATTCGCTCAGGAACGAAATATGAATGGCCAGGACGACGACGCCGCACTCTCACAGGTCGCCGGCGCAATTGCAGAACCTGCGCGCACGAAAATGCTCTGCGCGCTGATGGATGGGCATGCGCGTACCAGCACCGAAATGGCGGTGATTGCCGAGGTCAGCACCTCAACCGCCAGCGCGCACTTGGCCCGGCTCAAGGACGACGGCTTGATCACGTTGCACACGCAGGGGCGTCACCGGTACTACAGCCTCGCCGGTCCGTCGGTGGCTCAGGCGATTGAAGGGTTGATGGTGATCAGCCGCAACAGCGCCAAGGCGTTTGTGCCGAGCACGCCCACGCGTCTGCAGTTTGCGCGCACCTGCTACGACCACATGGCGGGTACGTTGGCGGTCACGCTGCACGACCATTTCATTGAGGCCGGCTGGTTGACCGGGAACGACAGCTACCAACTCAGCGCACACGGCGACAAGGCGATGGTTGAACTTGGGATCGATGTGGCGGCGCTGCGCACGCAACGACGGCGATTCGCCTGCGCCTGCCTGGACTGGAGCATGCGCCGCCCGCACCTGGCGGGTGCTTTGGGCGCGGCGCTTTTGCAAAACGCTGTTCGCCGTGAATGGGTAACACAGGACCTGGATAGCCGCGCACTGAGTGTGACGCCAAAGGGCCGCAAAGCGCTCAAGGCTCGATTTGGAACAACGATCTGCGAGCCATGAAGATCACCAGCCAAACTCGCCGATGCGGAGCAGGATCAGGCGCATACCGAATGCCCAGCATCCAGGCAGTGCAGCAGGCGCTCGACCGTGTGATCCAAGGGGCCGGAGTTATCCAGCACAAACAACCCTGAACCACTGCCGGCGATCAGCTCTTGAGTAAACCGCGCATTGCGCGCCAAGCGCTCCTCGATGTCGGCCGGCAACTCTCGTCCCCGCGCGATCAAGCGCTGGCGTAACACGCCTTGATCCACGGTCAGCAATAGCACCAGCATCTGCGGATAACGCGCGTGGGCCTGCGCCAGGTGTGCACGCGAGCCGTTGACCAGAACGTCATCCCCCGCCGCCAGCCAATCGTCGATTTCCCGTGGAATGCCATAGGACAAGCCGTTGGCCTGCCAACTGAGGGCAAACGCCCCCTCGGTACGCATCACCGCAAACTGCTCCGCGCTCACACCGTGCGCCGCCTCGCCCACGGCCTCCGCCGAACGGGTGATGACGCGCCGCACGATGCGGCAGCCGCGCTCGGCCAACTGCGGACGGGCGGCATCCAGCAGGCTGTCCTTGCCCGAACCCGATGGCCCGATGAGATAGATCAACCTGCCCGCCATCAACACACCCTCTTCGCTTGTCGCCAGACTTATGCACCACAGGAAGCCCTTCGCGGCGCCTGGCTTGCATCAGCTCGGCCCGCTGGCCCGTACAAATGCCGCCTGCAACAGGCTGGGCGGATAGCGATCACTGAAAAGTATATCCAGCAATCCTTCGGCAGCCAGACCGGCGGCGGCCACATTACCCGAGTGCGACCCGCAGCGCACCAGGTTCGGCGCGACCACAAAGACGAGTGATGCCTCCCCGAACAATCCTACAGCCAGCACTACGGTGCTTATCTACGGTACAGGCTCCTATCCCTTCTCCCCTCAACGGAGACGAAACAGTGCCCGACTCAATCGCAGCGCAAGTACGTGAAACCGCTCAAACAGAACAGTCAAAAGAAGACATATTCTTTAGCCTTCTTTCCGGACTGGCAGGCCTTCACCCCATCATCACAACCATAGGCGCCGCCAGAAGTTATATGAAGGTCTGCGAAAAAAGCGGGTTGAAACTCAACCCGTACTTTGTCAAAAACGGCAATTGCGGACCCTCGCCCAAAACCCAAAAGATGCTTTCACACCGCAAATACAAAAGCTTGGGTGTTGGCGCAACCGGGGTGGGAGTGGCGGCGATAAGCCCGGCGATCTCGCCTATTCCCGCGCCCTTCTATGCGGCCAGGCATGCGTCTGCCACGACCTCTACGGCGATACATCTGCGTCGGCTGTCAAAAATGCTGGCGGCTTATCAACCCTTCGCCGCTGGTGATGAACAAGTCAGTGATGCGATTAAATGGCTGCAACTGGCCATCGAGGTAAAGTTCAAGAAGCTCGCATTTCGAGGCACAGAAATGGCCATCTCGACCACCTCGACCTTGCTTTCATTTACCGGCATCGGCCTGGTCGGGAAAATCCCGCTCATCATGGTCAGCTTCCAACTTGAACTGGCCAGGCTGATGGTCAGCGACCGTTACGCCGCCCTGTGCAAGGTGGCGGCGATGGAGTTGCAGTGGGCGGCCTTTCTTGAACAGAACCCCAACGTCGGCGATATGCCGCAAGCCAGCCTCGCCGGTTTATCCCGAGCAGATCAGATCAAGCAGCTTGAACAAAGAAAGATGATGCTCGGCGCCGCAATCACCACTCAAGTGCGAGGTCGTGCACTCGATGCCCGAACCGGCAATACCGGCTTGGGCCCTGCCACGATGATCATCAAGGAGATCATGGCTAAGCACACGTTTCAGGGGCAGTTCTTCGCGGGCCATGACTACTTGACCATGATCCATGAACCGGCTGGCTGGAATGCCATTGCGGCGAAACTGATGAACATATGAGAAGCGGCATGGTACCGGCGCCTCCATGGCCCGAGGGCTGAGGAGATCCACTGTGGGACGGGGCTTGCCCCCGATGGCGATGCCATATTCAGCTAATCAGCGACTGACCTGGCGCTATCGGGAGCAAGCCCCCTCCCGTATTTGAACTTCAGTGCCTGGAAGGATGGAATTCACAGGCATGAAAAAGGCGACCCAAAGGTCGCCTTTTGTCATTGCGCGTACTGCTTGCTCAACCCCGGCGGCACACCTTGCACGTTGGTGTCTTCCCACGGCCCATTGGGGCTGATGGAGCGGCTCCAGCCGTTGCTCCAGCGGTAGTAGGTGCGCTGGCGGTAGAACGTGTCCGGTTGGTCATCAAGCACGTACACCTGCATCTTGCCGTCCCAATGGCTGGCGGCGCCCGGTGGTGGGGCGAAGGTCGGCGATTTAGTGGGCACAGGCTTCGGTGGCGGGGTGACCGGGCCGGAAGGCTTGGTGCTCGGCTGAGTCGAGGGGCCGGACGGCGGGATAGTCGGGCCGGTCGGGCCAGGTGGTGGCCGATGGACCGCACAGGCGCTCAGGCCCAGTACCAGGCTGAGCAAGGTGATGCGTGCTAATGCGGTCGTCATAGGCGTTTCCTCAAAATTACTTGTCCGGACTGTCGATGGTCAGCTGTTGCAGCGCAGTGGTGCTGCTGGCCAGGGGTTGGCTGCGGCCGATCCACTCGCCAGTGGTTGGTTGACCGGCCCGGGATATGCGCGCAACCAGTTGGACTTCGGGGAAGTTGGACAGTTTCAATTGCGGCATCATTGCATCGGCGTCACCCAGTTCGACGGTAACAGGCAATTCGGCGACGGTGACGCGTTTGACGGCCAGAGGTGCCGGCGGGCCACTGACGGCGCGGGCGAAGATGAACACGCTGTCGGTTGGCAAGGCCTTGGCCTTCACGTCGGCGGACAGGTCCACACGTACCTTCATCACAGCCTTTTGGGCGACGCTGCCCCCGCTCTCCTTCAGACTTTGCGCGGCCCGGTCGATGCCGCCTTGCAGGGCAGCACGGGAATTATCTTCCGGTGGCAGTTGGGCCAACAGACGGGTCCAGTAGTCGATGGCCTCTTGATAACGCTTGCCTTCAAATGCCGCAATGCCCAGCAAGCCCAGGCTGGTGACTTCCTTCGGGTCTAGCTTCAAGGCTTCATCAGTGAGCGCCTGCACCTTGGGCGACCACTGTTTGTTGTCGGCAAAGTACTGCGCCTGGGCCCACTGCCCCAGCAGCTCCGGCTGGCGCCCGGCCAGGGCAACGGTGCGCTCGAACACTTTCGCGGCGTCTGCGGAGCGGTCTTGGGCCATATAGGCGCGACCGAGGAAGTACAGGCCTTCGGCCGAATCCGGTTGGGCCGCAGCCGCGCGTTCCAGGCGGTGGGTCATGTCTTCCATGGACACCGGTGGCTGTGAGAATTCGCGGGTCAGCTCGACCTTGTCGCTGGCACCAAAGTGCATGTACAGGCCCAAGCCAAGGACGGGGACGAGGACGGCGGCGAGCAATGGCAGCGGTTTGCCCAGGCGCGATTCGCGGGGTTTTTCCACACCCTCGGTATCCGCCAGCAGTTCGCGGGCGGCTTCGGCGCGACCGGTGTCGAGTTGCGCGGCGTTGAGCACGCCTTCGTCCTGCTGCACTTGCAACTCGGCGACGCGTTCTTGATACAGCGCCACGTTCAGCGCGGTGCGATCCTCTTCGCGCTGGGCACGGCGGCCGCGCAACACAGGGATCAATAGGAAACTCAGGGCAATCAGAAGCAGCAAGCCGGCTGCGAGCCAGAAATCAATCATCAGTCTTGGTGTCCAGCAATTGGTCGAGGCGTTTACGCTCTTCGGGGGACAGCGCGTCGGAACCATCGGTCGGCGCTGCGCGGCGACGGCGCACGATCACCGCCATCACCACCACGCCGGCCAATAACAGCCCTGCTGGGCCGAACCAGAGCAGCGCGGTCTTGCCGGTGAGGGCCGGTTTGTAGCGCACGAAATCACCATAGCGATCGACCATGAAGTCGATGATCTGCTGGTTGTCCTTGCCCTCTCCCAGCATGCGGAAGATCTCTTTGCGCAGGTCGGCGGCGATGGGAGCGTTGGAGTCGGCGATGTCCTGGTTCTGACACTTGGGGCAGCGCAGTTCCTTGGTCAGTTCGCGGAAACGCTCGCGGTCACCGTCCTTGGCGAATTCGTACGTGTCGATGGCGGCATGGGCCACACCCGCCAAACCCAGTGCCAGCACGGCAGCGACTAACAGACGCTTCATGGCTTGGCCTCATCGACCAGCGCCTGGTACTTGGCAGCCAGTTGCTCGCGCCAGACCACCTCGTCGATCACACCGACGTATTTGTCGCGGATCACACCCTTGGCATCAATGAAGAAGGTTTCCGGGGCGCCGTAAACGCCGAGGTTGAGACCGAGATTGCCGTCTTCATCACGGATGTCCAGTTGGTAAGGGTTGTGGAACTCGGCCAGCCACTTCAAGGCCGCCGCATTGTCGTCCTTGTAGTTGATGCCGTAGATCACCACGCCCTTCTCAGCCAACTTGTTCAGCACCGGGTGTTCGACGCGGCAGGAAATGCACCATGTGCCCCATACGTTGACCAGTGCCGGTTTGCCCAGCAAGTCGGCACGGGTCAGCGTCTTGTCACCTTGCACGTTCGACAGCGAGAACTCGGGGAAAGGCTTGCCGATCATCGCCGAAGGCAACTCTGCCGGATCCAGGTAGAGGCCGCGATACAGGAACACCGCCACCACCAGGAACAACGCCAGCGGCAACACCATCAACCAACGCTTCATACCGCCGCTCCTTGCATACCCAAGGCTTCACGCACTCGGCTCTTGACCTTGACCCGATAACGCCGGTCCAGCGCGGCCAGCAAACCGCCAAACCCAGTGAGCAAACCGCCGAACCAGATCCAACGCACAAACGGTTTCACATGCACGCGCACTGCCCAGGCGCCCTCGCCCAACGGTTCGCCCAGTGCCACATAGAGGTCACGGGTGAAACCCGCGTCGATACCGGCTTCGGTCATCATCGAGCTCTGCACGGTGTACAGGCGTTTTTCGGGGTGCAATACGGCGATTTCCTTACCGTTGCGGACTACCCGCACGGTGCCTTTGTCCGACGTGAAATTCGGCCCTTCAAAGTGCTTGGCGCCCTCGAAGATGAACTGGTACCCAGCAAGGTCCATGGACTCGCCCGGCGCCAGACGCAGATCGCGCTCGGCGCTGTTCTGGCTGGACAGCACCACGCCCAGCGCACACACGGCGATGCCGATGTGGGCGATCTGCATGCCCCAGTAGCTGCGGGTCAGCGTCGGCAGGCCTTTGACCAGGCCTTTGTGGCGGGTCTTGTCGAAGATGTCGCGCACACCGGCCAGCAACACCCAGGCGGCGAGTAGGAAGGTGGCGAGCACCGCCCAGTTGAAGTCGCCATAGGCAATCCCGGCGACCACGGCCAGGGCCACGCTGCCGAGCAGCACCGGCATCAACATGCCGACCAGCCATTTGACCGGGGTGTCCTTCCAGCGCACCAGCATGCCGACCGCCATCACCACCATCAACAGGCCCATCAACGGGATGAACAACGCGTTGAAGTACGGCGGGCCGACGGACAGTTTGGCGCCACTCAGGGCATCCAACACCAGCGGGTACAGAGTGCCGAGCAGGATCATCGACGCGGCCACCACCAGCACCAGGTTATTGCCCAGCAGCAGGGTTTCCCGCGACCACAGATTAAAGCCGACCTGGCTTTTGACCACCGGCGCGCGCAGGGCGAACAGGGTCAGGGAGCCGCCAACCACAAACAGCAGGAAGATCAGGATGAACACGCCGCGCTCCGGGTCGGACGCAAAGGCGTGCACCGAGGTCAACACACCCGAACGCACGAGGAATGTGCCCAGCAGGCTGAGGGAAAATGCCGCGATGGCCAGCAACACGGTCCAGCTCTTGAACACGCCGCGCTTTTCGGTGACGGCCAACGAGTGAATCAGTGCAGTACCCACCAGCCATGGCATGAACGAGGCGTTTTCCACCGGGTCCCAGAACCACCACCCGCCCCAGCCGAGTTCGTAGTAGGCCCACCACGAGCCGAGGGTGATGCCGATACCCAGGAACGCCCAGGCGACGATGGTCCATGGCCGCGACCAGCGCGCCCACGCGGCATCCAGACGCCCGCCAAGCAAGGCGGCGATGGCGAAGGCGAAGGCCACGGAGAAACCGACGTAACCCATGTAGAGCATCGGCGGGTGCACGATCAGGCCAATGTCTTGCAGCAAGGGGTTGAGGTCATGCCCATCCGATGGAATCTGCGGCAGGATGCGGCTGAAAGGGTTGGAGGTCATGATCAGGAACAGCAAAAAACCAATGCTGATCATGCCCATCACCGCCAGCACCCGCGCCAGCATCACTTGCGGCAATTGGCGCGAGAACACCGATACAGCGAAGGTCCAGCCGCCGAGGATCAACGCCCACAGCAGCAACGAACCTTCGTGGGCGCCCCACACGGCGCTGAACTTGTAGTACCAAGGCAGCGCGGTGTTGGAGTTATTGGCGACATAAGCGACGGAAAAGTCGTCGGTCATAAAGGCGTAGGTCAGGCAGCCAAACGCGAACAGCAGAAAGGCAAACTGCCCCCAGGCGGCCGGCTGCGCCAGGCTCATCCATAGGCGGTCGCCGCGCCAGGCACCGAGCAACGGCACCACGGCCTGCACGATGGCGAAGCACAAGGCGAGGATCATCGCCAATTGGCCCAACTCGGGGATAAACAGTGCGGACGTCATCACTTAGCCCTCCTTCGCTGGGGTTGGTGCCGATTGGCCGCTTTCTTTCAACGCCTTGGTGACTTCCGGCGGCATGTATTTTTCGTCGTGCTTGGCCAGCACTTCATCGGCCACCACCACGCCGTCAGCGTTGAGTTTGCCCAGGGCGACGATGCCCTGGCCTTCGCGGAACAGGTCCGGGAGGATGCCACGGTAGGTGATGGTCACGGCCTTATTGAAGTCGGTAACCACGAAGGTCACGTCGAGGGAATCGCCGGAACGTTTCAACGAGCCCTTCTCCACCATGCCACCGGCGCGGATGCGGGTATCAACCGGTGCTTCGCCATTGGCGATCTGGGTCGGGGTGTAGAACAGGTTGATGTTCTGTTGCAGCGCGCTCAAGGCCAGGGCCACGGCAATGCCGACGCCGGCCATGATGGCGAGGATGATCATCAGACGTTTTCTACGCAGCGGATTCACTTTTCGGTCTCCCGGCGCAGACGACGCGCCTCTTGTTGCAGGTAACGCTTGCGGGCCAGGATCGGCGCGGCGACGTTGAGGGCCAGCACCGCCAGGCAGATGCCATAGGCCGTCCAGACATAGAGGCCGTGGTGGCCCATGGCGAGAAAATCACTGAAAGAAGCAAAACTCATCCGCGCGCTCCCAGGCTGCTTTGCACTTCGGCCTTGACCCAACTGGCGCGGGCTTCACGCTTGAGCACTTCGAGGCGCATGCGCATCAGCAGCACGGCACCGAAGAAACAGTAGAAGCCCAGCACCATCAACAGCAGCGGTGCCCACATTTCCACGGGCATCGCCGGTTTTTCGGTGAGGGTGAAGGTGGCGCCCTGGTGCAGGGTGTTCCACCACTCCACCGAGTATTTGATGATCGGGATGTTGATCACGCCGACAATCGCCAGCACCGCGCAGGCCTTGGCGGCGCTGTCACGATTACTGATCGCGTTGCCCAGGGCAATCAGACCGAAGTACAGAAACAGCAGGATCAGCATGGACGTTAGTCGCGCATCCCACACCCACCACGAGCCCCAGGTGGGTTTGCCCCAGATCGCGCCGGTGACCAGCGCCACGGCGGTCATCCACGCACCGATGGGCGCGGCGCATTGCAGGGCAACGTCCGCGAGTTTCATCTTCCAGACCAGGCCGACGACACCGCATACCGCCAGCATCACGTAGCAGGACTGGGCCAGCATCGCGGCAGGCACGTGGATGTAGATGATGCGAAAGCTGTTGCCTTGCTGGTAGTCCGGCGGCGCGAAGGCCAGGCCCCAGACCAGGCCGATGCCGATCAGCAACACGGCGGCGATGCTGAACCAAGGCAGCAGTTTGCCACTGATGCCGTAGAACCATTTGGGCGAGCCGAGCTTGTGAAACCAGGTCCAGTTCATTGCTGTTTCTCACGGTTGCTTCTCGTCATTGCGAGAAACGTAGGGTCTTTCTTATGTTGAAGAGCTGACAATGTCGCTGGGTCAGACCTCATTATTCGCCGACGCTGATCTTCAGGCCGGCGGCGATTGCAAAGGGTGTCAGGGTTACCGCCAGGGCGGTCAGGCTACCAAGCCACAGGAGGTAACCGGTCGCCGGCATGCCCATGAGCGCGGCCTGCAAAGCGCCGCTGCCAAGGATCAGTACCGGGATGTACAACGGCAGAATCAACAGGGCCAGTAGCAGGCCACCACGCTTCAAACCGACGGTCAACGCTGCGCCCACGGCCCCCAACAGGCTGAGCACTGGCGTGCCGAGTAACAAGGACAAAAGCAATACCGGCAGGCATTCGACGGGCAAGCCCAGCATCATCGCCAACAGCGGCGAGAGCAAGACTAGCGCGAGGCCGGAAAAAGCCCAGTGTGCCAGCACCTTGGCCAGTACCAGAAGTGGCAGAGGGTGCGACGAAAGGACCCACTGTTCCAGGGAACCGTCTTCGAAATCACTGCGAAACAGCCCGTCCAGCGAGAGCAGAACCGATAAAAGCGCCGCCACCCACACCAGCCCCGGCGACAAGGTTTGCAACAGTTTAGTCTCGGGGCCGACCGCCAGCGGGAACAGCGCAATCACGATGGCAAAGAACACCAGCGGGTTGGCCAATTCAGCCGGGCGACGGCACAACAGCCGTGCTTCGCGGGCGACCAGCAGGGCGAAGACACTCATGCCGACCACCGGCCCAGATCAAGGTCGCGGTAACCGGCGGGCATGCGCGCCAGGGTGTGGTGGGTGGTGAGCAAGACGGTTCCGCCCTGCTCGCAATGCAGCGCCAGGTGCTCTTCCAACTGGGCGACGCCTTGTTTGTCGAGGGCGGTGAAGGGTTCGTCGAGAATCCACAGTGGCGGGCCCGGCAGGTACAGGCGCGCCAGGGCCACGCGGCGCTGTTGGCCGGCGGACAGGGTGTGACAGGGAACGTCTTCGAAACCCTTGAGGCCGACGGCGGCCAGGGCCTGCCAGATGGCGTCGCGGGTCGCGGGATGGTGCAGGGCGCTGAGCCAGCTGAGGTTCTCTTCGGCAGTGAGCACGTCCTTGATGCCGGCCGCGTGGCCGATCCAGATCAAGTTGCGTGCAAGCTCGGTGCGCTGTTCGTTGAGGGGCTTGCCGTTGAGCCGCACTTCACCGGCCGTGGGTTGCATCAACCCGGCCAGCAGGCGTAGCAAACTGGTCTTGCCACTGCCGTTGGGACCGCTGATCTGCACCATATCGCCACCCGCCACACGCAGGTCGAGGTGCTCGAACAGCAGGCGCAAGTCGCGTTCACAGGAGAGCGCTACGGCTTCAAGAAGAGGGCTGGTCAAGAGATCGCGGGCCTTTACGGTTCAAGTCGGCGGTGCAGCGGCCGTTATAGAAAGAAGCACCATAACGGCTTTGGCGACCGATTTTAGAGAGCTGGATCAAATAGTTGTGAGGTTTTTAGCGCTCTCTTTGCAGACGGGCGGCATTATACATGCGATGCCCTACGCTAAAGAGGGCAATTTCCCCAGAGACGATGCGCACGATGACAGGCGAGATCAACCTTCCTACGCTTCCTCCCACCCCGGCAGCCGGGCAAAGCTCCGCGCCTGCGCCTGGGGCACTGCTGAAACTGCTGGAGCCGCAGATTGGGCTGATCGACCCTGGGAAAACCGCGAATGCCGAAGTCATCGCCCTTAAACAAGGCGGTGAAGCCTTTCAGTTGCTGCTCAAGCTGACCTTGGACGGCGGCCGCCAGACGCTGGTGCAGGCCAGCAGCGCGCAGCCCTTGCCCTTAGGCAGCAATGTGGCGGTGAGCCAGACGCCAGCGGGCAATCTGACCCTCAGCCTGCAACAGGCTTTGAGTGCCAACGTCGCCGCCCTCACCCGCATCGATACCGCCAAAGTCCCGGAAGGTACGCTGTTGCAAGCCAAGGTATTGACCACTCAGATGCTGCCCCAGGGCACGGCGCAACCGGCGATCTATCGTTCGTTGGTGACGGTGCTGAATAACGCCCTGGCCGGCGCGACACTGACGGTGGAAAGCCCACAGCCGTTGCGCGTAGGCAGCCTGCTCAGCGCCGTGGTGCAGAACGCGCAGACCTTGAATTTTGTGCCGCTTAGCGGGCTCAAGGATCAATTGGCGGTCACCCAGCAACTGTCGACCCAGCAAAGTCGCCAGGGCTCCCTGGATGCGGTCTTCACCGCAATGCAAAACCTGCCCCGTGGCGACAGTACTTCCGCCGACCTGCGCGCCGCCGCCGACCGTTTGCTCGCGGCGTTGCCCGATCTGGCACAGGTCAGTAACCCCAAAGTCCTGGCTCAAGTGATTCAGAACAGCGGCGCCTTTCTGGAAGCCAAATTACTCGCAGGACAGAATCCCCAAATACCACCACTGGACATGAAGGGCGCACTGCTGCGCCTTGTCGCGGACTTATTGCCCGCCCTGCCCGCCAGTACCAACCTCAACGCCATTCTTGCGGCCAACACGCTGGCCCAGGTATTGCCCAATTTTGTGCGCAGCCCACTGAACACGCTGGGCCAAGTCAGCGCGCGGCAGGCACCGGTCAGCTTTCCACTGCCCGAGCGGCTGATGGCGAAGCTTGAAGGCGAAGGCGACCTGGAAAACCTGCTGCGTCTGGCAGCCGGGGCCATTTCCAGGTTACAGAGCCACCAACTGTCGAGTCTGGAACAGACCGGCACCACCGCCGATGGCCGCCTGCAAACCACCTGGCAGTTGGAAATTCCTATGCGCACGCTGCAGGACATCGTGCCGTTGCAGGTCAAGTTCCAGCGCGAAGAACCGGCGCCAGACAAAGACCAGCCCGAACGCAAAGACCGCAAGGACCCCAAGCAAATGCTATGGCGCGTCGAGCTGGCATTCGATATGGAGCCGCTGGGGCCGTTGCAGGTCCAGGCACAACTGACCCAGGGCAAACTGTCGAGCCAACTGTGGGCAACACGCCCGTTCACCGCCAGCCTGATCGAAAGCCATTTGGGCAACTTGCGCGAGCGGCTGGTGACTTCGGGGATCAACGTCGGCGACCTCGATTGCCATCTGGGTACGCCACCACGCGGGCCGAAAACCGGACTGGAGCAACGCTGGGTGGATGAAACCGCATGAAGAACTCCAACCCACCGCGCCAGGCGATTGCCCTCAAGTACGACGGCCAGCAAGCGCCGACCCTGACCGCCAAGGGCGACGATGCCCTGGCCGAAGCCATCCTCAAGTTGGCGCGGGAAAATGAAGTGCCGATCTATGAAAACGCCGAGCTGGTAAAGCTGCTGGCGCGCATGGAACTGGGCGACAGCATTCCGGAGGAGTTGTACCGCACCATCGCGGAGATCATTGCGTTTGCCTGGACCTTGAAGGGCAAGTTCCCGGTGGGCTATGACCCGGATGCGCGGCCTGTGGAGCGGGACGTCACGGAGCGTGGCGACGACTACTGAATAGCCACAGGCACACAAAGGTCCAAATGTGGGAGGGGGCTTGCCCCCGATGGCAGAGTGTCAGTCACCTGATGTGTGGCTGAAGCACCGCTATCGGGGGCAAGCCCCCTCTCCCATTTGGACTTGTGTTCAGTTCAGGACTTCGCTCAGCGGGATGAAATTAACCCGATCACCGAGTGCCAGCGTCGTCCCTTCCAACACCTCCACAAACCCCTCCGCCCACGCCGCGCTGCGCAGCACGCCAGAGCTTTGGTTACGGTAGATGATCGCCTTGCCCTGCTCGATGCGCCCGCGCAGATACTCGCGACGATTGCCCGGTTTCGGCCAGACGAATCCCACCGGGACGTCGAACCGCAACGGCTCCACGTCGGCCACACCTTGGCGACGCAGAATGTAGGGGCGCGCCAACAGTGCGAAAGTCACCAGGGTCGAGGCCGGATTACCCGGCAGGCCGATCACCGGCACGCCACGGAAATGCCCGACTGTCAGTGGCTTGCCAGGTTTGATCGCGAGCTTCCACAGGGCCAGTTCGCCTTCTTCACGCAGGGCGATGCCAAGGAAGTCCGCTTCACCTACCGACACGCCACCGGTGGACAGGATCAGGTCGACACTGCCCAGGCCCGCCAATCGCGTGCGAGTCTGTTCCAAGTCATCCGGCAGGATCCCGGCGTCGATCACTTCACAGCCCATGCGTGAAAGCCAACTGCACAGCACGCGACGATTGCTGTTGTAGATCTGGCCGGGCCCCAGCGGCAAGCCGGGCTCGATCAACTCGTCGCCGGTGGACAGCACGGCCACGCGCGGGCAGCGCACTACATTCAGACGATCACAGCCGAGGGACGCAGCCAGGCCCAGCTCAATCGGGCCCAAGCGCGTCCCGGCTGACAAAACGAGTTCACCGACCGTGGTTTCCTGGCCCTGAGGGCGGATGTTCTGGTCGGCGTGCAGGGGCTCGGTAAAGCTCACGCGCTCATCGGCGTGAACCACGGCATTTTCCTGCATCTCCACGCAATCGGCGCCTTGCGGCACCGGTGCGCCGGTGAAGATGCGCGCGCAAGTGCCCGCGGCCAGAGGTTCAGGCGCCTGACCGGCAAAGATGCGCTGGCTCACCACCAGCGGCTCACCGGTCCAGTCCGCCAGGCGCAGCGCGTAACCGTCCATGGCACTGTTCGGCCACGGCGGCAGGTCGAGGGTGGAGACCAGATCCTGCGCCAATACCCGGCCATCACACTCGGCCAGGGGCAAGGCGTGCGGCTCGCGGATCGGCGCAGCTTCGGCCAGCGCCAACAGGTGCTGCAGCGCCTCTTCCACGGGCATCAGCGCGCCGGTCTTGCCAGGCTTACCCACGGGATTCACAAGGCGCGGCCTGTTTCAGGTGCGGGACGAAGTTGCAGGGGCGATGGCGGTTGTCCAACTGCTCGGCAAGAATGCCGTCCCAACCCGTGCGCACCGCATTGGTTGAACCCGGCAGGCAGCACACCAGGGTGCCATTGGCCAAGCCGGCCAGGGCACGAGATTGCACGGTGGAGGTGCCGATGTCGGCCACGGATATCTGGCGGAACAGTTCGCCAAAGCCGTCGACCTGCTTGTCGAGCAGGCAGCTCACGGCTTCGGGAGTGCTGTCACGGCCGGTGAAACCGGTGCCGCCGGTGATCAGCACCACTTGCACCACGTCTTCGGCAATCCAATGGGCAACCTGGGCGCGGATCTTGTAGAGGTCGTCCTTGAGCAGTACGCGCTCGGCCAGGTTGTGCCCGGCGGCGGTGAGGCGGTCGACGAAAACCTGGCCCGAGGTGTCGGTGTCCAGGGTGCGGGTGTCGCTGACGGTCAATACAGCGATATTCAGGGGTACGAAGGGCGCATCAGCCTTGGCTTTCATGGCACGGTCCGGTTGTCGGAGGAACAGCCCGGTGTTATATCACAGGCCCCTATTTACCTGCCGCAGCGGAACCTTTATGTCGTTAGATTCTTCGCCCCTTCCCTGCTCGATTTTGCTGTTATCCGGCGGGCGCGGCCAGCGCATGGGCGGCCAGGACAAAGGTCTGTTGGCATGGCGCGGCCAGCCATTGATCGCCCATCTACAGCGCTTGGTGCGAGCGTTGACGGATGACCTGATCATCTCGTGCAATCGCAACCAGGACCTCTACGCGCCCTATGCCGACACGCTGGTGAGCGACGACAGCCCGGACTTTCCGGGCCCGCTCGCCGGTATCCGCGCCGGGCTGGCCACAGCGCGCCATGAGCACCTGCTGATATTGCCGTGCGATGTGCCGGCTATCGACGCGATCCTACTCACCGACCTGCGTGAGACCGCGCGGCAAAACCCATTGGTGCCCGTGATGGTGCGCCACGGCGAATTCTGGGAACCCTTGATCTGCATCATCCCTACACACCTCAAAACCGAGGTAGAACAGGCCTGGCAAGCCGGCGAGCGAAGCCCGCGCAAGATATTCCTGCAATTGGGCGGCGTGGGCCTGGAGTGCCCGGCGGATGACCCACGGCTGGCCAACCTTAATACGCCGGAGCTGTTACAGCCGAGCTCTGACGTGTCAGAATGAACTTTCGCACAAGGAACTTTGGCGACGCCTTACGCGTCTCAAGGTCAGCAATTAAAAAGTATTCTCTCGGAGACAAACCCATGACTCAACGGACCATCGCCGCTCTCATGCTTGCACTGGGCATCGCCACCCTCGCCGGTTGCGCCTCGCCGACAGTGATCACCCTGAATGACGGTCGCGAAATCCAGGCCGTCGACACCCCTAAATTCGATAAGGATTCGGGCTTCTACGAGTTCGAACAACTGGACGGCAAGCAGACCCGTATCAATAAAGATCAGGTCCGCACCGTTAAAGACCTGTAAGTCTTAGCGTTTGCCTACAAGGCCCGCCTCGCGCGGGCCTTGTCGTTTCCGGGGTTACCAATCGAGGTTGATCTGGCTGCGAAAACGACGCTCTTCGCCGGTGACCGGGTCGATAAATCGTACGCCCTGGGCCAGCAGCTTGAGCGGGTTGGCGTAATCGTCGACGGCATCCTTGAGCACGTCCGGGTAGAACGGGTCATTGCAGATGCTCGCTCCCAGCGCGGTCATGTGCACGCGCAGTTGGTGCTTCTTACCGGTCACGGGAAACAGGGCGTAGCGCCATAGATCACCATTTTTTTCCCGCACCTCCACCGCCGTTTCGGTGTTGCTGGCGCCCTCGCCTTCCTGCATGCGGAAGAAGGGTTCGCCGTCCACAAGGCGACTTTTGTGCACCAACGGGAACGTCAAACCAGGTAAGGCCGGGGCAATGGCTTCGTAGAATTTATCGATCTGGCGCTTGGGAAACAGCTGCTGATAGGCCGAACGGCTGGCGGGGTTGGCGGAGAACAGCACCAGCCCGGCGGTGTGCCGGTCGATACGGTGCAGGGGTACCAGCGACGGATTATCCAGGCGGCGAATCAGGCGGCGCAGCAGGGTTTGCTCGACGTACTCTCCGGCCGGGGTCACGGGCAGGAAATGCGGTTTATCCGCGACCACCAAGTGCTCGTCGGCGTACAGGATAGTTTCCTGCACCGGAATCACCTTTTCGTTCGGCACTTCACGGAAGTAGTAAATGCACAGACCTTCCTTGTAGGCGAGGTCCAGCTTGATGGGGCTGCCGTTGATATCCAATACCCGTCCGCGGGCGATGCGGTCCAGCCAGTGCTCACGGCTTATCGCCGGGAAGTGCTCGCACAGGCAATCGAGCACGGTCGCCCAAGGGCCTGGCGGCAAGTAGAGAGTGCTGGCTTGGTGTTGGGACGCGGAAAAACCGGAAGTGGACATGCCGATGCTCGAAGCCTTGAAAAAACCGATGGGCATTATCCCGCACGACGCGGGATTGAGCCTAGGGCGGATCTCAGGCTTTGGCTAATTGCGTGCGCAGGATCGGCGACGCACTGGCCGCTTCGGTGAATTCCTTGAGCCAACGCAGCACATCCACCGCTTCCCAGCGACCGGGATCGTACAAGGCGTAGAGCAAGCCCTGATAACCCACCACATCCAGTTGCTTGTGGTAACCGGCGCGCTGGAACAACGCTTCGATCTCCGCGAAGCAGGTATTGAAATGCACTTTGTTAAAGGGCGTCTTGCCTTCCGTGACCAAGCCATCGAGGCGCAGCTCGTTCACCGCGTCGCGCACGACGTCGGCGGACATGCGATTGACGCTGCTTTTCAGTTGTTCAACATTCACCACGGGCGTTCCCTCTATTCAATCGCTGTACAAACATACAGTAACGTAATAATTGGAAACCCGCCATCGCATAAACGTCAACGCAGGAAGGCAACGACCTGTTCAGCGTCAAAGGGCCAGTCCAATTCGGCGCCGGTATCCACCCGTCGAAGCACCGGAATCCGCAGCCCATAGAGGTCGGTGAGATCTTGGGGATCGGTGATGTCAACCAGCTCCACCAACAGCCCGTGTTCGACGAGCGGCATGATTTCGGCTTCGGCAATCTCACAAAGATGGCAACCCAGGGTGCCGAACAACTGGCATTCAGGAAGCATGGCGAAAGGACCTGATCAGAAAACAGATCAACATTCTAGGCTTGCGTAAGACCCGTGGCGAGCCGATAAACCCTGACACAGATCAGCATGACGTATAACTGATTCAGCGATTCTCGCGGCTTTTTGCCCGCTCACCCTGCAACGGAGATGCTCGTGTTCGCCAACCTGCTGATCATTTTGGCCTCATCCCTTGTGGTGATTGCGCTGTTTCGCCGACTGCAACTGCCGCCCGTTCTGGGCTACCTGTGTGTGGGCCTCGCCGTGGGACCTACAGCGCTGGACTGGGTGAATGACAGCGAAGAGCTGCCCGACCTCGCCGAGCTTGGCGTGGTGTTCCTGTTGTTTTCCCTGGGCCTGGAGTTCTCCCTGACAAAGATGCTCGCCCTGCGCCGCGTGGTGTTTGGCCTGGGCAGTTTGCAGGTGCTGGGGTGCAGTGCGCTGCTTGGAGGCTTGTTGATGGCCTTTGGTGTGGCGCCCGGCATCGCGTTGCTGCTGGGTGCGGGCTTGGCATTGTCATCCACGGCCATCGTCAGCAAAGAGCTGACCAGCCTCGGAGAAATCTTCAGCAGCCATGGCCAGAACGCGATTGGCGTGCTGCTGTTCCAGGACGTGGTAGCCGTATTGCTACTGACCTTGGTGCCCGTGTTTGCCGGCAGCAGCGATCAAGCCTGGTACTGGGCGCTGCCGCTGACCCTGGGTAAAACCGTGTTGCTGTTTGTTGGCCTGCTGCTGGCCAGTCGCTGGTTGTTGCCGCGCCTGTTCCATGAAGTCGCCGCGTCCCACTCGGCGGAGCTGTTTGTGTTGCTTGCACTGGTGATCGTGTTGCTGACCGCCTGGCTCACCCATTTGCTGGGTCTATCGCCGGCCCTCGGCGCCTTCCTGGCCGGCATGCTGCTGGGCGAAAGCCATTACCGCCATCAGATCGAAGCGGATATCCGACCGTTTCGCGACATCCTGCTGGGGCTGTTTTTCGTCAGTATCGGCATGTTGATCGACCTGCAATTGTTCATCAGCCACAGTCTGCTGATCCTCGGCCTGACCCTCGCGCTGATGCTGATCAAGGGGTGCGTGGTAGCGGTGCTGGTCAAGTTGCGGGGCAGCGACAGCGAAACCGCCTGGCGCAGCGGCTTGGCCCTCGCCCAGGGCGGTGAGTTCTGTTTTGCGTTGATGGCGCAAATGCAGCAAAGCCGGCTGATCCCGGATGAATTCAATGGCTTGCTGCTCGCCGCCACGTTCTGCTCGATGCTGCTGACGCCACTGCTGTTGCGCGCCGCCCCGGCGATTGCCCTGCGCCTGCACCGCAAACCCAACCAGCAAGTGCAACTGGAGGAAATCACCGCGCTCAATGCTGAGTTACGCGGCCATGCAGTGATCTGTGGCTACGGCCGTGTCGGGCAGTCCATCGGGCGCTTTCTGCGGCGGGAACAACAAGCCTTTATCGCCCTGGATGACGACCCGGAACGGGTACAGGAAGCCGCCACCGAGGACAGCAGCGTGCATTACGGCGACTGCCGTCGCGGCGCCCTGCTCAGTGCGGTGGGCCTGGAACGCGCGCGGTTGGTGGTAATTGCCGTGGACAACAGCGATGTCGCCCTGGTGGTGTTGAAAGAGGCGCGCCGTATCAACCCTGAGGTGCCGATTCTGGTGCGCACTCGCGATGACAGCCAGTGGGCCGAACTGAAAGCTGCGGGCGCCAGCGAAGTGGTGCCCGAACTATTGGAGTCGAGCCTGATGCTCGCCTCCCACGCCTTGATCCTGCTGGGCCTTCCGGACCACCAGGTACAGGCGCGGGTCGATGAAGTGCGACACAACCGCTATCGCCTGCTGCACGGCTCTTTCACGCCGCCGAACAGCGACGATCAATCCTGACTGACCGCGCCGATCTTGTGGATCGACAGGTCCGCGCCGTAGTACTCCTGCTCCTGACTCAGGCGCAGGCCACCGACGCGTTTGATCACCCCATACACCAACAGGCCGCCGCCGAACGCGACTGCCACGCCGAGGCCGGTGCCGATCAACTGGCTGACCAGGCTCACGCCACCCAGGCCGCCCAGCGCGGTCTGGCCAAAGATGCCGCAGGCAACCCCACCCCACACACCGCACAGGCCATGCAATGGCCACACGCCCAGCACGTCATCGATCTTCCAGCGATCCTGGGCGGCGATAAAGCACCAGACAAACAGCCCACCGGCGACCACACCGGTGACCAGCGCGCCTACCGGATGCATCAGGTCGGAACCGGCGCAGATCGCCACCAGCCCGGCGAGCGGGCCGTTATGCAGGAAGCCTGGGTCGTTACGGCCGATCACCAGCGCAGCAACAGTGCCGCCTACCATCGCCATCAACGAGTTAACCGCCACCAGGCCACTGACGCCGTTGAGGGTTTGCGCGCTCATCACGTTAAAGCCGAACCAGCCGACGATGAGAATCCACGAACCCAGCGCCAGAAACGGAATGCTCGATGGCGCAAAGGCGACCAAGCGTCCTTCCCGATAACGTCCGTTACGCGGGCCCAACAGCAACACCGCCGCCAGCGCCAGCCAGCCGCCCATGGCGTGCACCACGACAGAACCGGCGAAGTCATGAAAGCTGGCGCCAAAGGTGGCGAGCAACCAGGCTTGCAGGCCGAAATTGCCATTCCAGACCATGCCTTCGAAAAACGGGTAGATAAACGCCACGATCAACGCAGTAGCGCACAACTGCGGAGCAAACTTCGCGCGCTCGGCAATGCCGCCGGAGATGATCGCGGGGATCGCTGCCGCAAACGTCAGCAGGAAGAAGAATTTCACCAAGCCATAGCCATGGTCCGCGCTGATCACTGCCGCCGGTTGCATGAAGCTCACGCCGTAGGAGATCCAATAGCCTATAAAGAAATAGGCCAATGTAGAGATGGCGAAGTCGCTGAGGATCTTCGACAGCGCGTTGACCTGATTTTTTTGGCGAACGGTGCCGACTTCCAGGAATGCGAAGCCGGCGTGCATCGCCAGTACCATGACCGCGCCGATCAGGATAAACAGGGTGTTTGAACTGTGGACCAGAGTGTCCACCGCACTTTGCAAATTTTCCATGAAGGTTGGCAGGCCTGCATTAAAGGCAAAAAGCACCAAAGCGGTTCAAGCCACGGTTGCGCGCACTAAATTGGCACCGCCGGTACCGCCCCTCTTCACAGGGCGTGAACCGCTTTAGCGCAGCGATCAACACAACAGGCTGTTGCCGACAGGGTTTTTCCGCGAGTTTCAGTTATTTAAGGTAAGGTTTTTGATGGCTTGAGGCCTTACCGCCCAGATTCAGCGCAGGCACCCGTGCATGCGCACCAAGGCAAAGCAAAAGCTGTACCACGCAATTGCAGTGAACCTTCACCGACGCCGGTGACTCGAAACCACACGTACCGATCAGCCAATCACGGAGATAACCATGGCCAGAAAAACAGCACAGACAGCCCAAGAGATACTGATGGCGGATTTTCAAACCCTGGTCAGTGATACCGAAAAGCTACTGGATGACACCGCGATCCTGGCGGGTGATCAGGCAGACGAGCTGCGCAGCAAGATTCATGAAAGCTTGCTCAAGGCCCGTGAAACCCTGCAACTGACCGAAGACTCCCTGCGCGAGCGCGGCCAAGCTGCGGTCACCGCTACTGAAGACTATGTACAGGCCAACCCCTGGCAGTCGGTGGGTATTGCCGCTGGCGTGGGCTTTCTGATCGGCCTATTGGCTACAAGGCGCTAACATTATGTCTATCGGCGAAAGCGGCTCGGCCACGGGCGCAAGTTCTACCTCAAGACGCCTGGGCGCGGCCGTTCTAGGCTTGCTGCACAGCCACGTCGAACTGTTCGGCATCGAATTGCAGGAGCAGAAAGCACGCACCGTCAGCCTGCTGCTGTTTGCCGGCTTGGCCTTGGTGTTTGCCCTGTTGTTGCTGGTCGGGTTGTCGACGCTGGTGATGATCCTGGTATGGGACACTGGCTACCGTCTCACCGGGATCATCTGCCTCTGCTTGTTCTACAGCCTGGCCGCCGCGTTCTGCGGGGTGCGCTTGAAAGCAGCAGTTTTCGATGAGTCCACGCCCTTCCACGCCACGCTTGAAGAGCTGGCCAATGATCGGGAGCGCCTGCTGCCATGAGCATGACTGAGATCCCGCACAACACATCCCGTCGAGAAATGCGCAAGGCACTGATTCGCCTGCGCATGGAAATGCACCGCCAGGAAATCCGTCATGAGTCCCAACAATTGATGGCTCCGCTGCACAAAGTGCGCGACATGCGCCACAACTGGCAGGACAGCCTGGGCATCAAGCACGCGCCGCTGTGGGGCGTGGCGGCGGTGACGCTGATGGGCTTCTTTACCGGGAAGGGTGCCAAGGGCGGCAGTATCAGCAGCGTGACCCGGCTGGTGCGGCTGGGCGCAGGTTTGATCCCGCTGATCAAATTAGCGATGGCAGGTACTTCCCGAAAAGGATGAGCCCTGCTGGCTGCATTCTTGCAAACAGAATCGGCCCGGCCTTCGTCATTGAAGGCCGGGCCTCTTTTTTTCGCTACCTCTCATAAGGAGGTCCTGTGATTGACGGGCAACCGCTCGCCTGCTTCCAGCCGTTTATTGACACTGCCACCGGACGCATTGCCGGCGTCGAGGCCTTGGGTCGCCTGCGCCAGGCTGACGGCAGCTTGCAGTCTGTGGGCCCGTTGTTCGCGGACCCGCGCACGCCAGGCACGACGTTGCGACGCCTCGACCGTCAGATCCGCGACAATGCCTTGAGCCGCCTGCATGAAGCCCCCGACGATTGGTTTCTGAGCCTGAACATCTCGCCCCGCTGGATCAACCGGTTGCGTCCGGGCCAGGCCCTGCCGAGCTTGAAACAAATCCACGCCCACGGCGTTGACCCGCAGCGCATTGTGTTCGAGATCACCGAACTGGGTGGCGATATCCAGCGCTTGGCCAATGTGGTCGCGCGTTATCGCGAGGCCGGTGCGCGTATTGCCATTGATGACTTCGGTGCCGGCTATTCCCAGCTTGACCGGGTGCTGGCGTTGCAGCCGGATATCCTCAAGTTGGACATGCGCCTTTTCCAGGAAGCCGCCAAGGGCGGGCCAAGCAGTGACGTCGTGCGGGCGCTGGCGCAGATGGCGGAAAAAACCGGCTGTTGGATCATTGCCGAAGGCGTGGAAACTGAAGCACAACTGAGCTTTGCCCTGGAATGCGGCTCGCGCTATGTACAGGGCTATCTGTTCGCGCAGGCACAGCTGGATTGGTTTGCCACCGACGCCTTCGTGCCACGCTTTGCCCAACTGCGCGCAGCGTACGTCCAGCAGAAGCTGGCAGAGCGTGGACGCATCATGGACCTGCGCCAGCAGTTGGCCGAGCTGATGAAAATTCTCCAAAGCTGGGCCCTGGGCCAGGCACCGCTTAGCCAGTTACCACAATTGCAGGATTTCCCATGGCTGCTGCGCTTTTATCAGTGCGACCGACATGGCACGCAACTCACGCCGAACTTCGAATGGCGCCAGGACGCCTGGCAGGCCGACACCCGTTACCTGGGCCACAACTGGTCATGGCGCCCGTATTTCTATCACTTGCTGGCCGAAGGTTGGGACGAGCGGCGCCTGACCTTGTCGTCGACGTATCGCGACGCCACCACCAACCAGTATTGCCTCACTGCCGGACAATTCTTCGATAACGGTCAGCGCTTGCTGTTAATTGATATCGACGCCGCCGGGTTGTAGATTTTCGCTTGCCCCGCCAAGGTGGAACCGGGAAGCTGGGAGGGTCATTCACCGCACGGAGAGTACCCGCCTTGGATTGGCCTACCCTGCTTACCCGCGAACGGCTTGGAAAGCCCCTGCACAGCCCGGAAGAACTCGGCCGCAGCCCTTTTCACAAAGACCATGACCGCATTATTTTCTCCGGCGCATTTCGCCGCCTGGGCCGCAAGACCCAGGTGCACCCGGTGTCCAGCAACGACCATATCCACACCCGCCTGACCCACTCCCTGGAAGTCAGTTGCGTGGGCCGCTCACTCGGCATGCGCGTCGGTGAAACCCTGCGCAGTGCACTGCCCGACTGGTGCGAACCGAGTGATCTGGGCATGGTGGTGCAATCAGCCTGCCTGGCCCATGACATCGGCAACCCGCCGTTCGGGCATTCGGGCGAAGACGCCATCCGGCACTGGTTCCAACAGGCCGCCGGGCGTGGCTGGCTGGACGACATGAGCAGCGCCGAGCGCAACGACTTCCTCAATTTCGAAGGCAATGCCCAAGGCTTTCGGGTACTGACCCAGCTCGAATACCATCAGTTCGACGGCGGTACACGACTGACCTACGCGACCCTGGGCACGTACCTGAAATACCCCTGGACCGCTCGCCACGCCGACGCCCAGGGCTACAAGAAACACAAGTTCGGCTGCTACCAGAGCGAACTGCCGATCCTCGAACAGATCGCCCACAAGCTCGGTCTGCCGCAACTGGAAGAACAACGCTGGGCCCGTCACCCATTGGTCTATCTGATGGAAGCCGCAGATGACATCTGCTATGCCCTGATCGACCTGGAAGACGGCCTGGAAATGGAGTTGCTGGAATACGCCGAAGTCGAGTCGCTGCTGCTCGACCTGGTAGGCGACGACCTGCCGCAGACCTATCGGCAATTGGGATCTCAGGACTCGCGCAGACGCAAGCTGGCGATCCTGCGCGGCAAAGCCATCGAGCATTTGACCAACGCGGCGGCGCGAGCCTTCGTCGAACAGCAGGATGCCTTGCTGGCCGGCACCCTGCCCGGCGACTTGGTGGAGCATATGCACGGGCCGGCCAAACGCTGCGTGCTGGATGCCAAAGACATGGCACGCAAGAAAATCTTCCAGGACAAACGCAAGACCTTGCATGAAATTGGCGCCTATACCACGTTGGAAATACTGCTGAACGCTTTTTGCGGCGCGGCACTGGAGCAGCATGGCGGACGAACGCCCTCCTTCAAGAACCGGCGTATTCTCGACCTGCTGGGTAACAATGCACCGAACCCGGCTTGGCCGTTGCACGCCTCGTTCCTGCGCATGATCGACTTTATCGCTGGCATGACCGACAGCTATGCCACCGAGATGGCGCGGGAAATGACCGGGCGTTCGAGCCCTCAGTAACGTCATTTATCAAGTTGCCTGTTCCCTGAAGAGAATCGCCCTACGACGGGAACAGAGCGGCCTGATCGAATTCGCACAAACTCCCGAGGAATAATCGCTCACGCTCCGGGCAAATCTGGCGAACAGTTCCTACATGCCCTCCATCGACGCTTCACTCACCGTGTGCCCTCTATGCCCAATTACCCCCTTCGAATCCTGTTGGTGGAGGACCATCCCTTTCAACTGCTCGCCACCCAGTGCCTGCTCAAGAGCTTTGGTTTTGAGCAACTGACCCCGGCGGAAAACGCCGGACAGGCAATCCGTTTGATGACGCAGGCCCAAGCGCCCTTCGACATCCTCCTGTGCGACCAGTGTCTGCCCGACCTGCCCGGGCTCGAGTTGATTGAAATCGCCAGTCGCCAATGCTTTATAAAGGCCGCCATCTTGCTCAGCGGGCTTCCCGAGGCAGAACTGTCAGCGCTGCATAACCAAGCCCTTGAACGTAACCTGCCATTGCTCGGCTATTTGCAAAAGCCGTTGAATAAAGATGAACTTGCAGGCTTGATCCATATATTACTCACGCTATAAGTGTAGGAACTTAAACAAACTAGGCCGTCGAAAAGTTTACGTATAAGTGTCGCAAACTCCTTGCAATCACACGCTAACCCATCCCTTTGGGAAACCCTGGCCGCTCGTCTCGCGACGCCTTCACGCCCGGTAGGGCTTTACCTTTTTTAATGTAGGAACTTTCCTGTTTTATACCTGCACCCCCTCAAGTTCATGCTTACCCCTCACCTTCTGAGCTAATGTGCCCGCTTTATTTGCACTTGCATGGAATATGATCATGAACACAGTTTTTATTATTGATGACCACCCCGTTATAAGACTGGCCATACGCATGTTGTTGGAGCACGAGGAAAACTTCAAAGTAGTCGGCGAAACGGATAATGGATGCGACGCGATACAAATGGTCCGCGAATGCATGCCGGACCTCATCATCCTGGACATCAGCATTCCTAAACTCGATGGACTCGAAGTACTTTGCCGATTCAACGCCATGAGCGCTTCGATGAAAACCCTGGTTTTAACGGCTCAATCCCCCACTCTCTTTGCCACACGCTGCATGCGTTCGGGGGCCGATGGTTATGTATGCAAGGAAGGCGATCTGAGTGAACTGATGAGCGCCATCCGTGCCGTACTGTCCGGCTACAACTATTTCCCCAGCCAGGCCTTGAACGCCAACGATGAGAGCTGCAAGGAACTTGAACTGTTCAAGGCCGTTAATGATAGAGAGTTGATGGTATTGCAACTTTTTGCACAAGGCCGAACCAACAAGGAAATCGCAAAAGGCATGTTCCTGAGTAACAAAACCGTAAGCACATATAAAAAGAGGCTGATGCAAAAACTTCAAGCCAAGTCCTTGGTAGAACTTATCGAGTTGGCAAAACGAAACGCGCTAGTGTGAGAAACCGGATGCCCAGGCGTATAAAGGACTATTTGATTATATTGAGTGCCGGCTTGTGCTTCAGCACCGCTGTGCCTGCGACACCTCCAGCGAGCACGGAACATTTCAACCTATTGAGTCGAGCAAGCTCCGTACAGCTGGAAACCCACTTGGACAAGGGCCAGCGCCAATGGCTCCAGAACAAACGCGAACTGGTGCTGGGCACTGCGTTCCCTGACTACCCACCTTTTGACCTCACCTCCAGCGGGCGCGACTACGAGGGACTCACCGCTGATTACGCTGGCTTGCTGGCCATGGCACTGGCCTTGCCGGTGAAAGTAATGCGCTACTCCTCCCGAGAAGCCGCCATTCGTGCCCTCGAAGCAGGGGATATCGACTTACTGGGCTCTTCCAACAGCTTTGAAGCGGCAAAACCTAACCTGATCCTGTCGGAGCCCTATGCCGTGGATCGACCCGTCCTGGTGACCCGCGAAGGCGAAACCCGCAGTCTGAGCGAGGGGTTGGCCGGGATGCGCCTGGCACTGGTCTACCACTATCTACCACTGGCAGAGGTGGAAAAGCTGTACCCCAAAGCCGTCATCCGCGCCTACCCCTCTTACCAAAACGCTTTGAATGCAGTGGCTTTCGACCAGGCAGACGTCTTTCTCGGCGATACCATTTCCACCCACTACATGATCAACAAGGGCTACCTGAAAAACATCCGCATGGCCAACTTCGGCAAACATGAAGCCTATGGGTTCAGCTTCGCAATGCTCCAGGACCAGCAAACACTGTTGAGCATCGTCGACGCGGCACTGAAGGCCGTGCCGACCACCGAACGGGAGGCGATCGCCAAGCGCTGGAGTGCCGGCAGTGACATTCTGCTGACCGACCAAAAGTTGCAATTGACCCTGCGTGAAGAACGTTGGCTAAAGGATAACCCGGTGGTCAAGGTGATCGTGAACCCCACCTTTGCGCCGCTGACGTTCTTCGACAACGATGGCAACTTTCGCGGAATCACCGCTGACCTCCTGGAACTGATTCGCCTGCGCACCGGGTTGCGCTTCGACATCCAGCGCGCGCGTGATGTGGACACGATGATCGAACAGGTCGAGGCCGGCAAAGCAGACATCATTGGCGCTATCGCCCCCAGCGTCGAGCGGGAAGCCCAACTGAACTTCAGTCGCCCCTACCTGGAAAACTCCTACGTAATGTTGACGCGTAAGGACGGCCAGGCACCTACAAGCCTGGAGGAAATGTCGGGCAAACGACTGGCGATTACTCAAGGCAGCCCACTGAAGAAACTCCTGATTGAGCAGTTCCCAAAGATTCAATTAGTAGAAACGGGTGACACCTTCAAATCAGCCGAACTCCTCGTACAAGGCAATGTTGAGGGGGCCGTGAATACTCTGGTAGTCGCCAACTACTTCCTGACCTCGCAGATGTTCCAAGACAAGATTCAAATCAGCTTCAGCATTGGCACAATGCCCGCCACCTTTGGATTGGCAACATCACGCAGCGCCACCGAACTTAGTTCGATCCTCGACAAGGCCTTGCTCAGCGTCGCCCCTGACGAGTTGGGTGTGATCAATAGCCGTTGGCGCGGCTATACCGCCGCCTCCGACAGCTACTGGCGTGACTATCACCAACTGATTGCGCGCATCATCATCGGCACCGGGTTGTTGTTGCTGATTTCACTGAGTTGGAACGCTTACATGCGCCGCCAAATCAGGCACCGGAAAATGGCCGAGCGCGCCCTCAATGACCAGTTCGAGTTCATGCGTGCACTGGTCAATGAAACCCCGCATCCGATCTACGTGCGTGATAACAAGGGACTGTTGCAGACCTGCAACGATAGTTACCTGCAGGTGTTCGACGTCAAGCGCGAAGACGTGATCGGTAAAAGCGCAGTTCAGATCAGTACAGCTCTCGCGGCAGAAGCGGCGCAATATCATGCCGACTATCAACGTGTGGTGGCCGAAGGCAGGCCAATGATCGTGGACCGCACCCTGCATATTCGTGGACAGAAACTGACGATCTACCACTGGATCCTTCCCTACCGCGATTCCGTCGGTGAAGTTCAGGGCATCATCGGTGGCTGGATCGACATCAGCGAGCGACGTCAGCTGTTCGACGAACTTCGCACCGCCAAGGAGCGAGCTGACGAAGCCAATCGCGCCAAAAGCACGTTCCTCGCCACCATGAGCCATGAAATCCGTACGCCTATGAACGCGGTGATTGGCATGCTGGAGCTGACCCTCAAGCGGGCAGACCAGGGCCACCTTGATCGGCCGGCCATCGAAGTGGCCTACAACTCGGCCAAGGATCTGCTGGAGCTAATCGGCGACATCCTGGACATCGCACGTATTGAGTCCGGTCGCCTCAGCCTGGCGCCCGAACGCGTCAACCTGAGGGAGGTGATCGAATCGGTAGTGCGTGTATTCGACGGCCTGGCACGCCAGAAGAGCCTTAGCCTGTTGCTGGAATTCACGCCAGACCTAGAAGATACCGAAGTCCTGATTGACCCCCTGCGCTTCAAGCAGGTGCTGTCCAACTTGATCAGCAATGCGATCAAATTCACTGAACGTGGCCAAGTAAAAATCAAGGTGCATGTATCCAACACTGAATTGGCGCAGCAGATCGAGATGAAGCTGGTGGTGGAAGACACCGGCATCGGCATCAGCCGGGACGATCAAACGCGTCTGTTCGAACCCTTTGCCCAGGCGGACAATTCGGGACATCTGGCCAGGAGCGGTGCGGGCCTGGGGCTGGTGATCTGTCGCAGCCTGTGCGCGATGATGGGTGGGCAACTAAGCCTGAGCAGCGTGCCTATGGTCGGCACGCAGGTGCATGTGAGCCTGAAGATGAATCGCCTGCAGGCACTGCCGGTAGTCGACGAACTCAAGCCAACAACACCTGCCAGCGTGTCTGTGCTCAATGTACTGGTGGTTGATGATCACCCGGCGAATCGCCTGTTGATGTGCCAGCAACTCGGCTACCTGGGCCACCAGTTCACCGCAGCCCAGAACGGCGCGGCGGGCTTCCAGGCTTGGCGCCAGGAGCACTTCGACTTGGTAATCGCCGACTGCAATATGCCGATCATGAATGGTTACGAGCTGAGCTGCTCAATCCGTGAATACGAGCAACGCGAGAATCTAACCCCTTGTGTGGTACTGGGCTTTACCGCCAATGCCCAGCCAGAAGAGAAAAAACGCTGCGCGCAGGCGGGCATGAATGACTGCCTGTTCAAACCTATCAATCTCACGGCGCTGGAGCAGCAACTGGCGAAAATCAGTCCTCAACCCACCGGCCTGATCCAGGACATTGGCAACTTCGAGGCCCTTACCGGTGGCGATCCGCAGATGAGTCGTCTGCTGCTAGAGGAGTTGCTGAGCAGCAGTCGTCAGGATCGCCAGGAACTTGTCGCACTGATGGTTGCGCAGGCATCGCCCCAGGACATCATCGAACAGGCTCACAAGATCAAGGGCGCGGCTAGAATTGTCCAGGCCAGTACGCTGGCCTCGCGGTGCGAAGCCCTCGAACAGGCCTGTGCCCGTGGTGATGACAGGCCCTTGATCGAAATAGGCGTGAAGTCATTGGAAAAGCTGATGTTGGAACTCGAAAGGATGCTGCAAGAGCGGCTTCAAAGACTGGATGGCCAATAAGGGGCGGGTTGCGCCCCTCACTTGATCAGCAGTCGGTCAAGCGGAGGAAAATTGCCGCCAACTGTTCGATTCCGGCCTGATCCTGAGGGGTAAAGCGGGCCAACGACGGGCTATCGAGGTCGAGGACGCCGATCAACTTACCGTCCTTGAGCAGGGGCACGACCAGCTCACTGTTAGACGCGCTGTCACAGGCGATATGTCCCGGGAATGCATGCACATCCTCTACTCGCTGGGTCTGCTGCGACGCTGCAGCAGCGCC
The DNA here is from genome assembly GCF_002742505.1 of Pseudomonas sp. 2995-1. Classification (NCBI taxonomy): domain Bacteria; kingdom Pseudomonadati; phylum Pseudomonadota; class Gammaproteobacteria; order Pseudomonadales; family Pseudomonadaceae; genus Pseudomonas; species Pseudomonas sp. 2995-1. Next base: position 313,959 of record NZ_LJSA01000319.1, on the reverse strand, counting down.
GCAGACCCCTCGGCCAAACGGAATACGCACACAGGCGATCTGCCCCTGGAAGGGGCCAAGCACCAGTTCTTCATTGCGATTGAGGTAAAAGCCGGCCCAATTCAAGTCATCCAGCTGGCTAAAGAGGAAAGCGGAAAACTGCGCGCTGTTGGCGATGAAATCGCGCTCATCAGCCAGCAGCGACTCCAATTGGGCACACAGTAGGGCGTAGCCACCGAGACCAGTGCCGGCTTGTTGTAAATCGATCATGGTTGACGCTCCAGTAATTTGAGACCCACCCAGTAACGGGCAAATTGATACGCGCAGCGGCCGTTGCGGTTACCGCGCCCGGTCGCCCAGCGCACCGCGAGAATGTCGAGGGCTTCGTCGCGCTGCCATTGCAAACCGGCCTTGCTCGCTAGCTCACCGATCCAGTGCTCGACCACATCCAGGAAATGCTCTTGGGTGAACGGGTAGAAGGACAGCCACAAGCCAAAACGGTCTGACAAGGCAATCTTGTCTTCCACGGCCTCGCTTGGGTGCAGTTCCCCATCCACCCTCTTCCAGTTGTCGTTGTCACTCTGATTTTCCGGCACAAGGTGACGGCGGTTGGACGTCGCGTACAGCAGCACGTTTTCAGGCGCCTGTTCCAAGGAACCATCCAGCACGCTCTTGAGCACACGGTAGTCGCCCTCGCCGGCTTCGAACGAAAGGTCATCACAAAACAGGATGAAACGCTGCGGCAGCTTGAGCAGTTGCTCAACCACACGGGGCAAATCCGCCAGGTGGTCACGCTCGATTTCGATCAGGCGCAAACCGGCCTTCGCGTGATGAGCGAGCAACGCGCGCACCATGGACGATTTACCGGTGCCGCGCGAGCCCCACAGCAACGCATGGTTGGCGGGCAGTCCATCAAGAAACTGCTGGGTGTTACGCGCCAATGTTTCACGCTGCTTGTCTACACCGATCAGGTCGGAAAGACGCATGTCCAGGCTTACGTCCAGTGGCAACAGAAAACCGCTGCGGCCTTCGCGCTGCCAGCGGGCGGCCAGACAGTGGCTCCAGTCGATGGCTTGGCGTGGCGCGGGCAACAAGGGCTCCAGGCGAGCGAGCACTGCATCGGCTCGCTCCAGAAAGGCATTCAATCGAGAATCCACGATTATTCCTCTGGCAAGTTTTTGTAAAAGATGGCGTATTGGCAACCCTGCGACAGACCGCTTGGGGCTGCGTAAAAAACGGTTCATGCCGGGCAAGCCTAAGCCTGTGGATGTTCAGCTATGCTTGCCGGGCGAAGGGAAACGTGAAGTGGTTCAACACTCGATGGATATCAAGTTCGCCCACCGCTTGTCTTATAAACAAGCCAGATTGACTGTGCTGGTCGGTTTCGTCTTGGGAACCTTGCTCAGCCTGATCCAAATCGGCATTGATTATGCCAGCGAAGACGCATCCATCAACCGTGAAATACGCTCACTGATCGAAATCAGCCATAACCCAGCATCACGTATTGCTTACAACATTGATGCTGAATTGGCCCAGGAACTGACCCTCGGACTGTTGCACTCCCCTGCCATCATTCGTGCGCAGTTGATCGACAACAATGGCGTGGTGCTCGCCGATGTCGACCGGCCACGTAGAGAAAGCACCTACCGGCCTATCAGTGACTTCATGTTTGGCGCCAACCGCCAGTTCGAAGACCAACTGTTCCTGAGCCATATGCCCAACGACCCACTGGGTGTACTGCGTCTGGATGTAGACACCTACGCCTTCGGCAGCCGGTTCCTACACCGCGCCGAGATCACCCTGCTCAACGGATTCGTACGCAGCCTATTACTGACCGGGATTTTGCTGGGTCTGTTCTACGTGATGCTGACCCAGCCGCTGGTGCGCATCATTCGTGAGTTGAGCACTCGCAAGCAGGCCCACCTGGACTGTCCGCCCGGGCATGAAAATGACGAAATCGGCGTACTGGTGAACGTCGCCAACCAGCAATTTGAAAATATGGAAACCGAAATCCAGCAGCGCCGCCACGCCGAAGACCGACTGACGGAATACCTGGGGCAACTGGAAGATATCGTCTCCGCCCGCACACTTGAACTCAAGGCTAGCAACCAGCGACTGACCCAGTCCAACGATGAGCTCGAAACGGCGAAGATGAATGCAATAGGCATGGCTCAGGCTCGGGCAGCCTTCCTGGCGAACATGAGCCACGAAATCCGCACCCCGCTCAACGGCCTGCTGGGCATGATCGCGCTGTCGCTGGACAGCGCGTTGAATGCTGAGCAGCGCCAGCAACTGTCTATCGCCCATGACTCCGGCAAAGTGCTGGTGGAGTTGCTCAACGACATTCTCGACCTGTCCAAATTCGACGCTGGTCAGTTGGAGCTGGAGCGCATCCCGTTCGACCTTGGTGCACTTATTGAAGATACCGCCAACCTCTTGTCGCAGAATGCCGCACCGAGCGTGGAACTGACGTGTTTGATCGACCCGCAGTTCCCGGCCCAAGTGCTAGGTGACCCGACCCGTGTACGTCAGATCGTCAGCAACTTACTGTCCAACGCTCTGAAGTTCACGCGATTCGGTCGAGTTGATGTGCGCCTGCGCACTTACGACGGCGGCGTGAGCATTGAGGTCTGCGATACCGGCATCGGCATTGCGCAGGAAGCGCAAGTGAAAATATTCCAGCCGTTCACCCAGGCCGGCGCCGGGATCACTCGTCAGTTTGGCGGGACAGGGCTGGGTCTGGCGTTGACTAACAATCTGTGTGAAGCCATGAAGGGACGGTTGAGTATCAGTTCAGAGGTAGGCTTTGGCAGCCAGTTCTGTGCGCAACTGCCATTACCTACCCACTTGCCCGCCGTGCAGCCACCGCCTCTCACAGGCAAGGTCGTTGCCATCACCAACATCGGCGGTGGCCTGACCGAGTTGCTCACGACCCTGCTGCCCAGTTGGGGCCTTACCCCCCAATGTTTCACCATGGATGACGACTTGAGCGGGCAAACGCCTGACTTGCTGATTACCGACTGCCCTGAATGTCTGTTCCGTATACGACCGGGCATTACCGCGCCCATCCTGCTGGTGACGGCCTATGGCAATTTCATGCCCAACGAAGAGGTCGCGGCGTTGGCGCCTTTGCACCAGCAAGCACGCCCCTTGAGCCGCAACGCGCTGTACCAGATTCTTCAGCGCAATTTACGCACCGACATGCACCTGGTTCTTGACCCCATCCAACTGGATGCCGCCCCACTCGCGCATCGCGGCTGCATACTCCTGGTGGAGGACAATCCGGTAAACCAACTGGTGGCCAAGGGCATGCTCAGCAAGCTGGGCTGCGAAGTGATAGTGGCCGCCCACGGTGGTGAAGCACTAAAGTTTCTTGAAGAACAACGCTTCGATATGGTGCTGATGGACTGCAACATGCCGGTGATGGATGGCTACGAGGCCAGCCGGCAGATTCGCCGCAGCGGGCGCTGGCCAGACCTGCCGATTGTCGCGCTGACTGCCAACGCCATGCCCGAAGAACGAGAGCGCTGCCGTGCGGCGGGGATGAATGACTATCTGGCTAAACCGTTCCGCCGCGAAGAACTCAATGCGCTGCTGGACCTGTGGGTGCCTCGGACGACAGCGCTCTGATCTGCGCCAATAACTGATCCAGGCCATCGCGCAAGGTGTCTGCCTGATTCAGATCAACCCCGCTGTCGCACAACAGCCGAGTCTTCAGAACGAGAGCCTGATCACGCAGTTCCACGCCGGTGTCACTCAAGCTCAGATGCACCTCCCGTTCATCCTGGGCACTGCGCCGGCGCCGCACCAGTGAAATCTGCTCCAGCCGTTTGAGCAAGGGTGTCAGCGTGCCCGAGTCGAGCATCAGGCGTTCGCCCAGAGCTTTGACCGTCGGCTGCTCAGGGGCTGCGTCGTGCCATTCCCATAACACCAGCATCGCCAGGTATTGCGGATAAGTCAGGCCCAACTGGTCGAGCATCGGCTTATAAGCGCGGGTCACGGCCCGTGAGGCGGCGTAGAGTTTGAAACACAGCTGGTTATCCAGTGCCAGGGACACGGCGGGCAAGTCGGTCATTTGAGCAGGGCTTCGATCTCTTGGGTAAGGTCTTTTGGCTTGGTGGTAGGGCCGAAGCGCTTGACCACCTGGCCGTCACGGCCGATGAGGAACTTGGTGAAGTTCCACTTGATGCCCTTGGACCCCAACAGGCCCGGCGCCTGTTTTTTCAATTGCACGAACAGTGGATGGGCATCGCTGCCATTGACGTCGATCTTCTTGAACAACGGAAAGCTGACACCGAAATTCAGCTCACAGAACGTTGAGATAGCGCCTTCGTCACCGGGCTCCTGCTTGCCGAACTGATTGCAGGGAAAGCCCAGCACCACCAGGCCCTGGTCTTTGTACTGCTGCCAGAGCTGTTCCAGCCCCTTGTACTGAGGGGTGAAGCCGCACTTGCTGGCAGTGTTGACCACCAGCACGGCCTTGCCGGCGAAATCGGCCAAGGTCTTTTGCTCACCCTTGATGGTGGTGCAAGGGATGCTCAGCAGGTCGTTGCTCATGGCAGTGCCTCGATAAAAGCGGAAAGAAGTAGAAACATAGTAGGCAATTCAATTGTGTGCAATTGAATTGATCAAACTGATGATCCGTTATGGGCGCACGTGGTGAGGGAGGATGCTCCCTCACCACGCAGGCTTAACGCGGGACCAGGTCCAGGCACACCGAATTGATGCAATAACGCAGGCCGGTCGGCGGCGGCCCATCCGGGAACACATGGCCCAGGTGCGCGTCACACTTTGCGCAGGTTACCTCGGTACGGATCATGCCGTGGCTGACATCACGAATCTCGATCATCGCGCTGTCGGCAATCGGCGCGTAAAAGCTGGGCCAGCCGCAGCCGGAGTCGAATTTGGTGGTGGAATCGAACAGCGGCTCATTGCAGCAGATGCAGTGGTAAACGCCGTCGGTCTTGGTGCCGTTGTACTTGCCGCTGAAAGGCCGTTCGGTGCCTTTGAGCCGGCACACGTTGTACTGCTCCGGATCGAGCATGGCCTTCCACTCTTCTACGGTTTTCTGCAACTTTTCCATCGGTACACCTCGGCAACTGAAAAAGCCTGATCTGTGTCTTTTCCATGGATCAGGCGGCACGTATGATTGCGCCTCTTCAAAACGCCAGTCTGGCACCCGCGCTATCGGCATTCAAACGTATTTATGGGTGCGGGCCTCGCAGGATTCGCAGTACGGTAGTGCACACACCGTCTGGATCGTTCATTTTCAGGATCACATCGCCATGCAGGTCAGCAAATCGAACAAGCTCGCCAACGTCTGCTACGACATTCGCGGCCCAGTGCTCAAGCACGCCAAACGCCTGGAAGAGGAAGGTCATCGCATCCTCAAGCTGAACATTGGCAATCCGGCGCCTTTTGGTTTCGAAGCACCGGACGAAATACTCCAGGACGTTATCCGCAACCTGCCTACCGCTCAGGGCTACAGCGACTCCAAAGGCCTGTTCAGCGCGCGTAAAGCGGTGATGCAGTACTACCAGCAGAAGCAGGTGGAAGGCGTCGGTATTGAAGACATCTACCTGGGCAATGGCGTGTCCGAACTGATCGTGATGTCCATGCAGGCCCTGCTGAACAATGGCGACGAAGTGCTGGTACCGGCACCGGACTATCCACTGTGGACCGCTGCCGTGACACTGGCCGGCGGCCACCCGGTGCACTACCTGTGCGACGAAGGCGCCGACTGGTTCCCGGACCTGGCTGACATCAAGGCCAAGATCACTCCGAACACAAAGGCACTGGTGATCATCAACCCGAACAACCCCACCGGCGCGGTGTATTCCAAGGAAGTGCTGCTGGGCATGCTGGAACTGGCACGCCAGCACAACCTGGTGGTGTTCTCCGACGAGATCTACGACAAGATCCTCTACGACGACGCCGTGCACGTATGCACCGCCTCCCTGGCACCGGACCTGTTGTGCCTGACCTTCAACGGCCTGTCCAAGTCCTACCGCGTGGCGGGTTTCCGCTCCGGCTGGATCGCCATCTCCGGTCCCAAGCACAACGCCCAGAGCTACATCGAAGGCATCGACATGCTGGCCAACATGCGCCTGTGTGCCAACGTACCGAGCCAGCATGCGATCCAGACCGCTCTGGGCGGCTACCAGAGCATCAATGACCTGGTACTGCCCCAGGGCCGCCTGCTGGAACAACGCAACCGCACGTGGGAGCTGCTCAATGCGATCCCCGGTGTGAGCTGCGTGAAACCCATGGGTGCGCTGTACGCTTTTCCACGGATAGACCCGAAGGTATGCCCGATCCTCAACGACGAAAAGTTCGTGCTCGACTTGTTGCTGTCGGAAAAGCTGTTGGTGGTTCAGGGCACCGCGTTCAACTGGCCGTGGCCGGATCACTTCCGCGTGGTGACCTTGCCGCGCGTAGATGACTTGGACATGGCGATTGGCCGTATTGGCAATTTCCTCAAGACCTATCGCCAGTAGTAGCATTGCGCTGTACGACCGACATTCGGTCGTACAGCGATTATCTGGCAACACTTCTCTGATCTCGCCCTTTTTCTGTATGGCACTTGCCTCTATCAAGCCACGTGCCCCCTATAATTGCAGGGTTGTGAGGCAAAAAGTGGGGCATCTCTGGTGACATTCCTAGTCGGAAAATCCCTTCAAAGCTCTACATTCAGGCTGTAGGACACAGTTTGAAATAGTCGCTCGGTTGAATCACCCCATGCCGCACCTTATATACCCCGCAGTACGCGACATATTAAGCATGAGGAGAACTCTACAACCATGATGCGCATCCTGCTGTTCTTGGCCACTAACCTGGCGGTCGTGCTGATTGCCAGCATCACCCTGAGCCTTTTCGGCTTCAACGGGTTCATGGCGGCCAACGGGGTTGATCTGAACCTCAATCAGCTGCTGATTTTCTGTGCGGTCTTTGGTTTTGCCGGCTCGCTGTTCTCGCTGTTCATCTCCAAGTGGATGGCGAAGATGAGCACCAGCACCCAAGTCATCACCCAACCACGCACTCGCCATGAACAATGGCTGATGCAAACCGTGGAGCAGTTGTCTCAAGAAGCAGGTATCAAAATGCCCGAAGTCGGGATTTTCCCTGCTTATGAGGCCAATGCCTTTGCGACGGGCTGGAATAAGAACGACGCGCTCGTGGCCGTCAGTCAGGGCTTGCTCGAACGCTTCTCACCCGATGAAGTAAAGGCAGTACTCGCGCATGAAATTGGTCACGTAGCCAACGGCGACATGATTACCCTTGCGCTGGTACAGGGTGTGGTCAACACCTTCGTGATGTTCTTTGCGCGGATTATCGGTAACTTTGTGGACAAAGTAATCTTCAAGAACGAAGGCGGTCGCGGTATCGCCTACTTCGTGGCGACCATCTTTGCCGAAGTGGTGCTGGGCTTCCTGGCCAGTGCGATCGTGATGTGGTTCTCGCGCAAACGAGAGTTCCGCGCAGACGAAGCCGGCGCGCGCTTGGCAGGCACCAATGCAATGATCAGCGCGCTGCAACGCTTGCGTTCCGAACAGGGCCTGCCAGTGCATATGCCTGACAGCCTGACCGCCTTTGGCATCAACGGCGGCATCAAACAGGGTTTGGCTCGTATGTTCATGAGCCACCCACCACTGGAAGAGCGTATTGACGCGCTTCGTCGTCGGGGCTGATACCTGGTAATGCAAAAAAAGGGGCGATCAGATCGCCCCTTTTTTTGTGGGCACAGTTTTATACCCGCGCGATCCTGTAGACCCGCTCGTCCAAGCCCGTGACGCCGTCCTGCACGAACTTCCAGCTCTCACCCAGAATGTCTTGCTTCTCGATCACCTGCAGGCTCCAGTGTGCTCCCAACAGCACCTTTACCTCTTCATCCGTCACCGCAAACGGTGGGCCTGCCTTTTGCGTCTGGTCGTAGTCGAGGGTGATCAGCAAACCCTGGCAGCCTGGACGTAGCATGTTGTTCAACTGCTCGGTGTATTGCGAGCGCATCAACGGCGGCAAGGCGATCAGAGCGGCACGGTCATAGACCGCAGTGCAATCAGCCAGAACCTCAGCATCGAGGGCGAAGAAATCGCCGCACCACACTTCGATCAAATCAGCCTGATACACCGTGAACACACCGCGCTGAGTGATTCGCGGCGTCAGGCTCTGCTCGCTGAAGAAGGCTTCAACCGCGTGCTCTGACAGCTCAACGCCGAGTACCCGATGACCCTGGGTGGCCAGCCACATCAGGTCCAGGCTTTTGCCACACAGCGGCACCAGTACCTTGGCGCCCTCCGCGAGCGCCAACGAAGGCCAATGCCGTTCTAAATAAGGATTAACCTCAGGCAAATGAAAGCCGAGCTGGTTTCTCGCCCAGCGCTCCTGCCAAAACTTGGGCTCCATGGAATCACCTCCGATAATTCGATCAAAACGCGCTAAAACTTATATTAGATTTAGATCAATGATCTGATTGAAGATGGCTACATGTTAACGCTCAGGACTCTTCTTATGTTCCCCAGCCTGTTTATCTCCCACGGTTCGCCCATGCTTGCCCTTCAACCCGGCGCCAGCGGACCGGCTTTGCAACGCCTGGCTGCCGAAATGCCCCGCCCTAAGGCGATAGTGGTGGTATCGGCACACTGGGAAAGCCACGATTTACTGGTCAGCGGCAGCGCCGCACCCGAAACCTGGCACGACTTCGGCGGCTTCCCCCGCGAACTGTTTGCCGTGCAATACCCCGCACCGGGCAACCCACAGTTGGCGGGAGAGATCGTCGGGCTGCTGCGCGCCGACGGACTGAATGCACACATCGACGACCAGCGCCCCTTCGACCATGGCACCTGGGTGCCTCTGTCGCTGATGTACCCCGCGGCGGATATCCCAGTCGTGCAGGTATCCTTGCCCAGCCGCATGGGCCCTGCCCTGCAGACGCGAGTCGGGCATGCCTTGACCAGTTTGCGCGAGGAAGGCGTACTGCTGATCGGTTCCGGCAGCATCACGCATAATCTGGGCGAACTGGACTGGCACGCAGGGCCTGAAAGCATCGAACCTTGGGCGCGGGGCTTCCGGGATTGGGTGGTGGATAAGCTCGCTGCCAACGATGAAGCCGCGTTGCACGACTATCGGCGCCAAGCGCCCCACGCCGTGCGCAGCCATCCAAGTGATGAACATCTGTTGCCGCTGTACTTTGCGCGTGGCGCTGGAGGGGACTTCAGCATCGCGCACCAAGGCTTCACCATGGGCGCCTTGGGCATGGACATTTACCGCTTCGGCTAACTCTTTATTGTTAAAACAGCGACGCAAAAAAAATCCCCGAACCAGTCGGGGATTTTTTATGTGTGATCAATCAGCCCAAGGGCGGATCAATCTTCGCGGTAGCGACGCAGCTTCAACTGCTTACCGGCAACGCGAGTGTCTTTCAGCTTGGTCAGCAGCTTCTCCAGACCGTCTTCCGGCAGCTCCACCAGGGAGAAACTGTCACGGACCTGGATACGGCCGATCGCTTCACGTGCCAGGCCACCCTCATTCAGGATAGCGCCCAGCAGGTTCTTGGCAGCGATACCATCACGCGCGCCCAGCGCGGTACGGCAACGAGCACGACCTTCAGCCAATGGAACCGGAGCACGACGCTCACGATCACCACGGTCTGGACGGTCGCCGGTACGCTCTGGACGATCACCGCGTGGCGCGTTGTTCGGTACCAGTGGGCGCTCTTTCTCGATAGCTGCCAGGGTCAGGGCCTGACCGTTTGTAGCCTTGCGCAGCAGGGCAGCAGCCAGGGCACGTGGAGTGCAACCGATATCGGCGGTCAGGCGGTCCAGCAGGTCGCCGTGAGTCGATTCAGCGTCAGCCACCAGAGGCGACAGGCTGTTGGTCAGTTTCTTGATGCGGGCATCGAGAACGGCCTGGGCATCCGGCAGGCGGACTTCGGCAACTTTCTGACCGGTTACGCGCTCGATCACTTGCAGCATGCGGCGCTCACGTGGAGTCACCAGCAGCAGTGCACGACCTTCGCGACCGGCACGGCCTGTACGGCCGATACGGTGAACGTAGGATTCTGGATCGTAAGGCATGTCAACGTTGAACACGTGGGTGATACGCGGAACGTCGAGACCACGAGCCGCTACGTCGGTCGCAACAACGATGTCCAGACGGCCATCCTTGAGGGAGTCGATCACGCGCTCACGTTGGTTCTGGGCAATGTCACCGTTCAGCGCAGCGGCTTTATAGCCTTTGGCTTCCAGGGCACTGGCCAAGTCCAGGGTCGCTTGCTTGGTGCGCACGAACATGATCAAGGCGTCGAAGTCTTCGACTTCCAGCAGGCTCAATACAGCCGAGGTCTTCTGGTCAGCGTGAACCAACAGGTGAGCCTGTTCGATCGCGGTAACGGTCTGAGTCTTGGTCTGGATCTTCACGTGTTGCGGATCGCGCAGATGGCGCTCGGCAATGGCACGGATCGACTGTGGTAGGGTGGCCGAGAACAGTACGGTCTGACGGGTCGGTGGCAGTGCCTTGAAGATGACTTCCAGGTCATCCATGAAGCCCAGCTTCAACATTTCGTCAGCTTCGTCGAGAACCAAGTGGTTCACGGTCGACAGTACTTTTTCGTCGCGACGCAGGTGGTCGCACAGACGGCCTGGGGTAGCCACGACGATCTGAGCGCCATTACGGATGGCTTTCAGTTGCGGGCCCATCGGCGCGCCGCCGTAAACGGCAACAACGGTAACGCCCGGCATTTGCTTGGCGTAGGTTTCAAAAGCGGTTGCTACTTGCAGCGCCAACTCACGGGTTGGCGCCAGGATCAGGGCTTGCGGCTCGCGCTTGGCAGGATCGATGCAGTGCAGGATAGGCAGGGCGAACGCGGCGGTTTTACCGGTACCGGTTTGCGCCTGGCCAATCATGTCTTGGCCGGCCATGATGATCGGGATCGATTGCTGCTGAATCGCCGAAGGTTCTTCGTAGCCGGTCGCAATGACGGCAGCAAGAATGTTCGGGTTAAGATTAAAAGCGGCGAAGCCGCCGGTTTCCTGGGTCATGGGTCTGCCTCTAAGTGCATCCGCAAAGACCCATGCTCCAAAGCTGCGCATGCCGTGTTGAGACTCAAGAGTCGCCCTGGCTGCTTTGTCGGCGGGGATTTGCGAAAACGAATGAATGAAAAAGATTCGTTAAGGAAGAGTCCGCTGTGCGGACATGCAGCCGAAGCTGACTTCGGGGAATTGCGCTACCTAAACGCGGCCCGGTTAAAGGCCGGCGCGCACTATACCGGAAATACTTGAAAAAGGGAGCTTTTTTTATCGCAAAGCACCGATAAACCGTGCTGCGTCACAGTCTTTGCAGATAACCCTGCCAGGGTCTATTTTTCAAAGGCCCGGCCCTGTTGGTCATAAGGCTTAAACGATTCACCCTTAGACCAAGACCTTTGGTCTGAAACCCTTCTCTCCACCCGAGGGCACACCCAATGAATCAAGCCAGCAGCAGCCGCGTCAGCCGTGAACTCCAGGGCCATGTCCTGCTGTTGGGCCTGGACCGGGTGGCCAAGCGCAACGCCTTCGACCTGGATTTGCTCAATGAGCTGAGCTTGGCTTATGGCGAATTTGATCGAAACGATGACGCACGAGTGGCCGTAGTATTTGCCCATGGCGACCACTTCACTGCCGGCCTGGACCTGGCCAATGTCAGCGGGGTAATGGCGGGCGGCTGGCAACCGCCGCTGGGAGGCTGTGATCCCTGGGGCGTTTTCGCAGGCCCCAGGGTCAGTAAACCGGTGATCGTCGCCGCCCAGGGCTACTGCCTCACCATTGGTATCGAGTTGATGCTCGCGGCGGATATCAACCTGTGTGCGAGCAATACCCGCTTTGCGCAGATGGAAGTACAGCGCGGGATCTTTCCGTTTGGCGGTGCGACATTGCGCTTTCATCAGATCGCCGGCTGGGGCAACGCCATGCGCTGGCTGCTGACCGGCGACGAGTTCGACGCCCATGAAGCCCTGCGCCTGGGTTTGGTGCAGGAAGTAATGGCCAGTGAAGACCTGCTGCCCCGCGCCATCGAACTGGCCAGTCTCATCGCGCGCCAGGCGCCGCTTGGCGTCCAGGCCACCTTGATGTCGGCCCGCCTGGCGCGTGTGGAAGGCGAAACCGTTGCGGCCGCCGCGCTGCCGCCGATGGTGGATAAATTGCTGAACAGCGAGGATGCCAAGGAAGGCCTGCGCGCGATGGTCGAGAAGCGGCCGGGGGTATTCAAGGGCATTTGAGTCGCCTATACCGACGCCATCGGGGCAAGCTCCCTCCCACATTTGAAATGAGTTCCTAGTGTGGGACGTGCGGTGCGACGATTCGACTCGCCCCCCATGGCGTCGGTACAGGCGACTACGTAGCCGGCCGAATCGCCTTGATCAAGGGCTGCAACGAATACCCCAGACGCGGCGCCAACAACTCAGCCCGAGTAGAAAGGGCATCAAGATCCAGCTCCTGATCCAGCTCCGAAGGTACCAGCAAAATCACATTGCCCTCCTTCACCGGCAGTTCCCAGTAGTGCCGGTGATACAACCCACGCAACAACGCCGCGCCCAGCGGTTTGCCGTCGTCAGTCGCCCACTGATTGATCACCAGCCAGCCGCCGGGGTTGAGTTTCTTCTGGCAGTTTTCCAGGAAGGTCCACGCCAGGTGCCCAACGCCGGGGCCGACATCGGTATAGAGGTCGACGAAAATCAAGTCCGCCGATTCAGCGGTCTCCAGCAACTCCAGGGCGTCGCCGATGCGGATGTACAGGCGCGGATCATCGTCCAGCCCCAGGTACTCAATGGCCAGGCGCGGCACATCGGGGCGCAGCTCGATGGCTTCGACGTCTTCCAGCGGGAGGAACTTGAGGCACGCCTGGGTCAACGTACCGGCGCCCAGACCGAGGAACAAGGCGCTCTCCGGCTGTTCATGGCACAACGCGCCGATCAGCATCGCGCGGGTGTAGTCGTACTCCAGCCAGCTCGGATCTGCAGTGAACACGCAGCTTTGCTCAATGGCGTCGCCGAATTCGAGAAACCGGTAATCGGCCACTTCGAGCACACGGATCATGCCGAAGTCATCATGAACTTCGGCGAGCAGGCGCTCGACACGCTCCTCTGTCATCACTACTCCTAACGGGTTTGCTGTACGGCAAAGGCGCGATTGTCGGCCAACCGGCAGCAGCAGGTCACGCACTAATTGCTGATAACATTGGCGCCCGACCGTCAATCAGCCAATCGAGTTCATGATGAGCCAACCCTGGAGCCCCGACAGCTGGCGCGCCCTGCCGATCCAGCAACAACCCCAGTACCCGGACGCTGCACACCTGTTACGGGTGGAGCAGAGTCTGGCCAGCTACCCGCCGCTGGTGTTTGCCGGGGAAGCCCGCGAGTTGCGCCGCCAGTTTGCCGAAGTGACCCAGGGTCGCGCCTTCCTGTTACAAGGCGGCGACTGCGCCGAGAGTTTCGTCGAGTTTTCCGCCGCGAAAATCCGCGACACCTTCAAGGTGTTGTTGCAGATGGCGATTGTGATGACCTTCGCCGCCGGCTGCCCAGTGGTGAAAGTCGGGCGCATGGCCGGCCAGTTCGCCAAGCCGCGCTCGGCCAACGATGAGACCATCGACGGCATCACCCTGCCCGCCTACCGTGGCGATATCGTCAACGGCATCGGCTTCGACGAAAAAAGCCGTGTACCCGATCCGGACCGCCTGCTGCAGTCGTATCACCAATCCACCGCTACCCTCAACCTGCTGCGCGCCTTCGCCCAGGGCGGTTTCGCCGACCTGCATCAGGTGCACCAGTGGAACTTGGACTTTATCGCCAACTCCGCCCTGGCAGAGAAGTACAGCCAACTGGCAAACCGCATCGACGAGACCCTGGCCTTTATGCGCGCCTGCGGCATGGACAGCTCGCCGCAGTTGCGCGAAACGAGCTTTTTCACCGCCCATGAAGCGCTGCTGCTCAACTACGAACAAGCCTTCGTGCGTCGCGACAGTCTGACCAACGACTATTACGACTGCTCGGCCCACATGCTGTGGATCGGCGACCGCACACGTCAGTTGGATGGCGCTCACGTCGAATTCCTGCGCGGGGTGAACAACCCGATCGGCGTCAAGGTCGGCCCGAGCATGAACCCGGAGGATCTTATCCGCCTGATCGACATCCTCAATCCGAACAACGATCCGGGCCGCCTGAACCTGATCGCGCGCATGGGCGCAGGCAAGGTCGGCGACCATCTACCCAACCTGATCCGCGCCGTGCAGCGCGAGGGCAAGCAGGTACTGTGGAGCTCGGACCCGATGCACGGGAACACCATCAAGGCCAGCAGCGGCTACAAGACCCGCGACTTTGCGCAGATCCTCGGCGAAGTGAAGGAGTTCTTCCAGGTGCACCAGGCCGAGGGCAGCTATGCCGGCGGGATTCATATCGAGATGACCGGGCAGAACGTCACAGAGTGCATCGGCGGCGCGCGCCCGATCACCGAAGATGGCTTGTCGGACCGCTACCACACCCATTGCGACCCTAGGATGAATGCCGATCAGTCGCTGGAGTTGGCGTTCCTGATTGCCGAAACGCTGAAGCAAGTCAAACGCTGAAATTTTAGTTGGCAGAATTGACGCCATCGGGAGCAAGCCTCCTCCTACAGGGAAACGCATTCCAAGTGTGGGAGGGCGCTTGCTCCCGATGGCGCCCTAGAAACCAGCGCCGCCATTGAGCATCGCAAGCCGCAACCGAGCGGCGCTCGGGCGCTGGCAATTGAGCTGTACCTGTTCCAGCCCCAACCAATCGGCCATCTGCCGCAGGTTCAGCGCAAGCGCAAGCATCCCTTCATCATCCAACCCCGGCTCTTCCTCGTGCACCGCATGCACCGCCAAACGCCCGTTGGCGCGCTCCGCTCGCAGGTCCACCCGCGCCGCAATACGTTCGTTGTGCATAAACGGCAGCACGTAATAGCCATACACCCGTTTGTCTTGCGGGGTGTAGATCTCAAGCCGGTAACGGAAATCGAACAGGCGCTCTGTGCGGCTGCGCTCCCAAATCAGCGAATCGAACGGCGACAGCAGCGCACTCACCGATACTTTGCGCGGCACTTTCGGTTCTGGCAGGCAGTAAGCCAGTTGCTTCCAGCCTTGCACCTGGCAAACCAGCAATTGCCCCTCTTCGACCAATTCGGCCAGACGCTTGCGACTGTCGGCGGGATCGAGGCGGAAGTAATCACGCAGGTCTTTTTCGGTGCCCACCCCCAAGGCGGTGGCGCTGTGCAACAACAAGCCGCGTTGGGCCTCGGCTTCAGTCAACGGGGCTTGCTTAAGGATGTCGCCAGGGATGACGCGCTCGGGCAAGTCGTAAAGGCGCTCGAAACCACGACGACCGGCAACGGTCACCAGGCCGGCGGCGAACAACCATTCAAGCGCGTGCTTTTCATTACTCCAGTCCCACCAGGGACCTGCGCGCTCTTCGCGGGTGGACAGGCTACCGGCACCGAGGGCGCCCTGTTGTTCGACGGTCTTCAGCACACGCTGAATGATGGACTGCTGTTCCCTTCCGAAACGCGCCATCTGCGCATAAATGCCTTGCCCCTGCTGCGCCCGCGCCATGCGCCAACCCATCAAGGGGTACAGCGCCATGGGCAACAGCGAGGCTTCATGCCCCCAATATTCGAAGAGCGAACGCCGCCGGCCCTGGCTCCAAGCGGCCTGCTCAAGCAGTAAAGGAGAATAGCGACCCAGACGGGAAAACAGCGGAAGGTAATGGGAACGCACCACAGCGTTGACCGAATCAATCTGCAATACACCGAGGCGTTCGATCAGTCGATTGAGGTGCGCGGACTTGATCTCTGCAGGCGGCTGGCGCCCGGAAAAACCTTGGGCCGCCAGCGCCATGCGTCGAGCTTGCTTGAGGGAAAAAGACTGGTCGGCGGGCATGGGAATCTCCTTGAAGGCGCGCGACCTACCCTACTGCATCCGGAGTCATTTTCGCAGCGGGTCTTCCCAGAAGTGCAGATGGCTCTCCTGTTCCACATCGGCGCGGCTGAGGCCGATGTCCTTGAGCGCTTCATCGCTCATGCTCGCCAGCATTCGGCGCTCTTCGTGCAATGCTTGCCAACGGGCTACGGTTTGAAACAACCCGGCAAACGGCCACTTCGCCATCAACGCAAAACCATTCTGACCTTTCATCTTCTCGCCCTCCCTTGGGGATGACGTCAGTGTGTGCGTGGCACTATGATCAATCCAACGAATGTTTCTTATGCAATACATCTCTGGGATTGATCAATGTCCAGCTACCCAAGCATCGACACTGAAGTGCTGCGAACCTTCGTCGCCATCGCCGACCAAGGCGGTTTTACCCGCGCTGGCGAACTGGTCAACCGCACTCAATCGGCGGTGAGCATGCAGATGAAGCGCCTCGAAGAAGACGTGTTGCAGCGCAAACTGTTCGAGCGCGACGGCAGGCAGGTGCGTCTAACGCCCGAGGGCCAAGTACTGTTGGGATATGCGCGGCGAATTCTGAAACTGCATAGCGAGGTGTTCAACACCCTGCGCGAGCCGCATATGGTGGGGCTGGTACGGATCGGCACGCCGGACGACTACGTAATGCGCTTCCTTCCGGGAATCCTCAAGCAATTTTCCAAAGCGTACCCGCTGATCCAAATCGAACTGCATTGCGAGTCGTCAACGGTGCTGATGCAGCGACGCGACCTGGCACTGACGGTAATCAGCCGCGAACCTGGCAAAGAAATCGGCGAACTGTTACGCACTGAACGGATGGTCTGGGCAGCAGCGCCCTGCTTTTGCGTGGAGGACCACGATGCCGTGCCCCTGGCAGTCTCCGGCGCCGACTGCCTGTACACACAGTGGACCCGCGCCGCTCTGGATGCTTCCGGCCGAGACTATCGCCTGGCGTACCACAGCACCAACGTGGCAGCTATCCAGGCGGTGGTGAGTGCCGGCCTGGCCGCGATGATCTGCATGGAAAGCCTGGTGACTGAAGACTTGCGCGTACTCGGCAGCGACGAGGGTTTCCCACCGCTGCCCTCGATGAACCTGCACTTGCTGCGCAATCCGCAAATCACCTCGCCAATCACCGAGTGCCTGGCCGAGTACATCCTGGAAGGCTTCAGACTTTAAAGGTCAGCATCACCGCACACACCACCAGGAACCCGCAGAACAGGCCACGCAACAGGCGTTCGGGTAATGCGTGGGCAACTTTCACGCCCCAACTGATACTGAGCAGGCCACCGACCGCCAGGGGTATGCCGATCATCCAGTCCACTTCGTGGTGCCAGGCGTAGGTGACGAGGGTCACGCCCGTGCTGGGCAAAGCCAAGGCCAGGGACAAGCCTTGAGCGACTACTTGGGTGGTGCCGAACACACTGGTCAGCACCGGAGTGGCGACCACCGCGCCGCCGACACCAAACAGGCCGCCCATGGAGCCGGATACGGCGCCCAGCACCCCGAGCCAGGGCCAGGAATAACGCATTTGCGCGGTCGGCGGCGCGTTGCGGGTGAACATGCGCAGCAGGTTGTAGCCCGACAACGCCACCAGAAAGGCAATAAAGCCAATCCGCATCGCGCCGGCATCAAGGCCTACCGCCCAGATCGAGCCCAGCCAGGCAAAGCTGAAACCCATAATCCCAAGCGGCAGCGCGTGACGCAGTTCAATTCGGTTGCGCTGGTGGTAACGCCACAGGGCGAGCATCACATTTGGCACTACCATCACCAGCGCGGTGCCCTGAGCAATTTGTTGATCCAGGCCAAACAATACGCCGAGCACCGGGATCGCAATCAGCCCACCGCCAATGCCAAACAACCCGCCCACCGTGCCCAAGGCAGCGCCCAGCACCAGGTACATCGCTAAATCCCACACCGCTTATTACTCCACAATCCCAGGCTCTGCATGCTACGCAGTCGGCCCTGGCGCGGAAACGCACAGCAACGCACAATGGCTGTGCCAATTTTGCACAAGCACTCAGCCATGAACCCCAATACCCTCACTGATCAGTTGAGCCTGTTTCTAGATGTGCTCGAAACCGGCAGTTTTTCCGCAGCTGCACGCCGCCACCCACTGACGCCCTCCGCGGTGGCGCGGCGCATCGACAGCCTGGAAAGCTCAGTGGGTAGCCGCTTGTTCCAACGCAGCACTCATGCGGTAGTGCCGACGCCGGCTGGCCTGGCGTTTGCCGAGCGGGCGCGGCGGATTGTCAGCGAATTGCAACTGGCGCGCGCCGAAGCGGTGTCCCTGAGCCATGCGCCGGAAGGCTTGATCCGCGTGGATGCGCCCGCAGCGTTTGGTCGACGGCATCTGGCACCGGTGATTGCGGACTTTCTGAAGGTCTACCCCGGCCTGGACGTGCACCTGCATCTGATCGACAGTTTTGTGGATATGCAGGGTGCGCACTTGGGCAAGGTCGATCTGGTACTGCGGGCCGGGCATATCGTCGACACCCGGTTGATCGCCACGCCCTTGGCCAGCATCGTGCGCATCGCCTGCGCCAGTCCCGCCTACCTCAAAAGCCGCGGCACGCCGACACATCCCCGAGAGTTGAGTGACCATGACGGCTTGGACTGGGATGGCCTGGCGCCGATGTTCGCGTGGCGCTTCGAGTTGGACGGGCGCCGCGCAACCTATCGCCCGCGGCGCATCCGCATGAGCGCCAACAATGCCGAAGCGCTGCTCTCAGGCGCGTTGGCCGGGTTGGGCATCGCCCACCTGCCCACTTGGCTGGCCAGCGAATACCTGGTGCGTGGCGAATTGCTGCCGCTGTTTTGCGAAGATGGCCTACCCAGCCCGGAAACCACCGGAATCTATGCGCTGCGACTGGAACAGCAGGCCAACGCGCGCAGCCGCTTGCTGCTGGAGTACCTCAAATCCCGTTTCAGTCCAGTGCCGCCATGGGATCTGGCGCTACAGAGCGGCCTGGTCTGAGCGCCTGGACCGAATTATCTGGCGCATTAAAGATTTGCCCGCTAGATTTCAGCCCATATACGTTTTTAAGGCACCGCCATGAGCAAAAACCCTGATCCGTGCGAATCCCTGATGCTGAATAACCAGCTGTGTTTCGCCTTGCACTCCACTTCATTGCTTATGACCAAGGTCTACAAGCCTCTGCTGCAAGCTCTCGGCCTGACGTACCCGCAGTACTTAGCCATGATGGTGCTGTGGGAAGAGGACGGTTTGACTGTCGGCGAAATCAGCAGCCGCCTGCTGACGGACCCTGGCTCACTGACGCCACTGCTCAAGCGCCTGGAGGCCGAAGGCCTTCTCAGCCGCACCCGCAGCCGCGAAGATGAACGGGTGGTGGTGGTGGAATTGACTGCCGCGGGGCGTGCCTTGCAGGACAAGGCAATGGGTATTCCGCAGTGCATCCTCGGGGCCAGCGGTTTGGAATTGGAGCAGTTGCGCAAGCTGCAAGCCGATCTGATTGCGTTGCGCAGTAACCTGCAAGGCGCCGTTTAGCCACCCTCACGCATTGACTTGCAGCACTCCCCGGAAAACATTTCAAAAATTATCTTGCGCACTAAACATTAGCGCTATACATTTACCCCCACAAACTAATTAGCGCGCAAATATTTTGCGAAACACTAGACCGAGGACGACACCATGCAAACTCTCTACACCGCAGTAGCTACCGCCACCGGCGGACGTGATGGTCGCGCAGTTTCCAGCGATAACATTCTCGACGTTAAGCTCTCCACGCCTAAAGAGCTGGGCGGCGCCGGTGGCCAAGCCACTAACCCGGAACAACTGTTCGCTGCTGGCTACTCGGCCTGCTTTATCGGCGCGCTGAAATTCGTTGCCAGCCAGACCAAACGCAAAATCCCGGACGACGTCTCGATCACTGCCCACGTAGGCATCGGCCAGATCCCCGGCGGTTTCGGCTTGGACATCGACCTGCACATCAGCCTGCCAGGCCTGGCCCAGGATGACGCGCAAAGCCTGGTCGATGCGGCTCACCAAGTCTGCCCGTACTCCAACGCCACCCGTGGCAACGTCGATGTGCGCCTGCATGTAACCGTATGAAAAACACCCGCCCATAAAAAAACCCGACGTGAAGTCGGGTTTTTTTATGGGCGGAGCCAGAATTACTTCTTGGCGCGGCCTTTGTACGAACCGCCTTCGCGGGTGTCGATCTCGATCAGGTCGTCGATTTCGATGAAATCAGCTACTTGCAGCTCGGTACCGTTAGCCAGCTTGGCAGGCTTCATCACCTTGCCCGAAGTGTCGCCGCGAGCGGAGCCTTCGGTGTAGGCAACTTTACGCACGATAGTGGTTGGCAGTTCAACGGAAACCAAACGCTCTTCGAAGAAGATCGCTTCGCAGATGTCTTCCATACCTTCTTCCACGAACGGCAGAACGGCTTCGATGTCTTCAGCGTTCAGCTCGTACATGGTGTAGTCAGTGGTGTCCATGAACGTGTAGGTGTCGCCGCTGATGAAGGACAGGGTCGCTTCTTTGCGGTCGAGGATTACGTCGTCCAGTTTGTCATCGGCGCTGTAGACGATCTCGGTCTTGTAACCGGTCAGCAGGTTCTTCAGCTTGGTCTTCATGATTGCGCTGTTACGACCAGACTTGGTGAACTCAGCTTTCTGAACCAGCCAAGGGTCGTTTTCGAGACGGATCACTGTACCGGGTTTCAGTTCTTTACCAGTTTTCATTGCATATATCCGAAATTTGGATGGGATTTACAAAAATCAAGGTGGCGTATCATATCCAACTTTCATAAAACTGTACCAGCGCCGTCGCAAGATCAGCCTGCAAGCCCTGTTCCAGACACCACGTTTCGGCGTGTTGAGTGACTTCCGGCCAGTGCTCCAACAATTTTTTCCACGGCTGTGCCATGTCACCCTCGGTGTTCCAAGCCTGCCAAAGCGCGACCAATGCCGCCTTCGCGGCCGGTGATAAGGCCGCGGTGTACAAATCCAGGAAGGCATCTAGCTTGTCGAGGTGTATGTCTTCGTCCTGGCGGTAGATGTGCCACAGCAACGGGCGCCCCGCCCATTGGGCGCGGACGAACGAGTCTTCACCGCGCACTGCGTTAAAGTCACAGCACCACAGCAGGTGGTCATATTGCTCCTGACGCACGAACGGCAGCACCTGCACGGTCAGAGACTTACGTTGATGAATATCGCCCGCGACGAGCCCTCCTACACCGAGCCAGCGCTGTACGTCACCGAGGATGCGGCCCTCCGGCACCAATAGATGAGTGGCACGCCCGTCCGTCGATAAGACGTCCAGCCATCCGGCGAGACCAGCGTTTTCGTAGGCAAACAGTGAGAACAGCCGCGCACCATCATCCGGAATCACACCCAAGGTTTGCAGGAATTGTCGCTGCGCAGCGACATCCAGTTGAAACGCGTGACGTTTTTCCAGCAACCCCGCCTCACGGAGCAAACCGCCAGTACCAGGTCGGAAGCCGGGGAAAAAGAAGTACTTCTGTACTCCCTTGAACTTCACCGACGGCAGGCGATGGCAGCCCACCACCCAGTCCTCGGCACTGAGGTAATCCAGGTTCATCCACAACGGCGTGCGCTCACGCTCGGCCATGGCTTCCATATACTCAAGCGGTAACTGGCAGGCGAAAGCGGCAATCACCACATCTCCGGCAGGAGTTGGCGACCATTGGGCTGGCCAGTGGTGTACATCAACGCCCTCCTGCCACTGTTGCTCCCGCTGCACATCCACCTCGGGGCACATGCGTTCGAAGGCCCGCAGGTCATCAACCCACAAGCGCACCTCGCAGCCATGCTCCACCACCAATTGCCGGGCCAGCCGCCAAGTCACGCCGATGTCGCCGAAGTTATCGACAACACTGCAAAAAATATCCCAGCGGGCTTTCATTCCGGGCTCCAACGCTCAAAGGCTCGATTGTCCGCATAAATGCGCCGATGCAGAAGGCTTGATCGCGATTATTCTGCACAGTGGCTGTGCGACAATCGCCGCTACGCCGCAAATGCCCGCCAGGAGGCCATCATGTCGGATCAATCGTTGTCGCTGCTCAAGCTGTGCATCGCTATCGCCGTGGGTGTATGGCTGGGGTTTATCGCCATTGCGCTGACCACCTGGCTGGCGTCGAGCTACCTGTTCCCGCAAAGCCTTGCGCCGGTGGCGCAGGCAGTCCAGCAATTAGGCAAGCCGACCGTTGTCGCGCCTGAGCCACCCAACCGTATGTTCGAGCAGTACCAGCAGAACCTGCACAAGCAGGAACAGCAACAAGCCCTGGACCAGGCACGTAACAACGCACGTAACCTGTCCAACCCCAAATGCCAGTTCTGGCTGCAACAGGACCAGAACGCGCCCAATGAAAAGAGCCGGGCCAATGTCCTGCAATTCTGCGAATGATCAAGCACAACCATGAATAAGCACGCCGTCCTCCAGTTGATCCTGGAAAAACTCACTGTCGATCTCGATATCGCCCAACGCGCCGCGCAGACCGCCTACGAAACCGCGACTCACGAAGAGAACATTGCGGAAAACAAATACGACACCCTGGGGTTGGAGGCTTCGTATCTCGCGGCCGGGCAGGCCAAACGGGTCGAGGAAATCAAGCAAGCGCTCGCGCTGTGCCAGAACCTGCAGTTGCGTGCCTACGATGATCAACGAGGCATAGAAGTCGGCGCGCTATTGGGCCTGGAGGACGAGAACGGTCGCCAGCAATGGCTATTCCTGGCGCCTGATGCTGCAGGCTTGAAGGTGGATGTGGTCGGGCAACCGGTGACTGTCATCACCCCGCGCTCGCCCATGGGCAAAAGCCTGCTGGGCAAGTTCGAAGGCGATGAGGTAGAGATTCTGGTGGCAGGCGCCCGGCAACTGTTTACGGTTACCGAGGCCCGATAAACCACTCAGTGGACGGGCAATTCAACGCCGTCGAACAGCTCTTCCAGTTCCTGTTTGTTATGGCACTGGATCGCCTTGGCCATCACTTCGCGGGTCAGGTGCGGCGCAAACTTCTCGATGAAGTCGCACATGAACCCACGCAGGAACGTGCCACGCCGGAAGCCGATCTTGGTCACGCTGGATTCGAACAACTCGCTGGCGTCGAGAACCACCAGGTCTTTGTCGAGGTTGGTGTCGACGGCCATCTTGGCGACGATACCCACGCCCAGGCCCAGACGCACGTAAGTCTTGATCACGTCGGCGTCGGCGGCGGTGAACACCACTTTCGGTGTGAGGCCGCGATGGCTGAAAGCTTCGTCGAGCTTGGAGCGGCCAGTGAAACCGAACACGTAGGTCACGATCGGGTATTCAGCCAGGGCTTCGAGGGTCAGCTTCGGCAGTTTGGCCAACGGGTGCCCCTGCGGTACCACAACGCAACGGTTCCAGCGGTAGCACGGCATCATCACCAGGTCACCGAACAGTTCCAGGGCTTCGGTGGCGATGGCAAAATCGACGGTGCCATCAGCAGCCATCTCGGCGATTTGCATCGGCGAGCCCTGGTGCATGTGCAAGGCCACGTCCGGGTATTGCTTGATGAAATCGCGGATCACCGGAGGCAATGCATAACGCGCCTGGGTGTGGGTGGTGGCGATCGATAGAGTGCCTTTTTTCTCGTTGGAAAATTCCTGAGCGATCTGCTTGATGCTTTCGACTTTACGCAGGATCTCGCCGGCAGTAGTGATGATGCGCTCACCAGCCGGGGTGACACGAGTTAGATGCTTGCCGCTGCGCGCGAACACTTCGACGCCCAGCTCGTCTTCGAGCAGGCGTATCTGCTTGCTGATACCGGGTTGCGAGGTGTACAGGCTTTGAGCGGTAGCGGAAACGTTGAGGTCGTGGTGCGCCACTTCCCAGATGTAGCGCAGTTGTTGAAGCTTCATATGTGTCCCTCAAAGCAGATAGACGCCACGGGTATCAGCGACGGTATATAACTATATTAAAGGTTAGACGGATAAATCTAGAACTTTTTATCGTTTTCTACCGGTCATACGTCATCAATGCGTCGACCTTGTAAGGACGGCACCAAGTAAACCGGCACCGTAGACAGCTGCAGCACCCGTGCCGCGGTACGCCCAAGCGGCGCTGTCGTGCCGGTTGCATGGCTGTGGCTACCGACGATCAACAGGTCGACGGACAGCTTGCGCAGTTGGTCGAGAATCACCTCGCACGGGTCCCCCTGAATCACACGTACCGAGCGGATCAACTTCAAGTCCTGCTCACCCTCCCCCAACTCCTCGCGGAAACTGTCGAGCACCCGCTGCTCGATGGTCGCCATCACCGTGCTAAGCCCTTGGGTCTGCCATTCACTCAACGCAGCTTCATCAAGGTAGCTCTGCAGCACCGATTCGGCGAACAGCCCAATAGGCTCGACCGCGTGAATCACATACAGGTCAGCCTTGAACGTTCGCGCCAGCGCCAGTGCATGCTGCATCACATAGGGCGCGTACAGACCGAGGTCCGTGGCGTACAGCATCGAACGAATCATAAAACCTCCTGGACTGCCAGGGTGGAGGAGATTGAATGAGCTTAGCAGCGGCCCTAACTCTCGGCCTGAATCCTCACCTCATTACTGATGCCATGGGGCACGTGCCCCGTGGCCACCACCTCCCTGGCTTTCTCGCAATGACCGGCTTGGTCATCGAAAAATACATCAGCGGCAAACGCTTCCAGAAACGCGGACTTCTCCAGACCGCCAAGAAACAAGGATTCGTCCAAGCGAATATCCCACTCACGCAACGTGCGAATCACCCGCTCGTGAGACGGCGCCGAACGGGCGGTTACCAAAGCTGTGCGGATCGGACAGGCCTCTTCAGGAAACTCACGCTGCAATACGTTCAGCGCGGCCAGAAACCCCTTGAACGGACCGCCGTGCAAGGGCTGGCGCGCCGATTCGCGCTCGCTGGCCTGGAACGCAGCTAACCCGCCGGCCTGGTACACGCGCTCCGACTCATCGGAAAACAACACCGCGTCGCCGTCAAAGGCGATGTGCAGTTCCTCGCTGGAAGCCCGTCTCGGGCCGCCCGACAAAATCGTCGCCGCTGCAAAGCCGGCATCAAGGGCACTGCGCACATCCTCAGCATGGGTCGAAAGAAACAGATGGCAACCAAAGGCGGCCAAATAAGGATAAGGGCTACGCCCTCCTACGAAAGCGGCGCGGGAAATATCCAGGCCGTAGTGCTGAATAGAGTTAAATACGCGCAGGCCAGTGTCGGCACTGTTGCGCGATACGAGCACCACTTCAACCCGGGCACGACCCAGGCTGGCGTTGAGGCTCAACAGCTTTTTGACCAACGGGAAGGCGTCGCCGGGCTCAAGGATTTCTTCCTCGTGTTCGATCTGGTATTTGCGGTAGGCCTCCACCCCTTGAGCGAGATAGATCTTGTGGCTGTCGCTCAGGTCGAACAAGGCCCGCGATGAAATCGCCAGCACCAGTTTGTCGCCCAATCCCTTCGCCATGCATTTACCCCCGAATCAGCGGTTATGCCGATCAATAAAACTCAAGGCCTGATACAGCGCCTGCATACGCGGTAATTCGCAGCCCGCGGCTTTGGCGGCTGCCAGAGGGCGAGCATAGATGGCCTCCAGCTCCAGCGGGCGCTTATGTACGTGGTCGTGGTACATGCTCGGCAAGTAATCGTCCATGGTTTCGGTCATGGCAAACATCTGCTCAGCGTAACTCTTGGGGATTTCCTGGCCACAGGCATGGGCACCCTGCACCACTTCAGCCATCAGCGCCTGGATCAGTTGGCGACTGGATTCGTCGGCCATCAGGGCCGTGGTGCCAGTCCCCAACACTACCGAAAGGCCGTTGTAAGGTACGTTCCACACCAGCTTGTGCCAGCGCGCCTCATGCACATTGGCCATGGCCTGGGACTCGATACCAGCCTTATGAAACAACGCGGCGCCTGCCTCGACAATTGCTTTCTGACGAGCCTCATCGTTAGCAGCAGAACCGCTGTGATAGCCCAGATTGACCCGGCCCAAGGCTTGATGCTCAACCACACCCGGACCAGAACGGTGCACGCCGATATAGCACAGGCCGCCGAGCAGATGCAGCGACAGCGGCAGGTGTTCTCGCAGGCTGTCTTCTACATCCAGGCCGTTTTGAAGCAGCACCACTTTGGCATCCGGCGCCGCGATTTGGGCAATGGTCGGCGCCAACTCAACATTGCCCGTGGACTTGGTGCCCACCAGCAACCAGTCACACGGCGGCATGGCGGCGGCGCGTGCGTAGGCCTGAACCGGGTACAGGTGCAACTTGCCGTGCACCGTGCTGTTGATGTGCAAGCCGTGCTCGCTGACCGCGGCATATTCGCTGCGCAGCAGAAAGTGCACATCGAACCCGGCGCGCGCCAGCATCACACCGTAGAATCCCCCGATGGCACCGGTTCCGATAATGCCAACGCGTGGCGACTGTACTGTCATGGCAAATCCTCTGGAGTACGGATCAACGCTTGATTGATCGCGTCGGCAAGGTCGGCAGATGTAAGACGTGTCTGTAATTGTCCGAGGAATTGACCCTCGCACACGACGAACAACGCGGGCAAATGAAAGATCTGATAGCGTTCAACCGCGCCACCGTTGTGCCCGGCATCCACCCAGCACACACGGTCCACCGGCAAGTGCCACCCTGGCAGTTGCTGGCGCGCCCAACGGCAGCTGGAGCATCCTACGCTGGTGAACACCACGAGCGAAATCCCTGGCAATCCCAGCAATTGCTGGTCAATATCCAGGTCGGTCAATTCCAGTTCCTTCACTATAGTGCTGCCACCGCCGTCTACAGGACGGTGCTCGGAGTCCGTGTACATGGGTCGTTTTTTACCTCACCCTGATGATGTCGCTGTCGAGTTAATCCAACGCCCCTCTCCCGCCATACCCCGCCAACGCCTGCTCTCTAACGGCCTGGGTGGCATTGCCTGCAATTGGCCGCGCGCCTGGCGCCAGGGCACGGCCGTTGACTTGCACATTCCATCCCTGGGTGCCACCGCCCGATACCCAGGCTACGTGGCGTGGTGTCGCAAGGTGGAAAACGGCTACCGCGTCGGCATTTCGTTTACCGATGAACATGCGTTGTTCGGTGCGCGCATGGGCGAACAAGCATGCCGGATAGAGCGCTACTGCCGCCAGCACGAAGATGCTGAGCCTAGCCCTGCGAAAGTCGAAGCCCTGGCCCGCGAGTGGGTGGCGCGACACGCCAGTGACTTCTCCCATGAGGCGTTTGTGCGGCCAGCAGGGGATTAAAGGGGGCTTTGCCCATTGTCGCGGGCCCGTGTTACGCGCTAAGGTTCCTCCCCCCTGCATCCAAATCATGCTGTGCTCCGCCGCACGGGGATAGCTGGCGGCCGGCACCCGTGACCCTGACGAGTAACACGATGGCTGATTTACCGATCAATGACCTAAACGTCGAATCCAACGAGACGCTGATCACGCCCGATCAGCTCAAGCGCGAAATCCCCCTGAGCGACGCTGCCCTGCAGACCGTCACCAAGGGTCGCGAAGTCATCCGTGAGATTCTCGACGGCACCGACCACCGCCTCTTTGTGGTAATCGGCCCATGCTCGATCCATGACCTCAAGGCCGCACACGAATATGCTGAGCGCCTCAAGGTACTGGCGGCAGAAGTGTCCGACACCTTGTACTTGGTGATGCGCGTCTATTTCGAAAAGCCGCGTACCACCGTCGGCTGGAAAGGCTTGATCAACGACCCGTACCTGGACGACTCGTTCAAGATCCAGGACGGTTTGCACATTGGTCGTCAGTTGCTGCTGGACTTGGCCGAAATGGGCCTGCCCACTGCCACCGAAGCGCTTGACCCGATCTCCCCGCAATACCTGCAGGACCTGATCAGCTGGTCGGCCATCGGCGCGCGTACCACCGAGTCCCAGACCCACCGTGAAATGGCGTCCGGTCTGTCATCGGCCGTGGGCTTCAAGAACGGCACCGACGGCGGCCTGACTGTAGCGATCAACGCGCTGCAATCAGTTTCCAGCCCCCACCGTTTCCTGGGTATCAACCAGGAAGGCGGCGTCTCCATCGTCACTACCAAGGGCAATGCCTACGGTCACGTGGTACTGCGCGGCGGCAACGGCAAGCCCAACTATGATTCAGTCAGCGTTGCGTTGTGCGAGCAAGCGTTGAACAAGGCCAAGATCAAGCCAAACATTATGGTCGATTGCAGCCACGCCAACTCCAACAAGGATCCGGCCCTACAGCCGTTGGTGATGGAAAACGTTGCCAACCAGATCCTCGAAGGCAATCAGTCGATCATCGGCCTGATGGTCGAGAGCCATTTGAACTGGGGATGCCAGGCGATTCCAAAAGACCTGGCCGACTTGCAGTACGGCGTGTCGATCACCGATGCCTGCATCGACTGGGCCGCCACCGAAAACACCCTGCGCAGCATGCACGCCAAGCTCAAGGACGTATTGCCAACACGCAAACGCACCTGAGCCGCAACTGCACACACAAAAACGCCGGGCTAAGCCCGGCGTTTTTTATTGTCTGCTGATCACTCACAGCTTCGCGGCATGACGCTGATGGCGCTCCATATAGCGTTCGACATAGGAGCAGGAAGGGATCACCGTGTAGCCAGCCTCTTCGGCAAACTTTAAGGCCTCTTCGGTCAACGCCGCCGCAATGCCGCGGCCCCGCAGTGCGTTGGGCACGAAGGTCCGATAGATATCCAGGGTCTGTTTCCCGAGGTCCATATAGGTCAGATAGGCACGATGACCGTCCACATTGGTCTCGAACTGATGACCAGCCTGGTCATGGTGGATGGACAACGCCTCGCTCATCACTACTCCTCGCGGGTCTTGAATTCTGACCCCTACCTTACCGATGTTTTTCCGGCGAAGGAACATCTACGCCACCCCGTGCCGGTTTCGACAACGAGAAAACCTTGAGCGCTAACAACCAGCACGTAGGGAATAGTAGGCACCAATCCTGAAATTGCTCAAGGCGCACTCGTCATCCCCTGCTGCTGGTGGATATAGAAGGGGCCTCGACCAAACACTGGTCGAAAGCCTGAACATTGCCGGCAGTTGAACCTTGAGACGAACAGGCGCTCTTAAAGTCACCTCTACATGAGTAAAAGATGCCCGGCCAAGCAACGCCAAACGCAACGTAAGTGTCGGCCCGAATATATAAATTTTCATCTATATACAAAGCTTAACGCATGCAGGCCGGCCCTTTCAGCCTGGATCCAATCTTCACCCGTATGAAAAAAATTGGACGGTTTTTATACAAACCTCCAAAAGATTAGCCAAAATAGATTAGGTGCGAGAATTTTTTTTGCTTCTTGCGCTACGTCAGTTTACTTACTACAAGTAATGGGTAGTATGTACGCCGGCTATTAGCTCACTCTGAGAAAGTAGCCATTTAATAGAAAGTCCTTGAAGGGGAACACGATGAACAACGTTCTGAAATTCTCTGCTCTGGCTCTGGCCGCAGTTCTGGCTACCGGTTGCAGCAGCGTCTCCAAAGAAACCGAAGCTCGTCTGACTGCAACTGAAGACGCAGCAGCTCGCTCCCAGGCCCGTGCAGACGAAGCCTACCGTAAAGCTGATGAAGCTCTGGCTGCTGCTCAAAAAGCACAACAGACTGCTGACGAAGCTAACGAGCGCGCTCTGCGTATGCTTGAAAAAGCTAGCCGCAAGTAATAATCCCTCGGGATTGTTATCAAGCCGATCCATTTATGGATCGGCTTTTTTATTGTCTGCGATTAGCACCTGAACGCAGGCAACAAAAAGCCCGCCGCAGCGCAAGGCTGTGGGCGGGCTTTTGATCGAGCAGAGTTACTGCTGAAGATCGATCAGCGAGCTGGACGCTATAGGCGCCCCACCTGGCACGCCGATTTCAGTCGGCAAACCATCTTCCGCGGCCACCACATCACGCACCTGATCCCAATTGACCCGCAGGTTATTGGCCAAGTCTTCACGCTTGAGCAAAGCGTTGATCACCGCCGTGTGCTTGTCGACCACCGATGGCGTTCCATCATCATTCAAAGGCGTATGCGCTTCCAGATAGACCTTGCCGCCGCTGCTGCCGAACTTGTAGGCATCGTTGATGATGCGCACCGACGTACCTACCGGCACCATGCCCGCCATCTCCAGCACATTATTGTTGAACATGCGGAAACAGCCATGACTGGTACGTGTGCCAATACCGAACTTCATGTTGGAGCCGTGGATCAGGTAACCCGGTGTGCCCAGGGTGAACTTGAACGGGCCCAGCGGATTATCTGGTCCGGCAGGCACCACGTTAGGCAAAGGATCACCGTTGGCGGCGTGTTCGGCCTTGATCGAAGCCGGCGGCGTCCATGTCGGGTTCGGCGTCTTGGCGATAATACTGGTGTGGGCAATGGGCGAGCCCCAGCCCTCACGACCAATCCCCAACGGGAAGGTGTAGACCACGTTCTGGCCCTTGGGGAAATAATAGAGCCGGTATTCCGCCAGGTTGATCACGATGCCCTCACGAGGCCCCGGCGGCAGGATAAAACGCGTCGGCAGCACGATCTCGGTGCCCGCTCCCGGCAACCAGGCATCAACACCTGGGTTGGCCGCGACCATTTCCGAATAGCCCAGGTCGTATGTGGTGCCCAGGTCGGCAAAGGTGTCTTCGTACTTGGCCTTGATCACCTGGACCTGGCCGACGATGTCTTCACCCGGAGGTGGCAAGGGCAACTGCAAAGCAGATGCAGAACCCGCCGCACAGAGTGCAGCGAGAGACAGGCAGCAGGTGACGACGGAAAGGCGCGACAACATCCGAAAAATCCTTCGCAGAACGACGTGTAGGTAAAAATCGATTGTATACGTGATGTGAGCTTCTAGCTGCAAGCGTGTCGCGGCCCCTAGAGTTCGAAACGCAGCTCAGGCCAGATCGGCGGTGTGCCGCGCTTTTGAGACTCCAAGATGGCCCGGCACAAGGGACAAAGGCGCTGGTCCTGGAAAATCGAGCGATCAACCCGCGACCAACGTGGCTGCGCTGGCAGTAACGTGCCGCACAGCGTGCGATCAATGGAGCCGCCCAGTTCCAATTGACGCGCCACTAAATGCACCCGCACTTCCTGGCAGGCGAAGAGATCCAACTGCTCGTCCGGCTCGATCAGTTGGTAGTTAAACAGTGACCAGGCAGGACGCGACATCGGGGGCTCCAGATCGGGGGGGGCGCCACCTTAGCCGAAAGCCTGCCAGTAGAAAAGCGTCATAGCAGCGGTTTTAGCGTAGGCCAGACATTTTCCAGCAACTTGCCCTGAGCAGCGACAGCCGGGTGCAGCCCGTCAGCCTGCATCAATTGCGAATTGCCGCCGATTCCTTCAAGGAAAAACGGTACCAACGGCACCTTTTTCTGCTGGGCGACATCGGCAAATACTTTGGCGAAGGCGTCGACATAACGCTTCCCATAGTTAGGTGGAATCTGCATGCCCAGCAACAGCACCTTCGCGCCGCTGTCCTGGGACTTCTGAATCATCGACGCAAGATTTTGTTGCAATTGCGTAGGGGGCATACCGCGCAGGCCGTCATTGCCACCCAGTTCGATAATCACTACCTCAGGCTTATGCTCTGCAAGGGCCGCCGGCAGCCGCGCGAGACCTCCAGCACTGGTATCACCACTGATGGAGGCGTTGACCACTTTATCGTCGAAACCTTCCTTCTTGAGCCGTTGCTCCAACAAGGCAACCCACCCTTTGCGTGTATCCAGGCCGAAACCGGCACTGATACTATCGCCAACGATCAGGACTGTACCCGCCGCTGCGTTCTGGGCCATGCACATCAAGGCCAGGCCAGCACTCAAAAACCACATTCGCATCGGATTCTCCATGGGCGCAAGCATTCTCACCGCGCGGAACCTTAGCAAAGTGGTTCCCAGCGCGGAAGGTGAACTGACTATCCTGCACGAACTGAGCCTCGAACTGAACAAGGGCGATAGCCTGGCTATCGTCGGCAGCTCCGGCTCCGGTAAATCCACCCTCCTCGGCCTGCTGGCCGGACTCGACCTGCCCAGCAGCGGCGAAGTCACCCTCGCCGGACAAGCCCTCAGCCGCCTCGACGAAGACCAGCGCGCACGCATCCGCGCCGAACACGTAGGTTTTGTGTTCCAGTCGTTCCAACTGCTCGACAGCCTTAACGCGCTGGAGAACGTCATGCTGCCGCTGGAGCTGGATGGCCGCAAAGACGCCCGTGAGCGCGCCAAACACCTGCTGGAACGCGTGGGCCTCGGCCAGCGCCTCACCCACTCGCCACGCCAACTTTCCGGTGGCGAGCAGCAGCGTGTAGCCATTGCTCGCGCCTTTGCCGCCGAACCGGACGTGCTGTTTGCCGATGAACCCACCGGCAATCTCGACAGCCACACCGGCGAGCGCATCAGCGACCTGCTGTTCGAGCTCAATAAAGAGAGCGGCACGACCCTGGTGCTGGTCACCCACGACGAGCGCCTGGCCCACCGTTGCCGACGCCTGATCCGCCTTGAAGCCGGCCTGATGGTCGCGCCCCTGGAGCCTTGATGGCACGTTTGCCGCTGTTGCGCCTGTTCAGCCTTGCCATGCGTCAATTGCTGCGCGATGCCCGCGCCGGCGAATTGCGCGTGTTGTTCTTTGCCCTGCTGGTGGCCGTGGCCGCCAGCACTGCTATCGGTTACTTCGGTGCACGTCTCAACGGCGCCATGATGTTGCGCGCCACCGAGTTCCTAGGCGCCGACCTGGTACTTGAAGGAAGCTCACCAGCCCGGTCCGAGCAAATCCGCTCCGGGACCGAACTGGGTCTGGATCACGCGCGAGTCGTGGAGTTCTCCAGTGTTATCGCCACAGATAACGGAATCCAGCTTTCCAGTATCAAGGCGGTCAACGAGCAATATCCGCTGCGAGGCGAACTGAAGAGCGCTGCTGCGCCCTTTGGCGATGAAACCCCTGGCGGCGGCCCCAAACCCGGCGAAGCCTGGGTGGAGGCGCGGCTGCTGACGGCACTGGACCTCAAAATCGGCGACAGCGTCGATGTCGGCATGAAAACCCTGCGTCTGGCCCGCGTACTCACCTACGAACCAGATCGCGCCGGCAACTTCTACAGCCTCACGCCAAGGGTGATGATCAACCTGGCAGACCTGGACGCCACCGGCGTGGTCCAACCCGGCAGCCGCGTCAGCTACCGCGAATTATGGCGCGGGCCGCCGGAAAGCACGGTGCTGCAAACCTATCGCGACCTGCTCAAGCCGGGGCTCGCCGCCAACCAGCGACTGCAGGACTCACGCGACGGCAATCAACAGATTGGCGGCGCCTTGGGCAAAGCCGAGCGCTACCTGAACATGGCCAGCCTAGTAGCCGTGCTGCTGGCCGGCGTGGCCGTGGCTTTGTCGGCCAACCGCTTTGCCACCCGACGCTTCGACGCCAGTGCATTGCTGCGCTGCCTGGGACTGTCACGACGCGAAGCCATGTTGCTGTTCAGCCTGCAACTGACCGTACTGGGTTTGCTCGCAAGCCTGGCCGGCGCCCTGCTCGGTTGGCTGGCACAGTTCGGCTTGTTCTATTTCCTGCACGACCTGCTGCCAGCGGATGTTCCCCCCGGGGGACTGTTGCCGGCCGTTGCCGGGATCGGCACCGGGCTGGTGGCTCTCGCCGGTTTTGCCCTGCCGCCGTTGGCAGCACTCGGTCGGGTACCGCCGTTGCGGGTGTTGCGCCGCGACCTGCTGCCAATTCCGTCCAGCACCTGGATGGTTTACGGCGCTGCGCTGTTCGCACTGGGCCTGATCATGTGGCGCCTGAGCCTGGATCTGGTGCTGACCTTCGCCCTGCTGGGCGGTGGCGTGGTGGCTGCGCTGGTCCTCGGCGGCTTGCTTTTGCTGCTGTTGCAAAGCCTGCGGCGCCTGCTGGCTCGCGCCTCCCTGCCCTGGCGCCTGGGCTTGGGCCAACTGCTGCGCCACCCATTGGCGGCGGCGGGCCAGTCACTGGCGTTTGGCTTGATCTTATTGTCCATGGGTTTGATCGCCCTGCTGCGCGGCGAATTGCTGGACACTTGGCAAAACCAGTTGCCCAAGGACGCGCCTAACTACTTTGCGCTGAACATCCTGCCGGCCGACAAGGACGCCTTTAGCGCCCGCCTGCTGGAAGTGCAGGCGCAATCAGCGCCGCTGTACCCCGTGGTGCCGGGCCGGTTGATTAGCATTAATGGCGACCCGGTACAGGATATAGTCAGCAAGGACTCCAGCGGCGACCGCGCAGTACAACGCGATCTGAGCCTGACCTGGGCCGCCGACCTGCCACCGGGCAATACGCTGACTGCAGGCTCATGGTGGTCGCAACGACCCACCGAGGATATTCCTGGCGTCTCGGTAGAAGCCAAAGTTGCTGAAAGCCTCAAGCTCAAGTTGAACGATCACCTGGTGTTCACCATTGCCGGGGAAAATCGTGAAGCGCGGGTCACCAGCCTGCGAACCATCAACTGGGATAACTTCCAGCCGAACTTCTTCATGATTTTTCAGCCCGGCACGTTGAAGGACCTGCCGGCCACCTACCTGACCAGCTTCTACCTGGCGTCAGGGCATGACCAACAAATCGTCGATCTGTCGCGAGCATTTCCGGCGGTTACGATCCTCCAGGTTGAGGCCCTGCTGGAGCAATTGCGCAGCATCCTCGCCCAAGTGACCCTGGCGGTGGAATACGTGCTGTTGTTTGTACTGGCTGCCGGGATGGCCGTGTTGTTCTCCGGTTTACAGGCCACGCTGGACGAGCGCATCCGCCAAGGCGCACTGCTACGAGCGCTGGGCGCGGAACGCAAGTTGCTGGTCAAGGCACGGCGTATCGAGTTTGGCTTGCTGGGCGCCGTCAGCGGTTTGTTGGCGGCATTGGGTACCGAACTGGTGACCTGGGTGCTGTACCGTTATGCCTTTGACCTGGTCTGGCACCCGCACCCATGGCTGTTGCTGCTGCCGATCATCGGCGCCGTACTGATCGGTGCCGCAGGAGTATTCGGCACACGCCGCGCGTTGAATGCCAGCCCACTGACGGTATTGCGCGAAGGCTGAAACGCCGATGGCCCGCACTCTTCAAAGACTGCGGGCCATCATTGCCTATTTCACATATTCGATCCCGGTGATCCACCAGCACACTTCGCCACCGGGAGTCTGCACGATGGCCTCATCGTCGACCTCCTTGCGCAACAAGGCACGAGCCATCGGTGAGTCGATAGAAATGTAATCCATCCGGTCATAAATCTCGTCATAGCCGACTATGCGAAAACGCTTGGTCTCTCCCTGCTCGTTTTCAATATTGACCCAAGCACCAAAAAAAACCCTACCTTCCTGCTCGGGCATGTACTCCACCACGCGCATGTCTTCCAGACGCTTGCGCAGGTAACGCACCCGTCGGTCGATTTCTCGCAGCAGCTTCTTGTTGTACTGGTAGTCGGCATTCTCACTGCGATCCCCCAGTGAGGCGGCCCACGTCACCTTGCGCGTGGTATCTGGACGTTTTTCGCGCCACAGATAATCCAGCTCTTTCTTCAGCGCCTCATGACCTTCTTTGGTAATCAGCTTGGTACTCAAACGCATGCATCCCCAGGCAATGTCCATAGATGCCGATAGGCCAGGCAATAACTCCCTGACGTCGGTTCGCTGGGGTTGATGATAAATGAACCCGGGAAAGTAGCCAGGGCAGTCTAACCATCCAGGGTCTGATCCAGCTCAAGCAGCACACCGCGCAAACTCTGGCGTAAACCCGACACTTGCGAAGTCATCACTTTCAGGGCTTCGGTCCGCTGACTGACGGCCAACGATTGGTCATGCAACTGAGTGGTGCGCTGTTCCAATTCGCGGGTCCTTTCATCCAATTGACTCTGCTCTTGCTGCAATCGGGCCTGCCATTGATCAAGGGCTGTTTCGCGTTCCATTGCAGCGAGTTTTTGTTGGGTGAGTTCCTGAGCGACACGAGCAAGGTTGGTCAGCGTACTGTCCACTTCGAACAGGTTGCAGCGGTCTGCTGGCGCCAGTTGCTTTGGCTGCACCGGAGCGTCGGGCTCATTCATTACGGCTGGTGCAGTCCGCAACACGGTCACCGGCTCATTGATTGGCATCTGCCTTGGCTCTTCTGGCGTCTGTTCATTTACGGGCAACTGGGCAGGCTCGGTTGGGTCCGCGTCCCTGGGAGGCGCACTCATTTTCGACGAGAAGCGAATGGAAGGCACAATCAATGAAGCGCTTTCGATGGGTGGCATCACCGGAGCAGACATTCCCAGGGTGATCACCTTCATCACCAGGGCCTTCTTGATGGTCACCGAATGATGCTCTTCAGGCCTCGCAGGGGGCAGTTTGCACCCTTTCAAATCGAGAAAATGATAAGAAACTTGAGTGTCGGTAACACTGCCGGTCTTAATACCCGACGCCGATGTAAGAATCTGCTTAAAAACTTGCATTGCCACCTGTAAGTCTTCCTTGGACTCTACTCCATCCAGAAAATACCGATCGAGTTTTTTGCGCAGGGTTGCGATATAGACCCTTGAACTCGCCGGCTCCACCTCTTCATCCAAGCTATAAACAAGAAAGTTTGAGGCAATCTGACCAACAGCAAATCCACAGAGCAACGCCCCGTTGACCGGCGTATCTTGGCCATCGCGTTCAAGAACAAGAGTACGTAGAAGCATCATGATAATCAGGTCTCATTAGACATTCGGAAAATCTCTACAACTCCCAGACAAACACTAGGCAGTTAGAGATTACAAACACAAAACAATTGTTCCAGCGACCCGCCTAGCGTGCACGTAGGACTTTTCCTATTAATGCTTATCGGAGTTCCCAAAAACCACTATTGCTCGTATTCTTTTTCAACATCTTCGCCCTGCGCGCACCAGACTAAATGATCAAAATAACCAACCTGATAAAACATCTAAACAAGAAAACAATAATCAACGATTTTTCATTTAGCGCCTGCAAACATGAATGCCTGGGACTATTCGGAGAAAATCCTACAGTTAAAACAGCACTTCTCGATTTAATCTCAGGCTCGACACTCCCCTTCAGCGGACATATCAACATCCAAGGTATCGATACAACCACCCAATCGCATAAAGTAAAAAAGATAGTCGGCTACCAAATTAACAAGTGTGTCAGTCACCCGACGATGCTGGTTAAAGAGTTCCTTGACTACATCGCAGCCATCCGCGGACTTCGCGGCACCGAAAAGCGCGCAAAGGTTGAACAGGCTGCTGCACGATTGGAATTGTCATCGGTGCTCAACGCGCCCCTTGATGCGCTGTCGATCGGCCTTAAGCGCAAAGTCGCCATCGCCCAAGCCATCTTGCACACCCCTACGCTGCTGTTACTCGATGAGCCAACTGAAGGGCTCACACCTGATCAAAAACACAAATTCAGGGCGCTCATCCAGTCGTTGACACAAGACATGACAGTGATCGTCGCCTCCCGCCACTGCGATGAATTGTCCGAGTTCTGCACTCGCGCGCTGGTTATCGCAGGCAATCGCCTGGTGGCCGACACCCCAATGCCCGATTTGCAACGCAACTCTCGTCATTTTCAGGCGGTCACCCTCGCCGCAGACGCTCCGTTGGACTTGTTGGCTCTAGCCGTACTGCCAGGTGTGGCAGGGATCGAAGAGCATCGGCATGCACCCGGTACGGTGACCGTCCTGGCCATGCCGGGACACACCATCTACCCCCACATCAATGCACTCATTGCCCATCGCCGATGGAAAATCAACTCACTGAACCTAGAGCCCGGTCGACTGAGCGATGTGGTTCATCATCTGAGCCGTGAGGCCCGTCTTTGAAACTGCTGCCAGTCATTTTCAAGCGTCAACTTCTCCACTACGCCTGCACACCCGGCACTTATCTGAGCGTTGCCATTTTTTCAGTGCTTTACGTGGCACTCGGGTTGCACATGAGTCCGTGGCCTGAACACGACATCAATACCTTGCAGGTTTTTTTCCAGTTGCACCCTTGGCTATATCTATTATTGATTCCTTCACTCGCGACGCAACTTTGGTCGGACGAATCCAATGCAGGCTTTCTCGACCTGATGAAAACAGTGCCCGTCACGACGCATGAATGGGTTGTTGGAAAATTTCTAGCAGCCTGGGCCGTGGTGGGCATGGCCCTGATGTTGGCGTTCCCCCTCGTCATCATTGCCAACTACATGGGTAATGCAGACAACAATATTATTGCCTCGCAATTTATGTCTAGCTGGCTGCTGGCAGGCAGTTATTTATCTGTCGGATTGTTTATTTTCACACTGCTGCCTCAGCGCACTGTCCTTTTCATACTGACAGTAGGCTTGCTGCTCACCTCCAGCGCTCTTTCTTATTTGCTTGATGCACTAGAGCATCAGGCGCCCATCTGGGCAATAGACAGCCTGGCCTCCCTAAGCCCTTTTTCAAGGTTCAGCGCTATTGACAACGGAAAGTTTACGCTTCGCGACATCCTTTACTTCATTAGTATAATAGTCGCCTTCCTCACAGCCACGACAGTAACCCTCAATTACCGACACCGCTGAGAAGGAAAGCCCTCCATGCAACCTACTCTGCGCACAGGCATTACACTCACTGTCATATTGTTATTATTTCTAGCGTTCAACTTAGTTTGGATAGCGAAAATTCCTGATATCCGATGGGATCTTTCGCGGCATAAGGTCCACACCCTTTCCCCACCCGCTAGACAATTACTTTCGTCGCTTGAGTCGCCAATGGACTTGTATTACTTCAATACCAATAACGACCCGAAACGAAGCTTCGCCCTAA
Source organism: Pseudomonas sp. 2995-1 (assembly GCF_002742505.1). Lineage (NCBI taxonomy): Bacteria > Pseudomonadati > Pseudomonadota > Gammaproteobacteria > Pseudomonadales > Pseudomonadaceae > Pseudomonas > Pseudomonas sp. 2995-1. Next base: position 275,320 of record NZ_LJSA01000319.1, on the reverse strand, counting down.
AGCGCCACGGCAAGCACATAGAAGACCGGTTGCGGGAATACGAAAAAGCAGCGAAGGGTATGATCAATCTGCACCTTATTGATCCCGGATCTTTTTCAGAAGACGCCTACAAAGCCAGGCTTTTCGGTCTCGACGACCAGTCGGGATTTCTGGGGCTGATCGGCACCCGAGCCGGCCACGGAGCGCAACGTATTGAATCATTCAGCCTGGACCGGGAGCCATTGCTCGAATATGAAATCAGCCATCTGATCTATAAGTTGCAGTACCCAGACCGCCCCGTTATCGGACTATTGTCTGGTTTAGCAATGGGAGACTATGCAGGCCAGTTGGTGACGGAAATGCAGCGACATTTCAACCTGGTCAATCTGGAGGCGACCACCGAGCGCATACCGGAACACGTCAAAACGCTTATGGTCGTGCGTCCTGAAGCGCTGCCCGAACAATCGTTGTATGGGATTGAACAATTTGTGTTGAGGGGCGGTAAATTGATGATGTTTATCGACCCCATGCCTGAGCAAAGTTCGAACATCACGTCCGCCAATACTCGTCTGACAGAGGTGCTTTCCGCTTGGGGCGTAGAGATGCCAGCAGACAAGTTTCTAATCGACCACCGCTACGCGGAATCGGCGGAACCTGAGCTGGGTAAGCTCCCAGTGCAGTATCCGGGCAGATTGAAGCTGCATCGGCAGGCAATGAACACGCACGACATCAGCACTTGGAAACTGAATACTGTGACGGTCTCGAGCAGTGGTGCGCTTTTTCATCGCAAAAAAAGCGGCACCACCCTCACCCCGCTTCTGCAAAGTTCCGGGCAATCCAGGTTGCTGGAAACCAACCGATTTACCTCAGCACATGAGATCGACTCAACGGCCGATAACGCATCCACTCGGGCGCAACACCATGTGATTGCTGCTCGTATAGAGGGGCCAGCCTACTCAGCATTCCCCGATGGCATTAAGGAGCAGCCCGCAGGTTTGCAAAAAGCGGCACAGATCCATGTGGTGGTGGTGGCCGACACTGATTTGCTCACGGATCACATCAATAGCTCAGCGCCTGACAGCAACGCAGTCTTTATCTTAAATACGCTGGATAACCTCTCCGCGAGCGATTCACTGGCCAATATCCGCCCGCGCGCACCGATGGACAGATCGAAGAACATAATGGAGCGGATACGCGACAACGCCGAACAAGCCTACGAGCAGAAGGCGACTGAATTGGAACGGCGTCTGTTACGAACGGAACAGGAATGGCAAATGCTGAACCCACCGGCTGCCCCCCTCGGCTCCCAAGCAGTGGACACCACCCCCCAATTGGTGGCGCTCAACAAGGAGCGCCTGCGCTTACCCATGGAATTACACGCTTTGAGGGTTCAGACGCACGCTGAGGTGCATCGCCTGGAGCTCGCGATAAAGCTGTTCGTGACCTTGGCAATCCCGGGCGTGCTCTGTCTGGTCGCTTGGGTGGTTTTTGTAAGGAATAAACGGCGCCGATTACAGGCGAGTGTCGGACTCTTCTGAGCCCTCAACGCCTGGCAATCAGCCCCTGCCGGGCAATACGTGTGAGTTGACGAATCACTTCAGCCGCGTCGCTGGCACTGGGCGCCTGGATAACTGCCAGGTCGAAGCTATTACTCGCAAAACGGGCCAGGGAACCGCCATCTTCGACAAACTGGATCAGGAAAGCCGAAGGCCGCCCGGTGCGACGTGGCCAGCCGTCCAGGTAACGCAACAGCGTGGGCTGGTGCTTACCGCCCAAGAGGATTTTCGGATTGCGTTGAGTAAGGTCCGCAGTGATCGGAGCCAGGCGTATCAGGGGGCGTAGTGCATTCATAGTGTCGTGTCTCTGCCTCAAAAGTCTGCGGGCAGGTGAGAGGCAACACCGAACCAGCGCTTTAGCGGTATTTCGAAGCTGTTTCCTCAGGGGAGAACAGGCTTCTGTCGGGCTGCATCGAGTCCCAGTGGCGCCCCGCAATTAGCTGTTTAAATCGGCGCATGGGCAGCATCCTAGAGAAGCCGGATGGACGATGTCAAGAATCCCGAGCAATGAAAAGGCCCGCACATGGCGGGCCTCTTCAGGTGTTGTAGAGGGGTCAGTTGGCTATCGCACGGTCGGCAGACAGTTTGCCGGCACCTTCCAGCAGCACTGCCACGGACCCGCCCAACAAGGCTAATGCGAACTCGTAACCGTTGTTGGCCATGAACAGACCGTTATGGATATGCACCGAGAAGATCGCCACCACCGACAGAATGGTCAGGCCCAACGCAGCAGGGCGTACCAGCAGACCGATGATCAGGGCCAGGCCGGCGAAAAACTCGGTTCCGCCCGACAGCAGCGCCATCAGGGTACCCGGCGCCAGGCCGATGCTTTCCATCCATTGGGCAGTGCCCGCCAAGCCGTAGCCGCCAAACCAACCGAAGAGTTTTTGCGAACCGTGGGCGGCGAAGATGATGCCAACAACAATGCGCAGGATGGTCAGACCGTAGCCGGCACGAGTGGACAGTAGGCTTTTGATCATTGGGCTCATGGAGTAAATCCTTTTCGAAGTAGGGGTTGGTTGGCCGCTATATTAATCAGTTTAATCAATGATAAAAGCCGAAAAAATGCCTGATTAATATCGATAAAATCGATTACTTCCGTGAGGCAATTTTCGGTGCTGGCGGCTCCAGGGACTCACGCTCCCGATCGAACGCCAAGAAGTACTTGTTGACGCTATTAACATAGCTGACGCCGCCCATTCCCACCTGTTCCATGGCAATGCGCTCCACCTGGAAGAACCATTGGTTGGGGTTCAATCCGCGGCGCCTGGCCTCGGTGCGCATACCCTGCACGCGCTCCGGGCCCATGTTGTAGGCCGCGAGTACAAAAGCCATGCGTTCACGCTCGTTGAGCTTGGGGCTGGCGAAGAACTTGCGACGGATCAACGCCAGATAACGCGCGCCCGCCTGCACATTACTGTCGAGACTTTCGATATTGTTGACGCCCACCCGCTGGGCCGCTGAGGGTGTGATCTGCATCAAGCCGGTAGGACCACCGCTGTTGCGCGCGCCAGGATCGAAGGCGGATTCCTTGAAAGCCAGCGCTGCAAGGTTAAGCCAGTCCATGCCCTGCTCGCGGGCATGTTTTTGCAGCACTGGCCGCAGCTTTTCCAGGCGCTGGCGGTCGGCGCGGGCCAGTGGGTTGCGCACCTGGTAGAGGCGTCGATAAATACGTTGAAACGCCACGTCCTGGTCGGAAGGCGTGCGATAGGTCTTGAGAAATCGATCAATACTTGCACGCAGCATCGAAGCGTCCTGGCGAACAAACCAGTATTCGTCGCCGGGTTCGCTGATGACGACTTGTTTGTCGAAGCGCAACTTGGGCAGGATCTTAGACCAGCGTTCGGCAATCGGTTTCTCGACAATGGTGAGATGGAAAATCCCCGCCTGCACCATTTCCAGAACGTCCTCCACTGCCAGGGTCGGGTCCACCCATTCCACCTTCACCGGTGGCTGCTTGTGCAGGGCCAGCTTCTGATTGACCTGGCTGATGGCATCCGCTGCCGCACTGCCAGTGGTCAGCGCCAGCGTTCGTCCTGACAGTTGCTCCAACTTGGTAAAACGCCGCTCGCCCTTCACCCCCACCAGCCACAACGGTACAGCGCTGGCAATCGGGCTACTGGTGCTGATCTTGTGAGCAGCCTTCACATCAAGCAACTCGCCAGGAGCAACCAGATCGCCTTCACCACGGGCCAGCGCGCCGAGCAATTGATCCTTGGCCTTGGGGATTATCTTGAGGTTTATTTCCTGGCCATCACGGGCGTGACCGTTGAGGTATTGCTCGAAGGCGCGTAGGCGGTGGTATTCAACACCGATGGCCTGGCCCTGCACTTCGCCGGAACTGTTGCGACTTTGGTTGACCAATACCCGAAGGGTGCGACTTGAACGAATCTCCGCCAAGTCACGGACCTTGCCAGGCTTGGTCACTTCCAGCGGCCCGTCCAGACGCGCAACCGCCGCCAAAGGCAACAGTAACGCCAGGCACAACATAAGCAACGCCGAGGGTCGGATCATCCGCTCTCCGGAAAGAATACTGGCCAACGCGCTCGCGAAAAACGACGCGGTGGAGGTCAGAAACAGAGCGCTTTATGCGCAGGCTTTGCGTGCAACGGTGGCACAGTGCAGGACGTTCAGCCAAACACGATGTCACTTGCGACGTTCAAAGACAGCTATAACTCATTGTAGTTCTTCGTTTTTCTTATAAATCTACAGCTCTGATATGCTTTCCGGCCGCAGGCGGAGATAGCACCATGCAACTCATTGATATCGGCGTCAACCTGACCAACCCCAGTTTCGACGACAAGCACCAGGCCGTTCTCGACCGCGCCTACGCCGCCGGCGTGCAGCAATTGGTACTCACCGGCACCAGCGTCGACGGCAGCGAACAGGCTCTGGAACTGTGCGTCAACCTCGACGAAAGCGGCCAACGCCTGTTCAGCACCGCAGGCATCCACCCCCACTCCGCCAGCGACTGGAACGGCGACAGCGCCCAGCGTTTGCGCGGTTTACTCAGCGAAAGCCGCGTACGTGCCGTGGGCGAATGCGGCCTGGATTTCAACCGGGATTTCTCACCGCGCCCGCAACAGGAAAAAGTCCTGGAAGAACACCTGGCCCTGGCCGTCGAGCTAAAGCTCCCGGTATTTCTCCATGAGCGTGACGCTAACCAACGCCTGCTGGAGATCCTCAAGGACTACCGCGACCACCTCACCGCCGCCGTAGTGCATTGCTTCACCGGCGAACAGGCGGCGCTGTTCAGCTACCTCGACCTCGATTTGCACATTGGCATCACCGGCTGGATATGCGACGAGCGCCGTGGGACGCACCTGCACCCACTCGTCAAAGAAATTCCCCGGGGCCGCCTGATGCTGGAAAGCGATGCGCCTTACCTGCTGCCGCGCACCCTGCGTCCCAAGCCGAAAAACGGTCGTAACGAACCGGCTTATCTGACGGAAGTACTGCGCGAAGTCGCCCTGCACCGCAACGAAAGCGCGCAAGACTTGGCCGACCACAGCACTGCCTGTTCACGCGCTTTTTTTGGGTTGCCGACCTTGGATTGATGCGGCGCATTGACCCATGTCAAAACCGGTTTTCTGAGTAGCGGCACAATAATGGCACCTTGCCAATGCTGTTTCCGCTATCAGAGAAAACCTTACATGGGTGCCTGGCTTAGCAATATCTCGCTGAAGTACAAATTCTGGGCCGTCAACGCGGTCGCCTTCATCACCACCCTGCTGCTGGTGCTGTACGCCGTGCAGCTCGAACAACAAGCGCGCAGCACAGCCTCCCAGGTTTCGGCGCAGGCCCAGGGCCGATTGCTGGGGGCCTGGCCAACCAACCAGCCGCTCCCCAAGGACGCGCATTGGCTGACGTTTGCCCGAGGCCAAGTCCCACAGTTGGGCGATTTGGATCTGTCAGCCCTGAGCACCACCACCGGCTGGGTCGAACTCAATCACATGCCGCTGTTTGGTGAAAATCCATTGATAGGCGCTGAAGTCATTGCCCGCCCGGATGGGCAATACATTGGCGTACTTGCCTACGCGCCAAGCTTGAGCCAGGTCTTCAGTGACCGCTTCGCTAATTACGCTGTGGCTGTCGCAATCCTGATGCTTGTGATGCTTGGTGCTTCGCAACTGCTGATCCGCTTCCTGCTCAGTCAGCTCAACACGCTCAAGGATGTGATGCTGCACGTGGAGAAAACCGGCGACCTGTCGGCTCGCGTTCCCCTGGCCTGCAAGGATGAAGTCGGCCAGATGGCCAGCGCGTTCAATGCCATGCAGGCTGGCTACCAGCGCGTGGTCAGCACCGTGGCGCGCACCGCTCGGCAACTGGACGAAGGCGCTGCACGTCTGGCCAGCAGCATGAATGAGGTGCAGCACGGCATGCTCGGCCAGCAAAGCGAAACCGACCAGGCCGCCACGGCCATCAACGAGATGACCGCCACCGTCTACCACATCGCCCAACATGCTGGCGCCACGCGAGATTTGTCCCAATCCGCCGACACCCTCGCCGGTAGCGGCCAGGAAGTGGTGACTCGGGTAAGACACTCGATTGCCGGACTCTCCAGCGGCGTGCAACAAACTGCCGTAATGATCCAGAAGCTTGCTGAAGACAGCCAGAAAATCAACGGTGTGGTCAGCGTGATTCACAGCATCGCCGAACAGACCAACCTGCTCGCCCTCAACGCCGCCATTGAAGCCGCACGCGCTGGAGAAATGGGCCGTGGCTTCGCAGTGGTCGCCGACGAAGTGCGCAATCTGGCCAAGCGCGTGCAAAGCTCCACCGACGAGATCACCCGTATGGTTTCAGCGCTGCAAGCCGGTACCCGCGACGCGGTGGACTTTATGCAGGAAAGCTCGTTCAAGGCCGACGACTGCGTGCAACAAGCCCAGGAAGCCGGTGCCGCACTCGCCGAAATCACCGGTGCCGTGGCGCAGATGCGTGAAAGCAACACTCAAATCGCCGTTGCCGCCGAACAGCAAAGCCATGTGGCCGAAGAGATGAACCGCGCAGTGGTCAGTATCCGCGATGTGACCGAGAACACCGTGCAACAAACCGTGGATTCGGCAACGACCAGCAATGAACTGGCGACGTTGGCAGGGGAGTTGAGCAAGGCGATTGGGCAATTGAAACTGTAGGACTGGCTATGAGCCCCATAGCGAGCCCCAATTCGCCCACGCGCCCGCCCCCACCTAAACTCTCTCCATGTTGTTTCAACGGACAGAGGAATCACCATCATGGGCAAACGTCATCCCAATCTCCCCGCCTGGCAATGGCATAGCTACCCGCAGAAGCACCAGCACCCAACGAACCTGGCCTTGAACCTGATCGCCGTGCCGCTGTTTATCGTTGGCTTTCTGTTGATCGTTTCTGGGGCCTTTAGTCTGAGCCTGGCCAGTTTCGCCGTTGGCGTAGTCGGCATTCTGGCCGGCCTGGCATTGCAGCGTCATGGTCACAGCCTGGAAGCCCAGGCGAGTCAGCCGTTCAGTGACCGCAAACATGCGGTGAGCGCCTGGTGATTGAGCAGTTCGTGACCTCTGCGCGCGTTGTGTCAAGCAGTGGCGGGTGGCGCGCCTGGCGCCAGCGCCATCTGCACTGATGCTTAAGCGAATACCACAACAGTCTGGCGGCTGATAGCAATCAATCCGCCAGTAGGGCTCCACAGCGCAGCGGCAGCATGGCCGTAGCCGTCGCGGGCGTGTTCGATATTGACGCAGTACTGGCACCAATCGAGGGTGGTCAGATCCTGCAACGGTTGGATGAATTCGATGGTCCAGGTCAGGGTGCTGCCCGGTGCCGGTTTCTTCAGGTGCGGCAGCAATGCCGGCGGCCAGGCGTCGACCAGGGCGAGGATATGCGCCTCGGTCAACGGCTCTTCTTTCACATCCCCACGCAAGCGAACCCAGCCCCCCATTTCGCGGGACTTATTACCGGTGAATGGCAGGCCGCCAACGCTCCAGCGCATTGCCAAGTGACGCATAAATTCAGGCGTCACGCCCTTGATATAGGGCAACTCCTGGCACTCGTCCCAGTGTTTGAACACCGGCGCCGTGTCGCTTGCCACATCTATCTCTGACTCACGGGATGCGCCAAAACTGGCTTGCACCAGGGTCGCCACTTCACCGTTCTGAACGACGCGGCCTAGCAACTGACTGACTGCCTTGCCTTCGCGCAACACTTCGACTTGATAACTGGCGGGCACATCGGGCGCCACCGGCCCCACGAAGGTTATTGCCAACGACCGCAATGGTCGATCCGCAGGCACTTGGGCACGCAGTGCTTCGTATTGCAAAGCGGCGACCAGCCCGCCAAACGTCGCGCGACCTTGGGCCCATTCGGCGGGGATGGTGACATCCAGCGGGTGGCAACGGGCAGCGTCGAGCAAATCACTAAAGCGCATGGCGACCTCAGGTCAAAGGAAACAGATGAGGGATCTTAACCATCGTGCAGGTGAGGTACAGCGCCTATTCCGGCCAAAAACCGGACCGATTCAGAAACAATCCGCGCTGAGCTTGTCCAGCACCCGATCCGCCTGACCCTCGGCTTTAGCCATGGTTTTGTGCCATATCGCCACACACGGTTGCAGATCCGCTTGATGTTCAGCCTGGGCCAGCCACTGCCAGCAGTCATGCCAATCGCCCAGGGCACCTTGGGCTTTCTTCAGGCGCGACATGGCATTAGCGGGCAGTTTGTCCAGTTCCGGATACGCCTCGGCCGCATAACGCACGCGCTTGATCAACAAACGCAGACGGTGGCGATCATGGCCGGGATCCTTGAGGGCTTCACCGAGGGTTTTCCATTGCTTGGCCAGACGCTTCTCGATGCGCGAGCGCAGGCCTTTGAGCAATTTCTGATGTTGGGAGGCGCGAATAAAGCGTGGGAAGGCATCCAGAATCTGCAGCAAGTGCGCCAACTCAGGACTTTGCGCTACCTGGCGATACGCGTCGGGCTGTAGGCGCAGACGCCGATCTGCCGCTTCGTGATGACCATGCAGATGCAGATAAGCAGCCAGCACTTCACGATCACGCAGGGGTGTGGTCAATCGGCCAACGGTGCTGGCAGCCAATTCGAGCTGTTCGACGCCTGGCAACCGACGCAAGGGTCGCAACAGGCTGCGCAGGCGCCGCACGGTGGTGCGCAAGTCATGCAGCGCTTCATCGTCGGTGACGGCGGCGAGGCGAGCCTGGCAGCTCAGCAACCCTACTTCCAGGCCAATGACCTGAGCGACTAACTGATCAACCAACGCTGACATCCTGCCCCCGCCTTTTGATGAAAAATCCTACTTGCTGCCCATGGCTCAACGCCCGGCGCGCGACTCACGAATATAGAACCGTGCCTTCTCAGCCTTGTTGGAGCAGCCTTCAAACGCTTCAAACTGTTGCTGTGTCTTCGCACCGGTCAAGAGGGACAACGCCTTGGAATAGCTGACGGTACCGGCGAAACCTTCGGCCTTGGCCAGGTCCAGTTCTTTCCAGGCAGCGTCCAATTGCGCGCCGCAACTGTCGCGGTAAGCGGTTTTCCCGGCACAACCGGCCAGGGCCAACAGAATCACAGGCACACACATCCAGGCTTTCATCAATGACACCTCAAAATAAAGAAAAACAGTCGTACGGTTGTAGACGTTGCCTACAACAAAAAGTGCCTTGTCCTTAGCCTGAAATCGATAGTACCTATTGCCAGAGCATACCCGAGCCTACTCGCTATTCTGGAAAAATATTACGCAGTTCAGCGAAGATTGAAGCGGCCCCCTCAATGGGTGCATTGTGGGGACCTGCCGATCAAAGGATATGGACCATGAAGAAACGTGTTGCCTTGGTGCTGGGCTCCGGTGGAGCCCGGGGCTACGCCCATATCGGAGTGATCGAAGAAATTGAACGGCGCGGCTATGACATTGCCTGTATCGCTGGCTGTTCCATGGGCGCGGTGGTGGGTGGGATCTACGCCGCGGGCAAGCTGGACGAGTATCGAAACTGGATTGAAAGCCTTGATTACCTCGACGTGCTGCGTCTAGTGGACGTGAGTTTTCGCCTGGGAGCGATTCGTGGCGAGAAGGTCTTCGGACAGATCCGCAAGATCGTCGGCGAGATCAATATCGAGGAGCTGCGCATTCCCTACACGGCCGTGGCCACCGACCTCACCAACCAGCAGGAAATCTGGTTCCAAGAGGGCTGCCTGCACCAGGCCATGCGCGCTTCGGCCGCAATTCCCAGCCTGTTCACCCCAGTGATGCAAGGTAACCGCATGCTGGTGGACGGCGGCCTGCTTAACCCACTGCCTATCGTGCCGGTGGTGTCGAGCCATTGCGACTTGATCATCGCAGTCAACCTCAACGCCACCAACCAGAAACACTACCAATTGCCGGTGATCCAACGTCCGCCGGCGTTCAAGAGCCGCTTCAACAGCTTGGCGAAATCACTCGGCTCGCATCTGCCGTTTCGTCGTAAGCAAGCCGAGCAGTTGATGAAGCTGGAGCAGGAAGCGTTGCAGGCCCAGGCGGCCGAGATCAACCCTTGGCTGGATTCGGCTGAGCCCGAGTCCCAACAACCCGCCGCTGCGCCGGAAAAACCCGGGGCGCCGAAGTCGGCGACCGGTTCGTTCATCATTGATAACGTGGGGCCAGCGTCGTTGCTGGACCTGATCAACCAGAGTTTTGAGGTGATGCAGACGTCATTGGCTCAGTACAAAATTGCGGGCTATCCGCCGGATGTATTGATCAACGTGCCGAAGCGGGTGTGCCGGTTTTTCGAGTTCTACAAGGCGCCGGAGTTGATCGCTTTGGGGCGCGAAATTGCCAGCGATACGTTGGACCGCTATGAAAGTGAACAGCCCTGAGTGCTTCGACAGGCGCCAGACTCTAACCGCCTAACAACCGATACCCGACCCCCGCCTCGGTCACGATAAAGCGTGGCTGAGTCGGATCATCCGCCAGTTTTTGGCGCAGATGGCCCACCACAATCCTCAGGTAGTGACTGTCCTCGGTATGGGTCGGCCCCCAGATATCCTTGAGCAGTTGCTGCTGGGTGATCACCCGTCCCGAGTGCCGCGCCAACTGCGCCAACACGGCATATTCCTTGCGAGTCAGCGCCACTTCGACACCGTCCAGCAGCACACGGCGATAGGCCAGATCGACCGTCAGCGGGCCGAAACTCAACGCCGCTTCCTGCGCCTCACCTGCGGGCGCCTGGCGCAGGAGCGCGCGAACCCTGGCGAGAAACTCCTGGATTCCAAAAGGCTTGGTCACATAGTCATTGGCGCCGCCGTCGAGGGCTTGGACCTTTTGCCCTTCGCTGGCGCGCACCGACAGCACCAATACCGGCACCGTCGACCACTCGCGAAACTCACGCAGCACTTGCTGGCCGTCCATGTCCGGCAAGCCTAGGTCGAGCACCAGCAAGTCCGGCTTGCTCAAGGCCGCCTGGGCCAAGCCTTCGTTTCCGGTGCCCGCCTCGATCACTTTGTAACCCTGGGAGGCCAGGCTGATGCGCAGGAACTTGCGGATCTGCGGTTCGTCATCAATGACCAAAATCGTCGCGGTCTGGCTCATGGTGTCCCATCAAAATCCGTGGAGAAAAGAGGGTAGCTCACGACTCAGGCTCCAGGCCAGGCTGTGCAGGCAATGGAAGGAACAAGGTGATGCAGGTGCCTCGCCCTTCAATGCCATCGGCCACGCTGATATGCCCACCGTGCGCCCCAACCATCCCCTGGCAGATCGCCAAACCCAGGCCGGTGCCCTGCCCGCCCCGATCACCGCGCGCAGCGGTGTAGAACATATCGAAAATCTTCGCGCGCTCATCCTCGGGGATGCCCGGCCCCTCATCGGCTACCGCGAAAAACAGTTGCTTATCCGACACGCCGGCACTCAACTGCAAACGTCCCTGAGGGGGTGAAAAGCGTGCGGCGTTCTCCAGTACATTGACCAGCGCCTGTTCGATCAGCGCCGCATGCACATACAGTAACGGCAGCTCAGGCGGCACCTCGGTGCTCACCTGCAATGGCGCCAGTACCGCACGCAAACGGCCAAGGGCGCTGCCGACGATATCCCCCGGCGACACCCAATCACGCGCCAGCTTGAGAGCGCCATGGCCCAAGCGAGTCATGTCCAACAGGTTCTGGATATAGCGATCGAGGCGCTCGGCCTCATCACGCGTGCCTTCCAGTAATTCGCGACGGTCCTCCAGGGGAATGGCTTCACCCAACGCCAGCAGGCTGTCGATACTGCCGCGCATGGACGTCAGCGGCGTACGCAAATCGTGAGACACCGACGCAAGCAAGGCACTGCGCAGTTGCTCGGTTTCGCCGTGCAGGCGTGCGGATTCTAGCTCCTGCGCCAACTGCGCACGGGCCAGGGCCTGGGCCAGAGGTTGACTCAGAGCAGTAAGCAAGCGGCGGCGCTGACCGCTCAACGCCTGGCCCGGTTTGGCACTGACACCGAGCAAGCCCAGCGGACCTTCCTCGCCCGACAACGGCCACCACCACCAGCGCCCAAACGGCAAGGTGCCGGTGCCCATGCCCGCGGGTTGGTCATGTTGCCAGGCCCAGTCGGCGGCGGCGCGTTCGGCTTCGCTGAAAGTCAGCGGGCCGCCGGTTTCGATCTTCCAACCACCCTGTCCATCGCGATTGACGAGGCACAGGTCCAGGTCGTTCCAACCTTCAAGGTGATGGGCCGCCGCGCTGACCACGGCCTGGCGATCGGTGGCGGCGGTGAGTTTGCGTGACAGGTCAAGCAGCTCGCTGGTTTCCTCCTGGGTATCGCGCAACGCCTGCAATTGTCGACGCTGACGCGCCGCGAGGTTGCCGGTGAGCGCTGCCATCAGCAGGAAGAACAGCAGGGTCAGCACATCTTCTTCACGCTGGATGGAGAAGGAAAAATTCGGCGGAATAAACAGGAAGTCGTAGGTCAGAAATGATAAAGCCGCGCAGACCAGGGACGGCCCCAGGCTACTGCGCACCGCGACCAGCAATACGGCAGCAAGAAACACCAGCGAGATATTCGGTAACGGCAACACACTGGACACCGCCCAGGCCACGCCGGCAGCAATCACCGTCGCCACCACCGCCAAAAAGTAGTCGAACCACACCAGCCCGCGGACCTGCGGCAAGCGAGGCGGCGCGGGAGTATCGTCACTGTCGAGCACGTTGATTTCCAAGCCGCGCGCATTGCGCAACAGACGCGCCGCCAGGCCTCCACCGAATAAACGACGGCGCCAGCGCATCCGTGACTGTCCCACCAGCACCAGGCTGGCGCGGCGTTCGGCGGCGTGCTGGATCAAGGTTTTGGCCACCTCCCCCGCCCGTAGCAACACGACTTCCCCGCCGAGACGTTCGGCCAATTGCTGGGCGTTTTGCAGGCGCAGACGCGACTGCTCATCCCGTGCCCGGCCGTTATCGATATGCACCAGGCTCCACGGCAAATGTCGACGCTGCGCCACACGACTGGCATGCCGCACCAGGCGTTCGGCCTGCGCGTCGCCATCCACACCCACCAACAAGCGGCCGCGCACCGCCGGCGCGGCCTGGCCGAGCTGGCGATAGCCCTGGGCCAAGTCATCGTCGACATGGGCTGCGGCCGTCTGCATCGCCAGCTCGCGCAGGGCCATCAGGTTGGTCTGGGTGAAAAACGCATCGATGGCCGCACGGGCCTGTTCCGGAACATAGACTTTGCCGTCGCGCAGGCGCTCCAGCAGCTCGCGGGATGGCAGGTCGATCAGCAGCAGTTCGTCGGCTTCTTGCAGTACCCAGTCCGGCAGCGTTTCACGCACCTGCACGCCGGTGATCCCGCGCACTTGGTCGTTGAGGCTTTCCAAGTGCTGAACGTTGACCGTGGTAAACACGTTGATGCCCGCAGCGAGCAGTTCCTGAATATCTTGCCAGCGCTTTTCATGGCGGCTGCCGGGCGCGTTGCTGTGGGCCAGTTCGTCCACCAGCACCAGCTTGGGCTTGGCGGCGAGCAGGCCGTCGAGGTCCATTTCTTCGAGCATCACACCGCGATATTCGCTGCGCAGCAACGGTTGCTGTGGCAGGCCGGCGAGCAAGGCTTCGGTCTCGGCGCGGCCGTGGGTTTCCACCACACCGGCGACCAACTTGACGCCTTGGCGCAGTTGGGTGTGGGCCGCCTGCAGCATGGCGTAGGTCTTGCCTACGCCGGGTGCGGCACCGAGGAAGACTTTGAGCCGGCCACGACCATTACGGGGTAGATCGGCTAGCAGGGCATCGGCGCGGCCGGAGTCGCTCATGCGGGCAGTGTCCTTCAGGTGATGATGTAATCGGGCAAGTGAAGATCAACTGTGGGATCAGAGTTTTTCCAGCGCCATGTTCAGCGCCAGTACATTCACTACCGGTGGCCCCACCAATGGGCTTTCGATGTGCTCATCCAACAGCCGTTGCAAGGTCGACACCGGCACATTCCGCGCCGCCGCTACCCGCACCAGTTGATAGGCAATCGCCTGGGGTGGCAAGTGTGGATCAAGACCGCTGCCAGAGGTAGTCAGCGAGGCCAAAGGTACCGGGCCCTGACCTGGCACCAGCTGTTTATTTGCGTCATCGAATACGCGGGTGGCTAACGCTGGGTTACTCGGGCCAAGGTTACTGGCGCTGCTGGACACCGTCGCAAAGGCGCCCGCCGATGGACGCGGGTGAAACCAGCTGTCGCCGGTAAAATCCTGGGCGATCAGGCTGGACCCGCGCACCTTACCATCGGCGTCGCGTACCAGGCTGCCGTTGGCCTGATCGGGGAATGCCACCTGGGCGACGCCGGTCACCACCAATGGGTAGGCGACGCCGGTGATCAGGGTCATGAGCACTAAAAGGCTCAGGGCTGGACGGATGATGTTGGACATTTCAGGTTCCTCAATTCGTTGGATACAGCGACCTTGGTCGCAGTGGGGCTGCTTCGCAGCCCAGCGCGGGGCAAGCCCGCTCACTACAAGGTCTGGCTTATACGAGGTGCAGGGCGGTCAACAGCATGTCGATGGCCTTGATACCCACGAACGGCACCAACAACCCACCCAAGCCATAGATCAACAGGTTGCGCCGCAGCAACGCCGCTGCACTCGCTGCCTGCACGCGCACACCGCGCAATGCCAACGGGATCAACACCACGATGATCAACGCGTTAAACACAATGGCCGACAGGATCGCGCTCTGCGGACTCTGCAAGTGCATGACGTTGAGCACGCCCAGTTGCGGATAGATCGAGGCAAACAGCGCCGGCAGAATCGCAAAGTATTTGGCCACATCGTTGGCGATTGAAAAGGTGGTCAGCGCGCCACGGGTCACCAGCAATTCCTTGCCGATCTGCACCACGTCCAGCAGCTTGGTAGGGTCGCTGTCGAGGTCGACCATGTTGGCGGCCTCACGGGCGGCTTGAGTGCCGTCGTTCATCGCCATGCCCACGTCGGCCTGCGCCAGTGCCGGGGCGTCGTTGGCGCCGTCGCCGCACATTGCCACCAGGCGCCCGTCGTTCTGCTCATGACGGATACGTGCGAGTTTTTTCTCTGGCGTGGCTTCGGCCAGCACGTCATCCACGCCCGCCTCAGCGGCAATCGCAGCAGCCGTCAGCGGGTTGTCGCCAGTGACCATCACGGTGCGGATGCCCAGTTTGCGCAGCTCGGCGAAACGTTCGCGGATGCCGGGCTTGACCACGTCCTTCAAATGAATCGCACCAAGCAGCTTGCCATCGGCGCACACCAGCAACGGCGTGCCGCCGCTCTGGGCGATCTTGTCGATTTCCCGCGACAGCGCAGGTGCAAGGTCCTGACGCTGCTGGCCGATAAATGCCAGCAGCGAATCCACCGCGCCTTTGCGGTACACGCGGCCCTGGTAGTCAACGCCGGACAAGCGGGTTTCAGCGCTGAACGGCACGGCGGTCAACTCGTCCTGGGAAGGCTCGGCCTGAGGGTGCAAGGCGCGCAGGTATTCAACGATGGATTTGCCTTCCGCCGTGTCGTCCGCCAGGGACGCGAACAGCGAGCCTTCGGCCACCTCGCGGCCGCTGACCCCGGGTGCCGCGACCACCGCTGCACACCGGCGATTACCAAAGGTGATGGTGCCGGTCTTGTCCAACAGCAACACATGTACGTCCCCGGCGGCTTCCACCGCGCGGCCAGACTTGGCGATCACATTGAGGCGCACCAGGCGGTCCATGCCGGCAATGCCGATGGCCGACAACAAGCCGCCAATGGTCGTAGGAATCAGCGTCACAAGCAGTGCGACCAGAAACACCAAAGGCAAGCTGCCATTGGCGAAGTGGGCGAACGGCTGCAACGTTACGACCACCAGCAGGAAGATCAGCGTCAGGCCGATCAGTAGGATATCCAGCGCGACTTCATTGGGGGTCTTCTGGCGCTTGGCACCTTCTACCAAGGCAATCATGCGGTCCAGGGTGGACTCACCGGGGTTGGCGGTGATGCGAATCATCAGCCAGTCCGAGACCAGCCGGGTGTTGCCGGTGACGGCCGAGCGGTCGCCGCCAGACTCACGGATCACCGGGGCGGATTCGCCAGTGATCGCCGCTTCGTTAACCGCCGCGATGCCTTCGATCACCTCGCCGTCACCGGGGATCATTTCCCCTGCAGCAACCCGCACCACATCACCCTTACGCAGGCTGGTGGCCGGCACGACCTTGAAGCTGCCATCGGCTTCCTTGCGCCGAGCACTCAGACCTTCACTGCCTGCCTTGAGGCTGTCGGCGCGAGCCTTGCCTCGCCCTTCGGCCAAGGCTTCGGCGAAGTTGGCGAACAGCACGGTGAACCACAACCACACGGCGATCTGCACGGCAACGAAGGTCGGCACGGAAGTGTCGGGCACGAAGCACAGCACCGTGGTGAGGATCGCAGTCAGTTCGACCACCAGCATCACCGGCGAGCGTTTCAGTTCGCGCGGGTCCAGCTTGACGAACGCCTGGACCAGCGCCGGGCGCCACAGAGCAGAGATAGCGGTTTTGGCAGGCTCCTGGGGTTTGACCGGGGCCGCGTTTTTTGCAGGCATATTCATGTTCATATCCCTTCTCAGAAGCCCATGCTCAAGTGTTCAGCGATCGGACCCAGCGCCAGCGTCGGCAGGAAAGTCAGGCCGCCCACCAGCAAGATGGTTACGGTCAACAGAGTCACGAACAGCGGGCCGTGGGTGGGGAAGCTGTTCTGGCCAATCGGTGCGCTCTTTTTCATCGCCAGGCTGCCGGCCAGGGCCAGTACCGGCAGGATGTAGCCAAAGCGACCGATCAGCATGCCCAGGCCGAGCATCAGGTTATGGAACGGCGTGTTGGCACTGAAGCCGCCAAACGCAGAGCCGTTGTTGGCACTGGCGGAGGTGTAGGCATAAAGCAACTGGCTGAAGCCATGGGGACCAGGGTTACTGATAGCGCCGGCCGGGCCTGGCAGGCTGGCGGCAATGGCGCCGAGCACGAGCACGCCGACTGGCATCACCAGCAAGGTCACGACGAGCAACTGTACTTCCTTGGCCTGGAGTTTCTTGCCCAGGTATTCCGGCGTACGGCCGATCATCAGGCCAGCCAGGAACACCGCGATCAACACGTTAAGCAACATCCCGTACATACCGGCGCCGACGCCGCCAAAGATCACTTCGCCGACCATCATGTTGACCAGCGCCACCATCCCGCTGAGGGGGCTGAGGCTGTCCTGCATGCCGTTGACCGAACCGTTGGACGCCGCGGTGGTGGTCACTGACCACAGCACCGTGCCAGTGGTGCCGAAGCGCGCTTCCTTGCCTTCCAGCGGCGCGGTTTGCTCTACGGCCGGGTTGTTCAGGGTCGGATTGGGCTGATACTCGGACCACAGTGAAGTCGCGCCGCCGATCAGGAACAGCGCCAGCATGCAGCCAAGAATGGCGCGGCTTTGGCGCAGGTCTTTGACGTAATGGCCGAAGGTGAATACCAACGCCACCGGGATCAGGATGATGGACGCTACCTCAAACAGGTTGGCCCAGGCAGTCGGGTCTTCAAAGGGATGCGCCGAGTTGACGCCGAAAAAACCACCGCCGTTGGTGCCCAATTGCTTGATCGCGATCTGGCTGGCCGCCGGGCCCAGGGGGATCACCTGATCCACGCCTTGCATCGTCACGGCATCAACGTAATGGGCGAACGTCTGCGGCACGCCCTGCCACACCAGGAACAACGCCAGCACCAGGCACAACGGCAACAGGCCGTAGAGGGTAGCGCGGGTCATATCGACCCAGAAATTCCCCAATGTCTGGGCAGATTTGCGACCGATCCCACGGCACAAAGCGACCAGAACTGCCAGTCCAGTGGCCGCACTGACGAAGTTCTGCACCGTCAGGCCAGCCATCTGGCTGAGGTAGCTCAGTGACGCCTCACCGCTGTAGGACTGCCAGTTGGTGTTGGTCATGAAACTGACCGCAGTGTTGAAGGCCAGCGTCCACTCCTGCCCCGGCAATTTCTGCGGATTGAGCGGGAGATAGTCCTGGAACATCAGGATCGCGAACAACAGCAGGAAACCCGCGAGGTTGAATGCGAGCAACGCCAGCATGTACTTCTGCCAGCTCTGCTCCTGCTGCGCGTCGACACCCGACAGGCGATAACAGGCTTTTTCGACAGGCCCGAGCACCGGGCTCAGCCACGTGCGCTGGCCTTCCATCACCTTGTAATAGAACCGCCCCAGGAACGGTGCCGGCACCAATACCACGGCAAAGAAGGCGATGATCAGCCAATAGTCATAACTGTGCATGGCCAGCTCCTAGTTCCGATCCGCGCGTAACAGCGCAACCAGCAGATAAATAAACAGCGCCACGGCCAATAGCAGTGACACTCCGTCCAGAACACTCATGGAAGTCTCTCCGTTCAGCGGCGAGTGCCGCGTGTGGGGCAATTGTCCGCAGGAGTGGCGTAAAGGAACGAGTGCGAGGGTACGGGCGGGGCGTAAAGAAGGCGTAAAGAGTGGCTTTATGCGGGTTTTACACTGCGGGCTTCCAGCGTCTGGGCGGGCGCTATCGGGAGCAAGCCCCCTCCCACACTTGACCGAGTTGTCATGCCGAGCGCCAGTCAACCTGTGGGAGGGGCTTGCTCCCGATAGCGTCGGCACCGTCACCGCCGCACCTATCTGGTGCAACACCGGCAAATTTCAAACGCCAAACCATCCCCCAGACGACAGTTGCACGCCTTTACGACAATGATTCTCAAGCTGGCATGGCCGCTGCAACACCTTGAATCATTCCAAACCGTTCAGGGAGCAACACATGAACACACAACTCAAACCCACCCTAGGCACCCTGCATTTATGGGGCATTGCCGTCGGGCTGGTGATCTCCGGTGAATACTTCGGCTGGAGCTATGGCTGGGGCGTGGCCGGAACCTTGGGCTTCCTGGTGACCTCGTTGATGGTCGCCGCAATGTACACCTGCTTTATCTTCAGTTTCACCGAGCTGACCACCGCGATTCCCCATGCTGGCGGACCGTTTGCCTACAGCCGTCGTGCATTTGGGGAGAAAGGCGGTTTAATCGCCGGTCTTGCCACCCTGATCGAATTTGTCTTCGCGCCGCCTGCCATTGCCTTGGCCATCGGCGCTTATCTGAATGTGCAGTTCCCTGCGCTGGACCCGAAGCACGCTGCCGTCGGTGCCTATATCGTGTTCATGGGCCTGAACATCCTTGGCGTGAAACTCGCCGCGACCTTTGAGCTGGTCGTGTGCGTGCTCGCCGTCGCAGAGCTGCTGGTGTTTATGGGCGTGGTCGCCCCGGCATTCAGCTTCAGTAATTTCGCCCTGAATGGATGGGCCGGTTCCGATACCTTTGGCGCCCCAGCGATTGCCGGGATGTTTGCCGCAATTCCGTTTGCGATCTGGTTCTTCCTTGCCATCGAAGGCGCAGCCATGGCGGCTGAAGAAGCGAAGGATCCGAAGCGCACCATTCCGAAGGCCTACATCAGCGGCATCCTGACCTTGGTGATCCTGGCCATGGGCGTGATGTTCTTTGCCGGCGGCGTGGGTGACTGGCGCACCCTGTCGAACATCAACGACCCGCTGCCGCAGGCCATGAAAACCGTGGTGGGCGAAAGCTCCGGCTGGTTGCACATGTTGGTGTGGATTGGCCTGTTTGGCCTGGTAGCGAGCTTCCACGGCATTATCCTGGGCTACTCGCGCCAGTTCTTCGCCCTGGCCCGCGCCGGTTACTTACCGTCTTTCCTCGCCAAACTGTCGCGTTTTCAGACACCGCACCGGGCCATCATCGCCGGCGGTGTGGTCGGCATCGCCGCCATCTACAGCGACGGTCTGATCAACCTGGGCGGCATGACTCTGACTGCAGCGATGATCACCATGGCGGTTTTCGGCGCCATCGTCATGTACATCATGAGCATGCTCAGCCTATTCAAACTGCGTAAAACCGAACCGCTGCTGGAACGCACCTTCCGCGCGCCGGGTTACCCGATCGTGCCAGGCATTGCGTTGGTGCTGGCGGTGGTGTGCCTGGTGGCCATGGCGTGGTTCAACACACTCATCGGGTTGATCTTCCTGGGCTTTATGGCGGTGGGTTTCATCTACTTCCAACTGACCGCACAAGACCGTGCCGATGCGCCAGCGGACGCAATGTTGACTGGGCTCTAAGGTTTACGAGGCAGAACGGGCTTACACTGAACTACTCAGAAAGCCCGTAACTCAAAGCAGTTATTACCGTGGGAAAATTCTCCCACAGCAATCTGCCTCAAGGAGAGCCTTATGCCGTGGTATGCGTGGTTGATTATGGTGGTCGCGATTGGGTCGATCGTCGGTGGGCTGATGATGCTGCGAGACAGCGCCAACAAGGTGGAACTCACCGACGAGCAACGCAAACGCGTGGCCGAACGCAACGCCCAGGCGGACGCCAAGGATTCGCAGGATCGCTAGTTAGGCTTACTCCCAATCCGCCTTGGCAATATGCAACCCGTGCTGCCCTTTGTAGGCAGCACGCTCCGGCTGGCTCCAGCCGCTCAGCAATTGATCCTCCAACTTGTAGATCTCGACGCCCAGCGGACGACATACCGTCAGCGGATCCTGTGCGTCCGGCCCCCACATCGGCAGCGACAGATCTCCACCCGGGCAGGTCGACAGTGCACACAGCAAATCAATCTCGGCAAAGAACTCCAGGTAATCACCCTTCTGCGCCGGACACGCCTTCATGAAGTACATGTCGTCGTGATTCAGGCCGGTACACTGGAAAATATTCAACACGTCATGCACGTCGAATTCCGTAAGACCGTGGGGCAGCACCGCGCGAGTGAGGTTCGAATGGCAGTGGTGATGGAAATCCTCACCGGTCAGCATCCGGTTCACGTAGGGATCGCAGCGCGTGCCGAGTAAGTCGTGGAGGCGCCCGCCGTGCTCGTCGATACCATAACTGGCCAGGCTGTCATCGGTGATGGTCACCAACGGTCGCAGAAACGGCAGGTTCGACCACAATCGGTCATGGGTGCTGACATGGGCGCCCTGCAATTGGCGGGTGCGCGCCGCCCAAAGACGTTCCCGCGGGTCGTGGGCGTTCCAGACATTAAAGTCACCCACCTGCGGGCCCACTGGCGTAGTAACACGAAACACATGCCCCGCCGGCACCTTCCAGGCCCTGCCTGTTCGAATAGGCACCTCAAACTGTTCGATCAAGGTGCGTTGATCCGCCCGGTCACGAATGCGCTCGTAAAACGCCGTGTCGACCTGCAGCGCCGAGCCTTTGCTGACCTGATAAGCGGCCGGATAATCTTTGTACATGGTGCACATCCTCGATCAGGGGTGGGTAAACAACGCCAACGACAGGCGTTCGGAATCTTCCAGGTACAGGCTCATCGCCTCCCCTGCCGCGGGTTTATTCGCCTGGACCAATAACGCGTAAATCTCGCGGTCACGCTCAAGCCAAGGTGACTGAAAACGCTGCTCATCGGGCGCCGCACAAAACACGAGGCGTAGCTGGGCGATGACCCGGGCGAAAAACTCATCGAACAAGGGGCTGCGCATCAACCCGACGATGTGCTGATGGAACAACAAACTGTGGGTGGCCACGGCACGCCAATCTTCGCGCTCACGGGCCAGGGTAGTGGCGTCGATGGCGTTTTGCATGCGTTCAGATTGATCGTCCGTCAACGCTTTGCTTTGTGCGATGGCCTGCAATTCCAGTGTGCGGCGGACAACAAACAGATCACGAACTTCCTCCCGCTCCAATCGCCGGACCATCACACCCTTGTTGCGCACATAACGGGTCAAGCCCTCCTGCCCCAAACGGTGGAGGGCTTCGCGAATCGTATTGCGCGACGCACTGTAGGCCGTGACCAGATCCGCCTCGACCAGGGCCATACCCGGCAACAACCGACCGCTGATGATGTCGGCACGCAGCTCCAAAGCAATCTGGTCTGCTAAAGACATATTGGGTGTCATCATCGCCTCATGATTGTTGAACAATCTTCTGTCTGGAGGTAATCACGTTTCATGCCAACCTCCAGAACGGGCCATATGGGTGTAAAAAGTTAAGGTTGGTTAAAATGCCAGCCTGTGGCTTGAGCCGCCTTATACGTTGTTTACATCGTCACAAAACCCAAACTCACCCATGCATCATCAAGGAAGCGCCCGGCCTTCACAGATCAGCTGCGGACCTGAACGCCCATCGCGACAACCTGTTCAGTCAGCAAAGACCGCTGGATGCATTTGTCGACAACTATCTGTCGGAACGGCACATGTCCTCCCCGGACCACGGCTTCCCGCTGCCAACAATGTTTTCCGAGATAGATCTGAGCGACCAGCCCAGTGCGATACCGAACCCTCTCGACGTAAGACTTGAGCAAATTGAAACGGCGCTGGGAGATGGGCGTTGCGGCGCAGAGGGGCTGGGGAGGATGTCGACACTGGTAGGCGCATAAGTCCTTGCCAGGAGAGTCTAAGACCCACAATTGGTGAGGTGGAACATAGACGTGGTGCGGGGGAACGTGAAGCGCGGAACTAACAGAAGAAAGAGGCCGATCAATGACCGGCCCCTTGGAGCTTAGTTGATCACCAGCCTGTCGCGGTTCTTCTCCAACAGCGCCTTGCCGATACCCTTCACTTCCAGCAACTCATCCACCGCCGTGAATGGGCCATTGCTTTCGCGGTAGGCGATGATTGCCTTGGCTTTGGCAGCGCCAATACCGAACAGATCCCGACGCAGGGTCTCGGCGTCTGCGGCGTTAAGGTTGACCTTGGCGGATTGCTCGGCCTTGGCCATCTGAGCGCTGATAGGGGTTGGGGCTTCAGGCTTGATGGAAGGGGCTGCGGTGCTGGCGACGGAGAGAGTTGTAAGAACGGCGAAAATCAGCGAAGAGATGTAGGTGTTCTGCATTGGTGACGCTCCATGACATCGTTGAAAGAAAAGCAGCTTTTCCGAAGCTGCTTTTCAAACGTAGGTGATGTTGGAAATTCGTCAAAAACGGTTGAGTAACAGAGTATTAAATCAAGGCTCGAGACGGCGTTGCTGGTAAATCCAATCGACGATCTCTCCGTCTGGGGAGTAGCCGCTGACGGTGTCGCGCAGGAGTTGACGGACGCGGGCGTAGTCGTCTTGATCCACGGCAGCCAATAAGTCCGAGAGCTTGCCTTTAAGCACTTCCCAAGACAGATGATCTTCGTTGGCGCTCATGATCATGGGGTGTTGAGTGGCGACCACGTTGTCGCCGATGAGTAACTCTTCGTAAAGCTTTTCGCCGGGGCGCAGGCCGGTGAACTCGATCGAGATGTCACCTTGAGGGTTCTCGTCAGAACGCACACTGAGCCCGGATAGATGCACCATCTTTTTTGCGAGCTCGACAATTTTCACCGGCTCGCCCATGTCCAACACGAATACATCCCCACCCTGCCCCATGGACCCAGCTTGAATGACCAGTTGGGCCGCCTCCGGGATCGTCATGAAATACCGCGTGATTTTCGGATGGGTAACCGTCAGGGGACCACCGGATTTGATCTGTTTGTGAAACAACGGAATGACTGAGCCCGAGGAGCCCAGCACGTTGCCGAAGCGAACCATAGTGAAGCGGGTTTTGTTGACGCGGGAGATATTCGCCTTATCACCGAACAATACCGGGGCGAGTTCTCGACTCAGGGCTTGCAGCGTCAATTCCGCCAGCCGTTTGGTGCTCCCCATGATGTTAGTTGGACGTACGGCCTTGTCAGTCGAAATCAATACAAAGTTGGCCACGCCAGACTGAAGTGCAGCTTGCGCCGTATTGAGCGTGCCGATGACATTGTTCAACACACCTTCAGCGATATTGTGCTCTACCATCGGCACATGCTTGTAAGCAGCTGCATGATAGACAGTGTCTACATGCCAGGTTTTCATAACATCGAGCAACTTGCCTTGGTTACGTACTGACCCGAGTATCGGCAAAAGTTTTACCGGCAAAGATTCGCGAGTAATACGTTGTTCCAACTCAGACAAAATGGTGTACAGGTTAAATTCGCTATGGTCGAACAATAATAACGTCGTAGGTTTGAGGGATATAATCTGCCGGCAGAGTTCTGAACCAATTGACCCACCTGCCCCCGTAACCAGTACAACCTGACTTTTAATACAGTGTTCAAGAAGTTCGCCTTGGGCTGGGATTGCATCACGTCCTAGCAAGTCTGCAATATCGACCTCCTGGATATCGTCGACCTTGACGCGTCCGCTGGCCAGATCCATGAAGCCGGGAACACTGCGAACGTGCAGAGGGAAACCTTCAAGAAAGGACAGGATTTCACGCCGCCGACCACGATTGGACGAGGGGATGGCCAAGAGAATTTCCTGAACACCTGTCGCGTCGATCATTTGTTGAATATGCCGGGGTTTATAAACATGCAAACCCGAGATAACACGATCAGAAATCCCGGGATCGTCGTCGATAAACGCCACAGGACGCATAACACGCCCCATGCGCAATGCGGCGACCAATTGGTTACCGGCAGACCCAGCACCGTAGATAGCGACTTTGATCAAGCCGTCATCACGATTTGTAAACGGCACATGCTGGGTGGCGGTGAACCAATCCCCAAGGAAATATTGACGCATCCCCAGGCGCAGGCCGCCAATCATGATCAGGCTTAGCCACCAATAATTGAAAACAATCGAACGCGGGACGACGTTCTGATGGTTGCTATACCAGTAAACCACCAGCGCCAGGATCAACGATGACAGGCTGACTGCTTTGATGATCGCGATCAGCGCATCATTACCGAAATAACGCATAACCGCCCGGTACATACCGAATCGCACAAACAAGGGAATGGCAACGATAGGTGCAGCAATGAACAGCCATAAATGCTGTCTAACCGGATTGATCATCTCGTCGATGCCCAGGCGCACGACAAAAGCCATCCACAACGCGGCCCACACCACAACGATGTCAGTCAGCACCTGTAGAACGCGCTTATAACGCCTTGGTAGGCCAAGTAGCAGCGTGCGCAGCCGATCCATCCTTACTCTCCAAAGTTACATCTGCCTGAAAAAAGGCAGGGGTGGCCTCACTATCAGACTACCTTAATTCGCATCTGCGCCTTAATGACAATCAGGGCGTATTGGCTGGCTCTAAAGAACCCGCATTAAACTTTATTGCCAACCAGACCAACGGTACATAACCAACAACCAAGCCTAGAACCCCATCTAAATCAAGCAACACTACAGCCAGGGCCACCGGAAGGAGCCAGAAAATATTAATACACGCAACAGCCAGCGTGACCGGCCGATGCCTGCCGATCTGCCGGGAAGCAAACTGATAGGCGTGACTGCGATGCGCTTCGTAAACCTTGTCCCCACGCAACAGCCGACGTATCAACGTAAAGGTAGCATCGACAATAAACACACCCAGCATTATCAGCCATGCCCAGAACAACTGAGGCGATATAAGACACGCCTGTAAAGAAAACGCCCCCAGTATGATGCCGATAAAACCACTCCCTGCATCGCCCATGAAGATTCGCGCAGGAGGGAAGTTCCAATACAAAAAACCTGCTACCGCCATGCTGAACACCAGCGGCGTCCAGACCAGTTGTGCATGCCCCGCCACGCCATAAACGACACACATTCCCAGGCAAGCACACAACGCCTCGATGCTTGCAATACCATCGATACCGTCCATGAAGTTGTAGAGATTTAGTAACCACACCAAATAAAGCACAGCCAGGAAGTTGCCTAGCCAACCCAGGTCAATCAAATGCCCGAAGATCTTTAGCGGCGCCAGGCCTTGAAGGAAAAACAATACCCATACCGCTGCAAGGAAATGGCCAAGCAATCGCCAGCGCGCTGCGATATGCCCGTGGTCATCCATGAACCCCAGAACGGCAACGCCCAGGCCAGCCCCCAACATGCCCCACGCCCATGACCAGGGAATAAGGTCCGCAAAAGCGAGCACAGGCATAGCAGCGAGAAAGCTGATCACAATCGCGACGCCACCGCCTCTGGGCGTGGGTACTGAATGTGAGCTACGGGCGTTCGGAGTATCGATCAAGCTTGCTGACAATGCATAACGGCGCAGCTGCCACGTCAACAGAAGGGAAATGCCCGCCAGGACAGGGAGCAACCAGAGAAAATTCATCGTTTATTCGTATCCAGATAATGTCGAGCTGCACCATTCAGAGCTTGATCAACGCTGACACGAGGTGCCCACCCCAACAGCGAGCGGGTCTTGCGAATATCGACCTGCAGCGTTCCGCACAGGCGCTGAGAGAGCCCAGACATGCGGAATAGCTTAGCGACGAACGTCAAAAAGCGCGAAGGAATGGGAATCAAGCGGGCGGGTGCGTGTAATGCATGTGCCAACCTGCGCAATAGTTCAGTCGTAGAAAGGTCTTCACCGTCACTGACGAGAAAGACTTGATTGCTGGCAGCAGGGTGATCCAGGCAAGTAACAATCAGATCCGATACGTTTTCAAGCGCGACAAGGCTGCGTTTGTTATGTATGGCGCCCAAAGGCAACGGGATTCCCTTGGACAGAAAACGCATCATGTTCAAAAAGTTTGCTTTTACTCCGGGGCCATAGATAAGCACTGGCCGGATGATGACGATATCCATCTCGATGGCCTCAGCGAGTTGTAGAAGCCCCTTTTCGGCTTCCCATTTAGACAGGCCATACGCGTCAGCCGGGTTCGGCTCATCATCGGCGCAGAACGGTGTGCCAGCCGGCGACACTTCACCGTTGACCTTGATCGAACTGATAAAGACAAAACGGCGAACGCCGGCGGCGGCGGCCTCCCTTGCCAGGTGCAAGGTAGCTTTAACATTGATGTCACGAAAAGCTTGTAGCGGATCAGCAGAATCGTCGGTCGTTATGTGCACACGAGCAGCGCAGTGGACAACAACATCCACACCCGCCAATGCCTGCCCCCACGCGGTCGTCGAATCAATATCGCCCATGACATGGGCCGAAACGTCGCTATCTAACCTTGTCGCGGCGGTACGCACGGAGGCAGACAGGCGATACTTCTTATCTGATTGCAAACGGCGGATCAGATCTTTACCCAAAAAACCGGTAGCTCCGGTAATAAAGATATGGTCCATCAGTTCTTTGTCCCCGAGCGCTTTAGGTATTCCAGCAATTTGAATGGAATTTTACTCAGCACCATAAGCAAGTTGGTATATATCCCATTACGCTTGCACGCCAGAACAATTTCCCGATTTAGTTTCAGACTACTTTTTATACCGGAGGTACTGACGCCGCCCGAGCGCATGCGAACCAGGACCTTATCAATATGCGAAAATCTGAGTTTTTTAATCAGGAGCAGGCGAACAAACATCTCGTAATCTGCGGAGATGGCGTACAACATGGAATAAGCGCCAACGTCGGTGTAAGCCTCTTTGCGTACAAATGTACCTGGATGGGGAGGCATCCACCCAAATCGCAGTTTCCACGAGCGAAAATGTGAAGCGCTATAGACACGCGTGACCCGCTGCAAGTCCTCAGGATTTACAAAAACAACATCACCAAAGACAAGCGCACTTTCTGGATTCAGACGAAACGCGGCTGCAACGCTCTCTAACGATGTAGGACTTTCATAGAAATCGTCGGAGTTGAGAATGCCGATAACATCACCCGTGGCCAACGCGATACCTTTGTTCATAGCGTCGTATATGCCGCGATCCGGCTCACTCACGATGGTTGCGATAGACGCAGCATATTCACCAACAATACCCATCGTATTGTCCTTTGAACCACCATCTATAACTATATATTCGACATTCAAATACGTCTGAGCCAATACGGACTCAATAGTATCCCTGATCGTTTTTTCGCTGTTGTAGGAGACCGTGATAATCGAAATTTTCAACACATCAACCCTTTACACGGCCGTAAACATCTTCAAACCGGACAATATCATCCTCTCCCAAGTAAGATCCCGACTGAACCTCAATCAGTTCTAGCGGAATGATTCCAGGGTTCTCCAGTGCATGAATCTGTCCAATAGGGATAAATGTAGATTGGTTCTCGGTAACGAGATACGTCTTATCACCATTAGTCACGCGGGCAGTACCGCTGACAACCACCCAGTGCTCCGCGCGGTGATGGTGCATCTGCACTGAGAGCTTCTCGCCTGGTTTTACGGTAATTCTTTTAACCTGATAGCGCTCGCCACTATCAATAGAGTCGTAAAAACCCCAAGGGCGATAGACCTCGCGATGGTCGGTATGCTCGTGGCGTTTGCCCGCCTTGAGTTGATCAACGATCTTCTTAACTTCCTGAACTTGATCTTTGTGTGCAACGAGGACTGCGTCCTTGGTCTCCACGATAATCAGGTCGTTTACACCAACAGTGGTGACCAAACGATGTGTGGCATGAACGTAGCTGCCGGAGGTTTTCTCAGACAACACGTCACCTTTGAACAGATTACCGTCTGCATTTTTCTCGCCTGCCTCCCAAAGAGCAGACCAAGACCCGATATCACTCCAGCCGGCATCTAAAGGAACCATGACGGCGTCTGAAGTCTTCTCCATCACTGCGTAGTCAATGGAGACATCAGGGCTGGTCGCGAAAATGGCACTGTCGACCCGAGTAAAATGCATATCTTGTTGCCCACCCGCCAAGGCTTCCCGACATACCGACACAATTTCCGGTTGAAATTTTTCCAACTCCTGAATATAGCGACTGGCTCTAAACATGAACATGCCGCTATTCCAGAAGTAATCGCCCTGAGCGAGGTAGGACTGAGCTGTAACCAAGTCAGGTTTTTCAACGAAACGACTGACCTTGAACCCTCCCGATCCAACAGGCGCACCCAGCTGAAGATATCCATACCCCGTCTCAGGGGACGTAGGCGTAATGGCGAAGGTGACCAACTTGCCAGACTCCGCCAGCGCAAGCGCCGTAGCGATGCTTCTCTGGAACGCCTCGACATCTTGAATCAAGTGATCAGCCGCCAAGACGAGCATGATTGGATCATCCTGCTCAGCGAGTGCCTGCAGGGCTGCCAGTGTAATAGCTGGGGCAGTGTTGCGGCCTACCGGTTCAAGGATGATGTTCGCGTCGTCCAGACCCAACTGCCGAAGTTGTTCGGCAGCCAGAAAGCGATGATGTTCGTTGCAAATCAATCGCGGCGCCCCATGCTCAAGCCCATCAAGGCGCTTGATAGTGGCCTGGAGCATCGTCATATCGGCATCCACCAAGGGGAGAAACTGCTTGGGGTTCAACTGACGGGAGAGTGGCCATAGCCGGGTACCTGAGCCACCCGCCATGATTACTGGAAGAAACATTCAAACATCCTTAAGGCCGAGATCGACGCCGCAACATAAGCGCGCTCACTAATAGCCACTAAAAGTGGACCAGGTCAACGCCTGAAACCTAAACTTTACGGTGCCGGCGCCATTTGAAAAAATGCGCAAGCCGACGAGCCACCCCAAGCAACAAAGGCTAGCGCGAGCGAGCGTGCAAGGCGTTCTCGGAGAACCAGGCGTATGCGTCGCGAAGCCCCTCTTCGAGGCTGATGCTCGCACGCCACCCCAATCGCTCAAGACGCGAAACATCCATCAGTTTCCTTGGCGGCCCGTCTGGCTTTGTGCTGTCAAAGCTTAGGCGCCCCTTGAACCCAGTAACCTTCGCGATGGTTTGAGCCAGTTCGCGAATGGTGCAGTCTTCGCCCGTACCTACGTTGATATGAGAAAGCATCGGTTGGGTATAGGCGCCATACTGGTTCTGATCCAACTCCATGACGTGGACCGACGCACTGGCCATATCATCCACATGCAGGAATTCACGCATCGGCGAACCACTACCCCATATAACAACCTCTTCAACGCCTTCTTCGACTGCATCGTGAAAGCGACGCAACAGTGCGGGTATTACATGGGAGTTCTGCGGGTGGAAGTTGTCATTAGGACCGTACAAGTTAGTAGGCATAGCACTGCGATAATCGCGTCCATATTGGCGATTATAACTCTCACATAGCTTGATTCCGGCAATCTTCGCAATGGCATAAGGCTCATTGGTAGGCTCAAGCGTTCCCGTCAAGAGCGCCTCTTCAGGCATCGGTTGCTTGACGTTAATGGGATAAATACACGACGAACCGAGGAATAGCATTTTTTGCACGTCGTGCTGATGCGCAGCATGGATGACGTTTGCCTGCATCATAAGGTTTTCGTAGATAAACTCAGCCGGGTAGGTGTTGTTCGCATGAATGCCACCCACCTTGGCAGCGGCCATATAGACTTGCTTTATCTTGGTCTCAGCAAAAAAATTCATTACCGCAAGCTGATCCAACAGATTCAATTGAGCCCTGTCGCGGGTCACAATATTGGTGTAACCCAACGCTCGCAGGCGTCGAACAATGGCCGAACCTACCATCCCTTTGTGGCCAGCAACAAAAACACATTCGCTCAATTGACGTGACATATTAATTCTCCAACGACACCGGCAAATCGTAACCATGATTCTTCAGCAGCGCGTGACGCTGGGCGACTTTCAAGTCTTCGCGAACCATTTCAGCACACATCTCCTGGGCGGTAATTTCTGGCACCCAACCCAGCTTTGTTTTCGCTTTGGTAGGGTCGCCAAGCAGCGTTTCAACTTCAGCGGGGCGGAAATAGCGCGGGTCGACACTAACCAGTACATCTCCGACTTTCAGCGCAGGTGCCTTGTCGCCAACAATAGATTCCACGATGCCACGCTCATCTACGCCAGTGCCCTCAAAACGCAAGGTCAGTCCCAGTTCAGCGGCAGACCAGCGAATGAACTCACGCACCGAGTACTGAACGCCGGTTGCGATAACAAAATCTTCGGGAACATCTTGTTGCAGCATCATCCATTGCATACGAACATAGTCTTTCGCGTGACCCCAATCGCGAAGCGCATCCATGTTGCCCATGTAGAGACACTGCTCAAGTCCCTGAGCAATATTTGCCAAGCCACGAGTGATTTTACGGGTCACGAAAGTCTCACCACGTCGTGGCGACTCGTGATTGAAAAGAATCCCGTTACATGCGTGCATGCCATAGGCTTCGCGGTAATTAACCACGATCCAGTAGGCATAAAGTTTGGCAACGGCGTACGGCGACCGCGGATAAAAAGGGGTGGTTTCCTTTTGTGGGGTCTCTTGTACCAAGCCATAGAGTTCAGAGGTTGAGGCTTGGTAGAAACGGGTTTTTTTCTCAAGCCCAAGCAAACGAATGGCCTCAAGAATTCGCAGCGTACCCATCGCATCGACATCAGCAGTGTATTCCGGCGACTCAAAGCTCACAGCCACATGTGACTGTGCCCCCAGATTGTAAACCTCGTCGGGCTGAACTTCCTGAATAATACGGGTCAGGTTCGACGAGTCAGTAAGGTCCCCGTAATGCAAGATAAAACGCTGATTATCAACATGCGGATCCTGATAGATATGATCAACACGCTGCGTATTGAAGGACGATGCGCGTCGTTTGATGCCGTGAACTTCATAGCCTTTTTCCAGCAAAAGCTCAGCCAAGTACGAGCCATCTTGGCCAGTGATCCCAGTAATTAACGCTTTTTTCAGGGTCATATCTACGTCCTAAAATTCTTAGATTTACTATTAAATCGCATTTAACATGCTGGTAATGACATCAGGCATCGTCGACTGGGCTTTCCACCCCAAGACCTGCTCGGCCTTAGCGGGGCAAGCTCGACTGACCAATAGATCAGTAGGCCTGAAAAATTCAGTGGATTGATCGACATAAGCCTTCCAATCGAGGCCCAACTGTGTAAACGCCTCAGCAACGAAGGTTTCAAGCGTATGGGTTTGACCCGTGGCTATCACAAAATCGCTCGGCTCATCACACTGCAGCATCCTCCACATCGCATCGACATACTCTGAGGCGGCCCCCCAATCTCGAGCGATATCCAGGCGTCCAAGAGTTAATCGCTCATCAGAGCCAGCAGCAATTCGTTTCGCTGTCGTTACAATTTTTTGTGTTACAAATCTAGAGGGGCGCAATGGAGATTCGTGATTAAACAAGATCCCTGTACAGGCGAAGAGATTATAAGCTTCACGATAGTTATCGACCAACCAGAACGCCGAAGACTTAGCCACTGCATAAGGGCTACGAGGGTGGAACGCCATCCCCTCAGCGGCGGGCTCACCGTTGGTATCCCCAAAACACTCACTTGATCCTGCTTGATAAAAGCGAATCGGACGCTCTGTCATCCGGCAGGCCTCAAGCATATTGAGCGTACCCAAGGTAATACTCTGGATCGTTTCGGCGGGCTGCTCAAAAGACAAACCAACCGACGACTGCCCCGCCAGATAGTAGACTTCATCAGGCTGACTGCGCTTAAGAGCCATGAAAACGCTTCGAAAGTCTTCAGGCACCATCGACAGCAGTTTCACCCGAGGAAAGATATCCAGTCGCTTGAGGTTGACGAATGAAGATCCCTGCGCATCCCGAGAAGTACCCCAGACGGTATAGCCCTTGCTAAGCAACAGCCTCGCGAGATAAGCACCATCCTGGCCGCTCACACCGCAAATCAGGGCGGTTTTTTCTGAGTATTCCAAAGTATTACCTTTGTAATGAATTATAGATCGATAGTGTTTCCTGGCCACACCGCTGCCATGAGAAATGGTTTAAGCGCTCAAGACCGAGCCCCACTAACCTCGCAACTTCGCTGTCAGAGTAAACCACTCTCTCTATCGCCACAGCCATTTCGTCATTATTACCGGGGTCAAAAAAAGCCCCCGCATTGCCGATGATCTCAGGCATGGAACTGGTGCTGCTGCTGACAACAGGACAAGAGTGCGCCATTGCCTCTAAAGGTGGAAGACCGAAGCCCTCATAAACAGAAGGATAAACAAAGGCCTTTGCACCCTCATAGAGCTGCCCCAGCAACGCATCATCACCGCCGATCTGCCGCACCTGACCCGCACTAAAACCAAGACTTTGCATCAACGCCTGTTCGTCTTGAGAAAACTCTCCGCCGCCAAAAGCGACAATATCAAAATCGGACTTTAATCGCTTGGAGCGTGCTACGGCACGGAGCAATCCGGCGAAATTTTTGTAAGCGTAGCGTGCGCCGACATAAAGCAAATAGGGCCTGGATAAATTACGATATTTTTTTCCGGTAACTTTTTTAAATTGCTCAAAGCCTAAATGAACGACTGACAACTTACTCTCGGGGACTGCAAACAACCGCATAAGGTCCTGACGTGTGCTTTCCGAAATGCAAATAACGTGGTCAGCACGCTCGACAGCCTGCTGCTTGAGCGCGGTCGTTTTATCTTGAGATGAAAAGCTTTCGGGATACAATTCATGGATCATATCGTAAACCGTTAGTACGACCGGGCACTTCTCCGAGATAAAACTTGGGCGGCGACTGTAATATGTCTCATGCACTATCTGAGGCTGCCAACGACTCATTTCCGACCGCCCTTTAAGGCGGTTGTAAGCGAGTATCAGCCGAGCCGTATGAGGCGGGTACTTTTCCATCCAGCGGCCACGAACAATTCCCTCGGGTAACTCCTTCAGATAGGCATTGCGATGAAGAGGTGAGAAAATACCCACATCATTACCCGCGCTAACCATCTGCTCGGCGATACGAGCAAAATAACGAGAGATCCCCCCATAATTTTGCAATGAGAATATTTGGTGATCGAACGCAACTCGCATATGTCTGTTCCCGAAAGAAAACAAAGCCCAATCTGTTTAAAATCGAGCTTGCATTGCATTAAATTTCGAACGACTACTTATCAAAGTAAGCCTATCATTTATGTAAAATCTATATCACACCGCATTTCGCCACGTTATCTTTCGAATATCAACACTAAAAACAAACAAACGAAGTGCCACTGCAACATAAGTTATCCCTAGCGACAACAACATCACAACGGGATTATCGATAGCGAGTAGATCAAAAACGCTTTTAAAAAAATAGAGTAGCGAAACCGAAATAACAAACGGAATAAAAATGGCGTCTATGTACCAGGTCTTCGCAGGTTTAATATTTAACTTCTTAAAGACAATCGGAGGACAGAAGGTAAAAAAACCGATATTCAATAATAGCCAAGACCAAGCACTGCCCGCCAACCCATAAGAGGCAGCCAAATAATACGTTAATGGAACCACAAGAACGGCAGCTATAAAGTTTTGCCAGACGCTGAAACGCGTCCATCCGTGAGCTAATTGCAATGCATAAGGCATATTCATGAATGAATGAATCATGGTGCCGAGAACCAGTATCATCAAGGGCCCACTCGCCGCAGCGGCGATATGTTGATCCTGCGTCCATAACGAAAGCACCTGATGACTGTAAAATGCAATCCATACAGAAAACGGTATTACCAACATCGACAGTATTTGACTCGCCCTAATATAATAGCCAAATGCCTCTACGGCACTACCAGAAGCAACAGATGCCACTATCTTCGGGTAATAAGCATTGAAAACTGGAGATATAAGCCTGAAAGCGATCGT
This sequence comes from Pseudomonas sp. 2995-1, assembly GCF_002742505.1. Classification (NCBI taxonomy): domain Bacteria; kingdom Pseudomonadati; phylum Pseudomonadota; class Gammaproteobacteria; order Pseudomonadales; family Pseudomonadaceae; genus Pseudomonas; species Pseudomonas sp. 2995-1. Next base: position 240,952 of record NZ_LJSA01000319.1, on the reverse strand, counting down.
ACCCAGCGTCCAAGCTAGCATGTAATAACCAAAATCTGTTAATGACAACGTCTTTGACAAAACTATCTTATCCGCTTGCATAAGTAGAAACGCAAGTGCATTCGTCGCCCCTACTCCCACTGCAAAACCTCGAAGGCGGCGAAGCGTATCAAGAGAGAAAGAAATAGAATCCGTCCAGCCTGCCAACTCGCGAATGAGTTGAATACGCAAAATAAAAACAGTCAAAAGATTTATTACGCACTGCCAAATAAAAAACCATTCAACCGTTGGAGAAACCAGCCACAAGACCAACACCGTTCCACCCGAACGGAAAGTCGCAAAGATGGAAGTTGCAATATTTAATTCAACCTGCTTCTGAAGACCTGTAAGAGCACCATAGTAAAATGCTATAGGAAACTGAAGAACAAGCGCCCCACCCATTACTCTTAACGATTGAGTCACAGAATCCAGCTTATCAGGACTTATATCCAACCAATAATTGGAAATCAGCGGCGCTAACAATATCACCACCGCACCAGCAGTGAGTGCAATACCCCAAAAAACCCACTCAACACTTCTCAACAATAGAATAACTTTTTTCTTTTCCAGCGACGAAGCCGACTCATAAACAGAGGCCTCTTTAGTTGCCACAGCACCAAATCCGCCATCAAGCATCGACATAGCAGAAGATAGAATGACGAAAAAGCCTATTAACCCGTAACCCTCAATACCAATAAACTTAAGATACAAGGGTACGAAACAGATACCCATAAGAGCAGCCCAACCCTGCCCCAAAAAATTTGCCGCTACATTTTTAAGAACGCTATTCATGCGGCATAACCCTTTAACACATAAATCTTACTTCAAAAAAACTCATCCTAGAAACCATTCGATTATATTTACTGATAAATAATGGCTCTAGAAATACAAGTATATAGTCAACGCTGGCTCTGAAAGCCTCTACCCATGAACGCTTACAAGAAGCTACTAGGTCCGAAAGCGGGATTCAAGACCGCCACGAACACATCTTCAGCAACACCAATAACTTTAGCATGATCTTGACACACTGAAAAGTCTTGAGAAATTACAGATTTGAAATTCAAGGGCTCTCCGGCGCAAGCACAGTAAAGTTTCGTTATTCGACGATCAAACCAGCCCATACTCAGGCGCTGGATAAAGACGCTATAAACATTCAGAAAACCAAAAACATGAACGAATCTTAGAACGTAACCCAGCGCAATATCGGCCAGCTAAGTTATTAATTGGCCGAGGAATTCTTTAGCCATGACAGCGTCTTTTTAATACCTTCCTGCTTATCCACAACAGGATAAGAATTTGACTTCTCGGCTGGAGAACAATCGACGACATTATCAGTTGTCATATTCTTCAGACGAAAACTAGTAAACGGAAATCTCAATCCTACTGAGTTACAAACGTCACCAATCAACGCCAAGAAATAGAAAAAAAACATCGGTGCTTTAACTGGACGTCTAACGCCTGCAAGCGATGCGATACTCAAACTCCATTCATCTACATTCAAAGGCTTTGCATCACCTATGTAATAATATTCGACCGCATTATTTGGCTGCTGAGAAATTGAAATCATCTGATTTACGCAATTCTCGACATACCCATACGTCTTTGTACTTGATTTTTTTCCAATTCTAATATATCGACCAGCAAGCACTATGTCGAAGAAGTTACGGTACGGCTCTCCGAACCAAGGCCCCCAAATAGATGTAGGCCTTACAATAGAACATCTAGGGATGCGATCGATCCATTTCTTGACAATGCACTCCCCTTGGACCTTACTCTTCCCATAAACTGTAGTTGGAGAAACATCTTCTATTGACGATGGTATGTGACCTGCTTTACAAACCAACATACTGGAAGCGAAGACTGCATGCTTAACGTAGTCCACCGAAGACAGTACCGAGCACAAGTTCTCGACACCTACAATGTTTTCGGGATAATCGTCCAAACTTTTGCCCCGGAGATCTGTACGTGCTGCGAGGTGAAAGACATAATCCGGCTTAAACGAATCAAAAGCCTCTCTGACACTATCCACATCGCAAATATCGCAGCAGAGATGAACATCAAGATTATCTAGATTTCTGGGCTGAGCCACATCCAAACTTATAACCTTATACCCTAATATCTTTAACCGACACACCAAGTTAGTCCCTATAAAACCGGACCCACCTGTAACTAGAACTTTGACATTAGCCACGCATTAGCTCCTCATAAACTTCAAGATAGTTCGATGCCATTGTAAAAGAACTATATTTTTCACAAGCAACACTCAGAACAACCGAGCCTTTTGACTCTTCGGCCAAACTTTGCACAACCGCAGCATTAAGACCGACAATATCGTCTAGTTCAAAAAAAGATACCGCATCCTCATCAAAAAGCTCGCGAAAGATTGGAATATCAGAGCACACTATTTTCTTTGAGTGGAGAGCCGCTTCAATCAGAGCAAGCCCAAAGCCTTCAGAACGAGAAGGCATCGCAAATATATCAAAAAAAACATTGCACTGATGTGCATAGGGGATTGATGAAATAAAAACACAGCGACTATCGACGCCTAGAGAAACACTAAGATCCTGTAAGATATTTTTCTCTGGACCGTCACCAATAACCACAAGCCCCAGCCTAGTATTAAGAGCCAACAATCTCACTAACTGATCGACACCTTTTGTTGCGGTGAGCACACAGTACGTACCTAATAAAAAATCAACCTTGTTTTTCAGCTTATTTATTTCAGCGGCACACCAATCTTCGATCAATTCATAATTAACAACGATATCTCTACCATTGTAGACCCGAGATAGTTTTTTGTTATATGAAAACCTAGAGTAGTACTGCATAGAATGATCACTTAACACGACAAGGCGGTCATGCCTCGTCCAGCAAACATTCCAAACGAAACTAAACACAACGGAAACAAATTTATTGTAATGAAAATAAAGCTCCTTCTCTACGTAATTATGCAGCGTACTCACGTAGCGAACACTCGAAAAGAATGATTTATTTTTAAATACAAATGCATCAGCCCTCAAGAGATGGGAATGAACTATGTCATAACCCGAAAAATCAAATTTTTTATAAAAACTCACTCGCTCGAATCTTACGCCTTCCAAAAAACCTATATCGACACGCTCATCAAAATAAAGAACGGTGACATCGTGCCCACGACGAAGCATCTGCTCGCACAATTGCAAGGCTACTAGAATAGGGGCCTTATTGACGATTGCAGGAACCACATAGCAGATTTTCATTTCTTCACAATCCCACCATAAATGGACAGCAGTTTCATTACTCCACGATCACCCAAAACACAGCTCATCAAAAAAATAACCAACCGTTTTATGAAAATTCCGTCAACTAGATACAACGGAGTTAATGCCAACTCTTTTCGAAGCCTAAAATTTTCACGAATGATCGACATCATCAAGCTTGGCTTATTACTGAGCCCTCCCACTCGGTGGGACACGATAGAGAAAGGATAGAACCCTGCATCGCTACCGACGAGAGCGCGTAAAATAAAATGATAGTCACCTATTACCTTATAATTCTCATTAAACCCGCCGATTTTCTCAAACAAGGATACATGATGAAAACAACCAGGATGACGAATGGTCATCCTCTTGGATAAATCATTTTTTGCCTCACTCCAAGGAACTCCAACCTCATCAATCAAGCCGCCAGATTGATCGACGAGTATATTTCTACCGTAAACCAACCTCAAATCCTGCCGATCCGCGGTGTCAAGATATTCAAGCACGGAGGATAACGCGGACGGAGAGCTGAAATAGTCATCACTGCCCATAAACACTATCCATTCAGCACTCACCTGCTTCAATGCTTTATTCCAGGCGCAATATACTCCAGAGTCTTTTTCGCTGGAGAATCGGACGAAGTTATATTCACTTAAAATCGCCAGCGTATCGTCAGTGCTACCGCCATCCTGAACATACAAATCCACATCTTTAAAATCTTGCGCCTGAATGCTATCTAAACATTCGCGCAGCGTACGCCCACTATTAAACGTAGCAATAACAATCCCGATTTTAGCCTTAGCCATTACTAGCCGCCTCAATTAATGTGTGTCGATTGCGCCTGAAGCCTTACCTCGTAACGCAACGGCTTGACAGTACGCCCGATCATAAAAACCATTTATTATAATAAAAAATACAAAATGGTATTTATAAAAATACATAACATTTCCAAACGAGCCGACTACGACAAACGCTATTAAAAAAGCCCTCGCCACCGAATCTTTGTTTCTCAGATAGCTGTAAAGAATCAACGCCAGAAAAAAAATAACGCCTAGGACCCCAGTCTCTAGCGCGGCACTTAATAAAAAATTATGCGCAGGATAATTTATCCCAGAGGAAGCGAATATTACTTGGCGCTCTGTACCAATCCCATATCCATGTGGATTACTAATAAATGCTTGCAATGCCGTGCTATACAGGGCTTCTCGTGTCGAATCAAATTTAGCAAGATTTAAGCCATAGCCCGCTATTAAGCCACCAACTGCCAAACACACAAAAAACAAATACGACATCTTTAATTTCGAAAAACAAAAAAAGACGAGAGCTATTAAAATGGCAAGCGGGTCTCCCTTGGACAAAAGCATTATCGAAGGCAACAGCATAAAAGCAGAGAGTAAAACATATACTTTATTTCTAGTCACCTGGAATTTTAACAAGTTAAGATAGATCGACAACAGCAAAATCGTACCGACGGTATTTATATGCACACTTAAAAAAGTGGTTTTTCCATTAAAAAAGTCTTTGTAGTACTGCTGATTATCCAACAGCAGATCAAAAGAATAGTCGAGTATAAAAATGAGATAGAAGACTATACATAAAGCGAAGACTGGCCCCCAACTGGCAATACCGTCAAGCATCTTCACTCTTTCGCCGTCAGACATCATTGACACAACAACAATGATTAATACGATCTGAAGCAGGCGAAAATAAACCTGATAATTAATAACAAGACCGCTATCCAATATAGCCAGAGCACCATAAGCTAAGTATAGAAATATAAGACCACAATATACCAGCGGTCTAAACGCTATGCCTCGAGTACAAAATAAAATAACAAAAATGAATACAAGCAAAATCTCATCAAACTTATAGTTCACACTACCAACGCTTAAAATCTTCAACGGGAAGACAATTAAGACACCGAGTATATAACATAAGTATTTCACACAGACCTGCCGTGGATCGGTAAGTACGTAATTGTATGAATTTCGCTCATCGTTGAGTGAGTCAATAGCACTCCAGTGTAGTACTCAGCTATTACTTTCATAATCCATTCGCAGACAGCAGTGGCCCACCTACTCATAAAATCTGAATTAACTAGCCTTGTTCCTATCATATAGTTCTCAACTTACTGACTCTGGCAGGCTTTTCATGATATTGAGCACACCAGGTCATAGCACTGGGTCTTGAAGATTCGATGCTGAGCGCTCGTCATTGCCATGCCCTGCCACTCAGCCCCACTCACTGACGCAACAGCGAGAGAACAGGCGCCCGTGAGTGACCTCAAGGAGCAGGGCTTCAATTTTGACAACCTGCCAGTTCAGCCAGCAGCAGTGATTCATTCGTTACCAGAGAAATGCCAACCCGATAAAATTGAAAACTGTGCAGATCAATAACTGGACTCAGCTCCGATTACTCTGAGAAGGCCAATTATTATAGTGCAAAACCTTTTATTCAACACAGAGCAACTACATTCGCAAAAGTTCTGAACTTACTGTAAGAATTATCTGAGCAGCTATAGCGAAAATTACGGCAGTGCACCGTACGCAAATGGGAACAGGGAGAGGCTAGAGCGCGTAAAATTTGAGGATGACGGGCCCATTCAAACCAATTAACAACCAGCTACTTCCAGATGGCTTAAGCTCAGGATCAGCTAAGATGCCAGCCACATACCGAAGGACACTCCGCGTCCCCCCTCATAAGTGCTTGGCCGTACCAAGGTCACGCTGCGCAACGCTCCGCTTAAACAATCCTAAGAATGGGCCGATTAACATGCCGATAATCAAAGCAAATACAACAAACACGGCTACTGGAGCCTCACCGGTCGACCAACCAAAGAATGAGAGCACAACAGCCTGCTGATTTTCCAAAACAAACCCAACGACTGCAAAGGTAATGACCATTAAGACCACACCTAAAAGAATCCGTAATATTCTAGCCATAGCGTTCGCCTCCATAACAATAGATAGCCGAGTCAGACGCCGTCTTCCTCGTCTTCATTCACCCTATCCCTCAACTCCTTGCCCGGCTTGAAGTGAGGCACGAATTTCCCATCAAGGCTGACTGACTGGCCCGTCTTTGGATTACGACCTACACGAGGCGCACGATAGTGCAGCGAAAAGCTCCCGAACCCACGAATCTCAATACGATCCCCAGTGGCCAGGCACTGGGACATTTGCTCAAGCATGGTCTTGATAGCCAACTCAACATCTTTGGATGAGAGCAGCCCTTGGTGGGTGACAATTCGTTCGATCAACTCCGACTTCGTCATATTTTTCCCTTCTTTTTCAAGCAGCTAGGAAAAGCGCTTCGAAGGTTTTAGCATGACTTGATGAATTTGAACAGCCCATGTTTCAACTTATCTCCTGGCTGAATAAACATAAGTATCGAACAAGTAACGCGTCTAATTGCAGATCACAAGCATCGTGCGGGTGACAGCTCCAGCCGGGTTCCAGCCGAAAAAATAGTCACCCTCTTCATCCTTGGCGTCGCTTGACCGGGTGATAACCTTGTAGCCCTGCATCTTGCATTCACGAGCGGCGCGCTGTTCGCACTTATCCCAATGATTACCAAGGCCAGAGCAATCGACCTCGATGCCGCTGACACCGCGCCTGGCGTGAGTTTTAGCGCTAGTGACAGAGCAGCCGACAAGCATTACCAATGCGAGCATCACGACAAGCTTGTTCATTGAGATCCTTATTCCGGGCGAGCTTTTTTCAAGGCTATAGTGACTCTGACACTGAGCCGCGCGCCTTGGTTCTCGTTTGTTAAATCAACAAATTCCAGGCACAAAAAAGGGCGACCGAAGTCGCCCTTTTTATAGCGTTACAGAACTTAGTTCTGCTTAGCCATTGCTTCGCGCAGCAGGGAGGCCATAGTGGTCTCGCCGGTTGCAGCTTCCGGAGCCGATTTCAGGCTCTGGATTGCTTCTTTCTCTTCCACTTCATCTTTCGACTTGATGGAGAGTTGGATCACGCGGCTCTTGCGATCAACGCTGATGATCTTGGCTTCTACTTCCTGGCCTTCTTTCAGAACGTTGCGCGCGTCTTCAACGCGGTCACGGCTGATTTCGGAGGCTTTCAGAGTCGCTTCGATATCGTCGGCCAGAACGATGATTGCGCCTTTGGCGTCAACTTCTTTCACAGTGCCTTTAACGATTGCGCCTTTGTCGTTCTCTTGAACGTACTCGGAGAACGGATCGCTTTCCAGTTGCTTGATACCCAGGGAGATACGCTCACGCTCTGGGTCAACCGACAGGATAACGGTGTCCAGCTCGTCGCCCTTCTTGAAACGACGAACAGCTTCTTCGCCAACTTCGTTCCAGGAGATGTCGGACAGGTGAACCAGGCCGTCGATGCCGCCGTCCAGACCAATGAAGATACCGAAATCGGTGATCGACTTGATGGTGCCGGAGATTTTATCGCCCTTGTTGAACTGACCAGAGAAATCTTCCCATGGGTTAGATTTGCACTGCTTGATGCCCAGGGAGATACGACGACGCTCTTCGTCGATGTCCAGAACCATAACTTCCACTTCGTCGCCGACTTGTACGACTTTCGAAGGATGGATGTTCTTGTTGGTCCAGTCCATTTCGGAAACGTGTACCAGGCCTTCCACGCCTTCTTCCAGCTCAGCGAAGCAGCCGTAGTCGGTCAGGTTGGTAACACGCGCGGTAACGCGAGTGCTTTCTGGGTAGCGAGCTTTGATAGCAACCCATGGATCTTCGCCCAGCTGCTTCAAGCCCAGGGAAACGCGGTTACGCTCACGATCGTACTTCAGAACCTTTACATCGATCTCGTCGCCAACGTTGACGATTTCGGAAGGATGCTTGATACGCTTCCAAGCCATATCGGTAATGTGCAGCAGGCCATCGACGCCACCCAGATCGACGAATGCGCCGTAATCGGTGAGGTTTTTGACGATACCTTTGACTTGTTGGCCTTCCTGCAGGGATTCCAGCAGAGCTTCACGCTCGGCGGAGTTCTCTGCTTCCAGAACGCTGCGACGGGAAACGACAACGTTGTTGCGTTTCTGGTCGAGTTTGATGACCTTGAATTCGAGTTCTTTGCCTTCCAGGTGCGTGGTGTCGCGCACAGGACGAACGTCGACCAAAGAACCTGGCAGGAACGCACGGATGCCGTTAACGTCGACAGTGAAGCCGCCTTTAACCTTACCGTTGATAACGCCCTTGACCACTTCTTCAGCTGCGAAGGCTGCTTCGAGAACAATCCAGCATTCAGCGCGCTTGGCTTTTTCACGGGACAGCTTGGTTTCACCGAAACCGTCTTCAACCGAGTCCAGAGCAACGTGAACTTCGTCACCGACATTGATTGTCAGATCGCCAGCATCGTTGTAGAACTGTTCCAGCGGGATCAGAGCTTCAGACTTCAGACCAGCGTGAACGGTTACCCAGCGAGCTTGGTAATCGATATCAACGATAACACCGGTGATGATGGAGCCTGCCTGAAGGTTCAGGGTTTTTAGGCTTTCTTCAAAGAGTTCCGCAAAGCTTTCGCTCATTTTAATTCCTGTTGATAAGGGCGAAGAATACGCCCATCTCCACACCCCAGACGGCGTGGGTCAGTTTCAGTTAAAAGAAGCCACCGCAGGACTATGACTGGTCCCCTGCGGCCTTCTTGATCACCCGGTGATATCGCGAATGGCGATTTCACTCAAGATGCGTTCCAGCACCTGCTCGATGGACAACTCCGTGGAATCCAACTGTATGGCATCAGCCGCCGGCTTTAGCGGGGCTACTACACGCTGGGTATCACGCTCATCGCGTGCACGGATCTCATCTAGCAGACTCGACAGACTAACACCATCGACTTTGCCCTTCAACTGCAAGTAGCGCCGGCGAGCTCGTTCCTCGGCGCTGGCCGTCAGGAAAATCTTCAGCGGTGCCTCGGGAAACACCACGGTACCCATGTCGCGACCATCGGCCACAAGGCCCGGCGGCTCCTGAAAAGCCCGCTGTCGCTGCAGTAACGCGTCACGCACAGCTGGGAGCGCGGCAACCTGGGATGCCCAGGAACCGACTTGCTCGTTACGCAAATCATCCGTCACATCATCCCCTTCCAGGATGATGCGCTGGGGATGACCTTCCGTCGCCCCGACGAACTGCACATCTAGGTGCGCCGCCAGCAGCTTCAGGGACTCTTCATTGGTCAGGTCTACGCCATGGTTGCGTGCGGCAAACGCCAGCAACCGGTACAGCGCGCCGGAATCCAGCAGACACCAACCCAGGCGCTTGGCCAGGATGCCGGCGATGGTGCCTTTGCCCGAGCCGCTTGGCCCGTCGATGGTAATCACCGGTGCTTTGATATTCACAATTGAGCCTCTTGGGCAACACGGATGCCGACTTGGGCACACAGTGTAAGAAAATTCGGAAAGGACGTAGCAACATTGGCGCAGTCGCGGATACGGATCGGCGCAGTCGCCCGCAGGGACGCTACGCTGAACGCCATGGCAATCCGGTGATCACCATGGGCATGGACTTCACCACCGCCCATCAGGCCACCGTCAATGATAATCCCATCAGGGGTAGCTTCACACTTCACGCCTAGCGTGAGCAGACCGTCGGCCATCACCTGGATACGGTCGGACTCCTTCACGCGCAACTCCTGAGCCCCACGCAAAACGGTCCGACCTTCAGCGCAGGCCGCCGCAATAAACAACACCGGAAACTCATCGATGGCCAACGGCACGAGCGCTTCCGGGATCTCGATACCCTTCAGAACCGCAGCACGCACACGCAGGTCTGCGACAGGTTCTCCACCGACTTCGCGCTGGTGCTCCAGGCTGATATCTGCCCCCATCAGCCGCAGGATATCAATCACCCCGGTACGGGTAGGGTTGATGCCGACATGTTCCAGCAATAACTCGGAACCCTCGGCAATCGACGCAGCCACCATAAAAAACGCCGCCGAGGAAATATCCCCCGGCACCTCAATACGGGTAGCAGTCAGCGTATGACCCGACTCAACCGCTGCGGTAGCACCCTGCACCCTCACGGGATAGCCAAAACCGCGCAACATGCGCTCGGTATGATCGCGAGTAGGTACTGGCTCGGTCACTGCGGTCTTGCCTTTGGCGTATAGCCCGGCCAGCAACAAACAGGATTTGACCTGGGCGCTGGCCATCGGCAACACATAGTCCAAACCTTTGAGCGACTGCCCACCACGAATGGTCAGCGGTGGACGTCCTTGCGGCCCGGTTTCGATCACTGCGCCCATCTCCCGCAGCGGCTTGGCCACGCGGCTCATTGGGCGCTTGGACAACGACGCATCGCCAGTCAACACGCTGTCAAAGCTTTGCGCTGCCAGCAAGCCGGACAACAGCCGCATGGACGTGCCCGAGTTCCCCAGGTAAATCGGCCCCGGCGCCGCCTTCAAGCCATTCAAGCCCACGCCATGAATGGTCACGCGCCCATGGTGCGGACCTTCAATGACCACTCCCATGTCACGAAACGCCTGCAAGGTCGCCAGAGCATCTTCGCCCTCAAGGAAGCCTTCGACCTCGGTCACGCCGTCGGCCAATGAGCCCAACATGATTGACCGATGAGAAATCGACTTATCGCCCGGCACACGGATGCGTCCGCTCAGGCGGCCACCCGGGTTGGCGACAAAGGTCAACTCGTCGGCGCTCACAGCGGTTTCCACATAGGCCCGGCGCGCCAGGATCTTGCTGAAATGCTCACGCGCCACCCGCGCACGGGTGAACACGCCCAACAATTGATGACCATCACCCGCATCCACTGCATCGCGCAGGGCGTCGAGATCACTGCGGAAAGTGTCCAGAGTACGCAACACCGCTTCGCGATTGGCGAGAAAGATGTCGTGCCACATCACCGGGTCGCTGCCGGCAATTCGCGTGAAATCGCGGAAACCACCGGCTGCGTAGCGGAAAATATCCAAGTTCTCATTGCGCTTGGCCAAAGAGTCCACCAGACCAAATGCCAGCAAATGCGGTAAATGACTGGTTGCCGCTAGCACTTCGTCATGGCGCTCGACTTGCATATGCTCGACGTCCGCCCCCAACTCACGCCACAGACGATCCACCACCGCCAACGCAGCGGGATCGGTTTGCTCCGACGGCGTCAGGATCACTTTATGCCGACGGAACAACTGCGCATTGGACGCCTCCACCCCGCTCTGCTCGGAACCTGCAATCGGGTGGCCCGGTACGAAGCGCGCGGGCATCCCGCCAAATGCAAGTTGCGCCGCGCGCACCACATTGCCTTTGGCACTGCCGACATCCGTGAGAATCGCCTGCCCCAAGTCCATACCCGCCAACAACGCCAGCAACTTCTCCATGGCCAGGATCGGTACCGCTAGCTGGATCACATCCGCGCCATGACACGCGAGCGCCAGGTCCGCTTCACAGCGATCCACCACGCCCAGCTCAACCGCTAGCTTGCGCGATTGAGGGTCCAGGTCGACGCCGACCACTTCACCGCATAGCCCACTTTCACGCAGGCCTTTGGCGAAGGAGCCGCCGATCAACCCCAGGCCGACCACCACCAGGCGACCGATCATAGGCACAGCAGGTTGCAATGCAGTGACATCAACCACGAGCCAGAACCTTGGCCAGCGCTTCCAGGAAGCGGCTGTTTTCAGCCGGCAAGCCGATGGTGATGCGCAGGTGGTTGGGCATGCCGTAGTTAGCCACCGGACGCACGATCACACCTTCGCGCAACAGACCCTGGAAAACAGGCGCGGCCACTTGGCCGAGGTCGACGCAAATAAAGTTGCCCTTGGACGGAATCCAGCCCAGGCCCAACTCACGCAAGCCTTCCTGCAACTGCAGCATGCCGTTTTCGTTGATGCGCCGACCTTCTTCCAGGTACTCGGCATCCTTCACCGCCGCACAAGCCGCCGCCAAGGCGAGGCTGTTGACGTTGAACGGTTGGCGTACTCGGTTCAGCACATCAGCTACCACCGCCGTGGACAGACCATAGCCAACCCGCAGCGAAGCAAGGCCGTAAGCCTTGGAGAAAGTGCGCGACACCAGCAGGTTCGGATACGCCGCCAGGAAATCCAGGCCGTCCGGCAGGTCGCTGCCTTCTGCGTATTCGATGTAGGCCTCGTCCAGCACGACCAGCACGTGCTCGGGCACATCCTGCAGGAATTCGTTGAGCGCCTGCTCATCGAACCAGGTACCCGTCGGGTTATTCGGATTGGCGATGAACACGACGCGGGTCTGGGCGTCGATTGCTGCCAGCATTGCTGGCAAGTCATGCCCCCAATCCTTGGCAGGAATCACGCGCGCGTCAGCACCGACGGCCTGAGTGACAATCGGGTAAACCGCGAACGCATGTTCACTGAACACCGCATTCAGGCCTGGCGCCAAGTAAGCGCGACCGACCAGCTCAAGGATGTCATTGGAGCCGTTACCCAGGGTCACTTGGTTCAGATCGACCCGGCACTTTTCCGCCAACAACGACTTCAGGGCGAAGCCGTTGCCATCCGGGTAACGGGTCAGCTCGGTCAGTTCCTCACGAATCGCCGCCAGCACTTTGGGGCTAGGGCCCAGCGGGTTCTCGTTGCTCGCCAGCTTGACGATCTTCGACGGATCCAGGTTCAACTCACGCGCCAGCTCGTCCACAGGCTTGCCCGGAACGTAAGGCGACAGTTGTTGCACGCCCGGCTGAGCCAGGGCGAGGAAGTTGCCACTCATGTTAACGCCTCACAAAACCGCTTTCGGGTAAGAGCCCAGCACCTTGAGCGCCACGGCCTCTTGACTGATTTTCTCCAGCACACCTTTGACCAGCGGGTCGCGGTGATGGCCGATGAAATCGATAAAGAACACGTACGTCCATTTACCGCTGCGCGAAGGACGAGTCTCGATGCGCGTCAGGTCAATCCCGTTGTCGTGAAACGGCACCAGCAGTTCATGCAGCGCGCCAGGCTTGTTGCTCATCGAGACGATGATCGAGGTCTTGTCGTCGCCGGTCGGCGGCACTTCCTGGCTGCCGATCATCAGGAAGCGCGTGGAGTTGTCCGGACGGTCCTCGATTTTTTCGGCTAGACGCGTCAAGCCATAAAGACCTGCGGCCATATCACCGGCAATCGCCGCCGAGTTCCACTCACCTTTGACACGCTTGGCCGCTTCGGCGTTGCTGGATACCGCCACGCGCTCGACATTCGGGTAGTGGGCATCCAGCCACTTTCGGCACTGGGCCAGGGACTGGGCGTGGGAATAGATGCGGCTGATGCTGTCGGTCTTGGTGTTCTCGCCCACCAGCAGGTGATGGTGGATACGCAGCTCGACTTCGCCGCAGATCACCATGTCGTGCTCAAGGAAGCTGTCCAGGGTGTGGTTGACCGCGCCTTCAGTGGAGTTTTCCACTGGCACCACGCCAAAATTCACCGCACCGGCCGCCACTTCACGGAACACTTCGTCGATGGCCGCCATCGGCTTGCTGATCACAGCGTGGCCGAAGTGCTTCATGGCCGCCGCCTGGGTAAACGTACCCTCAGGACCGAGATAAGCAACCTTCAGCGGCTGCTCAAGCGCGAGGCACGACGACATGATTTCACGGAACAACCGCGCCATCTCTTCGTTGCCCAGCGGCCCCTTGTTACGCTCCATCACGCGTTTGAGCACCTGAGCTTCACGCTCGGGGCGGTAGAACACCGGCACTTCGCCTTCAGCGAGGGACGCCATCTTCACCCGTGCCACTTCCTGGGCGCACCGCGCACGTTCACTGATCAGTTCCAGGACTTTCTCATCCAGGCTGTCAATGCGTACACGCAGGGCCTTGAGCTCTTGTTCAGACATTAGCCGTGTTCCTTTTCGAACTCTGCCATGTAGGCAACCAGCGCATTGATCGCGTGAATGTCGACAGCGTTATAGATGGAGGCGCGCATGCCACCCACCGAACGGTGGCCCTTGAGGTTCAACAGGCCGCGCGCGTCGGCACCGGCCAGGAATGGTTTGTCCAGACGGTCGTCAGCCAGGCGGAACGGCACGTTCATCCACGAGCGGTCGCTTGGATTGATGGGGTTGCTATACAGGCCGCTGGCGTCAATGAAGTCGTACAGGGTGCGCTTCTTCTCTTCGTTGAGCTTGCCCATGGCGGCGACACCGCCCTGCTCTTTCAGCCACTCGAATACCAGGCCGGACAGGTACCAGGAGAACGCCGGCGGGGTGTTGTACATCGATCCGTTGTCGGCTGCGACCTTGTAGTTGAGCATGGTCGGGCACAGCGAACGGGCGCGGCCCAGCAGGTCTTCACGAACGATGTTAACCAGGATGCCACTTGGACCGATGTTCTTCTGCGCGCCGGCATAGATCATGCCGTACTTGGACACATCGATAGGACGCGAGAGGATGTCCGAGGACATGTCGCACACCAGCGGAACGTCGCCGACTTCCGGCACCCAGTCGAACTCCAGGCCGCCAATGGTTTCGTTCGCGACGTAGTGCACGTAGGCCGCATCCTTCGACAGCTTCCATTCGTTCTGACCTGGGATGGCGAAGTAGTCGTAGGGCTTTGCGGTGCCGGCAACGTTGACGTGACCGTAGCGCGAGGCCTCTTCAATAGCCTTCTGCCCCCAGATACCGGTGTCGATGTAGTCGGCAGTGCCGTCTTCCGGCAGCAGGTTCAGCGGGATCTGGGCGAACTGCTGGCTCGCGCCACCCTGCAGGAACAGCACTTTGTAATTGGATGGAATGTCCAGCAAGTCGCGCAGATCCTGCTCGGCCTTGGTAGCAATGGATACGAACTCATCGCTGCGATGGCTCATTTCCATCACGGAGAGGCCTTTTCCATGCCAGTCGAGGAGTTCACCCTGCGCACGCTGCAGGACTGCTTCAGGAAGCGCCGCGGGGCCGGCACAGAAGTTATAGGCTCTCTTGCTCACATCCAATCTCACTCTGATCTGGTGGGGTGGTGCAATAAATCGGGATTTCAATATTTCACAAGGGACAAACAACAAGGGGGCGAATCTTCATCCGCCCCCTTTGTGTCCGCTTATTCCTGCGGTTCTTCTTCGTCTGCGGCAGCATCGAGGGTTGGCTCGTCGACGATATCATCGCCACTCGCCATGACCTCACCTGCGAACTCGGCATCGGCCTCGTCCAGCTCTTCGCCTTCAACTTCCGATGGTTCCTGGACACGCTCCAGGCCTACCAGTGTCTCGTCGCTGGCCAGCTTGATGAGCGTCACGCCTTGGGTGTTGCGACCCAGGCTCGACACTTCAGCCACACGGGTACGTACCAGGGTGCCCTGGTCGGAAATCAGCATGATCTCCTCGCCGTCGAGCACCTGTACCGCGCCGACCAGACGGCCGTTGCGATCGTTGCTGACCATGGCAATAACGCCCTGGCCACCACGCTTGTACTCCGGGAACTCGCCGATGGCCGTACGCTTGCCATAACCACGCGCCGAAGCGGTGAGGATCTGGCTGCCTTCTTCCGGGATCAGCATCGAAATCAGCTTCTGCCCTTCCGGCAGACGCATGCCGCGCACACCGCGGGCGGTACGGCCCATGGCACGAACGTCGGATTCCTTGAAGCGCGTAACCTTGCCGCCGTCGGAGAACAGCATGACTTCACGCTCGCCGTCGGTGATGGCCGCGCTGATCAATACGTCGCCTTCGTCCAGCTCCAGGGCGATCAGGCCCACGCTGCGCTGGCGGCTGAAGGATTCGAGCGGGGTCTTCTTCACGGTGCCTTTGGCAGTTGCCATGAAGATGAAGTGACCTTCGGTGTATTCGTCTACCGGCAGCATGGTGGTGATGTATTCATCACTGTCCAGCGGCAGCAGGTTGACCAGCGGACGACCACGGGCGGCGCGGGACGCTTCCGGAATTTCGTAGGTTTTGAGCCAGTACACCTTGCCCTTGCTGGAGAACAGCAGCAGCGTGGTGTGGCTGTTGGCGACCAGCAGGTGAGCGATGTAGTCCTCATCCTTCACGCCAGTAGCCGATTTACCTTTACCGCCGCGACGCTGGGCCTGGTAAGCAGCCAATGGCTGGGTCTTGGCATAGCCGCCGTGGGAGATCGTAACCACGCGTTCTTCTTCCGGGATCATGTCACCCAGGGTCAGATCGAGACGGGCATCGAGGATTTCGGTGCGGCGCACGTCGCCGTATTCGGCGCGGATTACTTCCAGTTCTTCGCGGATCACTTCCATCAGGCGCACGGCGCTGTTGAGGATGCGGATCAACTCGCCGATCTGGTTGAGAATTTCCTGGTACTCGGCCAGCAGCTTCTCGTGCTCAAGGCCGGTCAGACGGTGCAGGCGCAGTTCCAGGATAGCCTGGGCCTGTTCCGGCGACAGGAAGTACTTGCCGTCACGCAGACCGTATTGCGGGTCCAGTGTCTCCGGGCGGCACGAGTCAGCACCGGCACGTTCAACCATCGCCACGACGGCGCTGGATTCCCACGGCATCTTGATCAGCGCTTCTTTCGCTTCCGATGGTGTCGGCGAGGCTTTGATCAGGGCGATAACCGGGTCGATGTTCGACAGCGCAACCGCCTGGCCTTCCAGAATGTGGCCACGCTCGCGGGCCTTGCGCAGTTCGAATACGGTGCGGCGGGTCACTACTTCGCGACGGTGACGCACGAAGGCTTCCAGCAGATCCTTGAGGTTCAGGATGCGCGGGCGGCCGTCGATCAGGGCAACCACGTTGATACCAAACACGCTTTGCAGCTGGGTCTGGGCATAGAGGTTGTTGAGGATCACCTCAGGCACTTCGCCACGACGCAGCTCGATCACTACGCGCATACCGTCTTTGTCGGATTCGTCGCGCAGCTCGGTGATGCCTTCGAGTTTCTTCTCTTTAACCAGCTCGGCGATCTTTTCGATCAGACGCGCCTTGTTCAACTGGTAAGGGAGCTCGGTGATGACGATTTGCTGACGGCCACCGACCTTGTCGATGTCTTCGATCATCGAGCGGGCGCGCATGTAAATGCGGCCACGGCCGGTGCGATAGGCTTCGATGATGCCGGCGCGACCGTTGATGATCGCGGCGGTCGGGAAGTCCGGACCCGGGATGTACTGCATCAACTCATCGACGGTCAGCTCAGGGTTGTCGATGAGGGCCAGGCAACCGTCGATGACTTCACCGAGGTTGTGCGGCGGGATGTTGGTCGCCATGCCCACGGCGATACCGCTGGAACCGTTGACCAGCAGGTTGGGGATCCGGGTAGGCATGACAGCCGGGATCATTTCGGTGCCGTCGTAGTTAGGCACCCAGTCCACGGTTTCTTTGTGCAGGTCAGCCAGCAGCTCATGCGCCAGCTTGGTCATGCGCACTTCGGTGTATCGCATGGCAGCGGCGTTGTCGCCGTCGACGGAACCGAAGTTACCCTGGCCGTCTACCAGCAGGTAGCGCAGGGAAAACGGCTGGGCCATACGTACGATGGTGTCGTACACCGCAGTGTCGCCGTGAGGGTGATACTTACCGATCACGTCACCGACAACACGGGCAGATTTCTTGTACGGCTTGTTCCAGTCGTTACCCAGCTCGCTCATCGCGAACAGCACACGCCGGTGCACGGGCTTCAAGCCATCGCGCGCATCAGGCAGTGCCCGACCGACAATTACGCTCATCGCGTAGTCGAGGTAGGACTGTTTCAGCTCGTCTTCGATATTGACCGGGAGGATTTCTTTGGCCAGTTCGCCCATGAGAAGCCTGATTCCTTTTTCGGGTGAAACCTCGTCACATCCATATGGGACGAACGAAGCTCGCCGCTGCCGACAGAGTGCCTGACAACGACTTACGACAAATCAACGAGTTATGACACGGATCTGCACGTTATAGGCAACCCCTCGGGGCGGCCCTGGAAACCGCCGGATGTTATCACAATCGCCGCCACGCACCTATCCCCCTGATGCGCATGGAGACTAGTAATTTGACGGATGACAGGCTTGAGGGGGACGAGAGGGGCTCAGAGATGGGGTGGTGCTTTTTTTTGAGGGCGGATCCGAGGGTTTTATTGACTTTCAGGGCCAATCGGGGGCAAGCCCCCTCATACATTTTGACTGTGTTCGTCATTCAAGTGTGGGAGGGGCTTGCCCCCGGTAGCCATTTCACAGACACCGCAGCCCTCAATGCAGCCGCTTACGGCACATCAGCTTGGCCAATTTCGCCGTATCCGGCCGCTCAACCACGCCCTTCTCAGTCACAATCACATCAATCAGGTCGGCCGGAGTCACATCAAATACCGGGTTAAACGCATTAACCTCCAGCCGTTTCCCGTTGACCTCCAGCAGCTCACCGGGATCGCGCTCTTCCAACGCAACATCTTCGCCAGTGGCCATCATCAGATCCAAGGTCGAACTCGGCGCTACCACCATAAACCGCACGCCGTGATGCATGGCACACACCGCCAACTGGTACGTGCCGATCGTGCTGACCACATCTCCATTGGCCGCAATACAGTCAGCCCCGACGATCACCCAGGTCACGCCTTTGGTCTTGAGGATATGCGCGCCCGCCGAGTCGGCATTGACCGTGACAGGGATGCCCTCGCCCGCCAACTCCCAGGCCGTCAGCCGCGAACCTTGCAGCCAGGGCCGGGTTTCATTGGCATAGACGTGTTCAACCAAGCCCTCCAAGAAGGCCGCACGCACAACCCCGAGGGCCGTGCCGACACCGCCCGTCGCCAACGCGCCGGCATTGCCGTGGGTCAGGATCGCCTGGGCGTTGCCCTGGTGCTTGCGAATCCGCTCAACGCCCAATTGCGCCATCACAAGGTTGGCTTCGCGGTCACTTTCATGGATCGCGATGGCCTCTGCTTCCAGGACTGCCAGCGGATCGGCGTGCATCTTGATGCGATCCAGGCGATCGCGCATGCGCTTGAGGGCCCAGAACAGGTTCGACGCAGTGGGACGAGTATCGGCCAGCAGTGCGTAATCCTCCTCCCACGCAGCCTGCCAGTCTTCGCCCTCGGCCATACGATCACGGGCGGCCAGAACCAAGCCATAGGCCGCACTGATACCGATGGCCGGCGCACCACGCACCACCATGGCGCGAATGGCGGCAGCCACGTCGTCGACCGTGGAGCAGGCCACCCAGTTTTCCTGGGACGGCAAGGCACGCTGATCGAGCAGGTGCAGCGTGCCATCACGCCAATCGATGGCCTTCACTTTCTCCGCTGCCAACAGTCGGTCGCGCATCCCTTACTCCGCACTCATGAACAAAAGCCGCCGATTATAGCGATCCGCCAGCCAGGACGCTCGGGTATACTTCGCGCTTCTTTTATAGCTGCCCGGGAAGAAGCCTGCGATGACCTCCACTGCCGCCCCGCTCGACTTACTGCTACTGCCAACCTGGCTGGTACCTGTCGAACCTGCTGGCGTGGTGCTCAAGGAACATGGCGTGGGCATCCGCGATGGGCGCATTGCCTTTATCGGGCCGCGGGCCGCTGCCTTGAAGCTGTCAGCCACTGAGGTGCGCGAACTGCCGGGGATGCTGCTCAGCCCAGGCCTGATCAACGCCCACGGGCACGCGGCGATGAGCCTGTTTCGCGGCCTGGCCGATGACCTGCCCTTGATGACCTGGCTGGAAAAACACATCTGGCCCGCCGAAGCCAAGTGGGTCGATGAAGCCTTCGTGCGTGATGGCACCGACCTGGCCATCGCCGAGCAACTCAAGGGCGGCATCACTTGCTTCTCCGACATGTACTTCTACCCCAAGGTCGCCAGCGATTGCGTGCACAACAGCGGCATGCGTGCACAGATCGCGATTCCGATCCTCGACTTCCCGATTCCCGGCGCCAGTACCGCCGATGAGGCGATCCGCCAGGGCATCGAGCTGTTCGGCGACCTCAAGCACCACCCGCGCATCAAGATTACGTTCGGCCCCCACGCGCCCTATACCGTGTGCGATGCCAATCTTGAAAAGATTCGGGTGATCGCCGAAGAGCTGGACGCCGCGATCCATATGCACGTGCACGAAACCGCCTTCGAGGTACAGCAAGCCGTCGAACAGACCGGCGAACGCCCGCTGGCACGCTTGGGCCGTCTCGGATTACTGGGGCCGCGCTTCCAGGCCGTTCATATGACTCAAATCAGCGAGGACGACCTGGCTTTGCTGGTAGAAAGCAACACCAGCGTTATCCATTGCCCGGAATCCAACCTTAAACTGGCCAGCGGCTTCTGCCCGGTGGAGCGTCTGTGGCAGGCTGGGGTCAATGTGGCCATCGGCACCGATGGCGCCGCCAGCAACAATGACCTGGACCTGTTGGGCGAAACCCGCACCGCTGCGATGCTGGCCAAGGCCGTCGCCGGCTCGGCCACCGCGCTGGACGCGCACCGTGCATTGCGTATGGCTACGCTCAACGGTGCGCGGGCCATGGGCCTGGAAAGCGAGATTGGCTCCCTGGAAGTGGGCAAGGCGGCGGATATGGTCGCCTTCGATCTCACAGGGCTGGCGCAACAACCGATCTACGATCCGGTCTCACAGCTTATATATGCCACCGGGCGCGATTGCGTGAAACACCTTTGGGTCGCCGGCAAGCAGTTGCTCGACGATCGGCAACTCACCCGCATGGATGAACAACAGTTGACCGCCACGGCCATTGCCTGGGGAAAACGCATCAGCGGGCACACCGAATAACGCTGGCTCTGAACCTGAGTGTTCAGGACCGACAAACCGATTTATCAGATTTAGAGGATTCACCATGAGCAACGTCGACCACGCAGAAATCGCCAAGTTTGAAGCCTTGGCCCACCGCTGGTGGGACCGCGAAAGCGAGTTCAAACCCCTCCACGACATCAACCCGCTGCGGGTCAACTGGATTGACGAACGCGTCAACCTGGCCGGCAAGAAGGTGCTGGACGTCGGCTGCGGCGGCGGCATCCTCAGCGAAGCCATGGCCCAGCGCGGCGCCACGGTGATGGGGATCGACATGGGTGAAGCGCCGCTGGCCGTGGCACAACTGCACCAGTTGGAGTCCGGCGTGAACGTGGAATACCGCCAGATCACAGCCGAAGACCTGGCTGAAGAGATGCCCGAGCAGTTCGACGTGGTCACCTGCCTTGAGATGCTTGAGCACGTACCGGATCCCTCCTCGGTGATCCGCGCCTGCTTCCGCATGGTCAAGCCCGGCGGCCAGGTGTTCTTCTCCACCATCAACCGCAACCCCAAGGCCTACCTGTTCGCGATCATTGGCGCCGAATACATCATGAAGCTGCTGCCGCGCGGCACCCATGACTTCAAGAAATTCATCCGCCCGTCCGAACTGGGCGCCTGGAGCCGCCAGGCCGGGCTGACCGTCAAGGACATCATCGGCCTGACCTACAACCCGCTGACCAAGCACTACAAACTGGCCAGCGACGTTGACGTCAACTACATGATCCAGACCCTGCGCGAGGAGTAAGCCTGTGAAGTTGCGAGCGGTTCTCTTCGATATGGACGGTACCTTGCTGGACACCGCGCCGGACTTCATCGCCATCTGCCAGGCCATGCGCGCCGACCGCGACCTGGCGCCGATCAACCCGCAGCATATTCGCGATGAAATTTCCGGCGGTGCGCGGGCGATGGTCGCCGTGACTTTCTCGATGGACCCGGAGTCACCGGGCTTTGAGGAACTGCGCCAGGAATTCCTGGAGCGCTACCTGAAGGACTGCGCGGTGCACAGCAAGCTGTTCGACGGCATGGCCGAGCTTCTGGAAGACATCGAGAAGGCCAAGCTGGTCTGGGGCGTCGTCACCAACAAGCCGTTACGCTTCGCCGAACCGATCATGCAGCAGTTGGGCCTGGCCGAGCGTTCGGCCCTGCTGATCTGCCCGGACCACGTGACAAACAGCAAGCCGGACCCGGAACCGATGATCCTGGCGTGCAAGATGCTCGGTCTGGACCCGGCCAGCGTGTTGTTCGTGGGCGATGACCTGCGTGACATCGAGTCCGGCCGCGATGCCGGCACGCGCACGGCGGCGGTCAGCTACGGCTATATCCACCCGGACGACAACCCACGCCACTGGGGCGCAGATGTAGTGGTGGATCACCCACTGGAACTGCGCAAGGTGCTGGATAACGCACTGTGCAGTTGCTAATGGCTCACCGGCCTTAGTGATTGATAAAGATCCAAATGTGGGAGGGGCGGTGCGACGATTCGACTTGCCCCCGATTGCAGTGTGTCAGTCACTGCATTTGCTGACTGATACACCAGTATCGGGGGCAAGACCCTCCCACAGGGGATCTTCAGTGTTTTCCAGCTCGCTGTTTGTAACCTGCTGAATTCTGTCGAGGCTTTTTATGTTTGATTACTCTGCACGTCCAGAACTGCTCAAAGACCGGGTCATCCTGGTGACCGGCGCCGGTCGCGGGATTGGCGCGGCGGCGGCAAAAACCTATGCCGCCCATGGCGCTACCGTGCTGCTGTTAGGCAAAACCGAAGCCAATCTGGCCCAGGTCTACGACGAAATCGAAGCGGCCGGCAACCCGCAGCCAGTGGTGATCCCATTCAACCTGGAGACCGCCCTGCCCCATCAGTACGATGAGCTGGCAGCCATGATCGAAAAAGAATTCGGCCACCTCGACGGCCTGCTGCACAACGCCTCGATCATCGGCCCGCGCACGCCCATCGAGCAGCTCTCCGGTGAGAACTTCATGCGGGTGATGCACATCAACGTCAACGCAATGTTCATGCTCACCAGCACCTTGTTGCCGCTGCTCAAGCTGTCCAAGGATGCGTCGGTGGTGTTCACCTCCAGCAGCGTAGGGCGCAAGGGCCGCGCGTATTGGGGCGCTTATGGGGTGTCGAAGTTTGCCACTGAAGGCTTGATGCAGACCTTGGCGGATGAGCTTGAAGATGTGGCAGCGGTGCGGGCCAACAGCATCAACCCTGGCGGCACTCGTACCAGCATGCGGGCCCAGGCGTATCCGGGGGAGAACCCGATGGAAAGGCCCGCGCCGGAAGAGATCATGCCGGTGTACCTGTACCTGATGGGGCCGGACAGTGCCGGCATCAATGGGCAGGCGTTTGATGCGCAGTAACATCTGACACCCAACTCGCTGTGTGAGTTGGCTTTTGTAGTGAGCGGGCTTGCCCCGCGCGGGACTGCGAAGCGGCACCAAAACCTGCCAGCGCGATTTCTCTGTCAGATCGCGCTGGCTGTACTGGGGCTGCTTCGCAGCCCAGCGCGGGGCAAGCCCGCTCATCACAGGTCTCGCCCCACATTGGGTTTACTTAGTTCTTCACCACTTCCTCAAGGGTGAAGCGCCCCAGCGGGTTTTGCAGGAAATTGCTCACGTTCTTGCGTGAGATGTTGATGTAGGGGCTGTAGTACAAGTCGATCCAGTTCACATCCTGTTTCGCCAGTTTTTGCAGCTCCACATACATCTGCTCACGCTTGACCGGGTCCGCCTCAATCCGCGCCGCAGCCACCAGGTCCTTGACCTTGTCGTTCTTGTAGCGGGTCATGTAGTTCTGGTTGGTGTCGTGGCCCAGCACAAAGGTGGTCTTCTGGTCCGGGTCGAGGATGTCGTTGGTCCAGTACATCACGGAAATATCGTACTCACCGTCCACCAGCATCTGCCAACTTTGAGTCGGGTCGACCTTCTGCAGGTTGGCGGTGACGCCGACTTTGGCCAACTGGTCCTTGATGATCACCGCGATCTGCTCGTCAGCCTCATTGCCGGCGTTGACCACGTAGTTCAGCTTCAAGTCCTTGGCACCGGCAGCAGCCAGTAATTTCTTGGCTTCGGCCGGGTCGTACGGGCGTTGCAGGTTGTTGGCGTAGTGGTACAGCGAACCTTTTGGAATGTAGGAATAGGCCACGGTGCCCTGACCGTAGGTGGCGGTCTTGACCAGCGATTGTTTGTCGATGGCCATGTCCAGCGCCTGACGGACTTCCGGCTTGGCCAGCAGGCCATGGGCGTGGTTGATCAACAGGTGATCTTCACGGGTGGAAGGGTCGGCGTGGATCACCACGTTCTTGTCTTTCTTCAGCTCTTCAACCCGGGAGAACGGCACGAAGATCGCCGTGTCCAGCTCGTTGTTCTGCACCATGCGCATGCGCGTGTTGTCGTCGGTCACCGAGACCCACTCCACGCCATCCAGGCTCACATTCTTGGCCTGCCAGAAGTTCGGGTTCTTCTTCAGGATCACCCGATCGCCCTTGCGCCACTCCTCCACGGTAAACGCGCCGGATGTCACCGGGTTTTCCGAGTAGGCGTCTTCGCCCATCTTGGTCATGGCTTTTTCCGACAGGATCGAAACCGTCGGGGAAGCCAGTTGCGAGAGGAACGCCACGGCAGGCGTCTTCAAGGTGACGACCAGGGTTTTCGGGTCGGCGGCGTTGGCCGTGTTGATCAGGTTGAAAGGGTCCGCCCACAGCGAGGCTTTGTTATCGCGGATGCGCAGCAGGCTGAACGCCGCATCTTCAGCGGTGATCGGCGAGCCGTCAGAGAATTTCGCATCGCGCAGTTTGAAGGTGTAAGTCAGGCCATCCTTGGAAATGTCCCAGCTTTCGGCCAGGCCCGGTTCCATCTTGGTGCCCAGGTTATCCACGCGCACCAGGGTGTCGTAGACGTTGGCGAACACCCAGGTGTCGCGGTTTTGCGCGCTTTTGATCGGGTCGAACGTGGTGCTGTCTTCACGGCAGCCAATAGTCAGGACGCCAGCGGCCTGGGCCAAACCAGCGGTCAGCGACCAAGCCGTAAGCGTAGCGGCGGCGAGCAACTTCAAGTGACGGGATTGCATGTCATAACTCCTTGTTCATGAATGGCAGGGAAGGGTCAAAGCAAAGGTGATTCAAGCACGCAACTGTATCGATGCTCGTGCAGGAAATGAGAAGGCGGCGACGCCACGGAACACATGGCGCGCGCATACCGGCAACGTGGGTGAAAGGCGCAGCCGGTGGGTAAATTCAGTGGGCTCGGTGGCTCACCGGGCAAAGGTTCTGCAGGCAATGGCCGATGCGGATCGATCTCCGGAATCGCCTGGATCAACGCCGCCGTATAGGGATGACGCGGCGCGCTGAACACTGCCTCAACGGGCCCTTCCTCGACGATCTTGCCCAAGTACATCACCGCCACGCGGTCGCACAGGCGCCGCACGATGGCCAAGTCATGGGCGATAAACAGGATGGCCAGGTTCATGCGCTGTTGCAGTTCCAACAGCAGATTGATGATCTGCCCCTGGATCGACACATCCAGCGCCGCCACGCACTCATCGGCGATGATCAGGCGCGGCTCCACCGCCAAGGCGCGAGCAATGCCGACGCGCTGGCATTGACCGCCACTGAGGGAGCCGGGTTTTCGACTGGCCAGTTCGGGGCGCAAGCCGACCAGCTCAAGCAGTTCGTTGACGCGCGCCGGGATGCGCTCTGCTGGGACTTTGCGCTGCACCCGCAGCACCTCGGCGATGGTTTCGCCGATGGTCTGGCGCGGGTTCAACGCGGCGTAGGGGTCCTGAAAGATCATCGCCGTTTCATGGCGCAAACGCGCGATCTCGATCGCGCTGCCATGGGCCATGTCGATGCCATCGAACAACACCTGCCCGGCGCTGATCGGGTTGAGGTGCAGGATCGCCCGGCCAAGGGTGCTTTTACCGCTGCCGGACTCGCCCACCAACCCGAGGGTTTCGCCGGCCGCCAGGTTCAGCGACACACCGTTCACCGCCCTCACCCACTGTGTGTTCAGGCCAAACAAACCGCTGCCGGACGCCGCAAAGCGCACCTCCAGATCCTTGATCTGCAACAGGCTCATGGTCGCGCTCCCAGCGGATAGTGACAGGCTACGCGGGCACCTTCTGGCAGCACCTCGGTACATAAGGCACCGACCTGCGGGCAGCGCGGATTGAAGCGGCAGCCGCCGGGCAAGGCATCCAGCAACGGCGGCTGGCCGGGAATGGTGCGCAACAAGGCGTGGCCACTGCTGTGGGCCGGCTGGCAGTCAATCAGGCCAGCGGTGTACGGATGTTGCGGATGGGCCAGCAGGTCGTACTTACTGCCGTGTTCGCACAGGCGCCCCGCGTACATCACCGCGATGGAATCACAGGTTTGCGCCACCACGCCCAAGTCGTGGGTGATCATGATGATCGACAAGCCACGCTGGTCGCGCAGGTCCAACAACAGACGCAGGATTTGCGCCTGGACGGTCACATCCAGGGCGGTGGTCGGCTCGTCGGCGATCAGTACCCTTGGGTTGCAGGCCAAGGCCACGGCGATCATGGCGCGCTGGCGCATGCCGCCGGAAAACTGGTGAGGATAGTTGTCGACGCGCGCCTGTGGATCGGGAATACCCACCTGGCGCAGTACGTCGATGGCGTGTCGTCGGGCATCTTTTTTCGACGCGCCCTGGTGCAGGCGAATACCCTCGGCGATCTGCTCGCCGATGCGCATCAGCGGGTCGAGGTGGCTGCTGGGGTTCTGGAAAATCATGCCCAATTGCCCGCCGCGTATCGCACGCATGCCCGCGTCATCCAGTGACAGCAGATCCTGACCGGCCAGGCACACGGCACCGCCCTGCACGCGCAGATCAGGCGACGGCAGCAGCCGCATCAGGCCTCGGCAGGCCATGGTCTTGCCCGAGCCGCTTTCGCCCACCAAACCAAGGATTTCGCCTTCGGCCAGGTCGAAGGAGACGCGGTCGACCAAGGTGACATCGCGCCCCGCGTTATTGGCGATTACGCTGAGGTCTCGTACCTGAAGCAGACTCATGACCGATCCCCTAACACTTGCGCCACACCATCAGCCAACAGGCTGAAACCCATGGCTAGGGTCACGATGGCTAACCCCGGAAAGGTGCAGATCCACCAGGCCGTGGTAATAAACGCCTGCCCTTCGGCGACCATCGTCCCCCATTCGGCGGTCGGCGGTTGCACCCCAAGGCCCAGGTAGCTCACGGCGGCACCGTTGAGCAGCACCAGCACCGCATCGGACATGGAAAACACAATCGAGCCAAACATCGCATTCGGCAGCAAATGCCGGAACAGGATGCGCCCATGACCAAAACCCAGGCTCTTGGCGGCCAGGGCAAAGTCGCTTTCCTTGAGCACCAGGATCTGCGAACGGATCAGCCTCGCATACGAGACCCACCCCACCAGCGCCATGGCGATGTAAAAGCTCTTAAGGCCCGGGCCGAGGATGGCCATGATCGCCAGCATCAGCACCAGGAACGGGAACGCCAGGATCACATCGATCACACGCATGCAGAAACTGTCGAAACGACCGCCGATGTAACCCGAGACCGCGCCCATAAAGGTGCCGATCATGAAGGGGAAAATGACCCCGATGATGGCCAACTGCAGGTCAATACGTGCGCCCCAGATGACCCTGGACAGAATGTCGCGACCGTAGTTATCGGTGCCGAATGGATGGGCCAGGCTGGGACCGATCAAACTGATATCGGTGTTCTGTGCAATCGGATCAAAAGGCGCGATCCATGGCGCAAACAGCGCAAGGGTCAACCACACCAACAGTATCAATAGCCCCCACGCGGCCGTCAGCCGGCCATTGCGAAAACCAAAGCGCAGGCGCAAGCGCCATGGGGCAATCAGCGGGCGGCTGCTCATTGCATTTTCACCCGCGGGTCGAGGGCCACCGTCGCCACATCCGCGATGAAGTTCACCACCACCGTCGCGCAGGCCAACACCATGGCCACGCCCTGCACCACCATGTAGTCGCGGGTAAAGATGCCGCGCACCAATAACTGACCAATGCCAGGAATGGCGAACAGGCTTTCGATGACCACTGTGCCGCTGATCAGCCAGCCAATATTCACTGCCAGCAGGTTGACCGCTGGCACCAGGGAATTGGGCAACACATGGCGGCGAAACACGGCGGCTTCGGACAGTCCGCGCGCACGGGCAGCGGTAACATGGTCCGCCTGCAACTCCATCAACATGCTCGCCCGCAGGTTGCGCACCAGTACTGCCGACAGCGCCAGGGCAATAGTCAGGCACGGCAGGACCATATGGTGTGCCTTGTCCAGCCAGGTGCGACCGTAGCCGGACACCGGGAACAAGCCCCATTTCACACTCAGCAGCAGGATCAGCATCAAACCCAGCCAGAACGCCGGCATGCCCAGGCCCACCGTGGTGAATACGCGGATCAGGTTGTCGGCCCAGCCGCCTTTATTGCGCGCAGCCCAGGTTGCCAGGGGCACCGCGATCAGCAGCGCCAGCACCACGCTGCCGAGTACCAGCACCAGGGTCGGCTCGATACGGGTGACGATCAGCTTCAGCGCGTCGACCTTGTACAGCAGCGATTGACCGAGGTCGCCCTTCAGGAGGTTCTTCAGAAAATAGAAATATTGCAGCCACAACGGCTGATCGAGGCCGTACTGGGCGCGGATTTTCAGCAACGCGTCCGGTGTACTGCGCGAGCCGAGCAACGCACGCGCCGGGTCGCCGGGGATCGAGCGCACCAGCACAAAGGTAATCAGGCTGATGCCAAACAGCACCGGCAGCAATTGCAGCGGCCGGGACAGCACAAAACGGTAGCGCGCCAAGTTCATCCGTCAGCCTCGGTGGCGAGCAAGAAAGTCCAGCAGCACCGGGAAATACGCCTGGGGTTCTTCGTAGAACGGCATATGGCTGCTGTTGGGGAATACGTGCAGTTCGGCGTGTCTGGCCGCCATCTTCATGCGCATGGCACAGGCCGGGGTGAGTTCGTCGTGCTGGCCGGTGGTGATCAAGATCGGCATCTTGAAATCGGCCATCTCGGGGATGCGGTTCCAGTCCTTGAGGTTGCCGACATAGAGGAATTCGTTAGGGCCCTGCATGGTTTCGTAGGGGCCCATGTTCCAGTCGCCGAGGGAGCGTTTGACCGGCTCGGGCCATTCGTCCAGACGGCACACGTGGCGATAGTTGAGCAAGGTGATCGCGGCCTGGTACTGCGGGTGATCGAGGGTGCCCATGGCTTCATGGCGCTGCATCATGGCCACGGTTTCGCTGCCTAAGGCGCCGCGAAGGCGCTCCAGCTCCTGGGACAGGTGCGGAATGTCGCCGACAGTGTTTTCCAGGATCAGGCTTTTCAGCGCGTCGGGATAATGGATGGCGTATTCGATGCCCAGCCAGCCGCCCCATGAATGCCCGAGCAAGTGCACACGGCCCAGCCCCAGTGCCTGGCGCACGGATTCGACTTCTTCGACATAACGGCGTATTTCCCACAGGGAAACATCGGTCGGTCTGGCTGATGCCCCCGTGCCAAGCTGGTCGAATGCAACCACTCGCAGGTTATGCTCTTTGAGCCAGCCATGGGCGTCGCGCAAGTAGTCACACGGCAGGCCTGGCCCGCCGTTGAGGCACAACAGCACCTCATCGCCTTCGCCAAAGCTGTAGACCACGAGGTTATGGCCGTCGACTTGCACGTTGTACTGCTGGTCGGGGGCAATTTCACGCCACATGCATACATTCCTTGTGTTGTATCGGCCTGGCGAGTAGCGGCCGCTTGTCAGGCCAACACTACCGAGGATGCCGCGCGTCCATAACCTAGTAGTTCTTATAGGTTTGGCCTGGCAGTCCTTCGCCGGGGCGTGGCATTCTACTTGCCGCATGTCGAGATTCAAATGAATTCGGGAGCAGAACGGATGCTGACCAAGCTGACTGCCTTCAACAATCGTCTGATGCCGGGCAGGAGCCTGGATGAGCAGATGGACAACGCGTTTATCCTCGCTCAACAGTTAGGCTTCGATGCGCTGGTGTACGACTACTCCCCCGTGCCGATCGACCAGGACGGCGCATTGATCACCCCCTCGGTGCTGGAACTGCGCAATACACCACCCGACTGGCACGCATTATGGTGCAGCAAAGGGTTTTACCAGATCGACCCGGTGCAACACCTGGCCCTGAGCACGGTATCGCCGTTCGTATGGTCCTACGAAGCCAAGGCCGACACCCCACTGCAAAAAATCATCGATCCGTGCCACGCGCCGGTTTCATCCTACCTGCATGACCAGCAGCTGACCTGCGGCGTCAGCGTACCGATCCACCTGCCCCGTGGTGGCTTTGCTTCGCTGACCGGCCTGCGTATCGGTAGCGCGCACACGGTGTTGCAGGACGCGCAGCAAACTTTGTCGGATTTCAGTGTGATTTCCCATGCGTTGCAGGAAGCAGCCTACCCGCTGTTCAGCAAGGAACTGCGCACCTACCCCCATATTCACCTGACCAAACGCGAACGCGAGTGCCTGAAATGGGCCGCCGAAGGCCTGACCGCTGCTGAAATCGCCACGCAGTTGAGCCGTTCGCTGGCGGTGGTCACGCTGCACCTGGCTTCGGCGATGCACAAGCTGGGCGCCAAAAACCGAGTCCAGGCGGTGGTTCGGGCTACCCATTACCGCCTGCTGGAAGACTGATCCATCGGCAAAACCTAGCTGTTTTGCTAGTTACCTAAATTTCGCGCGCAGACTATCGTGTCCCTGAGCCTTTTTTCAGAGCA
Organism: Pseudomonas sp. 2995-1; assembly: GCF_002742505.1. Taxonomy (NCBI): domain Bacteria; kingdom Pseudomonadati; phylum Pseudomonadota; class Gammaproteobacteria; order Pseudomonadales; family Pseudomonadaceae; genus Pseudomonas; species Pseudomonas sp. 2995-1. The sequence goes on along the minus strand of NZ_LJSA01000319.1, from coordinate 210,352 downwards.
GGGTACGAAATGGAATTCATCGAAAAAATTCGCGAAGGGTATGCGGCCTTTGGCGCCTACCAGACCTGGTATCGCGTCACTGGCGACCTGTCCAGCGGCCGTACACCACTGGTCGTCATCCACGGCGGCCCCGGCTGTACCCATGATTATGTCGACGCCTTCAAGGACGTCGCAGCCAGCGGCCACGCGGTCATCCACTACGACCAACTGGGCAATGGCCGCTCCACGCATTTGCCTGAGAAAGATCCGTCCTTCTGGACCGTCGACTTGTTCCTCAAGGAACTGGATAACCTGCTGGATCACCTGCAGATCAGCGACAACTACGCGATCCTCGGCCAGTCCTGGGGCGGCATGCTCGGCAGTGAACATGCAATCTTGCAACCCAAGGGTCTGCGCGCGTTCATCCCGGCCAACTCCCCGACCTGCATGCGCACTTGGGTCAGCGAGGCCAATCGCCTGCGCCAATTGCTGCCGGAAGGCGTGCACGAAACCCTGCTCAAGCACGAAGCCGCTGGCACCTATCAGGACCCGGAATACCTCGCCGCCTCGCGGGTGTTCTATGACCAGCACGTATGCCGCGTGAACCCCTGGCCGGAGGAAGTGGCGCGCACTTTCGCCCAGGTCGATTCAGACCCTACGGTTTATCACGCCATGAGCGGCCCGACCGAGTTCCACGTGATCGGCAGTCTGAAGGACTGGAAATCCATTGGCCGCCTCTCGGCGATCAAGGTGCCGACCCTGGTGATCTCGGGCCGACATGACGAGGCCACCCCACTGGTGGTCAAGCCGTTTCTGGATGAGATCGCGGATGTACGCTGGGCGCTGTTCGAAGACTCCAGCCACATGCCACACGTAGAAGAACGCCAGGCCTGCATGGGGACCGTGGTGAAGTTTTTGGATGAGGCCTGTTCAGTGCCGCACCCCGTCCGCAAGGCTGGTTGAGTTCCAAATGTGGGAGGGGGCTTGCTCCCGATAGCGCTGGGTCAGTCACGACTACTGTGGCTGACACCCTGCTATCGGGAGCAAGCCCCCTCCCACATTTTCAGACCTCTGTGGTTTCAGGCTGCGCCGTTTTCCTTGGCACCTCCGCTACCAATGGAATCTCCTTGCCCTCGGCATCAAACAACTTGCCGCCCCTGAAGTAATCTCCATCCCGCAACGCCGCGACATCGTGGAAGCACAAACTGCGCTCGGTCCCCGCCACGAACACCGACTGCTGATCCGAATTGCCCGCTGTGAAGTGGTTAAACGCCAGGTTCAACAAGATCGCCATGATCGCCGACGAGCTGATGCCCGAGTGGAAAATGGTCGCAAACCAGCTAGGGAATTGATCGTAGAAACTCGGCGCTGCAATCGGAATCATGCCAAAACCGATGGAGGTGGCGACGATGATCAGGTTCATGTTGTTGCGGTAATCCACTTTCGACAGGGTGCGAATACCACTGGCCGCCACGGTGCCGAACAGCACAATCCCGGCACCGCCCAGCACCGAGGTGGGCACCGCGGCGATCACCCGGCCCATGAATGGCAGCAGGCCAAGGATCACCAGGAACAGGCCACCGGTGGCAACCACGAAGCGACTCTTCACCCCGGTCACCGCCACCAGGCCGACGTTCTGGGCGAACGCACTCTGGGTGAACGAACCGAAGATCGGCGCGAACATACTCGACAGCATGTCGGCGCGCAGGCCATTACCGAGGCGTTTGGAGTCGACTTTGGTGTCGATGATCTCGCCCACGGCCAAGATGTCGGCCGAGGTTTCCACCAGGGTCACCATCACCACGATGCACATGGAAATGATCGCCGCGATGTGGAAGGTCGGCATGCCGAAATGGAAGGGCGTAGGGAAACCAAACATCGGGCCCTGGCTCACGCCGGAAAAGTCCGCCATGCCGAGGAACACCGCAATCACCGTGCCGATGACCATCGCCAGCAGGATCGACAGGCGCGAGATGGTTGCGCTGCCAATCTTGCTCAATAGCAGCACCAATACCAAGGTCAACGCCGCCAGGCCGATATTGGGCATGCTGCCGAAATCTGCAGCGCGGCTGTTACCCCCCATGGCCCAGCGCGCCGCCACGGGCATCAGCGTCAGGCCGATGGTGGTGATCACGATGCCAGTCACCAATGGCGGGAAGAACTTGGTAATCCGCGAGAACACGGGCGTGATCAGTAGCCCGATAAACGACGCGGCCATCACCGCCCCAAGAATCGCCGGCACCCCGCCAGCGCCGTCGCTGCCGACAATCGCCACCATGGTTGCCACACCGGCAAATGACACGCCCTGCACCAGCGGCAACTGACAGCCAAAGAACGGCAGGCCAAGAGTTTGCAACAGGGTGGCCAAGCCACCAGCGAACAGCGACGCGGCGATCAGCAGACCAATATCTGCCGGTGACAACCCGGCCGCCTGACCGACGATCAACGGTACCGCGACGATGCCGCCGTACATGGTGAGCACATGCTGCAGGCCGTAAGCCATGTTGGCGGCGACGCCGAGATTCTCATCTTCTGGCCGCTGCGGTGACGCCTTCGGGATAGTCATGGTGAGGGGTTCTCTGTTTTTGTTGTGCGGCCACTGTATGCAATGTTAGGACTAGATGTCCATAGAGTTGTATACAATCAATCGAACAAGATACCCTCCGCCGGCGTTACAAAAACAATCCGGCCGTGATGAGCCAGAACGCCAAAGGACCAGGACCATGAAAAAGGTATTACAGGGCGCCACCGTTGCACTCACCCTTCTCGGCGGCGGGGAGGCTGTCGCGGTGGAATGGATGAACAACAGCGTAGGCTTTCGCTACGGCCAGCAGTTCACCAACCCGAACAACCCCGATGAATTCAGCAAGCGCATCTACAGCTTCACCCACGCCAGCGGCTACCAATACGGCAGCAATTTCCTGAACCTGGACGTGTTCCTGTCCGACAGCCGCGACCCGCGCAAGGGCACTGATCACGGTGGCAGCGAGGTGTACGCCGTGTATCGGCATCAGCTGTACGCCTCACGCGTATTTGATGTGCCGCTGGGCACCGGGCTGATCAAGGATTACGCGCTGACCTTGGGCTTTGATGCCAACCGCAACAACAACTTCGCCTCGGCCAAAAAGCGTGCGCTGGTGCTCGGCCCGACCTTGAAGTTCAACACCGTGGGCGTGCTGGACCTGAGCCTGATGTACTACAAGGAAAAGAATCACACCGGCATCCCCGGCGCGCAGGAGTCGAACCACACCTTCGACGACACCTACATGCTTAACCTGACTTGGATGCGCCCATTCGAAATCGCCAACCACGCGGCAAAATTCCAGGGTTTTATCAATTACGTCGGGGAAAAAGGCGAGGACTACCATGGCCGTGACACTGCGCCGGAAGCCTTGATGCGCACCGCGTTGATGGTGGCGGTACGACCGGGTAAGAGCGTAAAGCCGAACCTGTACCTCGGGGTGGGTTACGAGTACTGGCACAACAAATTCGGTGTGGACGGCGGCCGGGGTAGCCGCACGTCAACACCGACGGTGAATATGGAGATCACGTTTTAGCCACTCACCCAGCCGAGTCAAAATGTGGGAGGGGCTTGCCCCCTCTCACAGTGATCGCACTGTCAGCCTAAACGCGCGACAGCTTCGAAGCCGTGTGCTTCGGCCGCGCCAGCCAGTAGCCCAACACCGCAAGTGGCGCGGTCGCCAGCATCACGATCACGGTGATCAACAGCGGTTGGTCGATCATCGAAGACACCAGCAGGCTGCTGAGAAAACACAGGCCCAGTTGCAAGGTGTTTTGCAACGCGGCCGCCTTGCCGGAATTTTCCGCAAACGGCATCAGTGCATTCGCCACCACGATCGGATAACTCGCACCGTTGACCAACGCCATCAGACAGAACGGAATCAGCAAGGTGGTGAGGGTCGGCACGGTCATGGTCGCAACCAGATACAGCGCCACCATGCTGATGCAGTAGGCCGCCAGTAACCAAGGCAACAACGTCTTGCCCTGGAAACGCTGCAAGGCGCTGCGGCAGCTGTAGCCGCCCACCAGAAACGCCAGTGTCGGCAACACGTAACTCAGGCCGATGTCATTCGGGCTGTAGCCCATGTCGCCAAGGATGAACGGCGAAGCCGTCAGCCAGGCAAAGAAACTGGCGGAGCAGGCGGCGAAGATCATCACGTTGCCGGTGAACACCCGGGAAGTGAGCAACTGCCCATAACCGAGGCGTGTCGGAGTTTCTGCCTGCCGTTTCGGCACGCTGCGTAGGAACAAGGTCGGCAGCAGCAACAGCAGTGATACGCCCAGTAAGACCCCAAAGATCGCCTGCCAACCGAAGTGGTTCAGCACCATCGCGCCCAACAGCGGCGCCAGGGCAGGCGACAGCGACATCAGCGGCATGATGCTGGCGAACACCCGGTGAGCCTTGTCGGCCGGGTAGCGGTCAATGACCAGCGCCTGCCAGCTCACAGCAGCGGAGCACACGCCAATGGCCTGCATAAAGCGCAAGGCCAGCAATTGCGACGCGGTCTCGACCCAGAACATTCCGGCGCAGCCCAGCACAAACAGACTCAAGCCTGCGAGCAAGATCGGCTTGCGCCCCAGGCGATCGGACAACGGGCCCCACAGCAACTGCCCCAGCGCAAAGCCGGCGAGGAAAATACTCAAGCTGGCCCCCACCGCGCCAGCGCCAATCTGCAACTGCTCGCCCATGGCGCCGAACGCCGGCAAGTACATATCCATGGCCAGATAACCGAGCATGCTCAGCCCCGCCAGGTACCAGGTAAAACCAAAAGAATTTTTCATTGAAGCCTTGTAGATCTTGCCATCAAACTATTTGCTGACTGGCGGCCATTATGAGGCTGACAGATTTTGTGTGAAGCGATAATAATTGGACACTCTTATCAATAATTTTGAAGGCAGTCACCATGTGGTCTGAATACTCCCTGGATGTAGTCGATGCGGTGGCACGCCATGGCAGTTTCAGCGCTGCCGCCCAGGAATTGCACCGCGTGCCGTCGGCCATCAGCTACACCGTGCGTCAACTGGAAGAATGGTTGGCAGTGCCACTGTTTGTGCGGCGCCATCGCGACGTAGAGCTGACCCCGGCGGGCCGTCTATTTATAGACGAAGCCCGAGGCGTGATGAAAAAAATGCTCGGCACGCGGCGTCTGTGTCAGCAAGTGGCGAACGGTTGGAGCGGTCAGTTGAAGGTGGCCGTGGACTCCATCGTCAAACCCCAGCGTTGCCGGCAGTTGGTGCTGGATTTCTATCGACAGTTCCCCGAGGTGGAATTGTTGCTGGAATACGAGGTGTACAACGGCGTGTGGGACGCCCTGGCCGATGAGCGCACCGACATTGTGATCGGCGCCACCAGCGCGGTGCCGGTGGCCAGTCACTTCACCTTTCGCGACATGGGGTTGTTGAACTGGTTGTGTGTGGTCAGCGCCAAGCATCCACTGGCGGCGGTGCAAGGGCTGCTCAGCGATGACCAACTGCGCCCGTTCGCATCACTGTGCATGACCGACACTTCACGCAACCTCCCCAAGCGCGACACCTGGACGCTGGATAACCAACGTCGGCTGGTGGTGCCGAACTGGGCGTCCGCCATCGATTGCCTGCGTGATGGTCTGTGCGTCGGCATGGCGCCAGCGCATCAGGTGTTGCCGTGGATCGAACGCGGTGAACTGGTGGCGCTGCAATTGACCCGGCCCTTCCCCGCCAGCCCGTCGTGCGTGGCCTGGGCACAGAACAAACTGTCCCCGGCCATGGCGTGGTTGCTGGAGTATCTGGGGGATAAAGAGACAATGAACCAGGAATGGCTCAATGGGCCTGATCCAATAAACGGGTGATGGCTCGCACGATCATTTCGACCTCCTTGGCATCCAGGGTCAACGGCGGCAACAGGCGAATGACCTTACCCCGCGTCACATTGATCAGTAGCCCATGCTCCTGGGCAGCGCGCTGGGCCAGTTCGCGGTAAGGGCTGGTCAGCTCGATGCCGATCATCAAGCCTTGCCCGCGAATCGCCATTACCTGCGGGTGTTCGTCCAATTCCATCCGCAACCGCGCCAGCAAGCGCTCGCCCTGCTGCGCAGCGTTCTGCAACAGGCCTTGCTCTTCGATAATGTCCAACACGGTGCAGCCCACGCGACACGCCAGCGGGTTGCCGCCGAAAGTGCTGCCGTGGCTGCCCGGCGTGAATAACTGGGCCACCCCCGCCCTTGCAAGGCAGGCGCCGATGGGCACACCGTTGCCCAGGCCTTTGGCCAAGGTCATCACGTCCGGCAGGATGCCTTCATGCTGGAAAGCAAACCAGGCGCCGGTACGGCCGATGCCGGTCTGGATTTCATCCAGCATCATCAGCCAACCGTGGCGCGTGCAGTGATCGCGCAGCGCTTGCAGGTAACCCGGCGGCGCCGGCAGCACGCCGCTTTCGCCCTGGATCGGCTCCAGCAAGACCGCCGCGATCCGCGTACCAAACGTTTTGGTGAGTGCTTCGATGGCCGCCAGATCACCAAACCGGACCTTGAGAAAATCCCCCGGCAAGCGCTGAAAACCAAGGCGCACCGACGGCCCATCACTGGCGGCCATGGTGCCAAGCGTGCGGCCGTGGAAGGCATTCTCCATGACCACCACCAACGGCTCTTCGATGCCTTTTTTCCAACCATGCAACCGCGCCAGTTTCAACGCGGTCTCGTTGGCTTCGGCGCCGGAGTTGTTGAAAAAAACGCGGTCCAGGCCGGACAGTAGCGTCAAGCGCTGGGCCAGACGTTGCTGCCAATCAATGCTGTAGAGGTTCGAGGTATGCAGCAACAGGCCAGCTTGCTCGCTGATAGCCGTCACCAGTTTCGGGTGGGAGTGGCCGACATTGGTCACCGCCACACCCGCTACCGCGTCCAGGTATTCACGGCCCTGCTGATCCCATAGGCGTGTGCCCAGGCCACGGGTAAAACTCAAGGCCAAGGGTTGGTAGGTGGTCATCAGGCAGGCGGCGGTCATGGTGGCAGGCTCCGGTTGTGGTGATGGAAGTATCGTTAGCCACCTCAGCTGGATAAACTGTGCTTTCCTGCAATGACTTTAAATCAGGGATTGATAATGGACCTGTTCCAGGCAATGTCGGTGTACGTGAAAGTGGTGGAGACCGGCAGCATGACCGCTGCGGCACAGGCCTGTGGGATGTCGACCACCATGGTCGGTAACCATTTGCGCGCCTTGGAGCAACGCCTGGGCGTCAGCCTGCTCAAGCGCACCACGCGCAAGCAGAGCCTGACGGAATTCGGTGGCCAGTATTACCAGCGCTGCCTGGAAGTGCTGGGACTGGTCGCCGACTCCGAACAATTGGCAGAACAGGCCCACAGTGACGTTCCCAAAGGCACCCTGCGCATCACCGCGCCACCCGCCTTCGGCACCGAACGCCTGGCGCCGGCCTTGAGCGAATTCTCGCAACGCTACCCGCTGATCAAACTGTACGTGGTACTCAGCAATCAGCGTATGGACATGGTAGACAGCGGCTTTGACGTGGCGATCCGCCTGGGCGAACTGGAGCCGTCGAGCCTGATCGCCCGCCCCATGCAGGACTACACCATCACCCTGTGCGCCTCACCGCAATACCTGGAGCGGCGTGGCACGCCACAGACGCCTGTAGACCTGCAACACCACGACTGCCTGGCCTTCGCCTACCCATCCACCGACGACTGGCGCAATGCCGACAAGCTCTGGCGCATGACCGGCGCAGAGGGCGAAGTGGAAATCCCGGTGTCCGGTTCGCTGACCATCAACAGCTCCCAAGCCCTGCGCCAGGCGGCAGTGCAAGGCATGGGCATCGTCATGCTGCCCGACGCCCTGGTACAGCCCGACCTGCAGAGCGGCAAGCTGGTGGCGTTGCTAACCACTTACCAACTGCCCAGCCGTCCCATGCACTTGCTGTACGGCCAGGACCGCTATCGCCTGCCAAAGCTGCGCGCCTTTGTCGATTTCGCCATGGAGAAATGGGCGCGCTAGAAGCCCACACCCAACTCCCTCAGCCGAGCCGCCGTCTGTTCGGCTGACACATGGTGAATGCCTTGCCAGCCGAGGGCGATGGCCGCGTCGATATTGCCGGCAACATCATCGATAAATACGACTTCTCCTGGCTGGATATCCGGCAAATGGGCACGAACTTGACTGAGGCTGGCGTGGTAGATCGCCGGATCGGGCTTGATCAGCTTTAACTCGCCAGACACCACGATGTCGCGAAAACACTGCAGGAATGGATAGTGGGCACGGGCATAGGGAAAGGTTTCGGCTGACCAGTTGGTAAGCCCAAACAAGGGCATGTTGGCTGCATGCAGCGCCCTGAGAATCGCCACGCCTTCGGGCAACGGGCCACGCAGCATTTCATGCCAGCGGTCGTAGTACGCCGTGATCAGGGTTTTGTGGTGGGGGAATTGATTGATCAGGACGTGCGTGGCTTCGGCCAGCGGCCGACCCGCGTCCTGCTCGGTGTTCCAGGCCTGGGTGCAGATATTCTCGAGAAACCATTGCCGCTCATCATCATCGGCAATCAGCTTGCGGTACAGGTGTTGCGGGTTCCAATCGAACAACACACCGCCGAAATCAAACACTACTGCGCGAATCGTCATGGGGTCCTCCCGTGTGTGAAACGACATAACCATCACAGTCTGGCATGCCTGCGACCTGCAAGAGCGTGTAAGAGCGAGTAGGAACGCTCTGAGAATTCGACCAGGCCCGGCGATGGGAAACAGCGGAGCTCCCGTGCAGTACGCGGTTTTAACTGACTTGTGCGAGTTCAACTTCACACAGACAGTCACACTCGTTCTCTGCGATTGAGGGCGCTTTCACCTTAGTGTCGGTCGGACAATTCAAGGAGCTGGCGTTTGGAGGGAATCGTTCAACTTCGCAGTAGACATACGTGGAGAAACTTCAATGACAGGCATGATTTCCTCAGTGATTTCCCCTTGCGCGCACAGCCTTCATACGCTGCAAAGCTACCGCGCCCAGGGCGCGAATGATCCCGCAGCCGATCTGGTCGGCCAAGTAAAAAACCAAACAGGCATCGTGACGAGCCATCTTGCCCCGTTGCAAGGCATCGCGGTAATCACCAACTCCATCATTGGCGTACGCCCGGTCGAAACTGTGGCAACAGGCCTGATAGAAGCCGGGCACCCTACCAAAGACTTCCACATCAAAGGGAAAAGCGCCAACTGGGGCCCCCAGGCAGGTTTTATCTGTACAGATCAGGCGCTCAGCAAGCTTGAGCAATTTGCTGAAAAAACGCCGGACAAAGTGGCCAAGGCCAATGAGCAAATCCAGGCGTGCATCCAGGAAGGCCATGCAGTTGCAACCCCTCTGAAACTCTCGGGCCCGCGCATTGATGAGCTGCTCAAGCTCGGCCAGATAACCCAACTGGCAGCCCATGGACCTGACGGCACATTGCAGTTGAGCGCCTGCGGGCCCAGTCAACAGTCGTATACATTCGAAGGCCATCGCACGTCGCCTTCAAGTGACAGCTACCTCATCACTCATCAGGGCAAGCCCCTCGAAGTGCTGGCCAAGCAATCAGAAGGCAAACCGTTGACCGCCGATTACGACCTGCACATGATCGCGCCCCACATCAGCGACTTTGGTCCACAGGACAAACTCCCCGTGCCGGACGTGGCCCACCGTGTCTTCAGGGATCGAGTTGAGCGCTACAAGCAGGTTCCGAAAGAGCTACGCGCAGACTTTGAAAGTGCGGCGCACTTCTACCAGAAAGAAGATCCCCACCTCGGCAATGCGACACCGCGGATAGAGCAGATGATAGAACTCATCAATCAAACGTTGATAGGCGAGGGAGCGCGCGTGGTTCATCACAATGCGGACTCGGGCAGCCCGGCGACGGAAGTGGCCGACAATTACCCGGCGACGTTTTTCCTGCCGGCAAAACTGGGCCGATTCAATGAAATCAGCATCATCCGCGACAGTAGGGAAATGGCAGAACTGATCAAGACCGCCAAGGACAGCGGTTATCACGTACCGCTGAATCCACTCTGGGAGAAAGAAGTGACCACTGTCAGGCGGTCCGACTTTACCCTGGCAAAAAACCGTCTTTCTTGAATCAAGAAAGAGCTGACAGCGGCCTGATAACCCGGTTATCAAGACCGCTGTCAATCACATCATTTACGCCTGGACCAGACCGTTGATCTTCACGGTCGGGTTCACGTCAGCGTCGTAGTCCACGCCATCGACTTCAAAGCCGAACAAGCGCAGGAACTCCGCCTTGTAGCCGGAAAAATCGCTGATCTCGTTGACGTTTTCGTCAGTAACCTGATCCCACAGTGCCGCAACGGCGTCCTGGACCTTAGGCTCCAACTCAGCCAGATCGGCACGCAGGCGGCCGTCGGCGTCGAGTTTCGGCTCGCTGCCGTACAGGCTGTCCTTGAACAGACCGTAAACCTGCTCGATGCAGCCTTCGTGGGTGCCCTGCTCTTTCATCACGCGGAACAGCAGCGACAAGTACAACGGCATGATCGGGATCGCCGAACTGGCCTGGGTCACCACGGCCTTGAGCACCGACACGCGGGCGTCGCCCTTCAGTGCGGCCAGGTTGTCGCGCAGGGTCAGGACTTTCTTGTCGAGGTCTTTCTTGGCTTCGCCGATGGAGCCGTTCCAGTAGATATCCTGGGTCAGCTTCTCGCCGAGGTAGGTGAACGCGGTGGTCTTGGCGCCTTCGGCCAACACGTCCGCATCACGCAGGGCGTCGATCCACAGCTGCCAGTCGGCGCCACCCATGACATTCACGGTGCCGTCGATTTCTTCCTGGGTTGCAGGCTCAAGGGTGGTGTCGACCACAACGCCTTTGTCGGTATTGATACCGCGCAGGGTCACAGCCTTGCCAATTGGCTTGAGGGTGGAGTTATAGACTTCACCGGTTTTAGGATCGGTACGGCGTGGCGCCGCCAGGCTGTAGACCACGAGGTCGATCTTGCCCAGGTCTTTCTTGATGGTTTCGATGGTCAGGCGCTTGATCTCGTCAGAGAACGCGTCGCCGTTGATGCTCTTGGCGTACAGGCCTTTTTCGACGGCAAACTTCTCGAACGCAGCACTGTTGTACCAGCCAGCGGAGCTGAGCTTGCCTTCTTCGCCTTCTTTCTCAAAAAACACGCCCAGGGTGTCGGCGCCGCAGCCAAACGCAGCACTGATACGCGCGGCCAAGCCGTAGCCGGTGGAAGCACCGAGGACCAGCACCTTCTTGGGGCCGCCTTCGATGACGCCGTTTTTAGTGACGTAGTCGATCTGCTCTTTGACGTTCGCTTCACAGCCAACAGGGTGAGCGGTCACACAGATAAAGCCACGAACCCGCGGTTTGATGATCATAAAAATTTCTGCCTCTTCCAAGGTGCCGAAGGCCAATGGTGGCCATTCAACTTCAATCGTACCGGTCTATGACGCCTGAAAAACCGAAGCGTCACGATAGACGTAAATCTTCCGTTTACAAAATTCAATCCACACAAGGCTGGCAAGGCTTGAAAACGATGTAAAGCCTGCACAAGGTCGCACGCCTTTGCGGTGTTGCCGTCGGTGCTCAACGCCGTGATCGCAGGGTTTTGCGGAATGGCCGTTACCCTGCGTCGGGTTTTCTACAAAAACTGGAAGCTGATTCGGTAAGTTCTGCGGCATGATGGGGGTGGACGGTATTTGCGCTGGGCCCCGCGCCTGAGGTAAATATTCGGCTCGTGCGACCGTTTACGGCGCCCACCATTCTCAAGCTATCGCGCCTCGTCGGGTGCGGTGGCTGTGCTTTCAAGGAATCAGAATGCCCCAACGCCAAGTCATCAATGCCTCCGTCAGCCCCAAGGGCAGCCTCGAAACCCTGTCCCAACGTGAAGTCCAGCAACTGAGCGAAGCCGGTACCGGCAGTATCTACACCCTGTTTCGCCAGTGCGCCCTGGCGATCCTCAACACCGGCGCGCATATCGATAACGCCAAGACCATCCTCGACGCCTACAAAGACTTTGAAGTGCGCATCCACCAGCAGGACCGTGGCGTGCGCCTGGAACTGTTGAACGCGCCTGCCGACGCGTTTGTCGATGGTGAAATGATCGCCAGTACCCGTGAGATGTTGTTCAGCGCACTGCGCGACATCGTCTACACCGAGAACGAACTGGACAGCCAGCGCATCGACCTGAGCAACTCCCAAGGCATCACCGACTACGTGTTCCATCTGTTGCGCAACGCCCGCACGCTGCGCCCGGGCGTGGAACCGAAGATCGTGGTGTGCTGGGGTGGGCACTCGATCAATACCGAAGAATACAAATACACCAAGAAAGTCGGCCACGAACTGGGCCTGCGCAGCCTCGACGTATGCACCGGTTGCGGCCCCGGCGTGATGAAAGGCCCGATGAAGGGCGCGACCATTTCCCACGCCAAGCAACGCATCACCGGCGGCCGCTACCTGGGCCTGACCGAGCCGGGCATCATCGCCGCCGAAGCGCCGAACCCGATCGTCAACGAGCTGGTGATCCTGCCGGACATCGAAAAACGCCTGGAGGCTTTTGTGCGTGTCGGCCACGGCATCATCATCTTCCCAGGCGGTGCCGGCACGGCTGAAGAGTTCCTGTACCTGCTTGGCATCCTGATGCACCCGGACAACCGCGACGTGCCCTTCCCGGTCATTCTCACCGGGCCGAAACAGGCTGCGCCGTACTTGCAGCAACTGCATGCCTTCGTCGGTGCCACCCTGGGCGAAGCAGCGCAGGCGCACTACCAGATCATCATCGACGACCCGGCCGAAGTGGCCCGCCAAATGACCGTCGGCCTCAAGGCGGTGAAACAATTCCGCCGCGAACGCAACGACGCGTTCCACTTCAACTGGCTGCTGAAAATCGACGAAGGCTTCCAGCGCCCGTTCGACCCGACCCACGAAAACATGGCCGGCCTGCAACTGAGCCACGCACTTCCACCCCACGAACTGGCGGCCAACCTGCGCCGCGCCTTCTCGGGGATCGTGGCCGGCAACGTGAAGGACAAAGGCATCCGCCTGATCGAGGAGCATGGGCCGTACGAGATCCACGGCGACCCGGCCATCATGAAGCCGCTGGATGAGCTGCTGCAGGCGTTCGTCGCCCAGCACCGCATGAAATTGCCGGGCGGTGCGGCGTACGTGCCTTGTTATCGCGTAGTGCAGTGAGATAAAGGGGCTGGCCGGTCGGTCATCGTTTTTATCGCCTTGGCCCATCGGCAAGGCTGTGAACACACCGCCACCTTTGACCTCAATGCGGTCAAGGCGGCGGGCATCAAGCGCCTGACCTGAACCCGCGCGTTGCGGCGAAGGGCAGGCTTTGGTAAAAACCACCTCTGCCCCTGATCGAGAGAAAGCCCCACGTGCGCTCGTTTCTTCTTGCTGCCCTGGCCTTGTCGCCGTCCCTCGCCCTGGCCGATATCGCCTGGCCTGAGCTACCGAAAACCTGCTTCGTCAGCGGCCGTTCGGCCACCAGTACGGATGTCGACACTGGCTGCGCGGCGTTTCTGATCAATGTGAAGGGCAAGGCAGCGGGTACACCGATCAAGCTGGATATTCCCCAGTACGCGATGCACGTCGACGAAGCCACCGGCAAGGAAACACCGGTGATCATCATCCAGGCGGAAGAGAACGGTGAGGTTAAAGCCGTGGGTTACAAGGAGTTGGGCACCGATCAACTCGGCGCCGCGCTGTTACGGGAAGTCAGGCTCTTGGGTACGAAAAAGCCCTCTTAGGACGAAGCTCAGCGAATCCACCCACCAACCTGCCAGTGGTATCCATCATTGCGCTGCACCCAATGCGGATGCACATAACGATAGCCCTGGCGCACAGGCTCCCAATGGCCGTGTACCGCAACATAGCGCCCACCTTCCCAGCGCCAGTAACCACGCGACCATATGTAACCTTCGCGTACCGCAGGCTCGACCTCGATCACCTGCACCGGTGGCGGTTGTGGCGCAACCACCTCGACATACTCACGTTGTGGCGGTCGACGCTCATGCACGACACGCTCTTGCACACACCCGGATGCCGCAACGACCATGGCCGCCAATGCTGCGTAACGTAGCAACATACAACCCCCTCGGGCGCTGACGCCCAACACTTGCACCACTAAAAAATGCCCCCGTATTTGAGCCACGCTCCTGCTAAGGCCTGGGTACTTTTTTAACAGGTGATGTCTGTCGGATTGCTGAACTGTTCTCACGGCCATGAAAAAGCCCGCTGACCGTCACCGGTTCAGCGGGCTTTTTTACAGTTGGACCTGAATCAGCGCCCTACCTGTTTTTACAGCGCCAGATCAGACGCCGGCTTGCTCGGCTCAGCCGCAGGCTTGGCAGCCTCGGTCGCCTTGGGAGCAGCCATTGCCGGGATCACCGGCGGTGTAGGCAGTTGCAGGATATTGGCGGTGTAGGCCCATTCCTTGGCAACGGCTTCAGGACTGTCGTTCAGCTTGGTGCCGTAGCTTGGCACGATCTGATGCAGCTTTTCCTGCCAGGCCGGAGTAGCCACCTTGTCCTTGAACACTTTCTGCAGCACGGTCAGCATGATCGGAGCCGCGGTGGACGCGCCTGGCGATGCACCCAGCAGGCCTGCGATGGTGTTGTCGGCGGAGCTGACCACTTCGGTACCGAGTTTCAGGACGCCGCCCTGCTCTTCGTCACGCTTGATGATCTGCACGCGCTGACCGGCTTGCCACAGGCGCCAGTCGGATTGCTTGGCGTTCGGGAAGTACTCTTGCAGCGCCTTGAAGCGGTCGTCATCGGACAGCATCAGTTGGCCAGCAAGGTACTCAACCAGTGGGTATTCACGAATACCGACTTTGGTCATTGGCCAGATGTTGTGGGTGGTGGTGCTGGTCAGCAGGTCCAGGTACGAGCCTTCTTTCAGGAACTTGGTCGAGAAGGTGGCAAATGGGCCAAACAGAATTACGCGCTTGCCATCCAGCACGCGGGTGTCCAGGTGCGGAACCGACATCGGTGGCGCGCCAACCGAAGCCTTACCGTAGGCCTTGGCCAGGTGCTGCTCGGCAACGGTTGGGTTATCGGTCACGAGGAACGAACCACCCACCGGGAAGCCAGCGTATTCCTTGGCTTCAGGAATGCCCGACTTTTGCAGCAGGTGCAGTGCACCGCCGCCGGCGCCGATGAACACGAACTTGGCGTCGGTTTCAGTCTTGGTGCCATCTTTCAGGTTTTTGTAGCTGACACGCCACGAACCGTCGGCGTTCTTGGTGATGTCCTGCACTTCGCTCGACAGTTTCAGGTCGAACTTAGGCGTGGTTTGCAGGTGAGCAACGAACTGGCGGGTGATCTCGCCGAAGTTCATGTCGGTACCCAGCGGGCTCCAGGTGGCCGCGATTTTCTGGTTCGGGTCACGCCCTTCCATCATCAGCGGAACCCATTTGGCGATCTGCGCCGGGTCTTCGGAGTACTGCATGCCGGCGAACAGCGGGCTCGCTTTCAGGGCTTCGTAGCGCTTCTTGAGGAACTTGATGTTGTCATCGCCCCACACAAAGCTCATGTGCGGAGTGGTGTTGATGAACGAACGCGGGTTCTTCAGCACGCCCTGCTGGACCTGCCAGGACCAGAACTGACGGGAGATCTGGAACGCTTCGTTGATCTCGACCGCTTTCGGGATCTCAACGTTGCCGTTCTTGTCTTCCGGGGTGTAGTTCAGCTCGGCCAGGGCCGAGTGACCGGTACCGGCGTTGTTCCAGCCGTTGGAGCTTTCTTCGGCCACGCCGTCGAGGCGCTCGACCATTTCCATCGACCAGTCCGGTTCCAGCTCGTTAAGCCAGACACCGAGGGTTGCACTCATGATGCCGCCGCCGATCAGCAGCACATCGACTTTCTTTGCCTCTTCCGCATGAACGGACGTGATCCCCAGCGACAAAGCCAGCCCCAGCAGGGCAGTGTTTACTTTTTTAAACATCAGTAGCACCTATGATAAAACGCCATCCGCCCCACTGCCCCTGATCATGGGCAACCCTCAATCACGCTACGCCAGGTAACGTACCGCGGGGTTTGCACACTCACACGAAGGCCACAGGGTGGGCACACAAAGCCGACGTATCGACCTCACTTTTATGTCCCTTCTGCGCTGACTTTTTATCTTTATTGGCTTCAGCAACCTGGGCGACAGTCAACCGCTGGGACGTATACGGATGTACGAACCAAGGAAAGACTAGACCAAGACGGCGCGCAGAATATCACGCCCGGCGTCGGATATGGACTCACCGGTCGAACGGCCATCAGTAGGCCAGCTTTTAAGATCTGTCTCATGTGCCTCCAAATCCCAGCATTGCACTATGGATTGGCTTACCCAAGGGGGGTAAGCAGACAACCATCCATCTCGTAAAGGGCATTGCAATGCTGAACAAACTGAGCCAAATCACTCTCGCATGCGGCGCTTGCTGGCTGCTGGCCGGTACCGCACAAGCTGCGGACGGGCAGATCCAATTCACCGGTTCCGTGACCGACAACGCGTGCACCATCAAAACCGGCGACGAGAGCAAGTCCGTGACACTCGATCCGGTGCGCATCGCTGACTTCGGGAAAACAGTGGGCGCCACCGCCAAGCCGAAAGCGTTCTCGATCAGCCTGGACAACTGCAGCACCGCGACCAAGAAAAACGTCGCGATTACCTTCAGCGGCCAGGAAGACGCCAGCGACTCCACCTTGCTGGGCCTGACCGGTGAAAACCAGGTCACAGGTATCGCGATCAAGATCGCTGACGCGCGTACCGGAAACGCGGTTCCACTGAATACCGCGACCGCCGACTACGACCTGCGAGCGATGTCCAACACCTTCAACTTCACCGCCGCCTATGTGCGCACCGCCGCCGATGTGACTACGGGCACGGGCGACGATGCAGTGACCACGTCTGGCATCGGCACCGGTCAAGTCAACGCCCTGGCCAGCTTCGACGTTACCTACAAGTAATTGCTCGTCAACACCGTGGGCCTGGCGCCGCCGCGCCGGCCTACGGACTTTTAAAGGTCTCCCATCATGCGTTTGAAACTGTATTTTTTGCTCGCGCTCTTACCGCTCTGGCATGTCGCAGCAGCGGACGCCGCCGTGACCGTAGGCGCCACGCGCCTGATCTACAACGGCGCCTCCAACGAAGCCAATCTGAATGTTAGCAACCGCGAAGACACCTCGCCTTACCTGGTGCAGTCCTGGGTCAGCCGTTTCGGCGGCACCAGCGAAGAAAGCGTCGACAGCTTTATCGTCCCCCCGCCGCTGTTCCGGCTCGACGCCAATAAGGAAAACATCCTGCGTGTGATCTTTGCCGGTGGCGCCGATGTGCCACAAGACCGTGAAAGCCTGTTCCTGATGAACGTCAAGGCGATCCCGGCCATGAGTGACGACCAGAAAGGCAAGAACGTGCTGCAGATCGCCCTCAAGACCACCATCAAGCTGTTCTACCGCCCCGCCGGCCTTAAAGGCGAACTCAAGGACGCGGTGACGCAAGTGAACTGGAAGGCCAATGCCGGCGCGCTGATGTTCAACAACACGTCCAAATTCCATGTTGTGGTCAGCGAGCTGAAGCTCAACGGCCAGCCGATCACCCAGGCACCGGATGTGCTGCGCCCCGGCCAACAGCAGGAACTAGCGATCCAGGCCAAGCCCGGTGATGAAGTGCAAATGAGCTACATCGATGACTACGGCAGCGTCGTGACCGCCCCCGTCGTCCGCCTTCACTGATACCCAAGCGCCAACCTCGAAACGCCATTTCAGGAACGCCCATGCCCCGTTCACTCCCATTCATGCGCCGTTGCGCCATGAAGGCTTTCGGCTGCCCGATCGCGGCGGCCTTGGCCTTGCATTTGGCCCCTGCACAGGCTGGCTACGAGTTCGATGCGTCGTTCCTTGAGATCGGCGGCGGGCAGAGTTCGGCCGCCGTGAAACAACAGGTCAGCACCATGAGCGAAGGCCAGTTGCCGGGGATTTACCGGGTAGACGTGTTGGTCAATGAGCATTCGGTCGAGCAGCGCGATGTACGCTTTATTCGCGCCAGCGGTACGTCGGACCGCTCCTCCACCGGGCTTTTCCCGTGCCTGGATACCGACTTTTTTCGTAGCCAAGGGGTTGCCGATACCGCCCTGCAAAACCGCAGCGACGCCGACGCTACCTGCATCGCGTTCGACCAGGGCCTGGCCGGGATGGTCTACGACTACGACTTCAACCGCCAAGTGTTGTCGATTGAGATTCCCCAAGCGTACCTGGGCAGCATCCCGTTTGAAGTACGCCGCCGGCAGTGGAGTGACGGCGAGCAAGTAGCGTTCACCAACTACAGCTTTTCCGGGAGTACGGTGGAGTCCGACACCGGCCGCCGCCAGGACCAGTTCGGCAGCCTGCGCAGCGGTTTAAACGCCGGAGCCTGGCGGCTGCGCAATTTCTCCACTTGGCAGAAAGGCACAGGCGACACCGGGCGTTGGGAGTCGATGGAAACCTACGCCCAGCGCAACATGGGCAACATGATGGCGATTGCCACCGTGGGCGACTCCACCACCGAAGGTGACCTGTTCGACGCCATTCCCTATCGCGGGCTGGGCATTGCCTCGGACATGGACATGCTGCCCGACCAGGCCCGCCAATTCGCGCCAGTGATTCGTGGCATCGCCAACGGCCGCTCGCGGGTGATCATCCGCCAGCGCGGTTACGTGATCCATGAGCAGTGGGTGCCCTCGGGGCCGTTCGCGTTGACCGACCTGTACCCCACCGCCAGCAATGGCGACATTGAAGTCACCGTGGAAGGCCCCGATGGCCAGCGCCAGGTGTTTACCCAGTCGTTTTCGTCGGTGCCTTACATGCTGCGTGAGGGCCAACAGAGCTACTCGGTATTCGCCGGCCAGTACCGCCCGGCGCAAGCGACCACGCAGCAGGACACCCCACGTTTTATCCAGGCGTCCCTGCGGCGCGGCCTGGCCGGCGGCACCACGCTGTTCGGCGGCAGCCTGCTGAGTGATCAGTACAGCGCCGGCCTGCTAGGGTTTGCCCACGACTTCGCCGGTTTTGGTGCGATTTCAGTGGACATGACCCACGCGCGCAGCGAAGCCATGGGCCCGGCAAAAACCACCGCCAGCGGCCAGTCGTTTCGCTTTCGCTACTCCAAAGCCCTGGCGGCCACCGACACCAACTTCAGCCTGATCGGTTATCGCTATTCCACCGGCGGCTACTACTCGTTCAACGAGGCGCTCAACAGCCGCACCAACGAGCAGTCGCTGGAGATGTACCGCAGCGGCCATATGAAGAGCAACTTCACCGCCAACGTGTCCCAGCAACTGGGCGGCTACGGCGGTGTGTATGCCAACGTGACGAAAACCAACTACTGGGACAAGAGCAATGCCGACACCTCGATTCAACTGGGCTACAGCGCCAGCGTCGGGGACATTTCCTACACTCTCGGCTTGAGCGCTAACAAAGGGGACAGCAGCAATGACCGCACGCTGTCCCTGAGCATCAGCATGCCGCTGGGCGGTACACGCAACCAGCGTGTATCGGTCAACGCGAACCAGAGCGCGCGGGGCACGGCCTCGCGCACGGCGACGTTGAGCGGCAATGCGCTGGAGGACGACACCCTGGCCTACAGCGCTGGCGTGTCGCAGCAAGTCAACGCTAATGACCGCGTGATGGGCAGCACGTTTGCCGCGCGCTATGACGCACCCAACGCCATCGTGCACGGCGGCTATAACGAGACCTCCGGTAGCCGGCAGCTGGACATGGGCATCGAGGGCTCGGTGGTCGCCTATGACCGCAATCTTATTTTCAGTCAGCCTCTGGGCGAAACCAACGTGATCGTGGCCACACCCGGCGCCGCAGACGTGGGAATCGCCAACAAGCGGGGTGTGCGCACCAATGCCAATGGCTACACGGTGGTGCCGTCTGCCCTGCCCTACCGCAAGAACCGTATGTCGCTGGACACCCAGTCGATGCCGGCTGACGTCGACATCGCCCAACTGGTGCAGGAGGTCACGCCGAATCGCGGTGCCTTTGTGCTGGCGGACTTCGAGACCCGCAAAGGCCAACGCATTCTGTTCCGCATCATCGATGCACGCGGCGAAGCGGCACCGTTTGCCGCCAAGGCCGAACTGTTCGCCCCGGATGGGCGCTCTTTGGGTAGCACACTGGTGGCCGACAAGGGCCGTGCGTACCTGAGCGGCGTACCGCCGCAGTCACGCCTGTTGATCAGCGTGGATAACCAGCCGTGGTGCAGCCGCGAATTGAAACTGGACGATAAAGGGCCTGCCGAGGGTGGGATTACACAACTGAACATTCAATGTGAGCGCGCGGCCGGTGGGTCGGGTGCCAAGGATTCGTAAGTAATGATCATGAAAATCAAGCCTGGAAACTGCTTGCTGAAGCTCATGACACTGGTGGTACTGGGTTGGCTGTCGCCTCAAGCACAGGCTTTTATCAGTGGAAGCATAAAATGCTCTCTCTCGGGCTATCCATCCAACGGTTACGAATTCGCCGCCGGAGCCGAGATGAAAGTCCCATTCAGCGGTACCTGCACAGCGGTACGTACCTACCCGTCTGGCGCAGGTACCAATTTGGAAATCACGGCGATTTCCGGAACGTCCCCCGCTAACCTGCAGGTGCTGGACCCCTATAGCAACACCTATATGCTTCAACTGCCGCTGGGCAGTTGGGGAGCCGCATGCTTGGGTGGGACTTGCGCGCCCATACTCGCCGGACGCTCGGTTTCTTACGTGTACTACGTAGTGGGAACCGCCCCGAGTACGCCGGGCCGGCGCACCGCGAGAGTGAAGCTTGGCGTGACCTCTACAGGTGGTTGGCAGGCCTATGCGGAATGGTTTCATGAGTGGCTATTCATCTACAACGTCCGCGCCGTCAGTTGCAGCTTGAGTTCTCCGAGCGCCGTCAACTTGAAATTCGGCACTATCAGCAGCGCTAATCTCAGCGCCGTTTCGCAGTCGACCAGCGTGTCACTCAATTGCCCGTCGTCGATGCGCGCCAACGTGACCTTGACGCCGAGCCAGTCAGTGGTCAGCGCCAATACCGGTGTGTCACGCACCACGCTTGCGGGGCTGAACATGCAGGCTATCTGGACCGACAGCGGCAACCCGGTGGTTTTTACCAGCCCGCGCGCGATGCAACTGAGGGCCGGCAGCAACAGCGTGAATTTGAGTTTCAAGCCGCAACTGGAGGCTGGGAAATCGCCTGCCGGTGCGTTCCAGAGCCAATACACCCTGAACATCAATTACCAATGAGGCTTTCATGAAAACGTCATTGCTCGCCCTGGTACTGCTCGGCACTGCCGCCCAGGCCGCCGACACCGTGAATATCACCGTAAGCGGCACCCTCACCCGACCGCCCTGCGTACTGACTTCTGGCACCTCCCTCACGGCAGCATTCGGTAATGTGCGCACCGACCAGGTCGCCACCACCGATACCGTAGCGGTTCCCGTGAAAATGACCTGCCCGGCTGGCTCATCGCTGAACGTAAGCTTCGCTTCCAGCAAAGGCACGCACACCGACACCGTGGCCAAGACCACGGCCGACAACCTCGGCGTTTCGCTGTTGTGGGCAGACAATACGGTGGCCAACCTCAAAGGCACCGCCAAGGCCTACAGCAACCTGAGCGGCAACGTCGACATCAGCCTCAAGGCGAAGCTGATCGCACAAGGCACCCTGACGCCGGGCGCGTTCACCTCGTCGATCGTCATGACCATCAACTACCTATGAAAGCGCTTATCTGGATACTGCTGGCGGTGACCGGCACGGCGGTTGCGCAACCGGCGGATGAGGCGAAGATCGATGTCAGCGGCAAGTTGATCGCGCCGCCCTGCACACCACGTTTTCCCACCTCGCAACAGTTGAAACTGGGTGACGCCAACCTCAACCAGTTGGTCGATGACAGCGTCGCCGCTACCGACGTACCGCTGATCTTCGATTGCCAAGCTGACAGCCAGGTGAGCCTGACGTTTTCAGCGGGGTTGGGCAGCGCTGACAACCAGACCCTGCTCACCAATCGCGTTGGTCTGGGACTGCGCCTGGGGCTGCTGAATAAAAGCGCGAAGGCCGATTTCAGTCTGGGAGAAACCAGCAACTGGACGGTGGAAAAAGAACCGTTGGAACTGACCCTACGAGTCAAACCGGTGACCGTGGGCGAACTGCCCGAAGCGGGCAGCTACAGCGCAACGCTGTTGATGCAGATGACGTACCGCTAACCCCCCTACTGAAACTGCCGGGCCTCGATGCAATAGGTCAGCAGCGCCTGATCACTGTCCACATCCAGCTTGCGCATGGCCGAGATCTTCTGTGCGCTGACGGTCTTGTTGCTGCGGCTCAATTGCCTGGCAATGTCGCTGACACTCATCCCCGTGACGAATAAACGCAGCACCTCCATCTCCCGTGGCGACAAGCTCTGGAACCGCTCCTGCACCTGAAACCCGTTGCCCACCACCGACGTCGCCGCCGGCATCGGTGCCCGGTAACTGCGCTGGGCACTGATGGCGCCCAGGGCTTTCTCGATTTCACCGTGCAGGTGGTTCTTCTGGATCACGCCGGCCACGCCCAACTCCTGCAAACGCGTGAGGATCAGGCTGTTGGAGATCATGGTCAGCACCAACACTTGGGTCTCGGGGAAGTGGCGCAGGATGTACTCGATCAACTTCAGGCCATCGCCATAAGTGTCATCGCCGGGCATGTTGAAATCGGTGATCAGCACTTGCGGCCGATGGCTGCGCAACTGCTCGATCAACTGCGTCGAACTGACCGCCTCGCCCACCAGGCGGTAGCGGGCGTCGCGCTGCACGATTTCGCGCACGCCCACCAACACGATGGGATGGTCATCGGCTATGACGACGTTCATGTCTCGCATGGTTCAGCTCTCTTGTAGGGGGCGTTCATCAGGTGGATGACTCGGCCAGCAGGCACTGCGCGACGGCCGTCAAGCGCGCGCACAACACACGGATCTGCGTGGTGGCATGGCTGTCCAGCGGGCCATCGTAGAGGGTGTTTTCCCATGTCTGACAGGCGTTGGACAACAGCCCGGCGCGCACGCTGGCCAGCGCGCCGTTGAGGCTGTGCAGGCGTTGGCGCACCCGATCGGAGTCGCCGGCGTCCAGGCCCTGTTCGATGAGTTGCACGTCGACCAGCAGGGTCTCGCCCATCAGTTTGCGCATGGACGGCGACAGCTCGATCCAGCCTTCGCGGTCGCGGTCCGGCGCCGGTGTCGTCAGGGCCGTGGCGCGCCTGCAGTGCGCCATCAACGCCTGGCGCAACATGCTCAGGCTCAGCGGTTTGACCACCCAGGCATTCATGCCCACCGCGAGGCAGCGTTCGCCTTCCTCGCGCAACGCATTGGCGGTGACGCCGATAATCGGCACCTGCACGCCCTGTTCGCGCAAGGCGCGGGCCAGATCGTAACCATTGAGGCGTGGCATGTTGATGTCGGTGATCACCAGGTCAAAAGGCTGCGAGCCCCAGATCTGCAACGCATGCTCGCCGTCCCGCGCCACGGTGGCCTGGGCCCCGAGCGCTTCGAGCTGCTCCTGCAATACCGCCTGGCTGACCGGGTTGTCTTCGGCCACCAGCACCCGCACGTTCAGGCACGGCGCATCCAGACAGGGCGAGGCAAGCGCCGGGCTGGTGGCTGAGGGCACGGGAGTGAGAATCGGCAAGGTAATGAACAGCGAAAAACTGCTGCCAAGGCCCGGTTCGCTGACCACGCGCATGCTGCCGCCCATCAATTCACTGAGGCGCGAGCAGATCGACAGCCCAAGGCCCGCGCCATTGCCATCCTGGCCGCCGGCCACTTGGTAGAACGGTTTGAAGAGCTGTTCCACGGCCTTTTCCGGAATGCCCACGCCGGTGTCGGTGACTTGCCACTGCAAGGCGACTTCCTGCTCGAACAGCTGTTGCACGGTGAGGCGCAAACGCACGCGGCCGGAGTCGGTGAACTTGATCGCATTGCCCAACAGGTTGTGCAGGATCTGCCGAATGCGCCCGGCATCGCCGCGCAGTTGCTGCGGCACCTGCGGGTCGATCTCGGCGTCGATCTGCAAGCCTTTGTTGCGCGCCGTGGCGGTGAACGCCAGCACCGACTCGTCCACCAGTTGATGGGGATCGAAGGCAGCCGCCTCCACCGCCATTTGCCCGGACTCGATCTTCGACACGTCGAGCACGTTGCTGATCAACTGGAACAGCACAGTGGACGAGCCCTGGATGATTTCCAGGTACTGACGCTGGCGCTCGCTCATGTCGGTCAGGGCCATCAGCTCCAGATTGCCCAGCACGCCATATAAGGGGGTGCGGATCTCATGGCTCATGGTCGCGAGGAACACCGTCTTGGCCTCGTTGGCGGCGGTGGCTTCCTGGCGGGCCTGGTTCAGTAATTGGGCTTCGTCCACATGCCGCGTGATGTCGTTGCAGCCGCAAAGAAATACGTCGTCGCCCTCGTAGCGCGCGGCCACCACCACAACCTGCAAATAACGGCCGTCCACCGCCAGGCACATTTCGCCGGGGGTGTCGGCGCCGTCGTTGGCCTTGAGTACCGCCAGCAAGGAAGCAGTGCCGCCCAATTGCAGGGCGCGCTGGTTCTCCAGCAGCAGTTGCGTGTCGCTGCGCCGCACCACGCACAGCCCGGCCGGGGCGTTGTGGAGCATGATGCGGTTGAACGCTTCGCTCTCGAACAGCCGCTCCTGAGCGCGCTGCGCCGGGCTGACGATGCGCGTCTTGTACCAATGATTGATCCACCAGCCGAGCAGCATGGCGGCGAGGAACGTGAGGCCGAGACCGAGCAGCGGCCATTTGGCGTAGCGCAGGAAGTCTTGATAGGTGATGGCGTACAAGCCGGTCCAGCGTTCACCGCCCGCGCTGGTCATCTTGAAGCGCAAGCCCTGGCGGCTGAAGCTCAAGCCCATCGGCGCCATCTGTTCGTCGCCGAGGCTGCCGAGCAACACGTCGCCCTCGGGCGCGATCAGGGTGAACTGGTTGTAGACCGACAGTCGCAACACCCGCTCGAACTCATCGACCTGGGACGTATCCACCACCGCCGCCAAGGCCAGCAAGCCCTGGCCTTGAGCAGCCGGCAACACAGCGCCGGGCACATCAAGACCGATCATGGCGACCACGCTGCGGCTGTCGTGATACAGCTGCGACGGCGCGCGCATCCAGCGCACGCGGCTGTCATTGAGCAAGGCAGCCTGGCGCTGTTGCAATTCATGCAAGCGCCCGACCACCTCGCGGTACTGTCCGGGCAACAACGGCTGATGCTGGCGTAGGCCGCCAATGCCGGGCACAGCTAGGCTGGTGAGGTTGTCAGGGGTGAGCACGAACAGCTGTGGCGATGCATAAAACGAGCTGGCCCAATAGCCGCCATAGTAGTCGGTCAATTGCACGCCAAATGCCAGCGCGCGCCGTGTGTCATCCGCCGATAAGCCGGGATCATGGGACAAGGTGAACGGCAGCGAGAGCGCAAACCCCTTGGCCTGCAACACCACCTGCCCAGCGTCGCGCTGCACCTCCACCACCGACGTCGATTGCACCGCCGGCAACGGCGCCGAGTTGCGCTGGCTGTAGCCGCTGGCCACATTGCGCAGAAACGCCTCATGCTCATGGATGATTTCCACCACACGGGCAAAGTGAAACTGGATCTTTTCCTGTTCGGCTTCCAACAAACGCGACACTGCCCAATAGCAACTGCTGGACAGCAGCAAGGCGAGCCCGGTGAGCAACAACAGGGCTTTGTTCAGGCGTTGAGAGCTTTGCGCCAGCTTGTCCAGGCGCAGACTTGCATGTTTCATCGTCAGTACCGCGAAAAGCCTGGAATCAGGACGTAGGGCCTATGCTTCATCCGGCATTGACCGATAACACCCGGCTGACCGGATGACCCTTCCTCTGGGCTTCTTGACTGTGTGACCCCGGCCGTTCAGATAAGTGCTGGCGCAGGGCCATCTTCGATCAACAGCGCGCTGAATTTTTCGGCAGCGACGCCGTGGGAAATCAAGAAGCCTTGCACCTGGTCGCAGCGAAAACGCCTCAGCACCGCCAGCTCAGCCTGGGTTTCGGCGCCTTCGGCGATGGTCGTCAGGCCGAGTTTGCGGCCCAGTTCAATGATGCTTTGCAAGGCCGACGCCAGGTGTTCGTTGTCTGCACAACCGTGCACCAGTGAGCGGTCGATCTTGACCTCGTTGAACGGCGTAGACACCAGGTTGAAGTAAGAACTGAAGCCCTTGCCAAAATCATCCTGGGCCAGACCGAAGCCCATCAGGCGCAGGCGACATGCTCCAGCGTAGTAGTTGCTGGCCAACTGTGTGGTGGAGCTTTCCATCAGTTCGAAGGTGATTTGCCGGGGCTCCGCGTCGCGCTGCAGCACTTGGGCCAGCAAGCGATCGACCAGGTCGCACTGGTCGAGCAGATGGGTTGGCAGGTTGATCGATACCGGCAACCGGTAGCCGAGCTGCGCCCACTGGGCCTGGGCGGTCAGGGTCTGGGCGAGGATGCAGGACAGCAGTTGGGTTTCCAGGCCCTGGCGTTCGATCCCGCCGAGAAACTCGGCGGGCATCAGCAGGCCCTCCTGCGGGTGGACCCAGCGAGCCAGGGCTTCGGCGCCGACAATACGCCCGTCGTGCAGGGATTTCTTGGGCTGGAACCAGGCCTGGATCTCACCGTTGGTCAATGCGCGGGCCAGAGTGTCCCGCGCCAGGTTGACACCGCGATGGCAACACGGCGTGCGCGCCTGTTCGGCCAGCCGGTCGAGGCAATCGCGCAGGCTGCGCACCTGCGGATCGCTGATCGGTTTGGACAGTAATCCAGCGACCGTCAGGCCCAGGTTGCCCGCGACCTCCCCGGCCCCCACCAACATGCGCCGCGAAGCCACACTCATCAGCGCCAACGCGGGCGGGGCCTGCAGGCCGGCCAGTTGCTGGATCAGTTGCACACCGTCCATCCCCGGCATCATCAGGTCGCTGAGCAACAGGTCGTAATGCTGGCTGGCCAGGCGCTGCAACGCGGTGGCGCCATCCCAGACCGCGTCGACGTCAAACCCGCCGATGGCCTGGAACACGTTGATCAGGTACTCATGCTGAAAGGGATGGTCTTCCACGATGAGCACGCGATAGGCACTCAAGGCTCGCTCCTTTGAAAGCGCTGCAGGCACTGATAGAGCGCGCGCAGGGTAAACGGCTTGACCAGGCAGTGGTCCATGCCGGCGCTGAGGCAACGCTCGGCTTCGTCGAGCATCGCGTTGGCCGTGGCGCCGATGATCGGCAGCGAACAGCCCAAGCGGCGAAGTTGTTCGGTGAGTTCGTAGCCGTTCATGCGCGGCATGTTGACGTCGGTGAGAACCATGTCGAACGGGCGTTCGCCCCACAACGACAGCGCTTCGATACCGTCGCCGGCGAGCACCACGGTGCAGCCGAGTTCTTCCAACTGATCGCGCAGGATCAATTGGTTGATCAGGTTGTCTTCAGCCACCAGCAGACGCAGGTTCAGGCTGACCTCGGCGGGCGCCTCGCGGGGGATGGGCGACAGGTGTTCCTCGATGCCCTGGGCGCGGCTGACGGCACGATTGAGCGCGTGCAGGTTGTTCAAGCCGATCTGCCAACACGCGCCCGGTCCCAGCGAGACGCCATGCTCATCAGCCGACGCAACTACCCGTGGGCCCGACCAGCGAAGCCGCGCAGCATCGACCGCGCCAGGATAAAGCTCGACCAGCACCGCGCCGGGGTCTGTGGCGACGGATTCGGGCACGCCCAATTGCGCCCGCGCACCCCAGCGCCGCAACCAGCCGCCGATGCTCTCGGCCAGTTCGCGTACCGGTGACACCACATAGACCCGCTCGCCCAACAACGGCAAGGCCCAGGGCTGATCGTCGGTGACCTGCTCCAACGGCAAGTTGAAGGTAAAACTGCTGCCCAGGCCCGGCTCGCTGACCACACGCAACGTGCCGTTCATCAAGTGCACCAGGCGCTTGCAGATCGACAGCCCGAGCCCGCTGCCCGCCACCACATTGGCGTTGCCGCTGGCCTGGAAGAACGGCTCGAACAAATCGGGCTGGTCGTGCGCCGCAATGCCTTTGCCGGTGTCGACCACCTGCCACTGCAACATGCTGCGCTCGCCCTCACGGCTTTCCAGGCGTAAACGCAGGACGATGCGCCCGCTCTCGGTGAATTTGAGCGCGTTGTTGAGCAGGTTGTTGAGGATCTGCCGAATCCGTGTGACATCGCCGCGCACGCGTTCGGGGGTGTGCGGGTCGAGGCAACTGAACAATTGCAGGCCCTTGCTCTGGGCGGCACCGGCGTAGCCTTGAATCACTTCCTGCACCAGTTCCAGCGGAGAAAACACCGTGAGTTCCAGGGACAACTGCCCGGCTTCGATCTTGGAGACATCCAACACGTCGCAGATCAATTGCAGCAGGTTCGCGGAGGAACCTTCGATGGCATTCAAGTAGCCGCGCTGCTGGTTGTTGAGCTCGGTGCGGGCAAGCAACTCCAAGGTGGCCAGCACGCCATACAACGGCGTGCGGATCTCGTGGCTCATGGTTGCGAGGAACAGGGTCTTGGCCTCGTTGGCCGCATCCGCCAGGGTTCGCGCCTGCTCCAGCGCCAACTCGACCTGTTTGCGCTCGCTGATGTCGCTGAAGGCACAGATCAACACTTCTTCACGTTGGTAACGGGTAGGTGCAAAGCTCAGGAACAGGTGGCGACCATCGGCCATCTGCAACTCGTCGGTGCTGCCGTGTTCGGCGTCATGGAAGGCCCGGCGAACCCAGTCGAGACACAGTTGCCGGCGCTCCTGGCCCTTGCCCAGCCATTGGCGCGACAACGGGTTTTCCAGCACCACTTCACCGTCACTGCGCCGTAGCACGCACAAGGCCACCGGGGCGATCCGAATGACCGCACTGCTGAACGCTTCGCTCTCCACCAACGCTTCGATGCGATTGGCCGCCGGGATGATCAGGCGCTGGTCGATACGCCGCACCAGGCGCACCATCAGCAGGCTCGCCAGCGCGCACAGCAGCAGGCAGACCAGCAACGGCAGCGCCAGGCTGGGCAACAGCGAGCTCAACTCCAGGCTGTAGACGATCTGCCAGTGCGAATAGCCCAAGTGCTTGCGGATCGCCAGGCGGTCGGGCAACCAGCGGCTGCCTTCCCAGCCGAAACTGGCGGTGGAGTGATACTGGCGCAACACCTGCGCCGCCGCCGGTTGATGGGGCGCGCTGCTGAAAATCAGTTGGCCCGCACCGTCGAGCAACATGAAGTCGCCGGCCTTCTCATGCTGCAAGGCGTTGATCAGGTCCGGTCCGTCCACCTCTAATCCAAGCCAGCCCGATGAAGGACTGCGCTCGTCCAGGCGCGTAAAAATGTACAGCGATGAATCCAGGCGACTCTGCTCGGTCAGCCACAACTCATCGCTGACCGACACCTTGCCGGTATCCACCGCCATCAAGCGTTTCAACACCGACTCCGGTACGGCTCCCGGCGCTTCGCCCACGGTAAACAGGCGCTCGACCAGCGGCGTGGCACGCTGCGGCACGTAAATCAGGTTGACCTGGTTGGCCTGCAAGTAATCAAGCATGCGTCGGGTCAGCCACAGGCTCCAGATATTGCCTGCTTCACCGAGGGTGATATGCACTTCTTCGGCCGGCACTTCATTGAGGTTGCCCACGGGCGGCGTCTTATGGCTGACGGTGGACAGGCCGAGGCTCTTCAACAGCGTCTGGCGGCTGACGAAAAAACTCTGTGCGTCGGAAATCGCCTCGTTCATATAACTGCGCCGCAGCGAAATTTCCTCGCTGAATGCCGCACGCAGATAACTGTAAGCCCCCACATAAACGCCGAGCACCAACGCAAAGGCAAACAAACGCAACAACTTGCGGGCTGCCTTGGGCGTCGAGAAGGTTGAATCGAGGGGTTGCAGGAAATGTTTGAGTTTCATCGCCCAAAGGTTAGGGATGAGCAGGAGCCGGGTGAATAAGACGGATCTCAAAGGCCGGCGCCGTGATGGGATGGAACTCAGGCGTAATCCGCTGTTCTAGACTCCTTCGTGGCCGCCTCGTTAGGATCGGCGGCTCGTCTTTCCCTCCTGCACAGAGCGATCCATGTCTATCCAGCAAACACCCGGGCACGTATTGCCCGCGCGCAGCGCCGCCAAAATGGAAGCCGCCATGGCCGTGGGCGCTTTCGCGATCGGTACCGGCGAATTCGCGATCATGGGCCTGATGCCCGACATCGCCCAGAACCTGGGGTTGAGCGAACCTCAGGTCGGCCACGCCATCAGCGCCTATGCGCTGGGCGTGATGGTCGGCGCGCCGCTGCTGGCGATCCTCGGCGCCAAGCTGCTGCGCAAACATATGTTGTTGCTGTTGATGGGCTTGTACGCGCTGGGCAACTTCGCAACGGCATTCACGCCCACCTTCGGTTCGCTGGTGGCGTTCCGCTTTATCAGTGGCCTGCCCCACGGCGCCTATTTCGGCATCGCCGCCGTGGTCGCCTCCAGCATGGTGCCGAGCGACAAACGCGCCGGTGCCGTCGCCCGCGTCATGATGGGCCTGACCTTGGCCATGCTACTCGGCAACCCCATCGCCACCTTCCTCGGCCAACACCTGGGCTGGCGCTCGGCGTTCGCGCTGGTCAGCGTGATTGCGCTGTGCACCATCGCCCTCGTCTGGCAATTCGTGCCGCACCGCCATGACGAAGAACGCAGCGACCCACGCAAGGAACTGCGTGCCTTCACCAAACCCCAGGTGTGGATGGCACTGTCCATCGGCGCAATCGGGTTTGCCGGGATGTTCTGCGTGTTCAGCTACCTGGCACCGACCATGCTCGAAGTGACCAAAGTCTCGCCACAGTGGATTCCCTTTGGCCTCGCCGCGTTTGGCGTGGGCGGGATCATCGGCAATATCGCCGGCGGCAAGCTGTTTGATCGCATGCAGTTTCGCGCGGTGGGTTGGATCCTGGTGTGGTCGATTGGCGTATTGCTGTTCTTTCCGTTCGCAGCGGCATCGCTGTGGGGCGTACTGCTGAGCATGGGCCTGGTCGGCACCATGGTGGCGTTGGCTGCACCGTTGCAGATCCGCCTGATGGACATTGCCCACGAAGCGCCAAGCCTGGCGGCAGCGTCCAACCATGCGGCATTCAACCTGGCGAACGCGCTGGGCCCGTGGTTTGGCGGCATGGCGATCACGGCCGGGTTGGGCTGGACCAGCACCGGCTATATCGGCGCAGTCACAGCGTTGGCCGGGTTGGGGATCTATCTGATTGCACGACGGATGAAAGGCGGGGAATAAAGTAATAGAACTCCTTGAAATCAGGCATCAACGCCAGAAAACGCTCAGAAAACCCTACGTGAAAAATATTTCATTTCCAGACAGGTTACGTTCAGGTTGGATCCAATAGATCGTGCATGTAACATATCTGTAATACTTTTCCGAATGACAAGGATGTGTTTTGAGCTTTCCCGATAGAAATGTGCTTGAGAATTTTCCCGCAACGCTCAATCACGGCAACGCGACGGTGTTCACCACACACACCAGCGACGACGGAGTCCACCAAGCGATTCAGGACCTGATCGACACTCGCCATCAACTCAAAAACCGCATCAGCGCGCCGTTGAAAGGCATGGAGAACGATCTGTTCGCCAAGTCCCAACCGTTGGACAGCCTGCGTCCAAAACTGCGCGTCACCTTAGGGCGCTCCAAACGCGACGGCACATTCGACTGGCCCGTTGAGGAAGTCATCAACACCCTGGGCGCGCAGAAGCGCGGCGCACCGGTCGCCGGACTGCGTGGTTTCGGTTACAGAAAATCTGCGCTTGGCCTAATCCAGGAATTCTTCATCTTCACCGAGATGCTCGACGGCTACCTCAGCGGCCTGGAATGGCTCAAGCAGGAACGCGGCGTCCTAAGCCTGATCACTGCGTCATTCAAACTGCTGCGCGCCCTGCACAGCAAACACATCATCCACATGGACTTCTGGGCCAACAATGTGATGGTCGACCCGCAACACCCCACGTGCGCCAAGGCGATTGACCTGGAGAACTGCTTCCTCACCCAGACTGACTACCTCACCGAAGTGCTGGCCTTTCAATTCGGCTTCTATTATCGACGCGAGGTCTTCCGCTTTGTGATCGAGCAGGATTACGACCGCATGGTGATGGAAGAACTGGTCAACTATCCCGGTATCGACCGTACGCGCTTTGACGAGATGTACACACTCAGCAAGCACGAAAACATCAGCCGCCGGGCACGGCGTGAGATTTTCCATAAAGGCACTGTCGAAGTGGGCTGACGCAGCCCTGCCTGTAGTAGCGGGCTTGCACAGGGCCGGGCGAGAAAGTGCGGGAAATTTCCTGAGGGATTTAGCGGTCTGAGCTGCACAGCCGCCTCAATCTGTATTTACTGATTCCCAAACTGTGTCGAAGGGCCCACTGTGAAATTCATTTGTGCACTCACGCTTCTATTGCTCGCCCAGGCTGCCTATGCGGCCGAGTCCCCCGCGAACCCTGATCCCTACGGCGGCCCTGATAAACGCCCAGAGAACAGTGAAAATGTCACAACGTACTTGAACGAAGATGGCTCCTCCACTACCTCGGCAGTGATGGTTTATGGCGATGGCCATAAGGAACACTGCATTATCCAAATGGCACCGCCTGCAGCGACACATCGGCTACCCAAAGTCACCAGCAAGACGTGTACAAGGATTCGCTCGTACTTTAAATAGCGGGCGCAGGGGGGAAGCCGCGATTTCCATGCGTACGTTACCAAGTCTCCTAGTACGTAGTATCCTTAAAATTAAATATCCCCCCTCGATCACTCACCATGCACAAAACCCAGTCGTTTTTACCCAACAAAATTGGTCGAGATTTTATAGTCGGTGACGTCCACGGGCACTTCAAGCTATTAGAGCTTCTTTTAAAAAAAGTGGACTTCAATGAACGCATAGATCGAATCTTCTCTGTGGGCGACCTCATTGACAGAGGACCCGACTCCATCGATGCCGTGGTCTGGCTACAGAAGCCCTGGTTTCACGCCGTGAGAGGCAACCATGAACAGATGGTTATCGACTGTGTTTCTGGCAATGGCGACATTGCCAGGCATTCGCGCAACGGTGGAGCATGGCTCTACAAACTATCAACTAAATTTCAACAAACCCTGTCTGACGCCTTAAAAGATCTTCCTCTAATAATAGAGGTTGAATTAACAGATGGTCGAAAAATTGGGATTGTGCACGCAGAGACTCCGCTGACGCATAACAATGACACCTGGCAGAGTGCAAAAGACGCTATTACGGGTCAGTTTGGCGAAGTCCATCAACGCCTAGCGTTAGAAAAAGCACTGTACGCCAGAACAAAAATCGAAAGCCTCGACGAAGCTTTAACTCAAGGTATTGATCAAGTTTATGTCGGCCATTCAACTGTATCCTCCCTTACCTATTTGGGAAATACGATCTACATAGATACAGGCTGCTCCTTTGACGACGGAGCGTTAACCCTCATAGAACTAACGACTCAGACGGCTACAAACGTTTCCATGCAAGCAATGCAATAAAGAGACGCCAGGGTCAGACCACGATATCCGACACAATCATTGATTGAGGATCCTCACCGTGTCCCCTGTCGCTTGAGACGGTGAAGAGCGCAAAACACCCCTGATACATCCCTGATAAACTAGGCCACTCGCCTCGTTGACTCAGATTCCCAATGTCCCTACAAACAGCTCCACTCTCCCGCCACTTCTCCGTTGCCCCGATGATGGATTGGACTGACCGCCACTGCCGGTTCTTCCTGCGCCTGCTCTCCAAACACGCCCTGCTCTACACCGAAATGGTCACCACTGGGGCGATCCTCCATGGCGACCATGAGCGTTTCCTGCGTCACAGCGAGGCCGAGCACCCGCTTGCGCTGCAATTGGGCGGTAGCGTTCCGACGGATCTGGCGGCCTGCGCGCGCATGGCGGAGACCGCCGGTTACGACGAAGTGAACTTGAACGTCGGCTGCCCCAGCGATCGGGTGCAGAACAATATGATTGGCGCGATCCTGATGGCTCATCCGGCGCTGGTGGCCGATTGTGTGAAGGCGATGCGTGATGCGGTGTCGATTCCGGTGACGGTGAAGCACCGTATCGGGATCAATGGCCGGGACAGTTATGCGCAGTTGTGTGATTTCGTCGGGACGGTGAAGGACGCCGGTTGCACCAGTTTCACCGTGCATGCGCGGATTGCGATTCTGGAGGGGTTATCGCCTAAGGAGAATCGGGACATTCCGCCCTTGCGCTATGACGTGGCGGCGCAGTTGAAGCAGGACTTCCCTGAGTTGGAGATTGTGCTCAACGGGGGCATCAAGACGCTGGAGCAGTGCCATGAGCACTTGCAGACGTTTGATGGCGTGATGTTGGGGCGGGAGGCTTATCACAATCCGTATTTGCTGGCGGAGGTGGATCAGCAGTTGTTTGGCAGTGCACAGCCAGTGATCAGTCGAGCGGACGCGTTGGCGCAGTTGCGGCCTTACATTGCTGAGCATTTGGCCGGTGGCGGGACGATGCATCATATTACGCGGCATGTGCTGGGACTGGGCACTGGGTTCCCCGGGGCACGCAAGTTCAGGCAGTTGCTGTCGGTGGATATTCATAAGGCCGCGGATCCGTTGGCATTGTTGGATCAGGCTGGGGCTTTGTTGGAAGGGCGTTGATTGGGTGGCTTCCAGGGGAGTCCGTTGATCATTGGCTGAGCTGGCACACCGTCATCGGGGGCAAGCCCCCTCCCACATTTGGCGCGGTGTGTGCCGGGGAAGGCATCAGTAGGCATGAAGGCGATATCCAAGTGTCATCGGGCAGTTGGGTTGAACCTGCTGGCGAATTTGCCCTCCTATTTAGCACCACGGCCGGTCATTCAAACGGCTGTTTTCAGGTTGTTGCCCTCGCAAACGATCGAACGCATTTGCGCCCTTGAGCGCCTCTCGGCGCTCGGGTAATGTCATCAGACCCATAGGACAGAGCACGCTCATGACTTCCAAGCTGGAACAACTCAAGCAATTCACCACTGTCGTAGCCGATACCGGCGATTTTTCCACCCTCGCCAAGCTCAAGCCGCAGGATGCAACCACCAACCCTTCCCTACTGCTCAAGGCCGCGTCGATTCCGGGCTATGCCAAGCTGCTGGATGAGTGCGTGCAGGACTGCAACGGTGATGTGGGCCTGGCCAGCGACCGTTTTGCGGTCGCGGTGGGGCAAGAGATTCTTAAAGTTGTGCCGGGCCGCATTTCCACCGAAGTGGATGCCCGCCTGTCGTTCGACGAGGCCGCCATTCTCAAGCGTGCGCACCGTCTGATTGACCTGTACGAAAAAGCCGGCGTTGGCCGCGACCGTGTACTGGTCAAGATCGCCTCTACCTGGGAAGGCATCCGCGCGGCAGAGAAGCTGGAGAAAGAAGGGATCCAGACCAACCTGACACTGTTGTTCTCCTTTGCCCAGGCTGTGGCGTGTGCTGAGGCTGGGGTATTCCTGATTTCGCCGTTCGTGGGCCGCATATACGATTGGTACAAGAAGGCCAACGGTAACGACTACACCGGCTCCGATGATCCGGGCGTGCAGTCGGTTACGCGCATCTACAACTACTACAAGGCTAATGGTTATAAAACGGTAGTGATGGGTGCGAGCTTCCGTAACCTGAGCCAGATTGAAGAATTGGCCGGGTGTGATCGCCTGACCATCAGCCCGGACCTGCTGGAGAAGCTGGCGGCGGATGAAGGCAAACTGGAGCGTAAGCTGTCGCCTGGCCATGCCGGTGAAGCGCGAGTGCATATGACTGAAGCGCAGTTCCGTTGGGAGTCCAACGAAGATGCGATGGCGACTGAGAAGCTGGCGGAGGGCATTCGTCAGTTTGCCCGTGACCAGGAAAAACTTGAGGCGCTGTTGTCCGCCAAGCTGTAAACAGCGGGGACGGCAAAAAGGGCGGTACCTGCGAGGGTACCGCCCTTTTTTTGTGTCTCAAACCGATCTCAGTTCAACTGCGGGAGCGGCTGCTCCCGATAGCGGTGAGTCAGTTGTGAATGTGCTGACTGACACTGCGCTATCGAGGCTCCTCCGACATTTGGAATGTGTTCGACAGAAGGATCAGTGACGCTCGAGGGCGTTGACGAGGTCGTGAAACGCTTCGCGATTTGACTCATTGAGGCCCATCAGGATCTTGTGCGCTTCCAGCACCTTCACCCGCACCATTTCTTCGGACTGATCCTGGGACGGCAGGTCGGTAAGACATTCTGGGCAAGGAATCGGACGATCAACGATGTTGAACACCTGATCAAAGCCCATGGACTGCAGCAGCCGGGTGATGTCTTCGTGGGTGGTGACGACGGTCGGCAACAGGCCAACCTTCTGCCGAGACAGAATGGACAACTTGGCTAATAGCCCAAGGGTGGTGCTGTCAATGCTGCGAGTTTCAGTCAGATCGATCACGATCGCCGAGAAGTTCAGCGCAGTGAAGATCCGCTCAATCGTCGCATCCAGCGCCGAACATAAGGTCAGGCGCACTTCACCGACAAACTTCAGGACGAAGGTCCCGTCTTGCTCAGCGAATTGGATTCTTCCGGTACTCATCAAAGATTCCTGCTCAACACCAATAGGGCGATATCATCCGGCATCTCCCCTAGCGTGGCCAATCCAAAAACCTGCCGCAGGCCATCCAGGCTGCCGCCAGCTGCCTTGACCCGTTGGGGCAAGGCGGCTTCTTTCTCTTTGAGTGTAGGCTCTGGAAGAAGGTCCAGGATGCCATCGGACATCAGCGTCAGGCTGAAGGTCGGCGGCAGTTCCAAAATGTGGTCTTCGTAGGTGGCTTCATTGAACAAGCCGACGGGCAGACCACGCCCTTCCAGGTAACGCACACTGTCTGGAGTGTATAAAACAGGCATCGGCAGGTGACCGCCAATGCTGTAGGTCAAAAGACCGGTTTCTTCATCGATCACGCCGCCTACCATCGTCACGTGCTTGCCGAGCTTGCAGCTGATCAGGCCTCGGTTGATGTGGCCCAGCACCTCGGAGGGGGTGAATTCCGGCAAGGTGCCATTGCGCTTGGATTCAAACAACAGCCGTGTGGTCATGAACTTCAACAACACGGTGACAAAAGCAGAGGAAGCACCGTGGCCCGAAACGTCGGCCAGATAGAACGCCACACGTCGCTCATCCACACGGAAGTAGTCGACAAAATCACCCGACAGGTACAGCGAAGGGATGATCTGGTGCGCAAACTTGAACTCGTCGATGGTCCATGGGCTGACCGGCAGCATGTTCATCTGTACCTGGCGACCGGCGTTCTGGTCTTCCTGGAGCAGGTTCAGGCTGGCTTCGAGCTCGCGGTTGGCGGTTTCGAGCTTTTCGCGGTAACGCTGGTTCTCGACCAGTAGACGTGCACGATCCAGCGCGCGGCGCACTGAGTGCTCCAGCACCGCAAGGTCTTCCAGGGGTTTGATCAGGTAGTCGGCGGCGCCCAGGCGCAAGGCCTCAACGGCGTCGTTCATCACGCCGGCACCGGACACAACAATCACCGGAGTCTGCGGGGCAAGCTCAGTCACCTGGCGAATCAGCTCCAGGCCGCCCATCTGGGGCATGCGCAAGTCGCAGATCACGAGGTCGGGCTGGTCGCGCTCGAATACCTGGAGACCCTGTTGGCCATTACTGGCCTGCAGGACGCTGAATCCACTGTCTTCCAAATAGGCCGCGAGACTCGCGCGCACTACTTCGTCGTCATCGATTATCAGCAGCGTGGCACTGGTTTTTTGCATGTGGGCAAACGGCGCCAGAATTAGGTTGGCGTAGGCAACTCGGCAATGGCCGGGGTCACACTACTGGATTCGCTTTCTAGCCTCTCTGTCCTACAAAAGCGTAGGCGTTTTGCCCACGCACAACTGTAAAGCAGAGGTGCCCTTCTAAGGCGCAGACGGTACTCCCATCCGCCAGGTGTTTCAAGCTCATGCCGATGGTCGCCAGGCGTCTTTACATCGCAAATCACCGGGAGTTATAAGAACAGCCACGACCACAACACAAAGTAAGGATGGAACCCATGAGCGAACACGAGCGCGACTACGCCGAGAAACGCGATTTCATCCGCATGCGAGTGGATGCCGATGTGTCTTTGATCCACGAAGGCCAAGAGATTGCCGGGGTTTGCGTGGATCTTTCCAGCTCCGGAATGCAAGTGCAGGCACCGCGCCAGTTCAACGTAGGAGACCTGCTGACCGTGCGCATTGATTCAGAACATGCGGCCCTTAAAGGCCTGGAGGCAGATACCAAAGTGGTGTGGGCCAAAACGGTGGGCAATGATCAGCAATTGGGCCTCAGCATCCTGAAAATGCGCTGAAACCCGCGCACAAAAAAGGCGATCACTCTGGATCGCCTTTTTTCATTTCAAACGATCACCTCTTAAAAGTCGTCGACGACCTTGCCATCTTTGACCTTGAACTCACGGTTCTGCAGGTAGGCGTTACGAATGAAGGTGTATTTGTCGCCGGTGATCAGCTTCTCACTGTCGAGCAAGCTGGCACGGGCGTCGACGATGCCAAGGCCCATGACGCTGTTACGCAGGGACACATCATCCATATAGCGATAAGGCTGGGTGTAGCTGTCGACGTACTTGGACGGCGCATCACGCAGGGTGCTTGGACCCAGCAGAGGGATCATCACGTACGGACCGCTGCCAACGCCCCAGTAGCCGAGTGTCTGGCCGAAGTCTTCATCGCTGCGTTGCAGCCCCATTTTGGTGCCTACGTCGATGAAGCCCAGCACACCGAACGTGGTGTTAACCAGCAAACGGGCAGTATCGACACCTGCATTGTGAGGTTTGAGCTGCAACACATTGTTGGCCAGGTTGCCGACGTCGCCGATGTTGCGGAAGAAGTTGTGGATACCGTCTTCAACAAATTGCGGAGTGATCCATTGATAGCCTTGGGCCAATGGCTTGAGGGCATAGGTATCAACAGTGTCGTTGAAGGTAAAGATCGGGCGGTTGACGCTTTCCCATGGATCATCTTCCGACGCAGCTTGCACAGCTAACGGGGCCAGCAGAACGGTGGCACACACCGACAGCTGAGCGAAGTAGTGGCTCCAGCGCATAGCTTTTGCTCCTTGAATGGTCTGTCATGGGCGCTATGCCCTGAATAGGGTAGCCAGTATATGACGGAAGTGCCCAATTAGGCAGCCGCCGGGAAAACTCATACCGCAAATGGACAAAATTCCTACAATTGAGCCAACTGTCATCGGAGTGTCATCCTGCCTCGATAGCGTCACAGCTATTTCAGGGATGTCGACATGCCTCAAGCCGAGATTGCAATCACCAGCGCACCCGCCTTGACCGCCGTGCTGTTTGGCCTGAGTGGCTGCCTAGTGGATTTTGGCTCACAGGCGCGCACCGACTCTCCTTCCCCGGATTCACAAGCCACGCCGGGCGCCCTGAAAATCCTGCGCAACCTCAAAGAGCTGGGCGTGCCCTGCGCTTGGCTGGATGAGCTGCCGCCTGCGGTGACCACTCCTTTGGCCGCCACCTTGCCCACCTGGCTCA
Organism: Pseudomonas sp. 2995-1; assembly: GCF_002742505.1. NCBI lineage: Bacteria > Pseudomonadati > Pseudomonadota > Gammaproteobacteria > Pseudomonadales > Pseudomonadaceae > Pseudomonas > Pseudomonas sp. 2995-1. Next base: position 170,855 of record NZ_LJSA01000319.1, on the reverse strand, counting down.
AAGCAGCCTCGCCCTCCTCCATCCGCTGGCCCGCCCCCCACGCGTGCTGGCAAGCGCTGATGGAATTGAATATCGAACGCCTTGAAGGCTGCGTCCTGGTCAGCGGCGAGCCGCGCTTGTTGCAATCGGGACTTAACGCCGGGCTGTGGACCATCGGTCTGGCCTCCTGCGGTTCGCTGTGTGGCTTAGCGCCCGAGCAATGGCAGGCACTGAGCGACAAGGAACGCGAACACAAGCGCGGCAAGGCCACCGTGACGCTGTATGGGCTGGGAGTGCATTCTGTGATCGATCACTTAGGCGAACTCGGCACCTGCCTGGCAGACATCAGCCGGCGCCAGCTCAAAGGCGAGAAGCCCTGATCGAGATCATGCACAGTCGGCGCCGGTGGATTAATCTACAGTTCATCCCGTAGACCTTTCTCAGCGTGCCGTGGTCTATGCCAGTGCCTATCGATAAAAGGAAGAACGTCATGCCTGATCGCAAAAAACTGGAAGAACAGGTCAATATCCTGCGCGGGCAATTGGAGCAGGAGCCACCGCTATCGGAAGAAAAACGTGAAGCGCTGGAAGGGTTGATTGCCAAATTCGAAGTGCAACTTGAATTGGAACCGGCCACCCAGACACCGAGCATCGCAGATGATGTGAACCGTGCAGTGGAAGGTTTTGAACTGGACCATCCGGGCATTGCCGGGACACTGCGCAATATCGTGATCACCCTGGGCAACATCGGCATTTAACCCGAACCCAAGCCAGACACAGAACCAGAATGTGGGAGGGGGCTTGCCCCCGATTGCGGAGCGTCAGTCACCGAACCTGTGCCTGAACCTCTGCTATCGGGAGCAAGCCCCCTCCCACATTTGTTTTACTGGCGGGCCAGGCGCACGTTCTGGAACGCCACATCCTCGGTACTGCGATAAGGGTTGATATCCAGCCCGCCGCGCCGCACATACCGTGCATACACCGTCAATTTCTCCGGCTTCAGCAGGCGCTGCAGGTCGAGGAAGATGCGCTCCACACACTGCTCATGGAAGTCCGAGTGCTGGCGAAAGCTCACGATGTACTCCAACAGGCTGGCGTGATCCAACGCGTGACCACGGTACTCCACCACCACGCTGCCCCAGTCCGGCTGGCTGGTAACCGGGCAGTTAGACTTGAGCAGGTGGCTGTGCACGCTCTCCTCGACAATCCGCGAGTCGTCACAACGCAACAACTCAGGGCGCGGATGTTCGTAGCTGCTGACGTTGATATCCAGATCGTCAATGCATACGCCCGGCAATGCCATCACACCCTCGGCCTCGATCTCTGCAAGCCTGCGGATGCGTACGGTCACTGGTTTGCCGGCGGCGGCACTCAGGTCAGCGCGCAGTGTCGACTCAAGGCTTTGCGTATCGGCAAAGGCGGTCTGGTTCAGCGAGTTGAGGTACAGCTTGAATGACTTGGACTCGATGATATTCGGCGAGTCGGCCGGGATACTGAACTCACCAATGGCCACCACCGGCTTGCCCGACGGCAACAGCCAGGACAGTTCGAAGCAGTTCCAGAAATCCACGCCCTTGTAAGGCAGGGTCTCGGCACTCAGGCCCAGCTCGGCCCACTTGGCGGCGCGAGGAATCGGGAACAGCAACGAAGGCGTGTACGTGGAGATGTATTCACTGGACTTGCCCAGCGGCGAATGTTCGGCTGCGGGATGCATGGCGGAAACCTGGCTAAATAAACCGCGCCAGTCTACCAGCCTTTGCCCCCGCCCTTAAGAAACGCCTTACTCAACGGTCAGCTTGCCGACCATGCCTGCCTGGTAATGCCCGGGCAGGTTACAGGCGAACTCCAGACCGGTGGCCTGTGTGAATGTCCACGTCAGCTCAGCAGTTTTACCGGGCTCGACCAGCACACTGTTCGGGTCATCGTGCTTCATTGCACCGTGGCCCATGGCGCTGTGGTCCATCTTGCCCATGCCGGTAGACGTGAGCATGCCACTGGCCTGCATCTGCAACATTTCCTTCTGATGCGCCGCGTGCATCGCCGCGTCACCGAGGTTGAATTCATGCAGCAACTGGCCCTTGTTGACCAGCACGAAGCGCACCGTCTCACCGGCTTTTACGTCCAGGGACTTGGGCGCAAAGGCAATATCCTGCAGCGTCACTTCTACGGTGCGCGTGGCCTTGTCAGCCGCCGCTGGTTGACCAAATGCATAGCTGTGGGATGCATCAGCCAGTGCATTGAAACTCAACGCCAACAGGCAACCCGCCAACAACTGGGGTGTACGCAACGTCATCTCTCTTCTCCAAAATGTATAACCGGCTTGAGCCGCACTCTAAGATTACGCCGCTGCCAGCCAACTGACTGCTAGATTACAACTTTGTCAGGTTGCGCCCCGCACCTGGTCCCCACGGTATAAAGCCCCCTCGCCACCCGTTGCCAAGAGCTACCCCATGAAATTGCTGATCGTCGAAGACCAACCGAAAACCGGCCACTATCTGCGTCAAGGCCTGGCCGAGGCTGGCTTTACCACCGAACTGGTGGCCGACGGCACCAGCGGCCAGCACCTGGCGCTGACCGGCGATTATGACCTGCTGATCCTGGATGTAATGCTGCCCGGTCGCGACGGTTGGCAAATCCTGCAAGCGGTGCGCAGTGCGGGTCTGGAGATCCCGGTGCTATTTCTGACCGCCCGGGATGCCGTAGAGGACCGCGTGCATGGCCTGGAATTGGGCGCCGACGATTACCTGGTCAAACCCTTCGCCTTCTCCGAATTGCTGGCGCGGGTGCGCAGCCTGTTGCGCCGTGGCAGCAGCACGCCCCAGGAAACCGCCCTGCAAGTGGCCGACCTGCGTTTGGACCTGATCCGCCGCCGCGTCGAGCGCGACGGCCAACGTATCGACCTGACCGCCAAGGAGTTTTCTCTACTGGAACTGCTGCTGCGCCGCCAGGGCGAAGTGCTGCCCAAAACGCTGATCGCCTCCCAGGTGTGGGACATGAATTTCGACAGCGACACCAACATCATCGAAGTAGCGATCCGCCGCCTACGCCTCAAAGTCGATGACAACTTCCCTAATAAGCTGATCCACACCGTTCGCGGCATGGGCTATGTGCTGGAGGAGCGGTGCAATTGATCAAGCGCCTGTCCCTCGCCAGCCGCCTGGCACTATTGTTTGCGGCTTGTACGGCAGTGGTCTCGCTGATTGCAGGCGTGCTATTCAACCAAGCCAGTGAGGCGCACTTTGTCGAGTTGGACCAGCAGCAACTCGACAGCAAACTTGTGGCGTTGCGCAGCACCTTGCAGGGTGTCGACTCACCTCAAGCGTTCAACCAACGCGAGGCGCAACTGCGCGTCGAACTCAATCGACAGCCCGACCTTGCACTGCGCATCACTTCAGCCGGCCAGCGCTGGCTGGACGATGCGCCGAACGTCGCCCTGCCCACCGCGCCCGGCCTGCATAGCCTACAAAATGCCGGCACCGATTACCGCGTCTACAATGCGCCACTGAACGCTGGCCAAGCTGACTCACCGCAACTGAGCCTGATACTCGACATCACCCACCACCAGCACTTCCTGCAACGCATGCAGCGTTTGATCTGGCTCACCGTTGGCCTCTCTGCCCTCGCCACCGCGCTGCTGGGCGCCTGGGCCGCACGCAGCGGCTTGCGCCCATTGCGGCGCATGGGCGAAGTGGCTGCCAGCGTATCGGCCCACTCCTTGACCCAGCGCCTGCCACAGCAACACATGCCGGCGGAACTGGCTGAACTGGCCCAGGCCTTCAACGCCATGCTGGGACGATTGGACGACGCGTTCCAACGCCTGTCGGCCTTCTCCGCCGACATTGCCCATGAACTGCGCACGCCGCTGTCGAACCTGCTGACCCAGACCCAAGTCATCCTCACCCAGCCACGCCCGCTGGAGGATTACCGCGAGGCGCTGCACAGTAATTTGGAAGAGCTGCAATGGATGGCCCAACTGGTCAACGACATGCTGTACCTGGCCAAGGCGGACCACGGTTTGCTGATGCCCAAGCGTGAGCCATTGGCCCTGGCCGATGAAGTGGAGGCGTTGCTGGAGTTCTTTGCGTTGCTGGCCGAGGACGCGCACGTATCGCTGGTACGAGAAGGCAGCGCTCATACAGCCGGGGATCGCGGCATGTTGCGCCGGGCTTTGTCGAACTTGCTGGATAACGCCCTCAGGTTCACCCCGGCAGGCGGCGAAGTGCGGGTAAGAATAACCGAAGGCGCAATGGGCGTGACGCTAGCGGTGGAGAACACCGGTGAAGGCATCCCCGGGGCGTTGCTACCGAGGCTGTTTGATCGGTTCTATCGGGCCGACCCGGCGCGCCATGAAGGCAGCAGCGAACATGCGGGGCTGGGGCTGGCGATTACCCAGTCGATCGTGCGCGCCCATGGGGGGAGGATTTTTTGTGAGTCCGGGGCTGGATGGACGCGGTTTGTGATTGAGCTGCCAGCTGTAGATTGATGCAAGCTGCACCGGCCCTATCGGGGGCAAGCCCCCTCCCACACTTTGATCTATGAATACCTCAAATGTGGGAGAGGGCTTGCCCCCGATAGCGGTCTCAATAATTACGAGTATCTCAGCGCATGCGCCGGCTCAATCTTCGCCGCCCGATACGCCGGATACAGCGTCGCCAAAAAGCTCAACACAAACCCGGCGGTGCAGATCAGCACCACATCGCCACCTTGCAGCTCCGAAGGCAGGTTGCTGACGAAGTACACATCCGAACTAAAGATATGCTGCCCGCTCACCCGCTCGACCCAGCCCACCAACTCGCTCACGTTGAGCGCTGCAATCACCCCCAGCACGCCGCCGATCAAGGTGCCGACAATGCCGATCACCGTGCCCTGCACCATGAAGATCGCCATGATCTGCCGGGGCGTGGCGCCGATGGTGCGCAGGATCGCGATATCCGCGCCTTTGTCATTCACTACCATGATCAAGGTGGCGATGATGTTGAACGCGGCCACGGCGACGATCATCAGCAGCAGCAGGCCGATCATGGTCTTTTCCATTTTCATCGCGCTGAACAGGCTGCCCTGGGTGTGGGTCCAGTCATCTGCCTTGTAGGCCGCGCCGAGGCTGGTGGCAATGTCCGTGGACACCTTGGGCGCTGCGTACAAATCTTTAACCGCCAAGCGCACACTCTGCACCTGGTTCGGCTGCCAATGCTGGATTTCCGCCGCGTCGGCCATGTGTATCAAGGCCATGGAACCATCCAACTCGGCGCCGACCTTGAAAATCCCCACCACGTTCAACCGCTGCATACGCGGGGTGATGCCGCCCGGCGCAGTGCTGATTTCCGGAACGATCAGGGTGAGCTTGTCGCCCACGTTCAAGCGGAAACGCCGGGCGGTGATTTCACCGACCACCACGCCGAACTCGCCGGGCTTCAGGTCGTCCAGTTTGCCCTGAACGATGTGCTGGGCCACGATCGACACCTTGCCTTCCTGGGCCGGGTCGACGCCGCTGATCTCGATCGGCTGCATCGCGCCCTTGTAGGAGAACATGCCGTCCATCTGCGTAAACGGTACTGCAGCGGTCACTTGCGGATTCTTCATCGCCGCCGCGGCCACCGGCTGCCAATCATCAATCGGGTTCACGCCGACGATGGTGGCGTGGGGCACCATGCCGAGGATGCGCGAGCTCATTTCGCGCTGGAAGCCGTTCATCACCGACAGCACTACGATCATCGCCAATACGCCCAGGGCGAGGCCGATCATCGAGGTCATCGAGATAAACGAAACAAAACGGTTGCGGCGCTTGGCGCGGGTATAGCGCGTGCCGATGAAAATCGATAACGGTCTGAACATTCGCTTGCACCGCCTGAAAAATTAAAAAAGCCCGACGCCAGGCTTGAAACGGGTCAGATGGCGACCAGATGACCTTCCTGCAGGTGCAGCACGCGGTCCATCTGGCGGGCCATGCTCATGTCATGGGTCACCACCAGGAATGCAGTGCGCATCTGGGTGCTCAGCTCCAGCATCAAATCCTTGATGCCCTGGGCGGTGTGGGAGTCGAGGTTGCCGGTGGGCTCGTCGAGCATCACCAGGCCTGGGTTGTTCACCAGGGCGCGGGCGATTGCCACACGCTGGCGCTCGCCGCCGGACAGTTCGGCCGGCTTGTGCTCAAGGCGATGGCCCAAGCCGACACGCTCCAGCAAGGCCTTGGCACGCTGGCGTGCTTCCGGGATTGCGGTCTTGCCGATCAGCAGCGGCATGCAGACGTTTTCCAGTGCGGTGAATTCCGGCAACAAGTGGTGAAACTGGTACACAAAACCCAACGAACGGTTGCGCAACTGGCCACGGGCCTTTTCATTCAAGGCTGACAATTCTTCGCCAGCCAGCCAGACGCTGCCCTGGGACGGCGTGTCGAGGCCGCCCAACAGGTTCAGCAAGGTACTTTTGCCGGAACCGGAACTGCCGACGATCGCCACGCGTTCGCCTGGATGCAGCTCAAGTTGCAGGTTGCACAGCACCACCACTGACTCAGGGCCTTCCTCGTAGGATTTGCCCAGGTTGCGGCAGCTCAGGATTGCTTTTTCACTCATGCCCGATTCACTCATAACGTAAGGCCTGTGCTGGCTGGGTACGTGCCGCGCGCCAGGCTGGATACAGGGTGGCAAGGAAACTCAGGACCAACGCAGCGCCGCCCACCATCAACACGTCCTGGGCCTGAACCTGGGACGGCAAGTAGTCGATGAAGTAGACGTCTGCATTGAGGAACTTGTGGCCGATCACTTTCTCAAGCAAGGCGATGGCTGCGCTGACGTTAAGCGCGGCCAGGATGCCCACGGCGGTGCCGATCAAGGTACCCACCACGCCGATCACGGTGCCCTGCACCATGAAGATCGCCATGATCTGCCCCGGCGTGGCGCCCAGGGTACGCAGGATGGCGATGTCGCCTTTCTTGTCATTCACCACCATCACCAGCGTGGAAATGATGTTGAACGCGGCCACAGCGACGATCAGCAGCAGCAGCAGGCCGATCATGGCTTTTTCCATGCGGATGGCCTGGTACAGGTTGCCGTGGGTACGGGTCCAGTCACGGGCGTAATACTCGGTTTCACCCAAGTGCTGGGCGATATCCCAGGCACCGCGCGGGGCGTCGAACAAATCGCTGAACTTCAGGCGCAGGCCCTGCACCTGATCCGGCTGCCAGCGCTGGAGGCGGGCCAGATCGGTGAGATTGGTCAGCCCGAGGTAGCCGTCGATTTCGCCGGCGCCCACATGGAAGGTGCCGACCACGGTAAAGCGTTTCATGCGCGGAAACATGCCCGCCGGGGTCACGGTGACTTCCGGCGCGACGAAGGTCAGCTTGTCGCCGAGGCCCACGCCGAGCTTGGCTGCGGCCTTGTCGCCGATCACGATGCCGAAATCGCCAGGCGCCAGATCGTCGAGTTTGCCCTGCAACATGAACTTGTCGATGATCGACACGTTGCGTTCCTGGGCTGGGTCGATGCCATTGAGCAAGATCTTCTGCACCTTGCCATCATGGGTCAGCAGCCCCTGCATCTGGGTAAACGGCGCAACGGCCACGACCTTGGGGTTCTGCTTGACCTTGGCGGCCAGGTTTTGCCAATCGTTGATCGGCTCGCCCGACTCGATGGTCGCGTGGGGCACCATGCCCAGCACGCGGGTGCGCATCTCATGATCGAAGCCGTTCATCACCGACAGCACCACAATCATCACGACTACGCCCAAGGCGAGCCCGATCATCGAGGTCAAGGAAATGAACGACACAAAATGATTGCGGCGCTTTGCACGGGTATAACGCGTGCCAATAAATACGAAGAGAGGTCTGAACATGTCGGGGCTTGTTCGGAGGAAAAGAAGACGTCCCGGTGGCGGGGTCTGGTAAGCAGCTTTACACTCTGACCATTACCGTTACCTGGGGTTCGCCATGTCGACATTAGATGAAGAAGAGCGCCGCGAATACTACCGTATCGACGACATGATCGCACTCCAAATCAAAAACCTGTCGGCCCCCGAAGCGGCGAGCAAGGAAGTGTTGCTGGATGATTCACCGCTGTTCAACCTGCTCAGCGAATTGCATCTCAGCGAATTCGAAGCCCAGCACCTGCTGCGCCAACTGAGCGAGAAGGACCGCACCCTCGCCGCCTTCCTGCGCGTGCAGAACAAGCGCGTAGACCTCCTCAGCCAGATCATGGCACGCGGCCTGCTCGATGAGGTGGGCGCACCGCAGCCGGTGATCATCTCCGAAGGCGGTATCGACTTCCAACACCCTACCTCACTGGTCACCGGCGCTCACTTGGCCGTCAAGCTGGTGCTGATGCCCCAGGCGCTCGGCCTGCTGCTGCGGGCACGGGTCACCCATTGCGATCCCAAGGGCGATGGCTTTGACGTGGGTACGGAATTCGAGTCCATGACCGATACCCAACGCCAACTGCTGGCGCGCTACATCCTGCAAAAGCAGGCCCAGGAACGCCGCCTGGCGCGGGAACAAAGCGACGACATCTGAATTCGTATTCACTACGCCAGCCAGCCTGGCGCAAAGGAGCAACTGTGACCCTGATTTACGGCCACCGCGGTGCCAAAGGCGAAGCACCGGAAAACACCCTGACCAGCTTCCAGGAGTGCCTCAAGCACGGTGTACGCCGCTGCGAACTGGATCTGCACCTGTCCATGGACGGCGAGTTGATGGTCATCCACGACCCGACCCTCAAGCGCACCGCTGACAGGCGCGGCAAGGTCGTCGAGTATTCGGCGGCGGACCTTGTGAAGATGGACGCACGCAAAGGCGGCCCAGGCTGGATCAAACCGTGCCCGATCCCGCGTCTGGAAGAGCTGTTCGAGCAGTGCGACTTCGATCACTGGCAACTGGAAGTCAAAAGCGCTTCGCGCACCCGCGCCGCGACCACGGTGCTGGCAATCCGTGAGATGGCGGTACGTTTCGGCCTGATGGACAAAGTCACCGTGACTTCAAGCTCGCGGGAAGTATTGAAAGCAGCGGTTGAACTCACCCCGGACCTGTCACGCGGACTGGTCGCCGAATACGCCTGGCTCGACCCGCTGAAGGTCGCGCAAAACTACGGCTGTGAGTATCTGGCATTGAACTGGACGCTGTGCACCCCGGAGCGTCTGGAAAAAGCCCAGCGCCAGGGTTTGCACGTGTCCGTATGGACGGTCAACGAACCTGCGCTGATGCGCAGGCTCGCCGACTTCGGCGTAGATAGCCTGATTACAGACTTTCCCGGTTTGGCCACTGCCACCCTCGGGAATTACTGAAATCGGTCTCCCCGGCCGGCTCAGGCCACCGGCCGGAGCCGCTCAAAAAAGCCGGTTGAGGCCGTCGTAGGCCGCTACCCGATAGGCTTCAGCCATGGTCGGGTAGTTGAACGTGGTGTTCACAAAATACTTGAGGGTATTTTGCTCGCCCGGTTGGTTCATGATGGCCTGGCCGATGTGCACGATCTCCGACGCCTGGTAGCCGAAGCAATGCACACCGAGCACCTCAAGGGTCTCGCGGTGGAACAGGATCTTCAGCATGCCTTGGGGCTCACCAGCGATCTGCGCACGCGCCATGCTCTTGAAGAACGCCTTGCCGACTTCATAAGGCACCTTGGCCTTGGTCAGTTCGTGCTCGTTCTTGCCAATCGAGCTGATCTCGGGAATCGTGTAGATCCCGGTCGGCACGTCGTTCACGTAGCGCCAGCTGCCGTTGTCGACGATGCTGCCAGCAGCCGAACGGCCCTGGTCATGCGCCGCACTGGCCAGGCTTGGCCAGCCGATTACGTCACCAGCGCCGTAGATGTTGGTTACACAGGTGCGGTAGTTCTCGTCCACCTCGATCTGGCCACGGTTGTTGACCTTGACCCCGATGTTTTCCATGCCCAGCTTGTCGGTGTTGCCGGTACGGCCGTTGCACCACAACAAGGCGTCGGCCTTGATCTTCTTGCCGGACTTGAGGTGCAGGATCACACCGTTGTCCAGGCCTTCGACCCGCTCGTACTCTTCGTTGTGGCGCACGGTGATGTTGTTGTTGCTGAAGTGGTAGCTCAACGCCTGGGAAATTTCCGAGTCGAGGAAGCTCAGCAATTGGTCGCGGTTGTCCACCAGTTCCACCAATACACCCAGGCCGCTGAAGATCGAGGCGTATTCACAGCCGATCACGCCGGCGCCGTAGATGATCAATTTGCGTGGGGTGTGGCCCAGGCTCAGGATGGTGTCGCTATCGTAGATACGCGGATGGTGGAAATCGATATCGGCCGGGCGATACGGGCGCGAACCGGTGGCGATGATGATGTGTTTGGCCACCAGCTTCTCGACCACGCCATTGGCGCACACCACTTCGACGGTTTGCTCGTCGGCGAAGCTGCCGGTGCCGAAGAACAGGTCAACACGGTTACGGGCGTAGTAGCCGGTACGCGAAGCCACTTGTTTGGAGATAACTTTCTCGGCGCTCTTGAGCACATCCGGGAACGAGAACCAGCGCGGCTCACCAATGGCCCGGAACATCGGGTTGGTGTTGAACTGCATGATCTGGCGGACCGAGTGACGCAAGGCCTTGGACGGGATGGTACCCAGGTGGGTGCAGTTACCGCCGACCTGGCGACGGCTATCGACCATCGCCACCTTGCGCCCTGCCTTCGCGGCGTTCATCGCCGCACCTTCTCCAGCCGGGCCGGAACCCAGTACCACCACGTCGTAGTTGTAGACAGCCATGCGTACTCCTCAGAACAGGCCAGGCGTACGGTTGGACGCCTGGCTAAATCATGCCGCGGCCAGCGGTCATGAAGGACAATTTGGCTCAAGTGTGTGAACCGGGGCACAGTCTATATAAGGCTCAACGCCGCGCACATTAACCCTTGGTCGCGTCGTAGGCCAGTATTGCCTTTACTACACGGCGCAGATTACCGCTAAATCCTGACACGGCCAGAAATTGAATTACCCTGTAGGCACGTACGTTTTTCAGGACGGGGCATTATGCGACATATAGTTATCTGTTTGATGATGATGCTGTCGATCACGGCGCATGCTAATGAGGCGGATCGATTGAAGCAGGCCGATTTCCCGGCACAGTCCCAGGAACTGGTCCTGAAAAACCAGGCGGTGCTCACGTACCTCTGGGCGGACGTGTACGCGGCGGCGCTATATGCCCCGGCGACGCTGAGCGCCAGACAGGCCTGGGACCAGCAAAAGGCGCTGCGCCTGGTGCTTTATTACTATCGCGACATCGACCGCTCCGACGTGATCAAGGCCGCCACCGCTACGCTGGAGCGCCAGCAAGCCAGCGCACGCTTGAATCCCGAGCTGGATCAACTGCATGCCAGCTTTCGCAACATACGCAAAGGTGATCGATATGCCTTGGACTTTCATCCAGGGCGCGGCTTGAACCTTGAGATCAATGGCCAAGTGGTGTTCAGCAGCCGTAATGAGGCACTGGCCAGGGCCTACCTGGGTATCTGGCTGGCGCCCAAAGGGCTGTCTGATGAGTTGCGCGGCAAATTGTTGAAATGAAAATGGCCTGCCGTGGGGTATGCATCCACTGAACGACCGCTATCGGGGGCAAGTCCCCTCCCACATGTCGATTTGTGAGTACATTCAAATGTGGGAGGTAGCTTGCTCCCGATGAGGCCCTGATCGACAACACAAAACCTGCAGCCATAAAAAAGCCCCGAACCAGTCGGGGCTTTTTCATTCAACGCAGAGGCTTAGCGCGGAAACGCAGGCGGGTTAACCCCAGCCATGTCTTCCATCACGCGAACCACCTGGCAGCTGTAGCCGAACTCGTTGTCGTACCACACGTACAGCACAACACGGTTGTCCTGGGTAATGGTCGCTTCCGCGTCCACCACACCGGCGTGGCGCGAGCCAACGAAGTCGGTGGACACCACTTCCTGGGAATTGACGTAGTCGATTTGCTTGTGCAGATCGGAGTGCAGCGCCATGTAGCGCAGGTACTCGTTCATCTCTTCACGGGTGGCGGCTTTCTCAAGGTTCAGGTTGAGAATCGCCATCGACACGTTAGGCGTCGGCACACGGATCGCGTTACCGGTCAGCTTGCCGGCCAGCTCAGGCAAAGCTTTGGCAGCAGCGGTGGCAGCACCGGTCTCGGTGATAACCATGTTCAGCGCGGCGCTACGACCACGGCGATCGCCTTTGTGGAAGTTGTCGATCAGGTTCTGGTCGTTGGTGTACGAGTGAACGGTTTCAACGTGGCCGTTAACGATGCCGAACTTGTCGTTCACAGCTTTCAGCACCGGCACGATGGCATTGGTGGTGCAGGAAGCGGCGGACACGATCTTGTCGTCAGCAGTGATTTCACCGTGGTTGATGCCGTGCACGATGTTCTTCAGCTTGCCTTTGCCAGGTGCGGTCAGAACAACACGGTCGACACCCGGGCAGGCCAGGTGCTGGCCCAGGCCTTCGGCATCACGCCATACGCCGGTGTTATCCACCAGCAGAGCGTCCTTGATGCCGTACTGGGTGTAATCCACCTCAGACGGGTTCTTCGCGTAGATCACCTGGATCAGGTTACCGTTGGCGGTGATGGTGTTGTTTTCTTCGTCGATGACGATGGTGCCGTTGAACGGACCGTGTACCGAATCGCGACGCAGCAGGCTGGCGCGTTTGGTCAGGTCGTTGTCGGCGCCTTTGCGCACGACAATGGCACGCAGGCGCAGGCCGTCGCCGCCACCGGTTTTTTCGATCAGGATGCGTGCCAGCAGGCGGCCGATACGACCGAAGCCGTACAGAACCACATCAGTGCCTTTGCGGACAGCGGCGTTTTGCTGACCAACCACATCGGCCATTTCTTCACGCACGAACTGCTCGGCAGTCCGGCCCGCGCCTTCTTTGCGGAATTTGTACGCCAACTTGCCCAGATCTACCGAGGCCGCACCGAGCTTGAGCTCGCTCATGGCCTTGAGCAGTGGGAATGTTTCGTGGACGGAGAGTTCGCTGTCGTCGGCAGAGCGATGGCGCGCAAAACGGTGCGCCTTGAGAATCGCGATGACGGACTGGTTGATCAGGCTGCGGCCATAGATCGAGCTCACCACATTGTTATTGCGGTACAGCTGACCGATAAGCGGGATCATCGCTTCTGCGAGTGCTTCACGGTCGATCCATTCACCAAGACACTGGTCGGGCTTCTGAGTCACGGGAACCTTCCACATGTAGGGGCTGAAAAAAGGGGCTACATTATGCCGCCCGACTGTCCTCGTCGCAATGCGCGCCAGGCAACAAAAAGTCCTTGCTAAAAAATACCGCCCCGCTGCAGCCCAGTAAATACGCGGGTTCCAGAAGGCCACTAGTTCAACGAGTCGGCCGACTTGTCCGTAACCCTCCTAAACATTCACGCTTTTTGGCACTACATATTGAGTCAAAACACGCCATTGTTTGTCTTAGCCACTACATTTCCTACAAACCGTAATAGGCTCAGTCAGCAACTGACAGGCGGCACCTCGGGCCGTTACAATTACCGACTTTGTCGCAACGCTTGGAGCTCAACCTTCCGTGCCCGTTCTGCGTCTACCGCTACTCCCTGCCGCGGCAGGTAAACAGCACTGGGGCAACCTGCCCGGTGCCGCCCTGAGCCTGGCCATTGCCGAGGCTGCCAGCGCAGCCAAGCGCTTTACCCTGCTGCTCACCGCCGACAGCCAAAGCGCCGAACGGTTGGAGCAGGAGCTGAGCTTCTTCGCCCCCGATTTGCCGGTGCTGCATTTTCCCGACTGGGAAACCCTGCCCTACGACCTGTTCTCGCCGCATCAGGACATCATTTCACAGCGCATCGCCAGCCTGTACCGCTTGCCGGAACTGGCCCACGGTGTGCTCGTGGTGCCGATCACAACGGCCCTGCACCGTCTGGCACCGACCAAGTTCCTGCTGGGCAGCAGCCTGGTGCTGGATATCGGCCAGAAACTCGATGTGGAACAAATGCGCACGCGCCTGGAAGCCAGCGGCTACCGCTGCGTCGATACGGTGTATGAGCACGGTGAATTCGCGGTGCGCGGCGCCCTGATTGACCTGTTCCCGATGGGCAGCAAGTTGCCGTACCGCATCGACCTGTTCGATGACGAAATCGAAACCCTGCGCACCTTCGATCCGGAGAACCAGCGCTCTATCGACAAGGTCGACTCGGTCAAGCTGCTACCCGCGCGGGAATTCCCGCTGCAAAAAGACGCGGTGACCCGCTTCAAGGCGCGCTTCCGAGAGCGCTTCGATGTCGACTTCCGTCGCTGCCCGATCTTCCAGGACTTGAGCAGCGGGATTACTCCGGCCGGTATCGAGTACTACCTGCCGCTGTTTTTCGACGAGACCTCCACGCTGTTCGATTACCTGCCCCAGGACACCCAGGTGTTCTCGCTGCCGGGTATCGAACAAGCCGCGGAAAACTTCTGGAACGACGTGCGCAACCGCTACGAAGAGCGCCGCGTCGACCCGTCCCGTCCTTTATTGCCACCCGCCGAGCTGTTCCTGCCGGTGGAAGACTGTTTCGCGCGCCTGAAAAACTGGCCGCGCGTTGTCGCCAGCCAGCAGGACGTGGAGGCCGGCAGCGGCCGCGAACGCTTCCCAGCCGGAACGCTGCCGGATTTGGCGATTCAAGCCAAAGCCACGCAGCCCCTGGAGGCTTTGTCCAACTTCCTCGGCGACTTCCCCGGCCGCGTGCTGTTTACCGCCGAATCCGCCGGCCGTCGCGAAGTGCTGCTGGAATTATTGGAACGTCTGAAACTGCGGCCAAAAACCGTCGACAGTTGGCCGGACTTTGTAAAAAGCAAAGAACGCCTGGCGATCACCATCGCACCGCTCGACGAAGGCCTGCTTCTGGATGATCCGGCCCTGGCACTGATCGCCGAGAGCCCCCTGTTCGGCCAGCGCGTGATGCAGCGGCGCCGTCGCGAAAAACGCGCCGACGCCAACAACGACGCCGTGATCAAGAACCTCACCGAGCTGCGCGAAGGCGCGCCGGTGGTGCATATCGACCACGGCGTGGGTCGCTACCTCGGTCTGCAGACGCTGGAGATCGATAACCAGGCCGCCGAATTCCTCACCATGGAGTACGCCGAGGGCGCGAAGCTCTATGTGCCGGTTGCCAGCCTGCACCTGATCGCCCGCTACACCGGCAGCGACGACGCACTGGCGCCGTTGCACCGCCTGGGGTCCGAGACGTGGCAGAAAGCCAAGCGCAAGGCCGCCGAACAGGTGCGCGATGTCGCCGCTGAACTGCTCGACATTTACGCCCGTCGCGCCGCCCGCGAAGGCTATGCCTTTGCCGACCCGAAAGCCGACTACGCCACCTTCAGCGCCGGCTTTGCCTTCGAAGAAACGCCGGACCAGCAAACCACCATCGAAGCCGTGCGCGCCGATATGCTCGCGCCAAAGCCGATGGACCGCCTGGTGTGCGGCGACGTGGGTTTCGGCAAGACCGAAGTGGCGATGCGCGCAGCCTTCATTGCCGTCCACGGCGGCCGACAAGTTGCGATCCTGGTCCCGACCACCCTGCTCGCCCAGCAGCACTACAACAGCTTCCGCGACCGCTTTGCCGACTGGCCGGTGACCGTCGAAGTGATGAGCCGCTTCAAGTCCGCCAAGGAAGTGAACGCCGCGATCGCCGACCTGGCCGAAGGCAAGATCGACATCGTGATCGGCACGCACAAGCTGCTGTCGGACGATGTGAAGATCAAGAACCTGGGTTTGGTGATCATCGACGAAGAACACCGCTTCGGCGTGCGTCAAAAGGAACAGCTCAAGGCCCTGCGCAGCGAAGTCGACATTCTTACGCTCACTGCGACGCCGATCCCCCGCACGCTGAACATGGCGGTGTCGGGCATGCGCGATCTGTCGATCATCGCCACACCGCCGGCACGCCGGCTGTCGGTGCGCACCTTCGTGATGGAGCAGAACAAAAGCACGGTCAAAGAAGCACTGCTGCGTGAACTGCTCCGTGGTGGCCAGGTGTACTACCTGCACAACGACGTAAAAACCATCGAGAAATGCGCCGCCGACCTCGCCGAACTGGTACCGGAAGCACGCATCGCCATCGGCCACGGTCAGATGCGCGAGCGTGAACTCGAACAGGTGATGAGCGACTTCTACCACAAGCGCTTCAACGTACTGATCGCCTCGACCATCATCGAGACTGGCATCGACGTTCCGAGCGCCAACACCATCATCATCGAGCGCGCTGATAAGTTCGGCCTGGCGCAGTTGCACCAACTGCGTGGCCGCGTCGGCCGTAGTCACCACCAGGCTTACGCCTACCTGCTGACTCCGCCGCGCCAACAGATCACTTCCGACGCCGAGAAGCGCCTGGAAGCCATCGCTAACACCCAGGACCTGGGCGCCGGATTTGTGCTGGCCACCAACGACCTGGAAATCCGTGGCGCCGGCGAACTGCTGGGCGACGGCCAGAGCGGGCAGATCCAGGCCGTCGGCTTCACCTTGTATATGGAGATGCTTGAACGCGCGGTGAAAGCTATCCGCAAGGGCGAGCAGCCGAACCTCGATCAACCCCTGGGCGGCGGCCCGGAAATCAACCTGCGCTTGCCGGCCTTGATTCCCGAAGATTACCTGCCGGATGTGCACGCACGGTTGATCCTGTACAAACGCATCGCCTCGGCCACCGACGAAGAAGGCCTCAAGGATTTGCAGGTTGAAATGATCGACCGCTTCGGCCTGCTGCCGGAACCGACCAAGAACCTGGTGCGCCTGACCTTGCTTAAATTGCAGGCCGAGCAGCTGGGTATTAAGAAAGTCGACGCAGGGCCACAGGGCGGACGCATCGAGTTCGAAGCGCAAACGCCGGTAGACCCGTTGGTGCTGATCAAGCTGATCCAGGGCCAACCCAACCGCTATAAGTTCGAAGGGGCTACGCTGTTCAAATTCATGGTGCCGATGGAACGTGCCGAAGAACGCTTTAATACCCTGGAGGCGCTGTTTGAGCGCCTCATCCCGAAATCTGTTTGAAGGACGCCCCAATGCGCCTGTTCCGCATTTTGAGCTTGTTGTTGGTGGTACTGGCGCCTTCGGCATTTGCCGACAGCCCTTACCAGGTAGAAATGATCCTGGTGCGCCAAAACGCGGAGCCGGTGATCAACAGCCGCGCCGCGCCGGAAAACTGGGATGCCGGGGCTGTGCGCCTGGGCGACAAGATGAGCCCGCCGCGCCTGAACAATATCGTCGACAAGCTCAGGGCCGATAACAGTTACACCGTGTTGGCGCACAAGGCATGGGAACAGAACCTCGGTGAACAGCCGGTCAAAATCGCGATCACCGACGGCGAAGAGCAGTTCGGTCAGTTCCCTATCGAGGGCACGCTGAACCTGCAACTGGGGCGCTTTACCGATATCGATGCGCAATTCTGGATCAACCAGTTCGACAGCAAGGGAAGCGTGATTGCCAGCGAGCACCTGAACCAGACCGACGTGCGCACCAAGAACAACCAACTCAATTATCTGGACGGCGGCCATCTGGCACTGCTGATCAAGATCACTTCGCTGACCGCCAAGCCACCCAGCGCACCACCGCCCGACATTCAGGACTGATCCAGCGCCATGCCCCTGACATCGTCGCTGACCAAACCCCTGGCCCCTTCGTGGGCCAATCGCTTCAAAGAGCAGAGCCTGGAGCGCGGGCGACGTTACGCGCTGGAGAACCGGGTGCGCATCGTCGAATCCGGTGACAGCACCATCATCGCCAGTTGCGAAGGCTCGGGCGGCAACGTTTACCGACAAACCATCTCGCTGCGCGAATCGGCCAAGGGCTCGCTGATTCTGGTAGACAGCCGCTGCACCTGCCCGGTGCACACCAATTGCAAACACATCGCTGCAGTCTTGCTCAAGGTCCAGGAAACCCTGGCGTATCCGGCAGCCGCCCAGGACGCCGAATTGCTGGAAAAACTCCAGGCCGTACTGGATAACCGTGTGGTGTTGCCGCAGGTGGTGATGGAGGACGTGCTGCCGGTCCCGCGCCTGTGGCTGGCGAGTGTCGAGTTCAGTGCGTTCGAACCGCGCAATGGCAAGATGCAGCGCTATATCCAGCACCGTGCCGCGCTCTCGTTCAATTACTTGGGCAACTATGTCAGCGGGCAAAAGAACGCCGACATCATCGTGCGCCAGGAAACCCAGAGCCTGCGCATCAAGCGCCATCCGGAGCTGGAACAACCCTTTCGTGAACGACTGCGCCTGCTGGGTTTCAAGATCGCCACCCGCCAGAGCAAGGCACTGCCGGAAAGCGCTGGCGAGCTCTTCGAAATGGTCAATGACAGCGCCTGGCTGAACTTCACCCTCAACGTCTCACCCACCCTGCGCGCCGAAGGCTGGGAATTGCAGATCGATGAGGATTTCGGTTTCGACCTGAGCCCGGTGGACGACTGGTACGCCACTGTCGATGACGGGCCTGAGCGCGATTGGTTTGACCTGGAACTGGGCATCATCGTCAACGGAGAGCGGCTGAGCCTATTGCCGATCCTGCTGAATCTGATGCGCTCCCACACCGAGATCCTCAACCCGGAGAAACTCGCTCGGCGCCGCGATGACGAACTGATCCTGGTGAATATCCCCGGCCTGCCCAACGGCCACGGCCCACTGCAAGTGGCATTACCTTACGGCCGCCTGAAACCGGTTCTGGCAACGCTTGGCGAGTTTTACCTACAGGACCCTGGCACCACCACGCTGCGTTTGGCCAAGGCCGATGCAATTCGGTTGAACCCGCTGGAAGACCTGCCACTGCAATGGGAAGGCGGCGAGAAGATCCGCAACTTTGCCCAACGCCTGAGGGATATTAAGGACTTCACCTGTGCAGCGCCCGAGGGTTTGAACGCGACGCTGCGCCCGTATCAGTTGGAAGGCCTGAGCTGGATGCAGTCACTGCGCCAGTTGGACGTCGGCGGGATCCTTGCGGATGACATGGGCCTGGGTAAAACCCTGCAGACCCTGGCGCATCTGCTCAGCGAAAAGATCGCCGGACGCCTGGACCGGCCCTGCATGGTGGTGATGCCCACCAGCCTCATCCCTAACTGGCTCGACGAAGCCGCGCACTTCACACCGCAACTCAAGGTATTGGCGCTGTACGGCGCGGGACGCAAGAAACACTTCGCCAACCTGCAGGACTACGACCTCCTGCTCACTACCTACGCCCTGTTACCCAAGGATATCGACCACCTCGCCGCCCTGCCCTTGCACGTACTGATCCTGGATGAAGCCCAGTACATCAAGAATCCCTCCAGCAAGGCGGCCCAAGCGGCGCGCGAGCTGAATGCTCGGCAGCGCCTGTGCCTGAGCGGCACGCCCTTGGAAAATCATCTGGGCGAGCTGTGGTCACTGTTCCACTTCCTGCTGCCAGGCTGGTTGGGCGACGTAAAAAGCTTCAACCGTGATTACCGTGTGCCCATCGAAAAGCGCGCCAGTGAGGTGCGATTGCAGCACCTCAACGGCCGGATAAAACCCTTCCTGCTGCGCCGAACCAAGGAACAAGTGGCGACGGAGTTGCCACCCAAGACCGAAATCATCCACTGGGTCGACCTCAACGAGGCCCAGCGCGACGTGTACGAAACCATGCGCCTGGCCATGGATAAAAAGGTCCGCGACGAGATCACCCGCAAGGGCGTGGCGCGCAGCCAGATCATCATCCTTGAAGCGCTGCTCAAGCTGCGACAGGTCTGCTGCGATCTACGCTTGGTCAACGACGCCACTCTGCCTGCCCGCGGCAGCAGCTCGGGCAAGCTCGACAGCCTGCTGGAAATGCTCGACGAGTTGTTTGCCGAAGGTCGTCGGATCCTGCTGTTTTCCCAGTTCACCTCGATGCTGAGCCTGATCGAAGTCGAACTGAAAAAACGCGGCATTGCCTACGCGCTGCTCACCGGCCAGACCCGGGATCGGCGCACGCCGGTGAAGGATTTCCAGAGCGGCAAGTTGCAGATTTTCCTGATAAGCCTGAAGGCCGGTGGCGTGGGGCTTAACCTGACGGAAGCCGATACCGTGATCCACTACGATCCGTGGTGGAACCCGGCGACGGAAAACCAAGCCACTGACCGTGCGTATCGCATCGGGCAGGAGAAGCCGGTATTTGTCTATAAGCTGATTGCCCGAGGGACGGTGGAAGAGAAAATCCAGCACCTGCAGAAGGAAAAATCCGACCTGGCGGCGGGTGTGCTGGATGGACGAACCGCCGGGGATTGGCAGTTGGGCAATGAGGAAATTGAAGCGTTGTTTGCGCCGCTGCCTGATAAGCAAGAGAAGCGCTGACCGTTAGATTGTTTGGTAGGCAAGCCACACACCCGGAATGAACACCCTGTGAGAGCTGACTTGCCTGCGATGGCCTCGCCGCGATGTTCAGCCGATCAACTGAGCCTTTCGCAACGCAGTGAGCGCCGCCAACCAACGCGGATCCTGCTTGTAATCGGTCGAAGCAATCGCCTTACCACGCATGCGCGCAATTCGGGGCGATGGAGTGACTTTCATCCGCTGCGCCGCAGTGAGGGCAAGCTCCGCAGCAGCACGGTCATTGCACACCAGCCCCATGTCACAGCCGGCCGTCAATGCCGCTTCGATACGACTGGCCGCATCGCCGACCACATGGGCACCGGCCATGGACAGGTCATCACTGAAAATCACCCCGTCAAATTGCAGCTCGCCGCGCAGGATGTCCTGCAACCAACGGCGCGAGAAACCAGCAGGCTGGGCGTCGACTTGCGGGTAGATGACGTGAGCCGGCATCACCGCCGCCAATTGCTTGCTCAGACGTGCGAAAGGCACCAGATCATTGGCGCGAATCTGTTCCAGGCTACGTTCGTCATTGGGAATGGCGACGTGGGAATCAGCCTCTGCCCAACCATGTCCAGGGAAGTGTTTGCCGGTCGCAGCCATGCCAGCGCTGTTCATGCCACGAATAAAGGCACCTGCGAGCACCGCAGCACGCTCGGGGTCGCCCTCAAAGGAACGGGTGCCGACCACCGCGCTGCGTTGGTAGTCCAAGTCCAACACCGGGGCGAAGCTCAAATCCAGGCCGACAGCCAACACTTCGGTGGCCATTATCCAACCGCACTGCTCGGCCAGGTATTCAGCGTTGGGGTTGTCCGCCAGCGCACGCATAGCCGGCAGGCGCACGAAGCCTTGGCGCAAACGTTGTACACGACCGCCTTCCTGATCGACGGCCAGCAGCAAATCCGGGCGCACTGCGCGAATCGCCGCGCTCAGTTCACGCACTTGGCGCGGATGCTCGATATTGCGCGCAAAAATAATCAGGCCACCCACTTCAGGCTGACGCAACAGGTGGCGATCCTCGGCCGTCAGCCAGGTACCGGCAACGTCGACCATCAAAGAACCTTGCAGGGCAGCAGTCATAAACCTTCCTTAAATAACGCACACAACCCGGTGCACTTGCTTCGCGCGATACGCGCGGCAAGCACAACGGGTTGCGAGTAAATAGCTGAATTCGGCATGGCGGCTAGCTTAGCGGATGCAAGCAGCCGCGCACACCCGGCGCAGTCAAACCTTGGCAGGAACCGGCGCAGTTTTGCTGCGTGGACGCAACTGGGCAGCGGCCATGCCCGGATCGGTCACGCCGGTTTCGGCGCGCATGCCGGCGGCGAGGAACGGCACCATCAGGCGCATGACCTGTTCGATGGAGGTGTTGACGCCGAAATCGGTCTCGGCAATCGCACGCAGTGCCTTGATACCCGACATGCTGAACGCCGCCGCACCCAGCATGAAATGCACACGCCAGAACAGTTCGATAGGCGGGATACGCGGCGCCGCTTCGTTGACCAGCAACATATAGCGGCGGAACACCTTGCCGTACATGTCTTCCAGGTAACGCCGCAAGTGGCCCTGGCTTTGGCTGAAAGCCAGGCCCAACAGGCGCATGAAAATCGATAGATCGTTGCCACTGCGCGGTTGAACCACCAGGGCTTGCTCGACGAGGATCTCCAGCAGCTCTTCCAAGCTGGGCTTGTTGTCGGCCTTCGCCTGACGGCGCTCTAGCTCACGATCGAGACTTGCGCAAAACGGCCCCAGGAAGCGAGAGAACACCGCCTGGATCAGGGCTTTTTTCGAGCCGAAATGGTAGTTCACAGCGGCGAGGTTGACCCCTGCCTTGCTAGTGATCAGCCGCAATGAAGTTTCAGCAAATCCTTTTTCCGCGAACAATTGCTCGGCAGCATCGAGAATGCGTTCAACGGTTTCCGACTGGGCCATGACTACTCCGCCTGACAAACACTTGTTTGAAACATACGTTTCAGGGTGTGTCTTGTCAAGCCTGCGGGTTCGCTTTCCGGCCGGTCAGTCATCTATTTCATCGCTATTTAATCACATCCCTTCAGGTCTGTAGGCAGTGCCATACCTGCGTTATAGGAAGGATGGCGAATGACCGTCCAGCGGAGCCACAGAAAAGGATGATTGCCAAGTGCAGTTCACTGTATATAATCCCAGTCACTGTATAAAAAGACAGAGCGATCAACATGCTAAAACTGACGCCACGCCAAGCTGAGATTCTGGCTTTTATCAAGCGCTGCCTCGATGACAACGGCTACCCGCCGACACGAGCTGAGATTGCGCTGGAACTCGGGTTCAAGTCCCCCAACGCCGCCGAAGAACACCTCAAGGCACTCGCCCGCAAAGGTGCGATCGAGATGACCCCCGGTGCCTCGCGCGGTATTCGCATCCCTGGCTTCGAAGCCAAGGCCGACGAATCAACACTGCCGATCATTGGCCGCGTTGCCGCTGGTGCGCCGATCCTGGCACAACAGCACGTCGAGGAGTCCTGCAACATCAACCCGACTTTTTTCCATCCGCGTGCCGACTACCTGTTGCGGGTGCACGGCATGAGCATGAAAGACGTGGGCATCTTTGACGGCGACCTGCTAGCCGTCCACACCACCCGCGAAGCCCGTAATGGCCAGATCGTCGTCGCCCGCATCGGCGATGAAGTCACCGTAAAACGCTTCAAGCGCGAAGGCAGCAAGGTCTGGCTCCTGGCCGAGAACCCTGAGTTCGCCCCGATTGAAGTAAACCTGAAAGATCAGGACCTGGTGATCGAAGGCTTGAGCGTCGGCGTCATTCGCCGCTAAAGGAGGCATCATGCAGCTCGTACACACCCCACAACACACACAACTGTCGCTGTTCGAGGCCTTTATGGCTCAACCCCTTGCGCCCATCCTCAAGGAAACGGTAGAGGCGCCCTGGAGCGCTGAACCCGAGGCGTTCAGTGAACTGTCGTTGCGCGGTGCGGCCGGGAGCTGCCTGAGCCTATTGGCACCTATCCTGCGTGATCTGAGCGAAGATCAGGATGCACGCTGGTTGACCCTGATTGCCCCGCCCGCCAGCCTTACACAGGCCTGGCTGCGGGACGCCGGCCTCAATCGTGAGCGCATCCTGTTACTGCAACCGCGCGGCGCGCAAAGTGCCCAGCAGTTGACATGCGAAGCGTTGCGCCTGGGTCGTAGCCATACGGTGGTGAGCTGGTTGAATCCGCTGAATGCGTCGGCCAAGCAGCAATTGATCAGTGCCGCACGCACGGGTGATGCACAGAGTTTGAATATTAGATTGGGATAAAAAGCTGGGTTTGATGAGGGCGCGAAGAGGGCTGATTGTAGTGAGCATGCCCATTATGCTTAGCGAGCTTCTGTGGCGAGCGAGCTTGCCCCGCGCCGGGCTGCGAAGCGGCCCTGAATAGATTGATGCGGTATATCGGATGATCCACGGCGCCTGGTTTTAGGGCTGCTTCGCAACCCAGCGCGGGGCAAGCCCGCTCACCACAACAAGTACACTCATCAAAAAATCCGCTCGCAATAAGCAGCGCGCGGCACAGACTCAGTGAAGAACCCGCGACCCATCCTCTTTCTCCGGCTCGCCTTCCGCCAGGCGACCAGCCATCTGCACACCTACGCTCAACATGGCTTTAGCCACTTCCACGTGCTGGCCTTGCAGGAACGCTTTTGCGTCCTCTGAAAAGTCCAGAATAACCAGAGAACCCTCGTCCTCAGCCCGACGCAGCTCGATTCGGCCGTCAGGCAACTCAACAATTTCCAGAAAGGACGTCGGCATAAAAGTCTGTTCTCCACGAAAGGCCGGGATTATATCAGTCATCCACCCAGCCTCGCTGAGGATCTAGGGAGGTTTCTTTACAGCTTGATGAACGGTGCTTTCTAAACCTACTCGGGGTTTAGCACTCGTTCAGGCCCTCACGAAAGCGCAGCGCCATCTTCTTCAGCTCCTGACGCCAGCCCTCCAACTCTTCCCGGCTCAATGACTTAGGCTCGTCCTCCTCCAGCGCAACTGCCAAGATCAATGGCTGCCTCACGTCACCCTTAGGCACATGGGGAACACGCGGCGGCTGAAACATATCGGCATGGGCCTTGAGCAGGCGCGCCACCCAGCTGTCTGGGCTCTGGGCCATCTCTACCAGTTCCGCCAGCTCAGGAATCGCCATGGTCTCCAGCACTTCACGGCTCATGATCATTTCCGCACGGGGCGAACCGGCCTGGGGCAAGCGGTAGAACCCGGCGATTTCATGGCACAGGCCCAGCAAGGCGCCGTACAGGTGGAATAAGGCTGCTTCACGCCCCGCCTGAACCAGCGCGATAGCATTCATCTCCTTCCCTTCCTCGGCACGACCAAGGGCTTCCAGGGACAAACCCGCGAAGTAAATTTTCTGATTGGTACGGGTATAGAGTTCGTTGGCCATGACGGCAATCTCCACAACGAATGAGGCGCGATGCTGGCTTAACAGTGTCACGGATCAACCGAGCCCGCTGCAAGCGCAAAAAAAGGCCGCCCATACAGGCGGCCTTTGTCTATCGCAAATTAGTCGATCAAGCGCCTTGGCGCTTGTCTTCGACCTTCCACTTGCCGCCGTCGTAGAACGCTTTCCAGCCGGTAGGCTTGCCGTCTACTTCGGTCTGTACGTACTGCTCCTTGGTCTTGCGGCTATAGCGGATCACGGCTGGACGACCATCCGGGTCCTTCTTCGGCGCTTCACACAGGAAGTGGTACTTCGGATCGATCTCGTCCTTGTGCGGAACGATTTCCAGCACCAACGGCGCGCGGGTCTCGCGGTTTTTCGGGAACTGGCTTGCCGCCAGGAACAACCCCGAAGCGCCATCACGCAGGATGTAGGTATCGTTGACCTTCTCGCACTTGAGCTCCGGCATCTTCACCGGATCCATCTTCGGCGGCGCCGCATCACCGCTTTTCAGCAGTTTGCGAGTGTTCTTGCAGGTCGGATTGGTGCAACCGAAGAACTTGCCGAAACGACCGGTCTTGAGCTGCATCTCGCTGCCGCACTTATCGCATTCCAGGCTCGGCCCTTCGTAGCCCTTGATGCGGTAGGTGCCCTCTTCAATCTCGTAGCCGTTGCAATCCGGGTTGTTACCGCAGATGTGCAGCTTGTGCTTCTCGTCAAGCAGATAGGCGTCCATAGCCGTGCTGCAGATCGGGCAGCGGTGCTTGCCACGCAAGACCAGCGACTCGGACTCACCTTCGTCATCGGCGGCGATTTCATCACCCGGCACCAGATTGACCGTGGCCTTGCAGCGTTCTTTCGGCGGCAAGCTGTAGCCCGAGCAACCAAGGAACACGCCGGTGGATGCCGTACGAATCTGCATCGGGCGGCCGCACGTCTGACACGGGATATCGGTCATAACCGGCTGGTTGGCACGCATGCCGCTCTCAGGGCTCTCAGCTACTTCGAGTTTCTTCTTGAAGTCGCCGTAGAACTCGTCGAGTACATTTTTCCAGTCGCGCTCACCTTGGGCCACGTCATCGAGGTTCTCTTCCATGCCGGCGGTAAAGCCGTAATCCATCAGGTTGGAGAAGCTCTCGGACAGACGCTCTGTAACGATGTCGCCCATCTTTTCCGAATAGAACCGACGGTTGTGCAGCGCTACATAACCACGGTCCTGAATGGTGGAGATGATCGCCGCGTAGGTCGATGGACGACCGATACCGCGCTTTTCCATTTCCTTGACCAGGCTGGCTTCCGAGTAACGCGCCGGTGGCTTGGTGAAGTGTTGGGACGGGTCGAGCTTGATCAGCTTCAACGTATCGCCCTGGGCCATGTCCGGCAGTACATCGTCGTCACCAGGCTTGGCGATTTGCGGCATCACGCGGGTGTAGCCATCAAACTTGAGGATACGGCCCTTGGCACGTAGTTCGAAGTCGCCAGCACCCACGCTGACGGTTGTCGACAGATATTGCGCCGGCAGCATCTGGCAAGCCAGGAACTGGCGCCAGATCAGCTCGTAGAGGCGCTCAGCGTCGCGCTCCATGCCACTCAGCTTGCTTGGCTCGGTGTTGGCATCGGAAGGACGAATCGCTTCGTGAGCCTCCTGGGCGCCTTCTTTGCTGCTGTAGACGTTCGGCTTCTCCGGCAGGTACTTATTGCCGAACTCGCTTTCAATATAGGTACGCGCCATTGCCACCGCGTCTTGCGACAGGTTGGTGGAGTCAGTACGCATATAAGTGATGTAGCCGGCTTCGTACAGACGCTGGGCCATCATCATGGTTTTCTTCACGCCGAAGCCCAGGCGGTTGCTCGCGGCCTGTTGCAGGGTGGAGGTGATGAACGGTGCCGACGGTTTGCTGCTGGTCGGCTTGTCTTCGCGCTTGACGATGCTGTAGCTGGAGGCCTTGAGCTTTTCCAGCGCGGCCATGGCCTGAGCTTCGTTCAGCGGCTTGAAGGCTTCACCTTTCTCGCGGGCCACTTCAAAGCGCACGTTGTTGCCCTTGGCAGTGCCCAGGTCGGCGTGGACTTCCCAATACTCTTCAGGGTTGAACGCACGGATCTCACGCTCACGCTCTACCACCAGCTTGACCGCTACCGATTGCACACGACCGGCGGACAGGCCACGGGCGATCTTGGCCCATAGCAGCGGCGAGACCATGTAACCCACGACGCGGTCGAGGAACCGACGGGCCTGCTGCGCGTTGACACGGTCGATATCGAGCTCGCCCGGCTTGGAGAAGGCTTCCTGAATGGCTTTCTTGGTGATTTCGTTGAACACCACACGCTTGTAGCGGCTGTCGTCACCGCCAATGGCTTCCCGCAGGTGCCAGGCAATGGCTTCCCCTTCGCGGTCCAAGTCCGTCGCGAGATAGATGGTGTCGGCATCTTTGGCGAGCCGGCGCAGCTCTTCGATGACCTTTTCCTTGCCCGGAAGGATTTCGTACTTGGCCTTCCAGCCATGATCCGGGTCCACACCCATGCGCGAGACCAGCTGCTTGCGCGCTTTCTCTTTAGGCGTGAGCACCGGACCTTCGCCCGCAGCCGCCTTGCCGCGCTTGGCGGCAGGCTCCTTGCTGGCGCTAGCCGAACCGCTGGTGGGCAGGTCTCGGATATGGCCGATACTCGACTTCACCACGTACTCGTTACCCAAGTACTTGTTGATGGTCTTGGCCTTAGCCGGGGATTCCACAATGACCAGCGATTTGCCCATGGATCGGAAAATTCCTGAATTCGAGAAGTGAAAGGCGGTTGGCGCCTGACGCGGCAACGCTATATATAGTGGCAACAAGGTGAGGTCAAGCGCAGCATTCTGCGCCGCCTGCCGTTATTGCCCTGAAAAAAGACTGGGTTCGGCCTGGACCAAAGCAAAGCGCGGGACCTGCTCGCCGTCAACTTCGACGGTCTCCAGGAACATGCTCAAGGGACGCACCCAAAAGCCGTAATCGCCATACAGTGCTTGGTAGAACACCACTTCTTCTTCGGTCTCGGAATGCCGTGCCACGCTGAAAACGCGGTACTGCGGACCTTTATAATGTTGGTAGAGCCCTGGTTCGACTTTCATGCTCTGGCCCCCTTACAAAATTTGTTGAAAAAAAATATTAAAAATTCCAAAAAACAAAAACCGGGGCACTTGGCCCCGGCTTCCGTCAACTCAACGCTTAGACGCGTTCGAAGACGGTGGAAATGCCTTGGCCGAGACCAATGCACATGGTTGCAACCCCAAGGTTACCGCCATTTTGCTTCATCACGTTAAGCAAAGTGCCGGAAATACGCGCACCGGAACAACCGAATGGGTGGCCCAGGGCAATCGCACCGCCGTGCAGGTTAACCTTCTCGTTCATCTTGTCGAGTACTTTCAAATCTTTCAGCACCGGCAGGGCCTGTGCGGCGAAAGCTTCGTTGAGCTCGAAGAAATCGATATCGGAGATAGTCAGGCCCGCGCGCTTCAACGCTTTTTGTGTGGCCGGTACAGGACCATAGCCCATGATTGCCGGGTCCACACCCGCCACTGCCATCGAACGGATCACTGCCAGCGGCTGGATGCCCAGGTCCTGGGCACGCTGCGCCGACATCACGATCATGCACGAAGCACCGTCGGTGATTTGCGACGAAGTACCCGCTGTCACGGTGCCGCCCTTTGGATTGAATGCCGGCTTCAGGGCCGCCAAGCTTTCCAGGGTGGTGTCCGGACGAATGGTTTCGTCGTAGTCGAACAGTTTCAAGAAGCCGTTCTCGTCGTAACCGTTCATCGGGATGATTTCATCCTTGAACTTGCCTTCCACGGTCGCCTTGTGGGCGAGTTGGTGGGAGCGCAAGCCGAACGCGTCCTGGGCTTCGCGGGTAATGCCATGCATCTTGCCGAGCATTTCTGCAGTCAAGCCCATCATGCCAGAGGCTTTCGCCGCGTAGAGCGACATGTGCGGGTTTGGATCGACGCCGTGCATCATGCTGACGTGGCCCATGTGCTCCACGCCACCGACTACAAACACATCTCCGTTGCCAGTCATAATCGCCTGGGCGGCGGTGTGCAGCGCGCTCATGGACGAACCGCACAAGCGGCTCACGGTCTGGCCAGCAGCTGTGTGCGGGATCTGAGTCATCAGCGACGCCATGCGCGCGATGTTCCAGCCCTGCTCCAGGGTCTGGTTGACGCAGCCCCAGATTACGTCTTCGACTTCGTTCGGGTCGACCTTGACGTTGCGTTCCAGCAATTTGCTGATCAGGTGCGCGGACATGTCTTCAGCGCGGGTGTTGCGGTGCATGCCGCCCTTGGAGCGGCCCATCGGTGTGCGACCGAAGTCGACAATCACCACGTCTCTTGGATTCAAGCTCATAAATATTCTCGCTCTAGTCGTCTGGGCGCTTAACCGAAGAAGCTCTGGCCATTTTTGGCCATTTCACGCAGCTTCGCGGTCGGGTGGTACAGCGGGCCCAGATCAGCGTATTGATCAGCCAGGGCAACGAATTCGGCCACACCGATCGAGTCGATGTAACGCAGCGCACCGCCACGGAATGGAGGGAAACCAATACCGTACACCAAGCCCATATCGGCTTCGGCAGCGGTTTCAACGATACCGTCTTCCAGGCAGCGAACGGTTTCCAGGCACAGGGCAATCATCATCCAGTTGATGATGTCCTCATCGGACACCTCACGCTGTTCGTAGATGACAGGTGCGAGCACTTCGTGAACCGATGGATCGGCGACTTTTTTCTGCTTGCCCTTCTTGTCGGTCTCGTAGGCGTAGAAGCCCTTGCCGTTCTTCTGGCCCAGGCGCTTGGCTTCATAGAGAGCATCGACAGCGGAGCGGCGGTCGTCTTTCATGCGGTCCGGGAAGCCTTCAGCCATCACGTCACGACCGTGGTGGCCGGTGTCGATGCCGACCACGTCCATCAGGTACGCCGGGCCCATCGGCCAGCCGAATTTTTCCATGACTTTGTCGAT
This sequence comes from Pseudomonas sp. 2995-1, assembly GCF_002742505.1. Lineage (NCBI taxonomy): Bacteria > Pseudomonadati > Pseudomonadota > Gammaproteobacteria > Pseudomonadales > Pseudomonadaceae > Pseudomonas > Pseudomonas sp. 2995-1. The sequence goes on along the minus strand of NZ_LJSA01000319.1, from coordinate 141,233 downwards.
GCGCACGAAGTCAACACCGGCGCTCACCAGCTTGGCGAAACCACCGAAGTACGGGAACAGCACGCGGTTGACCAGGAAGCCTGGGCAATCGTTAACTACGATCGGGTTCTTGCCCATTTTCTTGGCGTAGGCAACGGTGGTGGCAATCGCCAGCTCGCTGGACTTCTCGCCACGGATCACTTCCACCAACGGCATCATGTGCACCGGGTTGAAGAAGTGCATGCCGACGAAGTTTTCCGGACGCTTGAGGGCCTTGGCCAGCAGCGAGATGGAAATGGTCGAGGTGTTCGAGGCCAAGATGGTGTCGTCTTTGACGTGGCCTTCAACTTCAGCCAGTACCGCCTGCTTGACCTTCGGGTTCTCGACAACGGCTTCGACCACCAGGTCGACATGGCCGAAATCGCCGTAGGACAGCGTAGGACGAATACCGTTAAGTACTTCAGCCATTTTCGCTGCGGTCATGCGACCTTTATCAACGCGCCCCACGAGCAGCTTGGCGGCTTCGGCCAGACCTTGCTCGATACCGTGCTCGTTGATGTCTTTCATCAGGATCGGCGTGCCTTTGGACGCCGACTGATAGGCAATACCGCCGCCCATGATACCGGCGCCGAGTACGGCAGCCTGTTTCACGTCCTTGGCGATTTCGTCGTAGGCCTTGGCCTTTTTCTTCAGCTCCTGATCGTTCAGGAACAGGCCAATCAGGCTTTGGGCAGCCGAGGTTTTCGCCAGTTTGACGAAGCCTGCCGCTTCCACTTCCAGGGCTTTATCGCGACCGAAGCTCGCAGCTTTCTGGATGGTTTTGATCGCTTCAACCGGCGCCGGGTAGTTCGGACCGGCCTGGCCAGCGACGAAACCTTTGGCGGTTTCGAACGACATCATTTGTTCGATGGCGTTGAGCTTGAGTTTTTCCAGCTTCGGCTGACGCTTGGCCTTGTAATCGAATTCGCCGCTGATGGCGCCCTTGATCAGGTTCAGTGCGGCTTCGGCCAGTTTGTCCGGAGCAACCACGGCGTCGACGGCACCGACTTTCAGCGCGTCTTCAGCACGGTTTTCCTTACCGGCGGCGATCCACTCGATGGCGTTGTCGGCCCCGATCAGGCGCGGCAGGCGCACCGTGCCGCCGAAACCTGGGTAGATGCCCAGTTTGACTTCAGGCAGGCCGATTTTGGCGGTGGCCGACATGACGCGGAAGTCTGCGGCCAGGCACATTTCGAAGCCACCGCCCAGCGCGATGCCATTGATCGCGGCAACGGTCGGTACGTTGAGGTCTTCGAAATCGCTGAAAATCTTGTTGGCTTCGAGGTTGCCAGCCACCAGCTCGGCATCGGGCAGCTTGAAGTTGTCGACGAATTCGGTGATGTCAGCGCCGACGATAAACACGTCCTTGCCGCTGGAGACGATCACGCCCTTTACCGAAGCATCTGCTTTGATGGTGTCTACGGCCTGACGCAGTTCATTCAGGGTTAGACGGTTGAACTTGTTGACGGACTCACCCTTGAGGTCGAATTTCAATTCGACGATGCCACTTTCAAGAGCCTTAACCGTGATGGCTTTACCTTCGTAAATCATCAACTGATCTCCACGATATGGAAGCTGAACAGTACACATTGGACGCTGGCCTCTGGTTGGACACTGGCCTTTAGGTCAATGCTCACTCCAATCCGCCAGGCACACCCGCCAATGCGATAGTCGGGATGTATGTGCGCGCGGTCTGACAGACAAACGCTCAATTCATACGCCCGTTTGATTTGGGTACGCCACCTTCATCCAATTCCAGGCAATTGTCAATCGCTCGAAAGGCTAGGAAAAACGCGACTTTCCAGTCATTTCAGAACTCAAACCATAGGCGCACGCTTCGCCAATATTCAAATATTCACGAAATCAATTATAGGAAGGATGTGGGAAAAGACTGTACAGAACGGGATATCCGGCTAGGCTAGCCGCAACCATAACGCGCACGGATGAACATCCGACGCAGCAAGCACAGATTACCGGCCTGCCTGGCCAACTCCAGCCCGATGATGATGTCGGGCTTTTTATTGCCTGAAATTCAGTAGACGCTTCAGGCCAGCGCTTTGAGCAGCGCATCAATGGCGAGCAAATCACTCGCTTCGCCCTTCTCGCCCCAATACAGGGCAATCATCTGCTTATCGGCCTCGACCTTGTAGACGTTGGCCGGCAGCGTTGCAAAATGCGGCAACAACTTCTCATCGTCGCAGACTTCACGCCATTGATTAACCCACACACCCGGCTCCAACTGCCAATAACTCCAGGTTGCCGGCGTGCTGCCGCGTCGTGGCCGGCAGTATTGCGCACAGGGGCTCGGCGGCTCTTGCTTGAGCCAGTGCGGCCACTCCTGAGGTGCCAATTGCATGGCCAGGCCGATGCGGCGCGCCTCCATGCGCAGGGCCATTCGCCCACTCTGGTGGCGCGAAGGGCGTAGCCATGCCAGAGGGCTCAGAACCACCACAAGGATTGACACCACTATCCAGACCGTCATATGAGTACCCCCGAATTTCTAGATGAGCGGATTTGACCTGACGCAACCCCATCCGCTTGAAAGCAGCCATACTGAACTTATTGCAGTCCCCTGGAGGAACGCCCCATGTCCTACACACATATTCTGGTCGCCGTCGACCTGACCGAAGAGTGCGATCCAGTGATCAAGCGCGCGCAGGCTTCAGCAATCGCCAACGGCGCCAAGCTGTCACTGGTACACATCGTCGAGCCCATGGCCATGGCGTTTGGCGGCGATGTGCCGATGGACCTTTCCCAACTGCAACAACAACAGTTCGATCAGGCCAAAGAACGCCTGGACCGGTTGATCATCAAATACCCGGAACTGACCAAGGAAAACTCCCACCTTACTTACGGCCAACCGCGCCAGGAGATCCACCACCTGGCCAAGGAACAGAACTGCGATCTGATCGTGGTGGGCAGCCATGGCCGTCACGGCTTGGCATTGCTGCTGGGCTCCACCGCCAATGATGTACTGCACGGAGCGCCGTGCGATGTGTTGGCCGTTAAGTTGGTAAAAAGCTCGTAACGCCGATGAAGATGCAATGCGGGAGGGGGCTTGCCCCCGATAGCAGCCTCTCAGTAGAAACACCACTGACTGAGACACCGCTATCGGGGGCAAGCCCCCTCCCACATTTGAGCCACTTTTTTACTGACCTAAAGTCACTCAGGCATCTAACTCTGCCCAACGCTCCATCAGCACTTCCAGCTCCTGGTTCAACTTCTCCAGAGAAGCGATGACCTTGGCAGTTTCCGCCGCCGGACGCAGATAAAAACCCGCATCAGCCATGTCGGCTTCTACCGCAGCAATCTGCTGTTCCTTGGCGTCGATATCACCCGGCAAGGCTTCCAGCTCGCGCTGCAGCTTGTAGCTGAGCTTTTTCTTGGCCGTCGGCGCAGCCTCGGGTGCAGGGGCAGCAGTGGCAACAGGCTTGACCACCGCCGAGTTCAAGTCGGCCTTGCCGGACTTACTCTCGGTCACGCCCAACAGGCGCGGTGAACCGCCCTGGCGCAGCCAGTCCTGATAGCCACCGACGTATTCGCGCACCTTGCCTTCACCTTCGAAGACCAGGGTGCTGGTGACCACGTTATCGAGGAATGCCCGGTCGTGGCTGACCATCAGCACAGTGCCGTTGAAAGTCAATAAGACCTCTTCCAGCAGTTCAAGGGTTTCTACGTCGAGGTCGTTGGTCGGTTCGTCGAGCACCAGCAGGTTGGCAGGTTTGCTGAACAGTTTGGCCAACAGCAAGCGTGCGCGCTCACCACCGGACAAGGCCTTGACCGGCGTCCGTGCGCGCTGCGGGCTGAACAGGAAGTCGCCCAGATAGCTCAGCACGTGGCGGCTCTGGCCGTCGATGTCGATAAAGTCGCGGCCTTCAGCCACGTTGTCGATCACGGTTTTTTCCAGGTCCAACTGATGGCGTAACTGGTCGAAGTAAGCCACGTCGATGCGTGTGCCCTCCTCCACGGTGCCGCTGGTCGGCTTCAGACCATTGAGCATCAGCTTGAGCAAGGTAGTCTTGCCGGTACCGTTGGCGCCCAGCAGACCAATACGGTCGCCACGCTGCAGGACCATGGAGAAGTCCTTGATCAGGAACGGACCGTCCGGGTGATGGAAGCTGACGTTTTCCAGCACCATCACTTGTTTACCCGACTTGTCGGCGGTATCGAGCTGGATATTGGCCTTGCCGGTGCGCTCACGACGCTCGCTACGTTCAACACGCAGGGCTTTGAGGGCGCGCACGCGGCCTTCGTTACGGGTGCGGCGCGCCTTGATGCCCTGGCGGATCCAGACTTCTTCCTGGGCCAGCTTTTTGTCGAACAGCGCGTTGGCAGTTTCTTCAGCCGCCAGCGTCGCTTCTTTGTGCACCAGGAAGCTGGCGTAGTCGCCGTTCCAGTCGATCAAGCCGCCGCGATCCAGTTCAAGGATGCGCGTGGCCAGGTTTTGCAGGAAAGAACGGTCGTGCGTGATGAACAGCACGGCGCCCTGGAAATCCTTGAGGGCTTCTTCAAGCCAGGCGATGGCGCCGATGTCCAGGTGGTTCGTTGGTTCGTCGAGCAGCAACAGATCCGGCTCGGACACCAGGGCCTGGGCCAGCAGCACGCGGCGACGCCAGCCGCCGGACAACTCGGCGAGGGTCTTGTCGGCCGGCAGTTGCAAGCGGCTCAGGGTGCTGTCCACCAGTTGCTGCAGGCGCCAGCCATCACGTGCTTCGAGGTCCTGCTGAACGTGCATCAGCTTGTTCAGGTCTTCCTCGGTGACGCAGTTCTGCGCGAGGTGATGGTATTGCGCAAGCAACTCGCCCACACCGTCCAGGCCTTCGGCAACCACGTCGAACACTGTCCGTCCGTCGGCCACCGGCAATTCTTGCGGCAATTCGCCAATCTTGAGGCCAGGGGCGCGCCAAACAGAGCCGTCATCGGGCTTTTGGTCGCCTTTTACCAGCTTCATCATGCTGGACTTGCCGGTGCCGTTGCGGCCGATGATGCACACCCGCTCACCACGGGCGATCTGCCAGGACACCTTGTCCAACAACGGCATAGCGCCGAAAGCAAGGGACACATCGCTGAATTTGAGCAGGGTCATACGCTTCTCCAAAAACTGGGCGCGCATTCTACCTGAGTTGAGGGTGGGATGCGGCCAGCATTTTCAAGGCCGACACGTTCTGTAGGACATTTCCCGTAAACCTGAACGAACCGGCCAGCAAAGCTTTCGCCGGTCGCTGGCAAAAGGCTAAGCTAGGGGCAATCAGCGTCGGCAGTGCCGGCGCTAGTCGTGATTTCTCTGCACGGACGTCTCATGCGCAGTCGCCTTTTCAACTTTTTATCTTGTCTGCTTCTTTCCGCCACCGCCGTTCAATCCGCCCAGGCCGTGGACCTCACCACCCAACGTCAATATTACGATGAAGCCAAGCGCGCTCTGGCCAAGGGCGATACCGGCCCGTACATGCAATACAGCCAGGCCCTGGCCGACTACCCGCTTACACCGTACCTGGCCTACGACGAACTGACTGCGCGCCTGAAAACCGCGAGCAACCAGGAAATCGAGCAGTTCCTGGCCAAAAACGGCGACCTGCCCCAGGCGAACTGGATGAAACTGCGCTGGTTGCGCTGGCTGTCCGAGCGTGGCGACTGGCAAACCTTTGAAAAGTACTACGACCCCAAACTCAATTTCGTCGAACTGGACTGCCTGCACGGCCAATACCAACTCACCCACAACCTGAAGGCCGAAGGCTACAAGACCGCCGAAAAGCTGTGGATGACCGGCAAATCCCAACCCGCCGCCTGTGATGCCACGTTTGGCCAGTGGGCCGCCGACGGCCAACTCACCGAACAGAAAATCTGGGACCGCACCAAACTCGCCGCCGAAGCGCGCAACTACGCGCTGGCCAACAGCCTGGTAAAAACCCTGCCAACCCTCGGTGCCCAAGGTCGCCTGATGGTGGACGTGGCGCAAAAGCCCGACATGCTAAGCGATCCATCGCGCTTCCAGCCGGCCACCGAGGCTATGTCGGATGCCGTAGGCCTGGGCCTGCGCCGCCTGGCGCGCCAGGACCCGGACAAAGCCATGGCCCTGCTCGACGGTTACGCCAGCAGCATGCACTTCTCCCGTGACGAAAAAGTGGCAATCGCCCGTGAAATCGGCCTGACCCTGGCCAAGCGTTTCGACCCACGCGCCCTTGAGGTGATGACCAAATACGACCCGGAACTGCGCGACAACACCGTCTCCGAATGGCGCCTGCGCCTGCTGTTGCGCCTGGCGCGCTGGGAAGATGCCTACCAGTTGACGCGCAAACTCCCACAAGACTTGGCCACCTCCAACCGCTGGCGCTACTGGCAGGCGCGCAGCCTTGAACTGGCTGAGCCGAAGAACCCGCAAGCATTGGTGCTCTACAAGAACCTTTCGCGGGAGCGGGATTTCTACGGTTTCCTCGCCGCCGACCGCTCCAAGGCTCCGTACCAGTTGAACAACAAGCCGCTGGTGATGAGTCAGGCGCTGGTCAATAAAGTGCGTAACACACCCGGCGTGCGTCGCGCTCTGGAGTTCTACGCCCGTGGCCAGATCGTGGATGGCCGCCGCGAGTGGTACCACGTCAGCCGTCATTTCAACCGTGATGAGATGGTCGCCCAGGCCAAGCTGGCGTACGACATGAAGTGGTACTTCCCGGCGATCCGCACCATTAGCCAGGCCCAGTACTGGGACGATCTGGATATCCGCTTCCCAATGGCCCACCGCGACACCCTGGTGCGTGAAGCCAAGGTGCGGGGCCTGCATTCGAGCTGGGTATTCGCCATTACCCGCCAGGAAAGTGCCTTTATGGACGACGCCCGCTCCGGCGTAGGCGCCAGCGGCCTGATGCAACTGATGCCCGGCACCGCCAAGGAAACCGCGCGCAAATTCAGCATCCCGCTGGCTTCCCCGGCCCAGGTCCTGGACCCGGACAAAAACATCCAGCTCGGCGCCGCCTACCTGAGCCAGGTGCACAGCCAGTTCAACGGCAACCGCGTGCTCGCTTCCGCCGCGTACAACGCCGGCCCCGGCCGCGTGCGCCAGTGGCTGCGCGGAGCGGATCACTTGAGTTTCGATGTATGGGTGGAAAGCATCCCATTCGACGAAACCCGCCAGTATGTGCAGAACGTGTTGTCTTATTCGGTGATCTACGGGCAAAAACTCAACTCACCACAGCCTCTTGTGGATTGGCATGAGCGCTATTTTGATGACCAGTAAGGTCTGAAGCGACTCTGAAAATGCCCGCATCGAAAGATGCGGGCATTTTCATTTCCACGGCTGAAAATATTCTGATCGCCCGGGGAAATACACATACAGAAAAAACATGATGGAACGCGAAAAGTCTGATGTTCACTCAGCCCACGAGCTCAGTCGATAAATTATCTCTGAGTGACTGACTTCAAAATGGCCTAGAGAGAAACTCAGACATGACACTCACGTCCATCAGTAGCCGCTTAAACACTCAGCCCGCGACCAACATCATTACCCCCCCGCCACTCTTCGAGGTCAAGAGTGAAAAGCCGCCCACGCCTGATCAAGATGCCGGCAAAACGCCGCAAGCCAAGGCCGATCAGGAATTGGCCGTGCTGTTTGCCGCCGTATCAGCCAGATCGGCGAAAACCGGCCCATCGTACGATGGCATCGAGAGCGTTGAGGGTATCCCGCCAAGTTCGACCTTCGGCCAGTGGTGGACGCACCTGCATACGCTGCTCAAGCATCCCCAATTCGTCGAATGGGCAACGCAAAGGCACATTAATCTTTCCAAACCCTTAATGATCAGTCTGCGTGACGAGATCACCTTCACCATGACTGATGGGCGCCGGGAGGTGTTCAGGGCAACGGATGAAAACCCGCTCTGGCCGGTCGTTGTGGCGCCGATTCTTCGCGCCGCCAACGTCGTGGCGGCGGGCAACAGCCCCCTTCGTCTGTCCGCATCGGACTCCACATCTGCGCCCTTTGAAGTGGTGGCGAATTTTCACGGTGAATCGGTACCCCTCACGACGTCACGGACAGCAGAGCTGCAGCAGACCCAGACATTCACCAAAAACGCCGCCAACGCGGTTCCGAACAAGGTCGAGGATGGGCCGGCCAATACGGGCAAGCTCAATACAGAGCGGACCGCCCTTGGCGACTTGGTGGACACGCGCGCGCTCTGCGAAAAGCTCAAGGGCCTTGTGCGCTATGGTACTGAGGGGATTGAGGAGCGGTTAAAGAACACAAAGATAGAGGTGCACCCGCACTCGTCATTCGGCCAAGGCCCCGAAACCGGCCCTGGACGCACCGTGACACTTGAGCAATTTATCCTGGCAAATAACTGGCGGTTGCCCAGCACGCTTGAAGCACTGGAGAACATGATCAGCACGCTCAATGCCCCACCGTTGCAGGCACCACGCCTAGGCAGCCTGGGTGGGGCGATCTCGTGGCCGGCCCCGCTGGGCGACCACGACCAAAAGAGCGTTTACAGTCATTTTCACTACAACCTGCAACTACCGGCGTTGGTGAAGGAAAGAACGGAGCCCCAAAACCCACGGGGAGTTTTGGGTTATCTCACAAGCCACCTGCACATTTCCCAAAACGAATTGCGCGACCCACTTAAAGTCATCGAAAAAATCATCAACACACCAAAAGCCATCGAACTCGAAGCCGCCTTGCACCAAAAGATGGGGGATGGCTGGAAGACCAGCTCCAGCCATGACTGGCTGTTGACTGCCATCGCTACCACTCTGGACCCAGAAAGCATGTTTGGCCCGCAACTCAATCATCTCGCGGGTTTCAATCTGGCCGACGGACGTTTCATGGGGCAGCCCCTCGCAACTATCAAGCAGGCGTTCATTGACCACCTGATAAAACTGAACAGAGCCTCGCTGGACATGGCGCCCATTGCTGCACAAATGCTGCTTTCGCGTACTGCGCCGGAGTTATTGGTCAAAAACGTTCCTGCCAGCATTACGTTGGGATCGGCAGCGTGGGTGAGTTTCAAAGCGGCGGTGACGCGGATCGAGGCCTATAGCCCTGGTGCCACGATGCAGATGACGTTTGCGCAAGTGTGTGCCAGAGATGCCCTGGACCCGATTTCGCAAGAGGGGCAGGCCATTCAGCAAGTGACATCGCGAGCGGCGCTTATTGAGTGGGGCAAGATCAACGGCGAACTCGTGCCCCGCAATGACGGGAACTATCCTCAGGCTGACATTGATCGGGTCCAGCGCGCGCTCGCTGACAAAACTTCTACGTTGCAACAAGCCGTCGAGCAACTTGCCAGTAAGGTGCCGACCCAACGCGATGTGGCGCTACAGCAACTCAAGCAACAATTCGGCGAGGAGCTTCCCTACGAACTTAAATGCTTTCGCGATAATAGCCCCCGCGGCAGAGGCCACGGAAACCTTGCTAGCTCCACGCAGCCAAAATATTCGCTACTGGACTTTTATCTTTCAAAACCCGAAGTCAATCCGTTTTCTAATTGGGTATCCGATAACAACACGATTGCCCCCAGCATGATTGCCCGTCTTGCTCACTTGCCAGACGCAAAATCCCTGCATAAGCAAGCCTTTGTCGACTACACGGAAGGCACCAAAAAAGCACAGGCGAGCGTGATAAAAAACCAGCTTGCGAAACTTCCTCTGGAAGATCGCCAGAATCTTGAGTTTGGCAGCATTCGTATATTCATAGAGGGTCAGGTCAGCCGTTATGAAAGCAACCTCCCAGGTCTCACAATTAATGACGAAGATAACGTACCCAGCCAGCCAAAGGAGCAAAAGGCACTGATCTTCCAGACCGAGCGCGACGGGAACCTGGAGTTTTATGAAATATCAGCGCAAAAAGGCCAAATAAATAAACGTGACGGTCTGAAGACAAACTTTAAGGAAGGCCCCCAAGGAGATTGGGTCAAGGTGCCCAGCCATCAAGGGTCAAAATGGACAAATACGGCGATCCATGAAGTCAAACCAAGCGCCTCCCAAGATGCAGTACAACAACGGGCCAGGCAATTGCCAGTGACCATCCCTGCCTCGTTCAGCAGCGCGCGCAGTGCCTATATCAGTAATACGGTAGTCAATTACTCCAACCCGGAATCAAACTTTGAGCAACTACTGGAACTGACCAAAAGCATCACGACATTCGATGAAGAGGCCGATAAGGAAAAAGCTCTGTTCAACATAATTGTAGGGCTAATACCTAGGGCGTCTGCCGTTAAAAACCTGATCAATGGAGACCCCTTGGCGGCACTGGGAGATCTGTTGTTTGACGGGGTGATGTACTTGACCGGCTCGGCCCTGGGCAGAGGCGCGAGTGCCGTTGGCGGTCCCAGAGGCGCGACCCGGGTGGCCATGGCGAGCAGCCGAATAGGTCGCGGCGTGCTGGGTAAAGCCTCGGGCGCGCCGGCCAGCAGTGCCCGGCTGGCCGCAGGCACGAAACCTCTTAATGCACGGCAACTGTCGCAGAGCACGATGGATCACGCTCAACTGCGCGCGTTTGCCGAACGAGCCGACATAGCGGAAGGCACTTATCGCGCCCCCGGTGCACTCGAACCCAGCCGAGTAACTGCCCAACTGGATAATCAAACCGGTCACTGGCTGCACTATGACGTGAATAAAAACACAGCTTACGGGAAGAAACTGGATAACTTCTCACCCGACAATCATCGGCCAATTTCAGCCGCAACAGGCAGTCAACCTGCACCTGCAACTTCACCTGTGTCTTTCGAAAAAAGTCTGGCCTATGACAACGTCATACAAATGAAAGGCACGATGAAAGACCTCAAACTTGTGGCCAATGAAATGCATGTGTTCGTCGATACCTATAAAGGTGTTGATCGCCTGAATATTGTCGCCCACGGTCTTGAGCGCAGCCGACTGGACAGATTTTTGAACCGTGGAAGCAGCATCGTTATCGACAATACCGCGTACTCGGCCAAAGACTTGGTCGCTTTGTTGAACACGAAAGGCGTCGACCCCAGCGCCTTTAACAATGTGCGGCTATTGGTTTGCTACTCTGGCGAGGGTGGTAGTCGCGCCTTCGGCAGCTTGCTGCAAAAGGAGATCAACCGGCCGGTGAAGGCGTTCGAGGGCTCGGTTTCAATGCAACACGGCTCTAGGTCATTGACGGCCGCACGAGACGACCTGATTGCGCGGATCAACGAGATCAGCCCCGGCATCTCTGCTAAAAACGCCGAGCGGCTGGCAGATATGAACATGTATCAGGCCTTTGTAGGGAAAGTCACCCAGCACGTTGTCAAGACTCACGGTAGCAAGATAAAGATGAACGTGGCGCTTCTGGGCGAGCCCAAACACTATGTGGACACTAGGGTTTCGTACAAACCTGTCTACTTCCGTTAGCACTGGTGCCAGGCATAGCAGGTCATTGCGCTTGCGCACCACTATTGAACTGCAATGCCGCCAACCGCGCATACAACGGGTTGCTCGCAATCAGCTGCTGATGCGTGCCCACCGCAACCAATTTGCCTTGGTCCATTACCGCAATGCGGTCGGCGTTCTTCACCGTCGCCAGGCGGTGGGCAATCACCAGCGTAGTACGGCCCTGCATCAATTGCGGCAGTGCCTGCTGGATCAAGTGTTCACTTTGCGCATCCAGAGCGCTGGTGGCTTCGTCCAGCAGCAGGATTGGTGCGTCCACCAGCAACGCGCGGGCGATGGCCAAGCGCTGGCGCTGGCCACCAGAGAGGCCCAGCCCGCCATCACCGAGGTGGGTCTGGTAGCCGTCGGGCATTTGCAAGATGAAGTCGTGAGCATGGGCGATGCGTGCAGCGGCTTCGACTTGCTCGCGGGTAGCTGAGGGATTGCCGTAGCGGATGTTCTCTTCGACGCTGCCGAAAAACAACGCCGGGCTCTGGGACACCAGGGCAAAGTGGCGGCGCAGGTCCAGGGGGTCGAGGTCGGTCAGCGGATGGCCTTCGAGCAGGATTCGGCCATGCTGCGGATCGTAGAAACGCAGCAGCAGGTCGAAGATCGTCGATTTACCCGCGCCGGACGGTCCGACGAGTGCCAGGGTTTCACCGGGGTTGATGGTCAGGTTCAACCCGTCGATAGCGTAGCTGTCAGGTCGCGAGGGATAGGAAAAGCGCAGATCTTGCAGCTCCATACGGCCACTGACCCGCTCGGGCAATTTCACGGTATCGGTTGCCGGAGCCTGGATTTCATTAGTCGACTGCAACAGCTCACCAATCCGCTCAGCTGCACCGGCTGCACGCTGCAGCTCACCGAGCACTTCGCTCAGGGTGCCGACCGCGCTGCCGACGATCAGGCTGTAAAACACGAACGCCGCCAGTTCGCCGCCGGAAATGCGCCCACTGATCACGTCCATGCCGCCGACCCACAACATCACACCCACGGCGCCGAGCACCAGCATGATCACCAGCGTGATCAGCCAGGCGCGCTGGGCGATGCGTTTGCGCGCGGTGGCAAAGGCTTCTTCCACGGTCACGGCAAAGCGCTGCTCGTCCTGAACCTGGTGGTTATAGGCCTGCACGGTCTTGATCTGGCCAAGGGTTTCGGACACATAACTGCCCACATCGGCAATGCGGTCCTGGCTCAGGCGCGACAGGCTACGCACGCGGCGCCCGAAAATCAGGATCGGCGCCAGCACCAGCGGCAATGCAACCACCACGATGCTGGTGAGCTTGGGGTTGGTGACGAACAGCAACACGATGCCGCCAATGACCATCAAGGCATTGCGCAGGAACAGTGACAGCGACGAGCCGATCACCGATTGCAGCAAGGTAGTGTCGGTGGTCAACCGCGACTGGATTTCCGAACTGCGGTTGTTCTCATAGAAGCCGGGATGCAGGTAGATGAGGTGGTTGAACACCTGCCGACGAATATCCGCCACCACTCGCTCGCCAATCCAGGAGACCAAGTAAAACCGCGCAAAAGTACCCACCGCCAAGCCAAGCACCAGGATCATGAACAGGCCGATGGACTGGTTGAGTAGGTGTGGCGATTGGGTCATGAAGCCCTGGTCCACCAGCAGGCGAATGCCTTGGCCCATGGACAAGGTAATCCCGGCGGTAACGATCAGCGCCAGCAAAGCACCCAGCGCCTGCCAGCGGTATGGCGCGATAAAACGGCTGGCCAGGCGAATCGCGCGGCGTTGACGGGTTGAGAACATAGGGGCATCACCGATGAGGAACCTGTACCCAACATTGGGGGAACTTGGGCAAATAACAATGAGTCAGGTTAATTATGCCCGCCGATACTCATCCCTAGAGGCTATCGGTCTAATGCCCGGCTGGAAATCGGCCGCCGTTTCTGGTGGACTGAGTATTCGAACCGGTGGTCGTGCAGGGAGTTGTAACAGCGCGGTCACGCGGGGGTTTTAAAGTAGGTATACAACCTGATGAGGAGACAGGCCATGACCTTGCAAAACAGCAGCGATGCCGAGATTAAAGTGATCCGCCAACCCCAGCAGTTGCCTTGCTCCGTCATCGACGCCCAAGGCCATGAGGTGCAGATCACCGAAGAAATGATCCAGCAAGCGTGCCGCGAACTGGAAGAAAAACTGGTCAAGCCTGCCCAGCAAGGCTGAAGCGCCCAAGCTCTTTCAGACCCGGCCTCGATGGCCGGGTTTTTTATGGGCGCTTAAACAGCTACCGCGCCCAGTGCGGACACGATCTTCGACAACGCCGCCGACTCCCCATTGATGCGCACGCTCAAACCATCAATCTCGCGACGCTCGGGATAGTGCTTGCGCAGCAGGTCGAACGCCTTGCGCTGCTCTTGCACAGTTCCAACCAGGCTCCGACGGAAATCCGCATCATCCCGGCGCGGGTCGTACACGCTGCGGCACAAGGTCGCCAGCGCCCAGGCCGGGTCGGTCGAGGCATTCAAGTGCACTTCAGCCAACCACAGCGCAGGCAACAGCTCACTCAACTGAATGCTCGGTTCCTGACCCAGGTACGCGCAAAACGCCTGGTAGATCTGCGCCGTGCCGCGCTGACGGCCTTCCAGGCTATAACCGGCGATATGCGGTGTGGCCAGCACGCACAGGTCGGCCAGGTCCACATCCACTTCGGGCTCGCCTTCCCACACATCCAACACCGCTTGCAGGTCTTCGCGTTCCAGCAGCACCTCGCGCAGGGCGGCGTTGTCCACTACCGGGCCACGGCTGGCGTTGATCAGCCAAGTGCCGGGTTTGAGTTGTTCGAGGCGCTGACGGTCGAATAAATGCCAGGTAGAGCCATTGCCGGACTTGGTCAAAGGCGTGTGCAGGCTGATCACGTCACACTGCTCGATGATCTGCGCCAGGCTCACATAGTCGCCCCCTTCGGCGATCTGCCGCGGCGGGTCGCACACCAGGACATTCCAGCCCAGGCCTTTGAGCACCTTGACCAACCGCCCGCCCACTTCACCGGCGCCGACAATGCCATAGGTGCGTTGGTTGAGGTCGGCGCCTTCGATCTCGGCGAGGGTCTGCAGGCTGCCCAGCACGTAGTCCACCACGCCACGGGCATTGCAGCCGGGCGCGCTGGACCATTGGATGCCGGTCTGCTTGAAGTAGTCGAGGTCCAAGTGATCGGTGCCGATGGTGCAGGTGCCGACAAAACGCACATTTGAGCCCTCCAGCAAGGCGCGATTGACGTTAGTCACCGAGCGCACCAGCAGTACGTCAGCCTGCTCGACCGTGGCGCGATCAAGGGAACGGCCGGGCACCCGGCGAATCTCGCCAAATCCTTGGAAGAAGGCATCGAGCAGCGGGATATTTTCGTCGGCAACAATCAGCATGGCAGGCTCCTTTGGCGGATCAGCAGTGTACAGGGATGCGATCTGCAATGTGGGAGGGGGCTTGCCCCCGAATAGCCGTGTGTCAGCGACTATCCAGTGACTGACACTCTGCAATCGTGGGCAAGCCCCGTCCCACCAGGGATATGCGGCGCCCTGGGAGGTCGCTTACAAATCCCTAACACAGGTTTTTTCCTGACCATGGCGTCAAGGCGTAGAATCCGCCGTCCTTGCGCTATTTTCTATTGGACACCCGCACGTGAACACTGCCGCCACCCCCCTCACCCGCCCCGCCCGTATCAGTCGGGAAGTGCGCGACCTGCTGACGCTCGCTCTGCCAATCATGATCGGCCAACTGGCTACCACCGCCATGAGTTTTGTCGACGCGGTGATGGCCGGACGTGTCAGCCCCCAGGACCTGGCGGCAGTGGGGTTGGGCAACTCGATCTGGATCCCGGTGTACTTGCTGATGAGCGGCACGCTGCTGGCCACCACACCAAAAGTCGCTCAGCGCTACGGTGCCGGCAAATTCAGCGAAATCGGACCGCTGGTGCGCCAGGCCTTGTGGCTGGCGGTGGTCGTGGGGATCCTCGGAGGATTGCTGCTGCTGTGCGCCGAACCGATCCTGCATGCCATGAAGGTCGAGCCTGACCTGATCGTGCCGTCCATGGGCTACCTGCACGGCATCGCCGCGGGGATGCCAGCGATTGCGCTGTATTACGTGCTGCGCTGTTTCAGCGATGGCCTGGGCCGTACGCGACCGAGCATGGTCATGGGCCTGGTCGGCCTGGCGCTGAATATTCCGCTGAACTACATCTTCATTTACGGCCACTTTGGCGTGCCGGCCATGGGCGGCGTGGGCTGTGGCTGGGCCACGGCCATTGCGATGTGGGTGATGATGCTCGGCCTGGCCGTCTGGACGCGCTGGGGCCCGGCCTATCAGAGCAGTGAATTGTTCAAGCGCTTCGATTGGCCGCAATGGACCGTGATCAAGCGTGTATTGGGGATTGGTCTGCCGATTGGCGTCGCGATCTTTGCCGAGTCGAGCATTTTTGCAGTGATCGCCCTGTTGCTCGGCAGCCTCGGCGCCACGGTAGTATCCGGGCATCAGATTGCACTGAACGTCAGCTCCCTGGTGTTCATGATCCCCTACTCCCTGAGCATGGCCGTCACCGTGCGCGTCGGTCAGGCCCTGGGGCGTGGCGAAGCACGTGAAGCGCGCTTCGCCGCCGGGGTCGGCATGGGCACCGCGCTGGCATATGCCTGCCTGTCGTGCAGCCTGATGCTGTTGTTTCGCGAGCAGATCGCGACGATCTACACCCCGGATCCGGTGGTGATCCACCTCGCGTCGACGCTGATCGTATTCTCGGCGCTGTTTCAGTTCTCGGACTCGATCCAGGTCACTGCCGCTGGCGCATTGCGGGGCTATCAGGACACCCGGGTGACCATGGTGCTGACGTTGTTCGCCTACTGGGGCGTGGGGTTGCCGGTGGGCTACGCCCTGGGGCTGACTGACTGGCTCGGCGCGCCCAGCGGCCCAAGCGGTTTGTGGCAAGGGCTGATCGTGGGCCTGAGCTGTGCGGCGGGGATGTTGCTGGTACGCCTGGCGCGCAGTGCACGCCGGCGTATCCGGGCGGATAAGGCGCGCGCTTAGTCGGCCTTTTTGCGAATCCAGTACAGGTAAGTGCCGGCCTGTTCCTGCTGATCCACCAATTCGTGGTCAAGGAACACGCAGAACTTGGGAATATCGCGACGGGTTGACGGGTCGGTCGCGATCACTTTGAGCAAGCCGCCTGCCGGCAGGTCGCGGATGTGCTGGTGCAGCATCATCACCGGTTCCGGGCAGTTGAGGCCTGTTGCATCGAGAACGCCGTCTACGGGGCTGTCGTTAATATCGCTCATTGATTACTCCTCGTTAACGGGCCTTGGTTTTCTTCGCATCCACCAGCCGACGCAGGTGGCACGTCACTTCCTCACGGTCGTGGTAAAGCTGCTTGCAACCGATCTCCACGCGGATGCCGCGCGCCTTGAAACCTTCTTCGATGCGCTCCAGCAGACGCTTCACTTCGGCATAACGCTGCTTCATCGGCAACTTCAGGTTCACCACCGCCTCGCGGCAATATCCTTCGCCAATCCAGGTTTCCAGCAGCGCGGCGTTGCGTGCGGGTTTCTCCACAATGTCGCACACCATCCAGTCAACCGGCTGCTTGGGCACGAAGGTGAAACCGTCGGCCATCAGGTGCTGCACCAGGCCGGTGTCCATCAGGCTTTCGGCCATGGGGCCGTTGTCGATGGCCGTCACCAACATGCCGCGGTTGACCAGTTGCCAAGTCCAGCCGCCCGGCGCGGCACCGAGGTCGACGCCGGTCATGTCGCCGTGCAGGCGCTCGTCCCACTGGTCGCGGGGGATAAAGTGGTGCCAGGCCTCTTCCAGCTTGAGGGTTGAGCGGCTTGGCGCGTCGCGCGGGAATTTCAGGCGTGGAATGCCCATCGGCCACATCGCCGAGTTGTTCGACTCGGCCAGCCCCATGAACACTTCGCGGCCGCTCTTGAACGTCAGCAGCAAGCGCGGCTTGCTCGGGTCGTCCACCAGTTTGCCGGCGTTGAGCAGGGCTTTGCGCAGGTGCACTTCGAATTTCTTGCAGAAGTTCGACAGTTCCTTGCCATCGTTGGTGTCGACCATCTCCAGCCAGAGGCTGCCGCACACCGGGAATTCACGCAGGTGAGCGAGGATCACGCTGATGCGGTCGGTTTCCGGCAGGTCGATAAACACCCCGCGCGCCCACTGCCTCGGGAAGATCAGCTCGGCAAAGCGTTGGCCGTGCATCAAGCGCTGGGCGCCGTCTTCTTCGGTGCAGACAAATTCGGCGCAGGCGCTGCCGGTCTTGGCTTTGGCGTAGCCGGAAACGTTCAGACGCGCGGCGTGTTCCGCGATCTCGGAACAGACTTCGCCTTCAAAACCCGGGCGGCAGTGCATAAAAAGGGTGTTCATTGAATCTCCTGGCAACTGGCTTGCTCGATCGCAATGCCTGTCATGAAAACGCGCGCATGATAGCCGAGTTCGGAACCTTGGACTTGCCCATAGAGTCCAGTTATTAGCCTGCTAATGAAAACAGCGCTAGTTTTAAAGCTCTGTTCGTCCCGTCAGGTCCGTAGCCGTGCGGACCATAAGGAGTCATGTAATGTCATCCCTTGATAGCCTGAGAACCCTTAAAACTTTAGAAATCGACGACAAGACCTACCACTATTTCAGCCTGCCCGAAGCCGCCAAGAGCCTGGGCGACCTGGATAAGCTGCCGATGTCGCTCAAGGTGCTGCTGGAAAACCTGCTGCGCTGGGAAGACAACAAGACCGTCACCGGCGCAGACCTCAAGGCCATTGCCGCCTGGCTCAAAGAGCGCCAGTCCGACCGTGAGATCCAGTACCGCCCCGCCCGCGTGCTGATGCAGGACTTCACCGGTGTACCCGCCGTAGTCGACCTGGCCGCCATGCGCGCCGCCGTGGCCAAGGCCGGGGGCGACCCGCAGCGCATCAATCCGCTCTCCCCCGTGGACCTGGTGATCGACCACTCGGTAATGGTCGACAAGTTCGGCAATGCCGACGCCTTCGAAGAAAACGTCGATATCGAGATGCAGCGCAATGGCGAACGCTACGCCTTCCTGCGCTGGGGCCAGAGCGCCTTCGACAACTTCAGCGTGGTGCCGCCGGGCACCGGCATCTGCCATCAGGTCAACCTGGAATACCTTGGCCGCACCGTCTGGACCAAGGACGAGGACGGCCGCACCTACGCCTTCCCCGACACATTGGTCGGCACGGACTCCCACACCACCATGATCAATGGCCTCGGCGTACTGGGCTGGGGCGTGGGCGGCATCGAAGCGGAAGCGGCGATGCTCGGCCAGCCGGTGTCGATGCTGATCCCGGAAGTAATCGGCTTCAAGCTCACCGGTAAACTCAAGGAAGGCATCACCGCCACCGACCTGGTGCTGACCGTGACCCAGATGCTGCGCAAAAAAGGCGTGGTGGGTAAATTTGTCGAGTTCTACGGCGACGGTCTGGCCGATCTGCCCTTGGCCGACCGCGCTACCATCGCCAACATGGCCCCGGAATATGGCGCCACCTGCGGATTTTTCCCGGTGGATGACGTCACCCTGGATTACCTGCGCCTGTCCGGTCGTCCGGCGCAAACCGTGAAACTGGTCGAGGCTTACACCAAGGCCCAAGGCTTATGGCGCAATGCCGGTCAGGAACCGGTGTTCACCGACAGCCTGGCCCTGGACATGGGCAGCGTCGAAGCCAGCCTGGCTGGGCCAAAACGTCCACAGGACCGTGTGGCCCTGCCGAATGTCGGCCAGGCCTTCAGCGACTTCCTCGACCTGCAATTCAAACCCACCAACAAGGAAGAAGGCCGCCTGGAAAGTGAAGGCGGCGGTGGTGTGGCCGTGGGCAACGCCGACCTGGTGGGCGAAGCAGACTACGAGTACGAAGGCACGACCTATCGCCTGAAAAACGGCGCCGTGGTGATCGCCGCCATCACCTCCTGCACCAACACGTCCAACCCCAGCGTAATGATGGCCGCCGGGCTGGTGGCGAAAAAAGCCGTGGAAAAAGGCCTCACGCGCAAACCGTGGGTGAAGACCTCACTGGCTCCCGGCTCCAAGGTGGTCACCGACTACTACAAGGCGGCAGGCCTCACTCAATACTTGGACACCCTCGGCTTTGATCTAGTGGGCTATGGCTGCACCACCTGCATCGGCAACTCCGGGCCATTGCCCGAGCCGATTGAAAAAGCCATCCAGAAGGCCGACCTCGCCGTGGCCTCGGTACTGTCCGGCAACCGTAACTTCGAAGGCCGCGTGCACCCATTGGTGAAAACCAACTGGCTGGCATCGCCGCCGCTGGTGGTCGCCTATGCGCTGGCTGGCACCGTGCGCATCGATATCAGCAGCGAGCCGTTGGGTAACGATCAGAACGGAAACCCGGTCTACCTCAAGGACATCTGGCCAAGCAGCAAAGAAATTGCCGACGCCGTGGCGCAGGTCAGCACCAGCATGTTCCATAAGGAATACGCCGAGGTGTTTGCCGGCGACGAGCAGTGGCAGGCCATTGACGTGCCACAGGCGGCGACGTACGTGTGGCAGAAGGATTCCACCTATATCCAGCATCCACCCTTCTTCGAGGACATCGACGGCCCGTTGCCGGTGATCAAAGACGTCATGGGCGCCAACGTGCTGGCGATGCTGGGCGACTCAGTCACCACCGACCACATCTCCCCCGCCGGCAATATCAAGGTTGACAGCCCCGCTGGCCGCTACCTGCGCGAGCAAGGCGTCGAACCGCGGGACTTCAACTCCTACGGCTCACGCCGCGGTAACCATGAAGTGATGATGCGCGGCACGTTTGCCAATATCCGCATCCGCAATGAAATGCTCGGTGGCGAAGAAGGCGGCAACACGCTGTACATTCCCACCGGCGAGAAGATGCCGATTTACGATGCGTCAATGAAATACCAGGCTTCGGGCACGCCGCTGGTGATCATTGCAGGCCAAGAGTACGGCACCGGATCCAGCCGTGACTGGGCGGCCAAAGGCACCAACCTGCTGGGGGTCAAGGCGGTGATCGCCGAGAGCTTCGAGCGGATCCACCGTTCCAATCTGGTGGGCATGGGTGTGTTGCCATTGCAGTTCAAGCTGGATCAGAACCGCAAGGCGCTGAAGCTCACGGGCAAGGAGAAGATCGATATTCTCGGGCTGAGCGAGGTGGAGATCGTGCCGCGGATGAACCTGACGCTGGTGATTACCCGCGAGGATGGCAGCCGCGAGAAGGTCGAGGTGCTGTGCCGGATCGACACCTTGAATGAAGTGGAATACTTCAAGTCGGGGGGGATTTTGCACTATGTGCTGCGGCAGTTGATTGCGTCGTAAGGCGATCTCAAAAGCAATGGAGAACTAATGTGGGAGGGGCGGTGCGACGATTCGACTTGCTCCCGATAGCGGTGGATCAGTCATAGATGTTTTGACTGACATACCGCCATCGGGAGCAAGCCCCCTCCCACACTTTGACCGCGTTTAACGCTTCAGATCAGCCGAACAGCCACTTCCACAACAGCACCAGAACGACCACTGCCAGCACCGGCCGCGCAATGCGGTAAGCCTTTGGATGCTTGCGCTTCCACTGTTTGACCACACCACTGAACTTGTCACTGAAGGTCTTGCTCCAGGCATACGCCTGGTTGATGCCGCCGACGCGCTCGTCATCCAGGTTCTGCGGCGCGGTGGCGCGGCCCAGTTGCTTGCTGACCCAACGGTTGACGCGGGTCATCACGCGATTACTCAGCGGGCGCTCGATGTCGCAGAAAAGGATCACGCGTGTCTTCTCGGTTTCGTTCTTCACCCAGTGCACGTAGGTTTCGTCGAACATCACGTCCTCACCGTCACGCCAGGCATACACCTGGCCGTCGACGAAGATGCGGCAGTCGTCGGAGTTCGGCGTGGACAAGCCCAAGTGATAACGCAGGGAACCGGCAAACGGGTCACGGTGCGGGTTGAGGTGGCTGCCGCCCGGCAACAACGCAAACATCGCCCCTTTGACGTTAGGAATGCTGCTCACCAAGGCCACGGTTTTCGGGCACAGCGCCTCGGCCGATGGCAGGGGTTTGTCGTACCACTTGAGGTAGAAACGCTTCCAACCCTTTTTGAAGAACGAACCGAAACCGGCGTCGTTGTTCTTTTCGGCGGCGCGAATGTAACCCTCGTCGAACAGGTGCATGGCCTCTTCGCGGATCACTTCCCAGTTGTCCTTGAGCACGTCCAGTTCCGGAAACTTGCTGCGGTCCAGGTAAGGTTTGGACGGCACGGCCGAGAACAGGTACATCAAGGCGTTATAGGGGGCGAACAGCGCCGAATGGTTAACGAACTGGCGCAACATCGGTAAACGGGCCTTGCCGCGCAGGTGTACATACAGCGTGCTACCGATAAACAGCAGCAACACCGACAGTTTGGCGGCCAAAGAAAAGGTCATGCAGCAACTCCTGGAAATAAGCGTCTGGCCAACAACTTCCCGTCACGGGGAAACCAGACGTAGCAGCCAGCCATGATAAACAGTTGGGCCAGTATGCAGAAGGCCCAGGGTAACGGGGCTGACACACATCAACCCCAAACGCTCATCAGGCCTGGTTTTCCTGCTCGGTAAACAAATCGCTGAATAGCATGCTAGACAGGTAGCGCTCGCCAGAGTCCGGCAGGATCACCACGATGGTCTTGCCCTGCATTTCCGGCTTCTCGGCCAGGCGCACGGCCACGGCCATTGCTGCGCCACAGGAAATACCGCACAGAATTCCCTCTTCCTGCATCAGGCGCCGTGCCATGGCCTTGGATTCGTCGTCGGTCACCAACTCGACGCGGTCAACCATCGAAAGATCGAGGTTTTTCGGCACAAAGCCGGCGCCGATGCCCTGGATCTTATGCGGGCTGGGCTTGATTTCTTCACCGGCGAGCGCCTGGGTGATCACCGGCGACACAATCGGCTCCACAGCCACCGACAGAATCGGCTTGCCCGCAATGTTCTTGATGTAGCGCGACACACCGGTAATGGTGCCGCCGGTGCCCACGCCCGCTACCAGCACATCGACCGCGCCGTCGGTGTCGTTCCAGATTTCCGGACCGGTGGTTTTCTCGTGGATCTCAGGGTTCGCCGGGTTTTCAAACTGGCCCGGCATAAAGTAGGTGGCTGGATCGTTGGCGACGATTTCGCCGGCCTTTTCGATAGCGCCTTTCATGCCTTTGGCCGGCTCGGTCAGGACCAACTCGGCGCCCAGCGCCTTGAGAACCTTGCGGCGCTCGATGCTCATCGACGCCGGCATGGTCAGCAGCAGCTTGTAACCACGGGCGGCGGCGACAAACGCCAGGCCGATGCCGGTGTTGCCAGATGTGGGTTCGACAATGGTCATGCCCGGTTTGAGTTTGCCGGTGCTTTCTGCGTCCCAGATCATGTTTGCGCCAATGCGGCACTTCACCGAGTAACCCGGATTACGCCCTTCGATCTTGGCCAGGATGGTCACGCCACGGGGGGCGATCCGGTTGATCTGCACCAGGGGCGTGTTACCGATGGAGTGCGCGTTGTCTGCAAAAATGCGGCTCATGACGGGTCCTATAGGCAATTTCAAGAAGGCAATAAGGGTATGCCTCGTACTGCAAAGCGTCCAGTCAGAGGAACGTTGCTCGGCTCGCGGCAGTCCATGTTTTACCTGCAAGGAGAACTGCCCGATGAAACGTCGCTACAGCTGGCCACTATGGACCGTCGCCGGATTGCTGGTGGTCATGGTTGCCTTAAGCATCGCCCTGCCCTACTTAGTGCGTAATTATCTGAATGACAAGCTCGCCGACATGGGCGATTACCGAGGCCGAATTACCGACGTGGACCTGGCGCTGTGGCGCGGCGCCTACCGGATTAATGGCCTTGAGATCGTCAAGGTCGACGGCAAAGTGCCGGTACCGTTCGTCAAGGCGCCGCTGATCGACCTGGCGGTGAGCTGGCATTCGCTGTGGTACGACCATGCAGTGGTCGCCAAAATGCGTTTTATCGAGCCTGAAGTGAATTTCGTCGACGGCGGCGCTAACAAGCAGGCGTCCCAGACCGGTAAAGGCACCGACTGGCGCGAGCAGTTGAGCAAGCTGGCGCCGATCACCCTTGATGAAGTGCGTATCGAAGAGGGCAAGATTGCCTTCCATAACTTCAATTCCAAACCCGTGGTGAAGATCGACGCGACCAACGTCAACGCCAGCTTTTATAACCTGACCAACGTCGTCGACGTCAAAGGCAAGCGCGACGCCCGCTTCGACGGCAAAGCCCTGCTGCAAGGCCAGGCCCCGCTGGAAGCCAGCGCCACCTTCGACCCGCTGAGCAACTTTGAGAACTTCGAATTTCGTTTCCGCGCCAAAGACCTGCAACTCAAGCGCATGAATGACTTTGCCTCGGCCTACGGTAAGTTCGACTTCAAGGCCGGCACCGGCGATGTAGTCATCGAAGCCCAGGCCGAAAAAGGCCAACTGACTGGCTATATCAAACCGCTGCTAAGGGATGTGCAGGTGTTTGACTGGCAGCAAGACGTGGAGAACAAGGACAAGAACATCTTCCGTTCGATCTGGGAGGCCGTGGTAGGTGCGAGCGAAACCGTGCTCAAGAACCAACAGAAAAACCAATTTGCCACCCGCGTCGAACTCAGTGGCAGCGTGCATCAGAAGGATGCCAGCGCGTTCTCTGCGTTTTTAGCGATTTTGCGCAATGGTTTTATCCAGGCGTTCAATGCGCGCTATGAACAGCCCAAACCCAGCGCAGATTAAAATGTGAGGGGGGGCTTGCTCCGATGGCGGCGGATCAGCCAATGAGTCGGTTGGTTGAAACCTTGCCATCGGGGGCAAGCCCCTCCCACATTGGTCATTCAGAGACTGAATAACTCGTCTGCGTTCACAGTCGCCGGGGCTGCGCGGTATAGTCCCGGCATTGATGAATGCGAGGAAACACCGATGAAGTTCGAAGGCACCCAGGCCTATGTGGCTACCGATGACCTGAAACTGGCCGTCAACGCCGCCATCACCCTGGAGCGGCCGTTGCTGGTCAAGGGCGAACCGGGCACCGGCAAGACCATGCTCGCCGAGCAACTGGCCGAATCCTTCGGCGCCAAGCTGATCACCTGGCACATCAAATCCACCACCAAGGCCCATCAGGGCTTGTACGAGTACGACGCGGTCAGCCGCCTGCGTGACTCGCAGTTGGGCGTGGACAAGGTGCACGACGTGCGCAACTACCTGAAAAAAGGCAAGTTATGGGAAGCGTTCGAATCCGAAGAACGGGTGATCCTGCTGATCGATGAAATCGACAAGGCCGACATCGAGTTCCCCAACGACCTGCTGCAAGAACTCGACAAGATGGAGTTCTACGTCTACGAAATCGACGAGACCATCAAGGCCAAGAAACGCCCGATCATCATCATTACCTCCAACAACGAAAAAGAGCTGCCGGACGCGTTCCTGCGCCGCTGCTTCTTTCACTACATCGCCTTCCCCGACCGCACCACCCTGCAAAAGATCGTGGATGTGCACTACCCCGACATCAAGAAGGACCTGGTCAGCGAAGCGTTGGACGTGTTCTTCGACGTGCGCAAAGTACCGGGCCTGAAGAAAAAGCCATCCACCTCCGAACTGGTGGACTGGCTCAAGCTGCTGATGGCCGACAACATCGGCGAAGCGGTGCTGCGCGAGCGCGATCCGACCAAAGCCATCCCGCCGCTGGCCGGTGCCTTGGTCAAGAATGAGCAAGACGTGCAACTGCTGGAGCGTCTGGCGTTCATGAGCCGTCGCGGTAATCGCTAATGTTGCTCAACCTGTTCAACGAGATGCGCGCCGCCAAGGTGCCGGTGTCCGTGCGCGAGCTGCTCGACCTGATCAACGCGCTCAAGCAGCGCGTGACCTTCGCCGACATGGACGAGTTCTACTACTTGGCCCGGGCGATCCTGGTCAAGGACGAGCGGCATTTCGACAAGTTCGACCGCGCGTTTGGTGCCTATTTCAACGGCCTGGAAAAGCTCGACGACCATTTGCAGGCGCTGATCCCCGAAGACTGGCTGCGCAAGGAATTCGAGCGTTCGCTGAGCGATGAAGAACGCGCGCAGATCCAATCCCTTGGTGGCCTCGACAAGCTGATCGAGGAATTCAAAAAGCGCCTGGAAGAACAGAAAGAACGCCATGCCGGCGGCAACAAATGGATCGGCACCGGCGGCACCAGCCCGTTCGGCTCCGGCGGCTACAACCCCGAAGGCATTCGCGTCGGCGACGCCGGCAAGCGCCAGGGCAAGGCGGTGAAAGTCTGGGACCAGCGCGAGTACAAGAACCTCGACGACCAGGTTGAGCTGGGCACGCGCAATATCAAGATCGCCCTGCGCCGCCTGCGCAAGTTCGCGCGCCAGGGTGCGGCCGAAGAGCTGGACATCGACGGCACCATCGACCACACCGCCCGCGACGCCGGTTTGCTGAATATCCAGATGCGCCCGGAACGGCGCAACACCATCAAGTTGTTGCTGCTGTTCGATATAGGCGGCTCGATGGACGCCCACGTGAAGATCTGCGAAGAGCTGTTCTCGGCCTGCAAGACCGAGTTCAAGCACTTGGAATATTTCTACTTCCATAACTTCGTGTACGAGTCGGTGTGGAAGAACAACCAGCGCCGCACCTCGGAGCGCACTTCCACTCAAGACCTGCTGCACAAGTACGGCGCCGACTACAAAGTGATCTTTATCGGCGATGCATCGATGGCGCCGTATGAAATCACCCAGGCCGGCGGCAGCGTCGAGCACTGGAACGAAGAGCCGGGGTATGTGTGGATGCAGCGCTTCATGGCCAAGTACAAAAAGCTGATCTGGATAAACCCGTATCCCAAGGATACATGGGGTTACACCGCGTCAACGGGGATTGTGCGGGAGTTGGTGGAGGATCAGATGTATCCGCTGACATTGCGCGGGCTGGAAGAAGGGATGCGCTTCCTCTCCAAATAAACGCCGACCCAAATAATGCAGGAGATCTCATGTGGGAGGGGCGGTGCGACGATTCGACTTGCTCCCGATAGCCGTGTTTCAGTCAACACATCAGTGACTGAACCATCGTCATCGGGAGCAAGCCCCCTCCCACATTTTAAATTGCGGTGTTATGTAAATCGGCGCAAATACTCGACATGCTGCCGATGCGCCGTTTCCTGGACCACCGGCACCAACCTCACTTTCTCTCCCGGTAAACACTGCGCCAGTCGCGCCAGCGACAAAGGCGTCAACGCCCCCAGACGCGGATAACCGCCAATGGTCTGCCGATCATTGAGCAACACAATCGGCTGCCCATCCGGCGGCACCTGGATGCCACCCAACGGGATACCTTCGGAAATCAGCGACGGCCCTTGGTACCGCAACGGCGTACCGAGCAAGCGCATGCCCATGCGGTCAGCGCGACTGTCCAGGGCCCAATCGGTATTGAAGGCATCGAATAGACTTTGGCCGCTGAACTGGCCGATTTGTGCACCGACGATCACATCCAGCGGCGCCTTGGCGGGCAACGCCTGTGCGCTCAGCACTTTCATCGCGCCGCCCGTCCCGGAATAGGCCAACCGCCCGCCCTCGGCCAACGCTTTGCCGAATCCGTCCGGCCCGCCCAGTGCTTCACGCACCACCGTCGCACAACTGCCCAGCACATCCGGCGCATCAAACCCGCCGGGTGCCGCCAGATACGCCCGCGCACCGTTGAACGGCTGGGTAAAGCGCAAACGCTGGCCTTTTTGCAGGATAAAACTGCGTCCCGGACTGATAGGGCGTTCATCGACATACGCGCCCAGGTCCGCACCGGCCAAGGCCAGCAGGCAATACTCCTCGGCCTGCACGGTAAAGCCGCCGAGGGTGATTTCCACCACCGGTGCGTCCAGCGCATTGCCCAGCAGCCAATTGGCCCACGACATCGACACCCAATCCAGCGCGCCGCCTTGGGTCACGCCCAGGTGGCGTACGCCAAAACGACCGGCGTCCTGCAACAGGCACAGCGGCGTGCTGGCCTCGATGATCAAGTGGCTCATGCCTGCGCCTCCAACGGCGTGTCATCGCCACCCAGGTTGATAAATTCGGCACGACTGACCGCTTCGAAGCGCACCGTGTCGCCAGGTTGCATAAGGCTGTAGCCGTCTCGCGCGCGGTCGAACAGTTTGGCGGGGGTGCGACCGATCAGGTTCCAGCCACCCGGAGAAACCACCGGGTAAGCAGCCGTTTGGCGCTCGGCGATCCCCACACTGCCAGCCGCCACGCGTTTGCGCGGTGTGCTGAGGCGTGGGCTGGCGAGGACTTCGTCCACCAACCCCATAAAGGCAAAACCGGGGGCAAAGCCAAGGGCGAACACCTGATATTCGTGGGCGCTGTGGAGACAGATCACGTCGTCGACGGCCAGGCCACTGCGCTGGCTGAGCAAGGTCAGTTCCGGGCCGACGCTCAGGTCGTACCACACCGGCAGCACATGGCATTGACCGCTTCCCTGGGCCTGAGGCTGCAAGTCGGTGAGGGCGTGGTCGATCAGCTCTCGGGCCTGGGCAGGGCTCAGCGCGATGAGGTCGTAATGCACCATCAAGGTGGTGTAGGACGGCACCAGATCCACCAATGCAGCGCCAAACCCTTCTCGCAAGCGTTGCGCTGCGGCGAGCATCCACGGCATGTTGGCTTCTGCAATCGCATCGAACAGACGCACCATCAGGCAGTCGATGGCCACCACTTCAATCCGCGGCTTCATGCTGGCTTCAACGCCTCGCGGATACGCTGCACGGCAGCAATTGAACTGGCGTTGTCGCCATGCACGCACAGGGTATTGGCGTTTAGTACGAGGGCGCTGCCGTCGCTGGCCGTCAACGGTTCGCCACGAGAAATGGTCAGGGCTTGCTGGATGATCGTTTCGGCGTCGTGGTGCACAGCGCCGGGTAACTGGCGGGAAACCAAGTGGCCGTTGTTGTCGTAGGCGCGGTCGGCGAATGCTTCAAACCACAGGGTCACGCCATACTCATCGCCCAATGCCTGGGCTGCGCTGTTATCGCGAGTGGCCAGCAGCATCAGCGGCAAGTCACCATAAGCGGCCACCGCCTCGATGACCGCACGCAGTTGTTTCGGGTTGGCCATCATGTCGTTGTACATCGCGCCATGGGGTTTGACGTAGCTGACGTGACCGCCTTGGGCACGGCAAATGCCGTCGAGGGCGCCGATCTGGTAGTGCAGCAGATCCTGGATTTCCTGAGGGGTATAGGCCATGGAACGGCGGCCGAAGCCTTGCAAATCCTGGTATGCCGGGTGCGCCCCCACCTGCACGCCATGCTTGAGCGCCAAGCTAACAGTCTTGCGCATGATGCTTGGGTCGCCGGCATGAAAGCCGCAGGCCACGTTGGCGCAATCAATGAACGGCATGACCTCGGCGTCCAGACCCATGGTCCAGTTACCAAAGCTTTCGCCGATATCGCAATTCAGTAAAAGACGGCTCACGGTCTGGCGCTCCTGTAGGACTTATTTTTTTGCAGTGTGGGATTTTTAACGCAGAACGTGCAACCTGTCCTGACACCCCCACGACGCTCATCGTGGAATACGCTCGATTTTTGGCGCTTGCCCGGTACGGCGTCCAACTAATAAAAACCGATCCATGCATAAGAAAAAGTTGATCCCATGAATTTGAAGTTCCTCGAAACCTTCGTCTGGGTGGCCAAGCTCAAGAGCTTTCGCCTGACTGCCGAGAAGCTGTTCACCACCCAGGCCTCGATCTCCAGCCGCATCGCCGTGCTGGAAAGCGAGCTGGGGGTGAAACTGTTTTTGCGTGATTCTCGAGGCGTAAGCCTGACCCCGGAAGGCTTGAAGGTGCTCGATTATGCCGAGCAGATGATGGTGACCATGCGGGGCCTGAAGCAGTCTCTGGAGACCACCAGCAGCAAGGTCGGGCGCATTCGGATCGGCGCGATGGACACGGTGATTCACACTTGGCTGAGCCCGTTGGTGGCGGAACTGATGGACCATTTCCCCTTAGTCGAAATCGAATTGGTCGCTGATACCGCGCTTAACCTCAGCGATCAGCTGCAAAAAGGCTTCCTTGACCTGATCCTGCAAACCGACCTGCTGCGCCTGGAAACCGTGCGCAGCCTGGAACTGTGCAGCCATCCCATGGCCTGGATCGTCGCCAGCCAATCGATCTACAACCGCGACTACGCCTCCCTCGCCGAACTGGCTCAGGAGCGGATCATCACCTACTCGAAAAACTCGCACCCACATCAGGATGTGCTGAGCCTGATGCAGGCCAACGGCGTGGCCGCGCCAAGGATGAACTGTGTGAATTCGGTGTCTGCGATTACGCGGTTGTTGCGCGATGGATTCGGCATTGGCGCACTGCCGCCGGTGTTGGTCAGTGAGGAACTGGCGCGCGGGGAATTGGTAATGTTATCGATGGCGCAGAAACTGCCTAACCTGCAGGTGGTGGTGTCGTGGCGGGTGGGGGTGGAGTTGGTGGAGGAGATTGTCGGGCTGTGCCAGAAGGTCGTTGCCCGCTATGCCGAGGAAGTCGGCGAAGAGCGGATGGTGCTGGCCCCCTGACGAAACCCGGTTAAAAATGTGGGAGGGGGCTTGCTCCCGATAGCGGTGGGTCAGTAGCTGAAGTATTGACTGACCTACCGCTATCGGGAGCAAGCCCCCTCCCACATTTGACCGAGTTGGGCGTTAGAGACCTTTCAGGTCCCGCTCTTCAATCGGCCGGCTCTGGCGCAGGCGCTTGCCGCCCAACACGACCCAGTCGATCAGGCGGAACAGGCATTCCAATCCAAACGACAGCAGCATCGCCCCGCCCAATCCCCAACCCATGGCTTCTGGGGTCAGGAGGATCTGATAGCTGTAACCGTTCCAGGTTTCCTGGCGGATATCCGGGTCGGCGGCCACCGCCACTTGCAACGCACGGATGTACCACGGGCCTTGCATGGCCTGGAATTGCTTGTCCAACGCAACTTGGCGATCAAGCATGGCGCCCAGGCTGTTGGCGTCGCTCTGGAAAACCGGGTCGTCACTGGCGCGGTAATGCGCGACCAACGCCTTCAAATCACCGTTGAAGAACTGCCGTGCGGTGGTTTCAAACCCGCTCAGCCCCGTCTGGGCCTCTATCAAGTGGGCTTCGACGCGCTTGGCGTAATCGTTGATAAATCCCGGCACTTGCACGCCGACCAACAGGCCAATGGCAAACAGCACCAACCGCAGATAGCTGAGCAACATGGTCGATATCCTTACTCAGTAATGCCCTGGCTGACGCATTCACCGCGTCGCCACAGGCTCCATTGGCCCGGTTCGTAACGGGTCCAGTTTTCGTTGTCGGTCAACGGCTCGGTGGCGATTACCGTCACTACATCATTGGGTGTGGTCTCGGCCTGAAAATCGACGATCACGTCGACATCTTTCAAGCGCGCCGGACCGAACGGGGCACGCCGGGTGATCTGCGCCAATTTGGTCGAGCAGTAGCAAAACAACCAGTCGCCATCGCTGAGCAGGCAGTTGAACACGCCTTTGCTGCGGTATTCGGCACAGGCGGCGATCAGGTCCGGCAGCATCTGTTCGATGTCCACCGGCTCGGGGAAGGCTTCGCGCACGCGGTTGAGCAAGTCGCAAAAGGCCGCTTCGCTGTCGGTATCGCCGACCGGGCGGTAGAAGGTGGCGCGGGGGTTGAAGTCCGCCAGTTGGCCGTTATGGGCGAAACACCAGTTGCGGCCCCACAGTTCGCGCACGAACGGGTGGGTATTGGCCAAGCTCACCTTGCCCACGTTGGCCTGGCGGATATGGCCGATCACCACTTCGCTCTTGATGGGATAACGCTGCACCAGCAGCGCGACTTCCGATTCACTGCTGGCGGCCGGGTCCTGGAACAGACGCAGACCACGGCCTTCGTAGAAAGCGATGCCCCAACCGTCGCGGTGGGGGCCGGTGCGCCCACCGCGCTGCATCAGCCCGGTAAAGCTGAACACGATATCGGTGGGGACGTTGGCACTCATGCCCAATAATTCACACATGCCAGGGCTCTCGCTGCAACGTTAAAGGCGCGGTTCGACCCGCATGCCACTGACAGGCGCCGGACGGCGGAATGGCTCGTCGTCTTCTTCCGCCGGCTCAGCGGCCAGGGCTGCATCGGTGGCGGCCTGGCGCTCACGACGCGCATTGGCGGCGCGGTCGATGGGCCAGCGGATCAACACAATCACCAGGTACACGCCAAAGGCGATCATGGTGTACATGAACAAATCGGAAATAGCCCGCCAGGCGTTATTGCCGACCTTGAGCACTAGGTCCAGGGCGGTAATTGCCACGGCCGGCGCGAACTGAGTCTTGACCGGGTCTACGATGGTCGGGCTGAACAGCAACACGGCCATCAGCAATTGCAGCGGCTCGCGCAACCAGCGCCACATCCAGCGCGTCATGCGCCACCACACCAACAGGCAGCCCAAAGCGGCGAAGGCGTAAAGGCCCCAAGCGGTCAGATAGTCGTTCTCGGTCATGGTGTCCATGGCAAGGTAGGCAAACAGGCGGCTATGATAACGGCTTTTGCGTGTCGCGGCTGCAAAGCCTGCCACCGTCCGCCAGATAGAGAATAATCCATGCCTGTATCGACGCCCCCGATTGCCCGAAAGGCCCCTGGCCAAGACCCTTACGCCTGGCTGCAAGAACGCGACAGCGCTGAAGTACTCGATTACCTCAAGGCCGAAAACGCCTGGCAGGAAGCCCAGCTCGCCGATCAGGCAGCCTTGCGCGAAAGCCTGTTTGAAGAGATCAAGGGCCGCATTCTCGAAACCGACCTGTCCCTGCCCTCGCCGTGGGGCCCGTACCTGTATTACACCCGCACCACCGCCGGCGACGAGTACGCCCGTCACTACCGCTGCCGCCGTCCGGCCGATGACAGCAACGTGGTGGACGACAGCAGCGAAGAGCTGTTGCTGGACCCGAACGAACTGGCCAACGGTGGCTTTTTCTCCCTCGGCGCATTCAGCATCAGCCCAGACCACAATCGCCTGGCCTACAGCCTGGACACCACCGGCGAAGAGATCTACACCCTGTTCGTGAAGGAATTGGCAACCGGCAAGGTCAGCGAACTGGAGTTCCAGGACTGCGACGGCAGCATGACCTGGGCCAACGACAGCCTGACCCTGTTCTTCGGCGAACTGGACGAAACGCACCGCCCCCACAAACTCTATCGCTATCGCCTGGACGGCACGGCGGCGCAGGAAGTGTTCCATGAGCCCGACGGGCGTTTCTTCCTGCATTGCTACCGTTCCAGCTCCGAGCGCCAGTTGCTGGTGGCCCTGGGCAGCAAGACCACTAGCGAAGTCTGGGCCCTGGACGCCAACCAACCGCAGCAGGATTTCACCTGCCTGGCGCCACGGGTCGACGATCACGAATACGATGTCGACCACGGCCAACTGAATGGCGCCTGGACTTGGTTTATCCGTAGCAACCGTGATGGCATCAACTACGCCCTGTTTGTCGCAACCGACATTGGCGACGTGCCGACCGAGGATGAGTGGCAGAACCTGATCCCCCACAGCGATGAGGTGATGCTCGACGGCGTCAGCCTGAACACCAGCGCCATGACCTTAAGCTTGCGCATCGGCGGCCTGCCGGTGATCGAAGTGCACCCCGAGGGCCTGCCTGCCTATCGCGTGGAATT
The DNA here is from genome assembly GCF_002742505.1 of Pseudomonas sp. 2995-1. Lineage (NCBI taxonomy): Bacteria > Pseudomonadati > Pseudomonadota > Gammaproteobacteria > Pseudomonadales > Pseudomonadaceae > Pseudomonas > Pseudomonas sp. 2995-1. The sequence goes on along the minus strand of NZ_LJSA01000319.1, from coordinate 108,240 downwards.
ACCTGACGCCGCCTACAGCCTCTACGTACAGAACAGCCTGGAATTCGTCAGCGACAAGATCCGCCTGCGCTACGAATCCCTCAACCGTCCGGCCCAGGTGCGTCAGTTGGAGCTGGCCAGCGGTACGCAACAGGTACTCAAGGAAACCCCGGTGCTGGGCGTGTTCAACGCCGACGATTATGTGAGCCAGCGCCTGTGGGCCACCTCCGCCGATGGTACTCAGGTGCCGATCAGCTTGGTGGTCAAGCGTGACCAACTCGGCAAAACCACACCGCTGTACCTTTACGGCTACGGCGCCTACGGTTCGAGCCTCGACCCATGGTTCTCCCACGCACGCCTGAGCCTGCTTGATCGCGGCGTGGCGTTTGCCATCGCGCATGTGCGTGGCGGCGGCGAACTGGGTGAAGCCTGGTACCGCAATGGCAAGCAGGAACACAAGCAGAACACCTTCAGCGACTTTATCGCCTGCGCCGAACACCTGATCGCTCAAGGCCTGACCACCTCCAAGCAGCTGGCCATCAGCGGCGGCAGTGCCGGTGGCCTGTTGATCGGTGCGGTGCTCAACCAGCGTCCGGCGCTGTTCCACGCGGCGATTGCCGAAGTGCCGTTCGTTGATGTGCTCAACACCATGCTCGACCCGGAGCTGCCGTTGACCATCACCGAGTACGACGAATGGGGCAACCCCGAGGAGCCCGAGGTGTACGAGCGCATCAAGGCCTACGCGCCGTACGAAAACGTCCAGGCCCAGGCCTACCCGCACATGCTGGTGATCGCCGGCTACAACGACAGCCGCGTGCAGTATTGGGAAGCGGCCAAGTGGGTGGCCAAGCTGCGTGACACCAAGACCGACGACAACCTGCTGTTGCTCAAGACCGAACTGGGTGCCGGCCATGGTGGGATGAGCGGTCGTTACCAGGGATTACGTGACGTAGCGCTCGAATATGCATTTGTGTTCAAGGCGCTGGGGTTGATTTAGGAACTTAGCGCGGCGGGCCTGTCTGAACACAGGACCGCCTACTGATTGATGGACCAAGATTGCAGCCATGGCACTACCGACGCTAATGAATACCGAAATCCGCGACATGCTCATGGACTGCGGCCTGTTCGACCCTTTGTTGCCGGAAGATTTTCACGTCGCCGCCGGCTACTTCAATATCAGCAGCATTGCCCAGGACGAAGCGATCTTCCTCGAAGGCGATGCCGGCACCTTCATGTGCATCATCCACAGCGGCCAGGTGGCGGTGCAGAAAACCAATCACGACGGCCAGCGCCTGACCATCGCCACTCTGCGCAGCGGCCGGGCTTTCGGTGAGATGGCAGTACTCGACGGCGAGCGTCGCTCCGCCAGTTGCGTGGCTGCCAGTGATTGCGTGCTGTTGAACTTGGGCAAGGACTCCCTGGAAAAGATGCTCAACGAAACCCCGCGGGTGGCCGCGAAGATCATCCGCGCGATTGCGATTGCCCTGTCCAAGCGCCTGCGCATGGCTGATGGGCAGTTACTGTCGCAACAGTTTTAACCGCCGGGGGTCTTTGGTTTGCTGTCGTTCTGCTGCAGGCCGGGCACCGTCTGGTCCTTCGGTGGCGTCGGTAACACGATGGGCGCCAAGGGCGGCGAGCCGTTGGTCTTGGGCAGCGCTGGCGGGCTGACTTGGGGATACAGCGTCGGCGTCGGCGTGCCCGGTGCACCGGGGGTTGGCGCGGGCGCGACCGGTACGGTTTGCAACTCCTGAGCCTGCGCCGCACCCAATGCGAGCGCGCTCAACACAATGACCGTTAGAATGCTGCACTTCATCGATGGCTCCATGGCCTGACCGGAATGTCGTAAGGCTACTCCCAACCGCGCAAGAATGCCCTTCCCAATGAGATTTCCATGAAACGTTTCGTTCTGCTGGACACCACCCCGATCCCCGACAACGGCGGTGCCTTGTGCCTGTTCGAATACGGCGAGGATTTTGTAATCAAGATCCAGGGTGGTGACGGCGGCCAGTTGATGAACACGCGCATGCACGGCTCCGAAGATGCGCTGGCAGAAATTCCCTGCCGCAAAGTTGCCGGTCGTCCTGATTCACGGGTGCTGATTGGTGGTTTGGGCATGGGCTTTACCCTGGCCTCGGCCCTCAAGCATTTGGGCAAGACTGCCGAAGTGGTTGTCGCCGAACTGGTGCCGGGCGTCGTGGAATGGAACCGTGGGCCGCTGGGGGAAAAATCCGGGCGCCCACTGCTGGACCCGCGCACCGTGATCCGCATGGAAGACGTGGCCAAGGTGCTGCAAGCCGAGCCCCAAGGCTTTGACGCGATCATGCTCGACGTCGACAACGGCCCCGAAGGCCTCACGCAAAAGGCCAACAGCTGGCTCTACTCTGCCGGTGGCCTGGCCGCCTGCGCCAAGGCCTTGCGGCCCAAGGGCGTGCTGGCGGTGTGGTCAGCGAGTGCCGACAAACTGTTCAGCGACAAACTGCGCAAGGCCGGTTTCAAGGCCGAGGAAGTGCAGGTATTTGCCCATGGCAACAAGGGCACCCGACACACCATCTGGATTGCGGAGAAGCTCAAGGGCTGAGCACCATTAACCAAACCACTGGAGATCCAATGTGGCAGGGGGCTTGCCCCTGATAGCGGTGGTTCAGTCAAAACATTTGGTGACTGACACTACGCTATCGGGGCAAGCCTCCTCCCACATTTTGATCCCTGTCAGTTGTGGGATTTGCGGTAGTCGATCACGTACGGGACTTTTTTGTCGAAGGTCTTATGCAGCTCATCGCGATCCAGTTGGGTCATCCCACCCAGTTGCTGGGCGGTAAAACCGCTGCCTCCCACCGGTGATCCCGGCGCCAGGCTGACCATGCGCTTGGCGACTGCTTCGATCGCATCCTTGTAGCCGCCTTTTTTGTCCAGGTTGTACTGGCCCAGATCAATCTGCGTGCGCAGCCAGTTACCCCAATAGAACTCCAGGAATTCCGGGGCGATCTCGCCGCCATCCGGCTTGCCATAGGCGGCCTTGCGGGTGAAATACACCAGGCTGCGGAAGGTGTCGTCCTGCAGATTCTTGAAGCCCAGGTGAGCAGGCAGTTGCGTAGGCGGCAGGGTCTGGCCCCGGTTGTCCTTGAGCCAGACCTTGCGCGCCGCTTCCATACGCTGCCAGAAGGTGGCGAGGTCTGGGCTGTTGCTGAAATCGTCAGTCACCTTGACCCACATTTTCAACTGAGGGCCGGCACCCGGCGTTTGCCAAAGGGTGGTGAAACTGTGGTGACCGTCGGTCAGGTACAACTGGCCACCAGGGCCGACCACCACGGTTTTCATGTCTTCGGGATGAGTGCCTACCGGGTCTTTGCACGTGAAGCTGGAAGGCGCAAGCAGGCTGGCGTTCTTGGGCACCTTGTCGGCCTCACCCTGACCGTTGGTTTCGCAGTATTCATCAAAGGCCTTGGTGGGTTTGTCGGCGAACAGCCCGAGGCTGTAGTAGATCTGGTCGAAACCCACCACGGCCTGGGTCGGGTGCAACTGTTCAAGGGTGACCTCAATCAACTGCCCGGGCTTGGGCGTCGAAAACGCCTGGGCTTGAGCCGCCAGCGCGCAGAAAAGCAGTGCAATTGTCCATGTGTACCAACGCATAGGTTTCAGATCCTTGTGAAATGAATGAACCGATACTACAAACGCCCGCCGACGGCTAGAATCAACGTTATCCGTGACCCACAAAATAGCCAGGAGCCATGATGAGCTCGACCAACCCGCCCTCCCACACCGCCAAGCTGGACCGCATCCTCGCCGATGCCCAGCGCGACCGGGAAATGGGCTACCGCGACAAAGCCCTCAAGATGTACCCCCACGTGTGCGGCCGCTGCGCGCGTGAATTCGCCGGCAAGCGCCTGAGCGAACTCACCGTACACCACCGCAACCACAATCATGATGACAACCCTCAGGACGGCTCCAACTGGGAGTTGTTGTGCCTGTACTGCCACGACAACGAACACTCGCGCTACACCGATCAGCAGTACTTCGGCGAAGGCTCCACCAGCAGCCCGACGATTGCCAAGGCCACGCATAACCCGTTTGCGGCGCTGGCGGGCCTGATGAAGAAAGACGACTGAAGAGTGTTGTCGCCTGTCCTGGCCTCATCGGGAGCAAGCCCCCTCCCACATTTTGAGTTGTGAACACTTTCAAATGTGGGAGGGGGCTTGCTCCCGATAGCGTTAGCCCAAGCAATACATCACCTTCAAGCCGTATAATCGCCGCTTTTCTCCAAGGCACCCTTCCCCGTGGGCAATAAACGCTACAGCTGCATCGGTCTGTATAACCCCAAATCCCCCGAAAACGTCGGCTCGGTCATGCGTGCCGCCGGTTGCTACGGCGTGGCCTCGGTGTTCTACACCGGCGTGCGTTACGAGCGCGCCCGGGACTTCATCACCGACACCAAGAAGGTCCATCACGATATTCCGCTGATCGGCATCGATGATCTGAAAAAAATCCTGCCCCTGGGCTGTATCCCCGTCGCCGTGGAACTGGTGGAGGGCGCCCGCCCGCTGCCCGAGTACACCCACCCCGACCGCGCGCTGTATATCTTCGGCCCGGAAGACGGCTCGCTGGATAAGGAGATCCGGGACTGGTGCGAAGACGTGGTCTACATCCCGACCACCGGCTGCATGAACCTGGCTGCCACGGTCAACGTGGTGCTCTATGACCGCCTGGCCAAGGGCAACAACACCCGTTCGGGCCCCAAGTATTGATTTTTTGGGAACATCCGACGCCCGCCAGCAGTCAGCTACTTACACTTGCCCTTGTTGGAGACAGATCATGAGCGACAGCAAAAACGTGCGACCTATCATCGAGCACACGCCCTTCCAGAACCAGCCGACGCAAAACGTCCACGGCTGGGAACGCATCGGCTCAGTGGCCGGTGGCGTGATAATGCTCGGCAAAGGCCTGCGCCGTGGCGGGATTTTCGGTTTGATCCAGGTGGCGATTGGCGGTGTGGCACTGGCCCGTGGTTTTACCGGGCACAGCTCGCTCAAGGACAAGCTGGAACAGGGTCGCCAGGAAATAAACAGCGTGCGTACGAAGATCGAGCGTGCAGGTGCAGAGCTGAAAAACCTGAAGACCAAGGCTGAAGTGGCGGCTGAGAAGGCTGTGAAAACCACAGGCTGAACCTGGCTTTCGGTAGGTTAGAGATCCAAATGTGGGAGGGGGCTTGCTCCCGATAGCAGAGTGTCAGTCAACACATGTTGTGACTGAATCATGCTATCGGGAGCAAGCCCCCTTCCACATGTTGATTGGTGCAGGGGTTGAAATCAGCGCAGTAGCTTGGTATCCAGCACCGCCGACGACTCGCCAATAATGCTCTCAGCCAGTTGCACGAACTCCGCCGTGGTAATGCTGTTCGCCCGCATCACCGCTTGCGCGAGGTCATCCAGCGAGCGTTTGTTATGGGTTTTCACCCGAATCTCGCTGTCCAGCTCCTGCAATATCACCACTGCCCGCGACACGGTTGCACCACTGACATGCTCGCCGCGCAGCGTCGTGACATCTTTGCCCTCCTTGCTCAACCGCGCCTGTATCGCCTGATACCGCTCATCGGTGATCCCACCGGCACGGCGCACCAGTTCGATGGCGTAATACTCCCCAAGCCCTTCGCTGATCCAGTCACTGGTGTCGTGATCGTTGAAACGTCCGATCGCCTGCACCACTTCACGAATCAACGGGCTGCTGCCGTTTTCGCTGACCAGCGGTGTGCGGCTGTTGAGGTAGATCGAGTCATGCGCCGAGAACACGCCACGGCGCATCGGATCACTGGCGCCCACCACCAACAGCTTGGCCGGATGACGCGGGAACGCGGCTTCGACCTGGGGCCAGACAAAGGTCAGCAACGTCAGCACGTCCATGCGGCGCATGGCCTGACCCTTGGGCGACGCCACGGTGACTTCGGTTTCGCCCAGGCGCACGCGGCGGCTGCCAAGCGTGCCCGCGAGCATCCAGCCGGTGGGCCGGTCGAACAGGCGGGAAACGTTGTCGATGCGAAATTTATTCTTGCCGATACGGGGCCAGGCGGTTTCGACGCTTTTCCAGCCCGCAGGCAATTCGAACACCAGGCGCGAGACCAACTCGACGCCGTCCTGCTGGTCGAGCCGCGCGGTCGGCACCAGGTCTTCGCCGCGAAACAGCGCCCAACTCGCAGTCATACGTGCTTCATAGCTGCCCGGCTTGCGCGCCTGGGTGAGGTGCACGCGGTAGGTCAGACTGGCCTTGTCGGCGCGGGGCTGCCACACGCCCCGCTGGCCACTGACCTTCCACTGGCCGTCGGCCTTGAAGTCGCTGTAACTGCCTGCCGGGCCCAGGTCAAAGTCCAGGCTGCGCACGGCCGAGCCTTGTGACAGGCTCAGGCGTACTTCAGCCTGATCGCTCTGGGGCAGCAATTTAACGTGATAATCCAAGTCGACTTTCCTGGCGCACCACGCAGGCATGCTCAGCGCCAGCAGCACCAGGCATGCCGCCAGCTGGGTTCCCACCTTCATACACACTCCTTTTTCAGCCTGCGCGGAAGATCAGGTAATCCTCCCAGTCGTCTTCAGGCACGCTGCCTTCGCTGAGCATGCGTCCAGACTGGGAAATGCGTTCGTGGTGCACGGCGTCGCGGTCGCCACAGACCAGGTGGTGCCACAGCGGTAAATCCTTGCGCTCGCTGACCAGGCGGTAGCCGCAGGTGGGCGGCAGCCATTTGAACTGATCGGCCTGGCCTGGGGTGAGCTGGATGCAGTCGGGCACCGAGGCGCGGCGGTTGGGGTAGTCGGTGCACTGGCAGGTTTTCAGGTCCAGCAGTTTGCAGGCGATACGGGTGTAATAGACGCTGTTGTCGTCTTCGTCCTCAAGCTTTTGCAGGCAGCACAGGCCACAGCCGTCGCACAATGACTCCCACTCCTCCTGGTCGAGGTGTTCAAGGGTTTTGCGTATCCAGAAAGGTTCGACTTTGGCGGCCATGGCTCTGCATCAGTATCGGTAGGTGAAAAGGCCGCCAGTCTAGTGCCCAAGCCCCTTGGAACCAAGCGCTTACGACTGGCGGTGTTACAACACTTGTCAGTCTAGCGGGCGCGCAGTAGCTTTGAGCGCCGAATTGACGATCAGGACCTGCTCATGACACGTGTTGCCGACTATCCGATCCACGCCCAGTTCACCGACCGCTGGTCGCCCCGCGCCTTCACCGGCGAGAGCATCTCGAAAGAGACGCTGCTGAGCTTCTTCGAAGCTGCACGCTGGGCGCCGTCGGCCTACAACTCGCAGCCGTGGCGGTTTCTCTACGCGCGCCGCGACACGCCGGACTGGGAACGTTTCCTGGGCCTGCTCAATGAATTCAACCGCGGCTGGGCGCAGCATGCCTCGGCCCTGGTGATCATCGCCTCGAAAACCGACTTCGTCGCTCCCGGTGCCACTGAAGAAACCCCGGCGCTGTGGCACACCTTCGACACCGGCTCTGCTTGGGGCCACCTGGCACTGCAAGCCAGCCTCAGTGGCTGGCACACCCACGGCATGGCCGGTTTCGATCAGGAGCTGACGCGCAAGGAGTTGAAGATTCCGGAAGGTTACGCGCTGCACGCGGCCGTGGCCGTTGGCAAGCTGGGAGACAAGTCGACCCTGCCGGAGTACCTGCAAGGGCGTGAAGTTCCGAGCCCGCGCAAGCCGCTGAGCGAGCTGGTGTCCGAAGGTGATTTCGGCCTCTGACAGCCAGTACCCTGCCGCCTGAACGCGGCAGGGTGTCTCTTGAGGACTACCGGGCGATCAGTTCGCTGAACGCCGAGCGCAGCTGCGTGATTTGCCGGTCATACACGTTTTTGACCGCCGGCACCATGAACTCGGCGGGCATACCATTCATGTCGATGGGATAGAGCTTGTTGTCTGTTTTTGAGTACATGAAGTTACTCAACTGCGGGTCGTTATGAAAAATATCCCTGGCCTCCATTTGCGCTACCGCGTCGTCGAGTAACGAACGTGCTTCGGCGGGCAGGCTGCCTTTTTCGACATGGGCAAGATCAACCCCGTCAATTTTGCCCATCTTTATGTATTTGCGGCCGTCCTCGATCAATACCTCGGCAAAGCCCTCTCCGTAGTACTTGTTCAGGTTGACCACTTCCATGTCGACGTAGCCCTCTACCGAGGTCAGGCGGGTCGGCCCCAAATCTTTATAAACACTCTTACCGTCGAGGCTTGTATACACCACGCCTTCGCCCCCACGGCCGATTTCTGGGCCGAGATCGGCTTTGACCGCAACCGGCTGGCCGCCCCGCGCACCCAGTCGCCGCCATTGGTCACCCTGCACATGTTCGAGTAACAACGGAGTTTGCCGGTTGTTGTGGTACACCCGCGCCTGCACGCTGCCGTCCGCGCCGCGGGACACCTGCCGGACCTCATAAACGCCAGCCTGGCCGGACGCGTCGAGATGGCGCACATACGAGCGATGGCCGTCGGCAGCAACGTACACGCCCTGATTATTGCGCGAGAGCCCGGTGAGGCTCGACTCCGGTGCCCTGTAATGACGAAACAGCCCGTTGCTCAGCTCACCGGCAGAAACACTGCCCCTGGTCACCCACCTGCCGCCGCTCACCAGCAGATCGCCGACGCCGCTCAAGGGGTTGAAGGCCTCCACCGCCGTTGCGCCAACAAACCTCACCGCCTTGGCCGCCTGGCGCGCAGTGGTCAAGGCGCCGCCCAGCACCTTACCCGCCTGCACGGCTTTGCCGGCGCCCAACGTAACCAGGCCAACCGCATCCAGGCCCAGGTCGAACACGCCCTGCCCAATGTTGCCGTTTTGGAAGTTGACGATAGCCGAGCGCAAGGGGATCAGGTTCAGGAAGAATTCGCCAATGGCTTCATTGCGGGCGCTGTCCCGATCAAAGGACGTCAGGCCCCGGGCCTCGTTCATCAGATCGTCGTTGTTCAGGTCGAGGGATTTGACGAACACATCAGCAATGGCATGGCTGCGCCGCGAGTTGAGACTGTCAGAGGCTTGGGTGCCTTGGGGTTGCGCCGGGAAATCGCTGTCGGGCTCAAACTGAACGGTTCTAGAAAGAATATTCGCCTCGCGCGATTCCATATTCGCAGCGGTGTAAGGCGGAGTACGTCGGCGCAATAGAAAGTTTTCTTTCTCAACGGTGCCGTTTCGCGTGTCGAGGGTATAGAGATTGACCTCGCCGTTTCGAGTCGCCTTCACCTCCAGCGTATGGCCGCGCACGTGCAGCGCCGGCGGAGTAAACAGGTCTTTGGCGATTGTGTACTGGTTGGTGTGGAAGAATTCGAGCTTGCCGAACTCCAGGTTATTGCGGTCCTCCAGGGGCAACGTGGCGATCATCTGCCGCACACGACTCTGTTGCCCGGTTTGATGGGCGCTGATCGCCTGGTCGTAGGCCTTCGTGAATGCGCTGGCGACCTCCAGCTTGCCTTGTTGGTAAAGGCTGCAAAAACGGTCAATGGGCAGGCGTTTGTTATTGCTCACCCAATGCTCATCGGTCGCCAATGGGCCGCCGTGCATGACGATATCCAGCATAGAGCGTGAGCCGGGATGGATACCTGGGCGCCCTTTGGTGAGCCTGGCCTTTTGAAAATGCCTGACTTCGAAGAGGCTCGGGTCGACGTCAGGAAACGCCCGCTCAAGCAGGGCCAGCGCCATGGCTCTGCGGCTGGGGATTGGCGTTTGCAGTAGGGCGCTGGTGCTTTTCAGCGCGCTGAGCTGTTCGTTGTAGGCCGCCCTCAGGCGCTCCATTGCACTGGCCGATGGCATCTCATCGGTGCGGGTCAGCACACCGTTGGCCACGCCCCACTCCGTCAGGGCCTGCCCATCGATGCGCTGGCGAGTGGCAGCGTCAAGGGTGAGCGATTCGGCGTTCAGCAAAATTTCGGCATACCCCATACCGAGCGTGCGGCCTGGCGCGTGGGCTTCGATCCTGCCCACAGCCATCGCCAACTGAGCCCAGAGCACACTGGCGCAGGTCACGCTGGCGGGAATGTCCTTGACCAAATATTCAGGTGCGGAATTGATCAGTAAGCGATACGCGGCCTGGTGGGCTGCTTGAACGCTGGCACCGCCTTTTTCGAGTAAATGGCTGGCCAATCGTTGGATGACGACCGAAGGCGGTTGCCCCCAATGGTCGCTACGCGTCAGGTCAAAGCCGGACAAGTCTTCAAGCGGTGCAGGGAGATCGACCGGACGCGAAGGGTCAGGCTCGCGGTCGGGGGTGCGGGTTACGTCGTTGTGGTGGGCGGGCGCCATCGGGCGCGGCTGAACAGCGGGGGAAATAAGGGGCGTCATGGAAATACCTGTCCTTAGCCAAAAGGAGTCCGTTAAAGGCGCGACCTTGCGCCCTTTGCGGCCCTTGGGTGGAACGCGCCGTCAATGCGGTTCCATCCTGACTGTCAGGTTTTATGTAGGCCTAGCGAGCGGCGCGGTGACGTCAGTACCCGCGCTCGAAATCCACTTCTCCGCGTAATGCCTGCTTGGCCTTATACGCGCGGATATTTTCCAAGAACAACTCCACCATCATCGGCGGCGACGTGGGTGCGGAACTGTGCCCGGTCAACAGCAACCCCCAGGCGGTCCAGAATGGATGACGCTGCGGCAGTGGCTCCTGGCGACATACGTCGATCACTGCGCCGGCCAGGTGCCCTTCCTTCAGGGCTTCGACCAGATCAGCATCCACCACCGCCACACCACGGCCGACATTGATAAACAAGCCCGTCGGCTTGAATTGCTTGAACAGCGCGGCGTCGTACAGGTCATGGGTGTTCGGCGTGTTGGGCAGCAGGTTGATCACGTAGTCCACCTCACCGACCAGACGCCCGATCTGATCAAGCCCGGCCACTTCGATAAACGGGGCCTGTTCACGCTCAGTACTGGCAATGCCATACAGCTTGACGCCAAACGGCACCAGAAACTCAGCCACACTCTGGCCAATATCGCCGGTGCCCACGATCAACACCTTACGCCCCGCCAGGCTCTGGCCGGTGCGGCTGTCCCACTTGCGCTCGACCTGGCTGACCAACCGCGCCAGTACTTCGCGTTCGTGGCCGAGCATATACGTGAGGACAAACTCGGCCATGACCTGGCCAAAAATACCGACGGCGCGGGTCAAGCGATAATCGCGGGGCAAGCCTTCGGCTAGCAGGGGGGTGATACCGGCCCAGGTCGATTGCAGCCATTGTGGTTGGTGGCCCTGGCGCAACAGAGTGGCCAGCAGGTCCGGTTGGCCAAGCCAGACCGGGCAATCGGCGGCCAGACGAGACAGTTCGGCCGAGTCGCCACTGGTGAGCACCTCAAGGTCCGGCGCCACGTCATTGAGCAGTTGGGCGTAGAGCGGGTGATCCTGTTCAGCAATCAGAACACGCATGGTTCAAACCTTTCAAAAACAGTGCAGACGGCCGCCCGCTTCCTTACGGCCACCGCCCACTAATACGATTCCATTGAAACCTGTGCCCTGAAGCGGGCACTGACCGATTACATCGGGTCGTTACGACGCAGCAGCTCTTCGGGCAAGTGCTCGATGTACTCGTCCTCGGCCGGCGGCATTTGCAGGTGGTAGCCCTGCTTATCGAGGTTTTCCAGGACCACGACGATGTCTTCGCGCGACAGCTTGCGCTCTGGTGTCAGCACCATGTCGAAGGCGTGGTGCGGCTTGCCGAAGGCGACCATCAATGGCTCCGGCACGCGCTCAAGTGCATCGCTCTTGAGCACGTAGAGGTACATGCCGTCTTTTTTCAAGCTGCGGTAGATGGAGCAAATACGTTTCAAGGCTGTTCTCCGGCAGTGGCCAGGCTGTCGAGCAGCGCCTGGCCCATCAACTCGCGGCGCCAGCCACGCAGCGAGTCTGGCAATTTATAAGGCCCATCGGGGTAGCCACTTTTAACCAGGGCTTCGAGGGTTTTCTTGCGCAGCATCAGTTCCGGCGCCATTTCCAGGCGTTCGGCGAATGTCTGGCCCAGGGCGCGCAGTTGCTTGATCAGCGTGGCGGCATCCACCGGCAGCGGTTCAGCCACAGCCGGCGGCCATTGGTCCGCAGGCACGCTGCCGGCACGTTTGATCAGGTCCAGCAGGAACTGGCCATCCTGACGCACGGTGCGCGGGTGCATGTCTTCGATCTTGCCCAGGGCGGCGAGGTTATCCGGCTGGGATTTGGCCAGGGGCCACAACGAGTGTTCACGAACGATGCGGTTGCGCGGCAGGTCACGGGCGCGGGCTTGCTGTTCGCGCCAGGCGCACAGTTCACGCAGTACGGCGAGTTGGGCGCGGGACAGTTTCCACGCCAGCTTGGCGTCGCGGTACACCTCGTACGGGTCGACTTCCCGGCGCAGGTTGGCCACCAGTTCGGCGCCATCTTCCAGCACCCAGGCATATTTATCGTCTGATAGCTGCGGGCGCAGGCGAATGTAGACCTCGGCCAGGTGTACCGCGTCTTCGGCGGCGTAGCTGATCTGGGTTTCGGACAACGGCCGCTGCAGCCAGTCCGAGCGGGTCTCGCCCTTGGGCAGCTCGATGTCGAGTACGGCTTGTACCAGGCGCGAGTAGCCCATGGAGAAACCGAGATTCAGGTAAGCGGCGGCCAATTGGGTGTCGAACAACGGCACTGGCAGGCTGCCAGTCAGGCGCAGCAACACTTCCAAGTCTTCGCTGCAGGCATGCACCACCTTGATCACGGCTGGGTTTTCCAGCAGCTCGGCGAGGGGTTTCCAGTTGTCGATGGTCAGGGGATCGATCAGGTAAGCGCGTACGCCATCACCAATCTGGATCAGCCCGGCAATGGGATAAAAGGTGTCGACCCGCATGAATTCGGTGTCGAGGGCGACGAATGGCAACTGCTGCCATTCGGCGCAATGCTGGCCGAGGCTATCGTTGTCGCAGATCCAGTGAATATCGATGGCCACACGGCTCTCCCTTGAAGAATGGCGCGCAGTATATATCGCGAAAGAGGCTAGCGAGCATCCGCAGTGCACTGGCAACCATGAAAACTCAGACAGGGGATGAAGAATAGCCCTACAGGCCAGAGTTATCCTTTCTTACGAAGCACATAGACGCGCCACAGGCTGGAGCCTGGCATGAATTCCTGCTGGTTCAGGACCTTGAAGCCAGCCTGACGAAACTCGTCGTCTACCGCCGTTCGCGAATTGACCGAGACAATCACCGTATCGCGGCTGACGCGGTGAAACTCCCGCAGCAACGCCAGACGTCCTTCGCTGCTGGGCACATGGCGAAATAACTCCAGGCAAAAGATGCAGTCCACCGCATTCGCCGACAAACCGATGGAAAACGCCGAACCCTGAAAGGTTTTGATCCGCTTTAGCAGCGTCGCCGGATGGTGGGTGCGCGCGTGATCGAGCATGTCCTGGGAGTTGTCCGAGGCAAGGATCACCCGGTTGATATGCTCGGCCAATACCGGCCAGAACCGTCCCGAGCCGCAGGCCAGGTCGAGGATCAGCCCCGGTTCGCCGGCAACCTTGAGTGCGTGGCGAACCAACCACTCGTCGCGCCATGACGCAAGGCGCCGCAGCATTCCGGGTGGGCGCGTGTCCGCACAGACCTTGGCATGTTCAAGGCCACAGCGCTCTGCGTATTCGATCTCGATGGAGGATGGTGGTTGTGGCGACATCACGGGCTCATTGGATTTAAACAGTGGTGAACGACCTTGATTCGCAGCTTAACTACCGCAACGTGAAAAAAAGGTCGAAGCCTCCACGCCCTTCAATCCATTCAGGCTTGATGCAGATACCAACGCCAATCCTGTTCGCCCACCTCGCCCATGAACTGCCGATACTCAGCGCGTTTCACCGCCAGGTACACCCCCAGGAACTCACTGCCAAACGTCTCGCGCGCCCAGCTTGAAGCTTCCAGCGCGCGCAGGGTGGTGAGCCAGTCGGTGGGCAGAAATTCCGTGGCCTGGGCGTAGCCGTTGCCTTCCACTGGTGCGCCCGGGTCGCGCTGTTCGCGGATCCCGCGATGAATACCCGCCAAGATCGCGGCAGCGGCAAGATATGGGTTGGCGTCAGCGCCGCAGATGCGGTGTTCGATATGCCGGGAATTTGCCGGGCCACCGGGCACGCGCAGGCTGACGGTGCGGTTGTCCACGCCCCACGTGGCGGCCAGGGGCGCATAGCTGTTGGTTTGGAAGCGGCGATAGGAGTTGGCGTTGGGGCAAAACATCAGCAGCGAATCAAGCAAGGTGCTGAGCATGCCACCCACGGCCTGGCGCAGCAGCGGCGTGCCGTCGGCAGCCTCGCTGGCGAACAGGTTATTGCCTTGGGCATCCGCCAGGCTGACGTGCATGTGCATGCCGGTGCCCGCCAGGTCGTCGAAGGGCTTGGCCATGAAGCAGGCAGCCATCCCGTGTTTGTGTGCCACGCCCTTGACCAGACGCTTGTAGCGCACCGCTTCATCCATGGCTTGCAGGGCGTCGGCGCGGTGTTCCAGGGTGATTTCCACTTGGCCGGGAGCGTATTCGGAGATCGCCGTGCGCGCCGGGATGCCTTGGAGCTTGCAGGCGCTATACAGGTCGGCGAGGAAGGGTTCGATCTGCTCCAGTTCGCGCAGGCCGTAGACTTGGGTCGAGCGCGGGCGACCACCGTCCACATCCCGCGCCGGTTGCGGGCGGCCGTGGCTGTCGGGTTTCTGGTCCAGCAAGTAGAACTCCAGTTCGGCGGCCATCACCGGGTAATAGCCATCGGCTTTAAGCCCGTCGATGACCTTCGCCAGCACATGCCGAGGGTCGGCCACGGTGGCGGGCAAACCTTCGGTGGGGTGCATGCTGACTTGCACCGCTGCGGTCGGGATCAACCGCCACGGCATAGGTTGCAGGCTGCCACTGACCGGATAGGCGCGGCAGTCGATGTCTCCCACCTCCCAGACCAGACCGGAGTTCTCCACGTCGTCGCCATTGATGGTCAGGCCGAGGATGGTACTGGGCAGGGGCCGGCCGCTTTCATACACCGCCAGCAGTTCATCGCGGTGCAGCAACTTGCCGCGGGGTACACCATTGTTGTCGAGGATAAACAGCTCGAACATCTCAATGTCCGGGTGTTGCTCAAGGAAGGACTGGGCTTCTTGCAGGCGCGCGAAATCGCTCATTGGGTTTCTCATACGTGTTCGTCAGGCAGGCGCACAGGCGCTGCCGGGCAGATGCGCAGGGGGCCGCGTCATCCATGGGGTAGATCAACGTAGGAGAAAGGCATCCGGCGGGCGCGCATGCCGACAGTGGAACAGCGCCCAGAACGCCAGTATGGACGGCAGTGTCGCGAGGTGGGTGGCGGCGGAACCGTCCATGGGAGAATCACGGTGATGAAGATGCCCGCAGCCTCACACGCCTGGATACGCTATTAAATTCAGGGATGACGGAGTTTGGTTACACCCAGGCTAAACATTCGCCACGCCTTGCCACCCTGCCCCGCGCTGGAAATAATGACCGCCCCCGACCATGCCCCAAGGACTCGACCGCATGAAAGCTCCCTTCGCCCTGTGTGTACTTGCGAGCCTGGCCACCAGCGCCCTGGCCGACACTGCTCCTTCACGCCTCGACGACGTGCTCCAGCGCGGCACCCTCAGCGTGTGCACGACCGGCGACTACACGCCCTACACCAAGCTGCGCGCAGATGGCACTTATGAAGGCATCGACATTGCCATGGCCGAGTCCCTGGCCAAGAGCCTCAATGCGACAATCACCTGGGTGCCCACCACCTGGAAAACCCTGATGCCGGACTTCCTCGCCCAACGCTGCGATATCGCCGTGGGCGGTATTTCGGTGTCGCTGGAGCGTCAGAAAAAAGCCTTTTTCAGCCAGTCCCTCGGCGTCGACGGCAAGATCCCGCTGGTGCGCTGCGCCGATGTACAGCGCTACCAGACCGTCGAGCAGATCAACCAGCCCCAGGTGCGCGTGATCGAACCGGCGGGCGGTACCAATGAAGTGTTTGCCCGCGCCCATCTGGGCCAGGCGCAGATCCGCCTGCACGACAACGTGACCATCTTCGACGAACTGCTCGCCGGCAAGGCGGACGTAATGATCACCGACGCCAGCGAAGCCCGTTACCAGCAGAAGCAGAAGCCCGGCCTGTGTGCGGTCAACCCTGAGCGGCAAATGCAGTACAGCGAAAAGGCCTTTTTGCTGCCCCGCGATGATGTGGCCTGGAAAAGCTATGTCGACCAGTGGTTGCACCTGAGTGTCGCGACCGGTGTGTACCAGGGCATTGTCGACCAATGGTTGGCAGCGCCGTGAGCTAAGGCCGACTACGCTCTTGTCACACCAATAAGAACGAGGACGGAACATGAAGGGATTGCTCCGCATCACCTGGCTGCTGCTGTTGTGTTTCAGCCAGGTGCACGCCGAAACGACTCAGGATGAGGACGCCCAGGCGGCCAAGGCCCTGCTGGAAAAAGCCCTGGCTTACTACAAGACCAATGGCGACAAAGCCCTCGCCGTGTTCAGCCGCCAGGGGGAATTTATCGACCAGGACCGTTATGTGTTCGTGATCGATACCAAGGGCGTGCTACTGGCCAGTGGCGGCCCCTCCTCCGCGTTGATCGGCCGGGACGTTAACGAGGTATTGGGGCCGGACCTGAGCCAGTCATTCAAGGATGCCCTCAAGGTGCCTGAAGACCAGGGTATCCAGCAGGCCGATTACCGTTGGCAGAACTGGAACGACGGCAAGGTAGAGCGCAAACATGTGTTTTATCAGCGGGTGGGGGATCGCATCCTGGCCGTGGGCTACTACCTTCCACGGGCCACGCCGGAACAGGCGCGAGCCTTGCGCAACAAAGCGGTCAACGCGCTGCTCAAGGATGAACCCGGTACGCTCAAGGCCATCAACTCATTGCAGGGCGGCTTCCTGCAGGATGACCTCTACGTGTTTGTGGTGGACCTGAACACCCAACGTTACGTGGCGCACGGCACCAACCTGCGGCTGGTCAACACTGACTTCAGCAAGATCAAGGACCCGGACGGCAAGCCGGTGGGCGAGCCGATCCTCAAGTTGATGGCGGAGCAGGACCAGGGGGAATACAAGTACCGCTGGAAAAACCCGGTGACCGACAAGATTGAGAACAAGCATGCCTATGTGCGCAAGGCCGGGCATTTCATGGTTGCGGTGGGTTACTACAGCCCGTGATCTGGACTGGAATGCAGTCAATTGTGGGAGGGGCGGTTCGACTTGCCCCCTTCCACACTTTGATCGCTATCGTGTCAGTTACTTAACTTTATCCTCCCGACCGCGCAGCACCCGGTTAGGCATCGCAATCGCCGCCGCCAACCCCAGCAACGAGACCGCCGCACTCACCATCAACAAATGTCGGAACGTCACCGCCAGCTCCCCGCGCAGTGCATCTTGCGCCGGGCCGGGAGCGGCGTTCAGGCCATCCAACAGCACATTGCCGGAGCTGCCCTCGGCCACCAGCGAACCGCTGGCCAAGTGAGCGAAGCTCGAATCCTGCAACAACGCCAGCAGCAGCGCCGACATGCACGCCACGCCCACCGCACCGCCGAGGGAACGGAACAGGTTGGTGGTGCTGGTGGCGACGCCGATGTCGCGCTGTTCCACCGAGTTTTGCGAGCCCACCAGGGAGGTAGGGAATTGCATCCCGCCGGCGATCCCGCACAACAACATGAACACGCCGGTAAGCACTACGTCCTGGGGCGCGCTGAAGGCCATGCCCAGGATCGCCAGCGGGCTTAACAGTGCGCCGCCAAGGATCATCGGTTTATAACGTCCGGTCACCGAGGTCATGCGCCCTGCGGAATACGCGCCAATGGGCAAGCCGATGGCCAGGGGCAACAAGTGCAAAGCGGCACTGTCGGCCCCGCCTCCGGTCACTGTCTGAAAGCGCAGGGGCATCAGCACCGTCAGGGAAATAGCCTGGAAGCTGGTGAAGAACACCGTGCACCAACACAGCACCGCGCTGCGGTTGGCGAACAAGTGCATCGGCAGCAACGGCTCCCGCGCACGGCGCTCGTGCCACACGAACAACGTCAATGCCACCAGCGCGCAGGCCAGCAGCCCCAGCACCCCACTGTCACGCCAATGATGACCCTGACCAATTTCGGTGATACCCAGCAACAGGGCGGTCAGGCCAACGATCATCAACACGGTGCCGAGGTAATCGATGATCGGCTTGCGCTGCGGCACAGGCAGCCCCACCAGGGTGCGATGGGCCAAGTACCAGGCACCGGCGCCCAGCGGCAGGTTGATCAGGAATACCCAACGCCACGACAGGTACTCGGTCATGTAGCCGCCCAACACCGGACCGGCCACGCTGGCCACTGCGTACATGCTGCTGAAATAGCCTTGATAACGCCCACGTTCACGGGGCGGAATAATGTCGCCGATGATCGCTTGGCTCACCGAGATCATGCCGCCAGCGCCAATCCCCTGGAGCACCCGTGCCAGCACCAACTGCTCCATGCTTTGCGCCATGCCGCAAAACAGCGACGCCACGGTGAACAAGCCCATGCCGATCAGCATCATCGGCCGGCGCCCATACAGGTCGCCGAGCTTGCCGTAGATAGGCACCGCCACTGTCATTGCCACCATGTAGCCGGAGATCACCCAGGCCAGCAGGTTGACGTCGTGGAACCGCGCGGAGATAGCGGGCATGGACACGGCGACAATGGTCTGGTCCAGTGCGCCGAGGAAGATCGCCATCATCAACGAGGCGAGAATACTGCGCACCGCGGGCAGCGGTGGCGCGGGCTGATTGAGCTGAGTCACGACAGAACCTTCAAGCAAGGCCCGTGGGAAAAGTCGGCCCACGGCAATGCTCAATACGATAGCAGGCTATTCGATAGCCTCGTAAGGAAGCCCGACGTAATTTTCCGCGATGGTTTTGCGCCCGGCTTCGGAGTGGATGAAGTACTCCAGTTCGCTCTGGGCAATGCGCTGGCTGAAGCCGTCCGCCTCCGGGAATTGATGCAGCATCGAGGTCATCCACCAGGAAAACCGTTCGGCCTTCCACACCCGGCGCAGGCAGATGGCGGAATAGCGCTCCAACAAATCCACGCGCCCCTCGCGATACACCTTGAGCATGATCCTAAATAGCGTACTCACATCACTGGCCGCCAGGTTCAGGCCCTTGGCGCCGGTGGGCGGCACGATATGCGCAGCGTCACCCAGCAGGAACAGGCGCCCGTACTGCATCGGTTCAGCCACAAAACTGCGCAACGGCGCGATGCTCTTTTCAATCGACGGCCCGGTGACCAACTGCTCGGCCAGGCTGCTGGGCAGGCGGGTTTTCAGCTCAGCCCAAAAGCGTGCGTCCGACCATTCATCCAACGGTTCTTCAGCCGGCACTTGCAGGTAATAGCGGCTGCGGGTCGGCGATCGCATGCTGCACAGGGCAAAGCCACGGGGGTGTTTGGCGTACACGAGTTCGTCGTGCACCGGCGGGGTGTCGGCGAGAATGCCCAGCCAACCAAAGGGGTACACGCGCTCGAAGATTTTCAGTGATTCAGCGGGGATCGACTGACGCGCCACGCCGTGGAAGCCATCACAACCGGCGATGTAGTCGCATTCCAGACGGAACGCCTCGCCCTGGTGTTCGAAGGTCAGCCAGGGTCGATCACTTTTGAGATCATGGGGCTGCACGTCACGCGCGTCGTAGAGCGTAACCGCGCCGGCAGCCGCGCGGGCGGCCATCAGGTCGCGGGTGACTTCGGTCTGGCCGTAGATCATCACCGATTGGCCGCCGGTCAGCGCCTTGAGGTCGATATGGGTGAGATGTCCGTCGAGCGCGAGCTCGAAGCCATCATGTACCAGGCCTTCGGCATCCATGCGTTGGCTAACGCCGGCTTGGCGCAGCAGGTCGACCATGCCTTGCTCCAGCACCCCGGCGCGGATGCGGCCTTGCACGTAGTCAGCGCTCTGGCGCTCTAGAATAAAGGTCTCGATGCCGGCGTTATGCAGCAGTTGGCCGAGCAACAGTCCGGAAGGACCGGCGCCGATAATGGCGACTTGGGTTTTCAGCGTTTTCATTATTTTTATGGCCCGCAAGTTCCACTCGAACGGATTGAGTGAAAGAGTTGTCATTGGTCTTGTGGCTGACATTTTTCACTTGAGTGCTTGGCATAAGAAGGTGAAAACTGCGACAAACCCTGCGCTTTTTGCCAATTTGGGCGATTACCGCACAACCGTCCTGAGTATCGGATTGAAACCATGACCAACACCGCGATTCCGGTCTTCAAGCTTTACGGGGAAAACCAGCAATGGCCGACCCCCGATTTGTTGCACTGCGAAACCATTTCCCGCCGCAGCCGGGAATACCAGTGGGAAATCCAGCCCCACCGGCACGCGGATCTGTGCCAGTTGTTGTACGTGCACAAAGGCCAGGCTCAACTGGAAATAGAAGGTCAGCGCACCACGCTCAACGAAGCCACGCTGCAGATATTGCCGCCGTTGTGCGTGCATGGGTTTCGCTTTGCCGAAGATGTCGAAGGTTATGTAGTGACACTCTCGGCGCCACTCGTGAGCCACTTGCAGGCCCAACTGGGTGCAACGGCCGGCGGTTTGCAGACCCTGGGCAGTTACCCGGCGGGCAAGGACAGTGACTACCTCAATAGCCAATTCGCCCGCCTGCAGGACGAATATGCAGAAGAGCAACCGGCCCGGGACATGATGATGCACGCCCTGGTCAGCGTGCTGCTGGTGTGGATCAGCCGTCAGGCCATCCAGCGTTGCCATCCGCGCGCGCCAAGAGGCCGCGAGTATTTCCGGCGGTTTACCCAATTGGTCGAACAGCACTACCGTGAGCACCCAAAGATTGAGGATCTGGCCCACAAGCTGGGTATCTCGGTCTCACATCTGAATGGGACATGTCGGGAACTCGGTGGTCAGCCCGCCCTGCAGATCATGCATGACCGCCAGTTGCTGGAGGCCAAGCGCCTGCTGACTTACACCAGCATGACCATCAATGAAATGTCAGAAGTGTTGGGGTTTTCCGACCCGACTAACTTTTCCCGGCTGTTTCGCCGCCGGGTCGGGTTCTCACCCAAGGCGTTTCGCGAGCAACTCAAGGCCGAATCGACCACTACCTGAGCGCACTGAAACTGCCGGTGTGGGGGACACATTGGTCCTGGTTGCAGCTGATCGCAAAGGTCGGCTGCATACGGGTCTGCTCCACACGGTAGGCGGCAGTCCCGTACAGTGCGCTGGCCAAGGCGCAGAGGGTGAAAATCATCAGGTACTTTCTGGTTTTTATGCTCATGACAGAGACCTCTGGACGGATCTACATGACGCTGTTTAAAGCATAGGCCAGTCAGGGCGAGTTGCCATTATTGGACGACATTCAACAGGGTTATGTCGCCTCAGAGACCGATGTCCCACGCCGGCTCTTCAGGGAACCTCACCACCAGAAAATCCAGCAGGCTGCGCAACGCCGACGGCATGTGTTTGCGTGAGGCGTAGACCGCGTAGATGTTCATCTGCCGGGGTTCGGCGCGGGGCAGTAGGCGCACCAGCTCACCACGTCGGATGTGATCGCCGGCCTGGTAGCTGGGCAACATCGCCACCCCAGCGCCGGCCAGCGTCAGGCGTAGCAGCGTGCTGGCCTCGTTGGCGGTGATATTGCCGTGCACCGGCACCGACACGTGCTCGCCACTTTCTTCGAAATGCCACAGGCTTTTGCCGAAGTACGAGTGGGTCAGGCAGTTGTGCCGGGCCAGGTCTTCGACTTTTTGTGGGGCCGGATGCTCGCGCAGATACGCGGGGGTGGCGCAGACCACCGAGCGACAGACGGTCAGGCGCCGTGCGATCAGGTTCGGGTCCAGGTCATTGCTGGTGCGGATGGCCAGGTCGATGCGCTCGTCCACCAGATTCACTGTGCGATCGAGCATTTGCAGGTCGACCGTGACCAAAGGGTAGCGTTTGACGTACTCGGCAATCGCCTCGGCCAATTGCGCCTGGCCGAACGAGGTGCTGACACTCAGGCGCAGCAGACCACGGGGCGCGTCATCAGGCTCACTGACGGCGGCCTGCATGTCGCCGCACAACTCCAGCAATTGGCGGCAGCGCGGCAAGGTCTCACCGCCCGCCGCCGTAAGACTAAGTTTGCGCGTGGTGCGGTGCAGCAGGCGCGCGCCGACCCAGTCTTCCAACTCGGCGAGGTAACGCGATACGACCGGCCGCGACAGGTCCAGATGGTCCGCGGCGGCGGACTGGCTGCCCAGGTCCACCACGGTGACAAACACGCGCATTGCTTGAAGACGATCCATGATTTGCCCGATTTCAGAAACAAACTATGTTCCAGCATCGCATTTTTAGTCTCGTTTAGTGCAACTAAGCTCTGTGCATCCTTTGAACCGATTGCTGGAGCTGCCCAATGCTTTCAACCCTCAAGCGCATGACCCTAGCCACCGCCGCCCTGGCCTTTGCGGCCCATGCCTCGGCGGCCGACTTGACCCTCGACGTGTATAACCCTGGCGAAGCGGCGATCTTCCCGGTGACCTCGGTGCTGGTCAGCGGCGCCAAAGACGCGATCCTGGTGGACGCGCAATTCGGCAAGGGCCAGGCCGAGCAACTGGTGCAAAAGATCCGCGCCAGCGGCAAACACCTGACCACCATTTACATCAGCCATGGCGATCCGGATTACTACTTTGGCCTCGACACCCTGACGGCCGCGTTCCCGGACGCCAAGGTGCTGGCTCCGCAACCGGTGGTCGACCACATCAACGCCACCGTGGCCGGCAAACTTGAGTTCTGGGGCCCGAAAATGGGCGCCGACAAACCGGCTAAAACCATCGTGCCCCAGGTGCTTCAAGGCCATAGCCTGACCCTTGAAGGGAAACAGTTGGACGTTATCGGCCTGGACGGCCCGCAGCCGGATCGCAGCTTTGTGTGGATCCCGTCGATCAAGGCGGTGGTCGGTGGCGTCGTGGTTGCCCAAAACATCCATGTGTGGATGGCAGATACCCAGGGCGCGCAATCCCACAAAGACTGGCTGGCCACCCTGCAACGCATCGAAAACCTGAAACCGCGTACCGTGATTCCGGGTCACTATCTGGGTACGCCGTCCGTGGCGTCGGTCACCTTTACTGCCGACTACATCAAGGCTTTCGACGTAGAAACCGCCAAGGCCAAAGACTCCGCCGCCCTCATCGCGGCCATGAAAAAGCGTTACCCCACCCTGGCGGACGAAAGCTCCCTGGAGCTGAGCGCAAAAGTCGCCAAGGGCGAAATGAAGTGGTGAAAACTCTCAAACCTTAACCGTACTGGAGAACGTCATGAGCAAGATCGCAATCATTGGGGCTACGGGCCGTGCCGGCAGCCAATTGCTGGAAGAAGCGTTGCGTCGTGGGCACAGCGTGACCGCCATCGCGCGTAACACCGACAAACTGGCAGCGCGCCCGAACGTCACTGTCAAACAAGTGGACGCGCTGGACGCCGATGCCCTGCAACAGGCCATCAGCGGCAACGACATGGTGATCAGTGCCGCGCACTTCGCCACCCTGCCCGCCAGCGCCGTGATCGGGCCGGTGAAAAAGGCCGGTGTCAAACGCTTGCTGGTGGTGGGCGGTGCGGGTTCGCTGTTGCTGCCGGGTGGCGGTCGCGTGATCGACAGCGAAGGTTTCCCTGCTGAGTACAAGGCAGAGGCCAGCGCAGGAGCTGAATTCCTTGAGACCCTGCGTCAGGAACAAGAACTGGATTGGACTTTCCTGTCGCCATCGGCTCTGTTCGATGGCACCGAGCGCACCGGTAAATTCCGCCTGGGCCAGGATGATTTGCTGGTGAGCAGCGAAGGTACAAGCTCGATCAGCTTTGCCGACTATGCCATCGCGATGATTGACGAAGTGGAAACACCGAAGCACTCGCGCCAGCGTTTCACCGTCGGTTACTGACATTTGTGGGAGGGGGCTTGCTCCCTCCCACATTTGCCCTTCAGTGTTCTGGAGATTGTACCTGGCTGACTAACCAATCCATTAGAGCTTCGAGCCCGGTCGACGGCGTCGTCCCCGGCGGATACACCAGGTAATACCCCATCCCCGTCTGTACCCGCAGTTCATACGGCATCACCAACCGCCCCGCCTTCACATCCTCGCCAATCAACGCACTGTCGCCTATCGCCACCCCGGAACCCTGGGAGGCTACCGTCATCGCCAAGTCCAGCGTTTCGAAATGATGGCCCTGGCTCAAATTGCTCAAGCGCGTGTTAGCAGCCTTCAACCATAACGCCCAGTCCCGCTCATCCCGCGTGGGATGCAGCAGCACCTGGTGCTGCAAGTCTTGCGGCGTGTGCAAGGCATCCGATAACCCCGGCGCGCAAACGGGCGTAAGTTGCTCATCGAACAAATGCCGCGCCTCGGCTGATTGTTCGGCAATGGGTGCGTAGATCACCGCTGCGTCAAACTGCTCGCGGCGAAAGTCCACGGTGTAAGCCACAGTGGTGGTGAGCTCCACCGGCACGTCCGGGCGCTCCTTTTGCCACTGCATCAAGCGCGGCAGCAACCAGCGCATCACACAGGTGGAGGCCTTGAGTTGCAGGGTCTGGCGGCGACTGCCGATCTGCTCCACCGCATCACCGAGCAAACCAAATACCTGCTGCGCACGCACTGACCACTCGCGCCCCTCTTCGGTCAGGCTCAAGCCCCGTGCCTGGCGCTGGAACAGCGCGTAACCCAAGTGGCTCTCCAGCCCAGCGATCTGCCGGCTCACCGCACCCTGAGTGATGTGCAGTTGCTCGGCGGCGCGGGTGAAGTTGCAACACTGGGCCGTGACCCAGAAAGTGTGCAGCGCGGGCAGTGGAGGAAGACGTTTCATCGGGCTCAGCCATGACGTGAGGACATGGCTAGTATGACTTTTTATCGATTGTTGCCGCTACGGGCCAGCCGTTCCAATACCGCCTCGAATCAATAACAAGAGCGACTTGTATGGCGACCTGCGGCGAAGTGTTGGTGAAGCTCCTGGAAGGCTATGGCGTTGAACAGGTGTTTGGCATCCCCGGCGTGCACACCGTGGAGTTGTACCGCGGCCTGGCCCGTTCCAGCATCCGTCACGTGACCCCACGCCACGAGCAAGGGGCCGGGTTTATGGCGGACGGTTATGCACGCACCAGCGGCAAGCCCGGCGTGTGTTTCATCATCACCGGCCCAGGCATGACCAACATCACCACGGCCATGGGCCAGGCCTATGCCGACTCGATCCCGATGTTGGTGATTTCCAGCGTGCAATCACGCAGCCAGTTGGGCGGCGGGCGCGGCAAGTTGCATGAGCTGCCGAACCAGAGCGCGATGATCGCGGGCGTGGCGGCGTTCTCCCATACCTTGATGTCGGCGGCGGAGTTGCCCGGGGTGCTGGCACGGGCATTTGCACTGTTCCAGGCCGGCCGTCCGCGGCCGGTGCATATCGAGATCCCGCTGGATGTGCTGGTGGAAAACGCCGACGCACTGCTGGGCAGCAAGCCGATCAGCGTCGCGCGCGCCGGTGCCGCACCCTCGGCGATCAAGCAGATGACTCAGTTGCTGGCGAGCGCCAAGCGCCCGTTGATTCTCGCCGGTGGCGGCGCCATTGATGCCGCGCCCGCGTTGACCCGCCTTGCCGAAACCCTCGGTGCGCCAGTGGCGCTGACCATCAACGCCAAAGGCATGCTGCCCGCCGCGCACCCGTTGCTGATCGGCTCCACCCAGACCTTGGTGGCCACCCGCGCATTAGTCGCCGAAGCCGATGTGGTGCTGGCCATCGGCACAGAGCTTGCGGAAACCGATTACGACGTGACCTTCGCGGGCGGGTTTGAAATTCCCGGCGCACTGCTGCGCATCGACATCGACCCGGACCAGACCGTGCGCAACTACACACCTCACGTCGCCTTGGTAGCCGATGCGCAGATCGCCACCGAAGCCGTGCTGGCCGAGTTGGACAGCAAGGAGTTACCCCTGCGCAACACCGACTGGGGCAGCCAACGCGTCGCGCGTTTGTGGGCTGAATTGGCCCCATCCTGGGACGCCGCCACCCGTGCGCAAACCCTGTTCCTCAGTACGATCCTGGAGACGTTGCCCGGCGCCATCATGGTGGGCGACTCCACCCAACCGGTGTACAGCGGCAACCTCACCCTCAACCTCGACCACCCACGCCGCTGGTTCAACTCCTCTACCGGCTACGGCACCTTGGGTTACGCCTTGCCCGCCGCGATCGGCGCCTGGCTGGGGCGCGGCGATGGGCAACCGGTGGTGTGCCTGATCGGTGACGGCGGACTGCAATTCAGCCTGCCGGAACTGGCCAGCGCGGTGGAGGCACGCACGCCGATCATCGTGTTGCTGTGGAATAACCAGGGCTACGAGGAGATCAAGAAATACATGGTCAACCGCGCCATCGAACCGGTCGGCGTGGACATCTACACACCGGATTTTGTCGGCGTGGCCAAGGCGCTGGGTTGCGCGGCTGAACGCATCGAGGGCATCGAGCCGTTACGCAACGCATTGCTGGCCGCCTCTGATCGACAGGGGCCGACGCTGATTGAAATTGACCAAGAGCTTTGGATGAAGGAGGTCGCGGTATGAACGCAGTATTGAACGGTGTGTATATCGACGGCGAATGGCGTGCTGGCCACGACGTGCTGGAGGTGATCAACCCGGCGACCGAATCCCGCTTGGCCCAGGTCAGCGTAGGGGACATGACTGCCGTGACCCAGGCAGTGGATGCCGCCAGTCGGGCGTTTGCCGGCTGGTCAAAAAGCACCGGCCGTGAGCGCGGCGCCCTATTACGCAAAATCGCCCAAGGCGTACGCGAACAGCGCGAAGCCTTAATGCACCTGCAGTCGAGCAACAACGGCAAACCGCTGTTTGAGGCGGGCATCGATGTGGACGACGTGATCGCCACCTTCGAGTACTACGCAGGTGTTGCCGAGGACCTGGACGCCGGACAAGACCGGCCGGTGGCACTGCCCAGCGATGAGTTCAGCGCTCGCCTGCGCCGCGAGCCGTGTGGCGTGGTGGGGCTGATCGTGCCGTGGAATTTCCCCATGGTGACCACCGCCTGGAAACTCGCCCCCGCCCTCGCCTCCGGTTGCTGCGTGGTGCTCAAGCCGTCGGAAGTCACGCCCCTGGCAGAGCTGCAATTGGCGCGAATCATCGCCGAATCCGGGCTGCCCGCAGGCGTGTTCAACCTGGTCTGCGGCACGGGCCTGGCGGTCGGTGCACCGCTGGCAGCGGACCGTCGTGTGGCGAAAATCTCCTTTACTGGCAGTAATGCGGTGGGCGTGCAGGTGATGCAACGCGCCGCCGAAACCATCAAGGGCGTCAGCCTGGAACTGGGCGGCAAATCTTCGTTGCTGGTGCTGGCAGATGCTGACCTCGACTTGGCCGTGGAACTGGCCTGCGGCGGTGGATTTTTCAACGCCGGGCAGATGTGTTCTGCCACCAGCCGCGTCCTGGTGGCCGACACCTTGGCGGACGAATTCCTGCAACGCTTGCGGGCGCGGGCTGAAGGGATTCGCGTGGCTGACCCGTTTGCCGAGGACGTGGAAATGGGCGCGCTGATCAACCGTGCGCAGTATCAGCGGGTATTGGGGCATATCCAGCGAGGCATCGAGGAAGGCGCGCGGTTGCTGTGTGGCGGTGAACGTCCGGCGGATCTGGCCAGGGGTTATTTCATCCGCCCGACCGTGTTTACCGCTGTGCCGTTGGACAGTGCGTTATGGAACGAGGAAATCTTCGGCCCGGTGCTGTGTGTACGAAGTTTCGCAACTGAAGATGAGGCGATTGCCCTGGCCAACGACAGCGATTTCGGCCTGGTGGCCAGTGTGGTGGGCACCGATGTCGAGCGCGCCGAGCGAGTAGCAAATGCCCTGCAGGCCGGACTGGTATGGATCAACGCGCCGCAGGTGATCTTCCCGCAGACGGCGTGGGGGGGTTACAAGCAGAGCAGCATCGGACGCGAGCTGGGGCCTTGGGGGTTAGCGGCGTTTCAGGAGATAAAGCACGTCATTCGGTCTAACTGACACTGTAGCCCCTGCTGTAGAAGGTGGACCCATGTGGGAGGGAGCTTGCCCCCGATAGCGGTGGATCAGTTACAGATGCTTAGACTGAAACACGGCTATCGGGGGCAAGCCCCCTCCCACATCTTGATTTGCGGTGTTTGTGGGAACTGCAATTTTTAGATAGTGCCTGCGACTTTCTCATTTGCCCACCTGCCCCATGCGTGGCCTGATTCACCCTTGTTCACTCAAGGCAGGCCCATGGAAAACGTTCACGCAAAACCCACCACTGCCGTTTGGCTGATGATCAGCGTGGTGCTGGTCGCCCTTAACCTGCGCCCGTCGATGGCTGCTGTGGGGCCGTTGTTGTCTTCGATTCGTGGCGATGTGCCGTTGAGTTTCAGCAGCGCGGCGTTGCTGACCATGTTGCCGGTCATGACCATGGGCCTGGCGATGTTCTTTGGCATGGGCCTGGCCAAGCGTTTTGGTGAGCACCGCAGCATTGTCCTGTCGCTGCTGGTGATCGGCGTGGCAACGCTGTCGCGGTTGTTCCTGGATTCGGCGCTGGAGCTGATCGTCAGCGCGATTGCAGCGGGGATCGGTATTGCGATGATCCAGGCGTTGATGCCGGCACTGATCAAGTCGCGCTTCAGCGATAACGTTTCTATGTTCATGGGCCTGTACGTCACCGCCATCATGGGTGGCGCGGCGCTGGCGGCTTCGTTCTCGCCCTTCGTGCAAACGCACACCGGCAGTTGGCGTATCGGCCTGGCGATCTGGGCTGTGCTGGCGTTGCTCGCCTTGGTGTTCTGGTACGCCCAGCGTTCGGTAATGCCGCCATTACCCGAGGCCGGTTCCGGCCCGCAGGAATCATTTTTCGGCAATCGCCGCGCCTGGTTGCTGGCGATCTTTTTTGGTTTGGGCACTGCGTCCTACACATGTGTACTCGCGTGGCTGGCGCCGTACTACGTGGAGCAAGGCTGGAGCGAGCAGGACGCCGGCCTGCTGCTGGGCTTTCTGACCGCCATGGAAGTCGTGTCTGGCCTGATCACACCCGCCATCGCCAACCGCCGCCAGGACAAACGCGGCGTGGTAGCCGTGCTGCTGGTGCTGATCATCATCGGTTTCTGCGGCCTGATTCTCAGCCCGCAATCCCTCAGTTTGCTGTGGCCGTGCCTGCTCGGCCTGGGCATCGGCGGCCTGTTCCCCATGAGCCTGATCCTGTCCCTCGATCACTTGGACAACCCGCGCCGTGCCGGTGGCCTCACTGCCTTTGTGCAAGGCATCGGCTACCTGATTGCCGGCCTGTCGCCGCTGATCGCCGGGATGATCCGTGACCAACTGGGCAGTTTCGAATGGGCCTGGTGGTCGCTGACGGCGGTGATCGTATTGATGTTGCTGATCGTCACGCGCTTCAACCCGAGGCATTACGCGCAACATATCCGCTGAGGTCGTGTTGCAAACAGTATTTGTCCCACTGCAAACATAGAAACGCCCTACAGAGCTTTCTATTGGTACGCACGTTCCGTTAAGCTTTTGGGCTGTCTTGTACTGAGTTCGGTACAAAGGGTTTACGGACGAAACCGATGTTAAACAGTAACTTGCTCAGAAAACTCGATATGCAGGACTTGATGGTGTTTATCGCCGTCTACGACCAGAGCAGCGTTACCGAGGTGTCCGAAACGCTGTTCGTCAGCCAGTCCACCGTGAGCTACAGCCTGAAGAAGCTGCGCACCAGCTTTGAAGACGAGCTGTTTATCAACACCCGAGCGGGCATGCGTCCTACGTACAAGGCCACCACCATGTACGGCCATGTGCAGAAGATCCTCGAAAGCATCAACCTGTGCCACGCCGGTGGCCAGGCCTTCGACCCCACGCAAAAAGCCGTGACCTTCAACGTATGTGCACCGGAATACTTCGAACAGTTGATCCTGCCGCGCCTGCTGAAAACCTTCGACCGGGCCGACTTGCCGGTGATCGTCAATGTGCAGAAGCTGGAAACCGACATCCCCGCCGATGACCTGCGCGAAGGCCGTCTGGACTTGGTGATCTGCTTCGGCCCGCATTTTCATCGCGCCCACAAAGACTTCAAGACCCAGATGCTGCTGGAGGACGATTTGGTGTGTGTCTTCGATAAACGCTCAGCGCCCAGGGAGCCAGCATTCAGCCTGCAATCCTTCGTCGAACGGCGACATGTATTCCCCACGCCGTGGACCTCCGACACCAACATGATCGACGGCTGGCTGGCGCGCCAGGCCCACAAGCGCCAGGTGGTCGCCCGTGCCAACAGCTACAGCGCGGCATTGAAGATGATCACCGGCACCGACTTTATCCTCACCCTGCCCCGCCGCGTGCAAAAGCTACTGGCGCCGGAGCCGGTGTTCGGCCATTGCGAGGCGCCCAACGGATTGCCGGGGTTCACCCTTGATATGCAGTGGAACGAAACCAGTGAACAGGACAGTGCCAATACCTGGTTTCGCGAGCAGGTGGTGAAGGTATGTGCCGATCAGGGCTTGTTGTAAGCCTTAGCCGATAGCGACTTTGCTATAGGCATCGCGGTCCATGTCGCGCAGTTCAACGCTCAGTTGTACCTGCACGCCTTCGGGCCACGGGCTAAGGTCCTGCAACACCGCCAGCAGGCTTTCCGACAGCTGCTGCTTGACCTGCGGCGAACGCCCGCTGAGCAATGACAGCTTCACCGCAATAAAGCCGCGCGGATTGAGGGAGGTACCTACCTGAAAATGCTCAAGCTTTACCGCACGGCTTTTGATATCGAACTCGGAGCCGAATTGCCCGGACGCCATTAGCACATTGTTGAGCCGCAACAGGGTTTTATCGACGGTCAGGTCTGTCAGGTTGGCGGTGTATTCCAGGTGCAGATGCGGCATGGGTTGCTCCGAGGCTTGTTGTAGGAAGATTCTTGAATATATAGCGTCACGCCTTGGCGCCCAACCCTCTATCGCTCATGAACGCCTCCAGTCTCGACCGCACCCAACGCTCGGCGGGGTCGGTGTCCACATGGCTGAGCCAAACCATGGACAAGTCCAACGTTGGTGTCTCGAACGGAAACGGCTCACAAAACAGATTGCCCGACACCGCCATGGCTTCGGCGGTGTAGTCCGGCAGGCTGGCGATGAGGTCGGTGCCGGCCAGCAACGCCGGCAACGCGCTGTATTGCGGTACCGATAAAACCACGTGGCGCTTACGGCCAATCTCGGCCAGCCACTCATCGGCAAAACCCGACACGTTGGCGGTGTGAGACACCAGCACATGGGGCCGCGAGCAATATTCATCCAGGGTCAGCGGTGTGTCCGAGGCATCCGCGCGCAGGAGTCGCGGACGGATATGGCGCAGCAACTTGCGCTTGGCATTCGCCGGCAGGCCACGGGTCTGGGTGATGCCAACGGTGATATCGCCGGACGCCAGCAGATCAGGGATGCGCCAATAATCGACATGCTGCACCACGAACACCACTTGCGGCGCTTCCTGGCGCAGCGCGCGCAGCAACGGCGGCAACAGGCCGAACTCGACATCGTCGGACAGACCGATGCGAAACGTCATGGTGCTGATGGACGGGTCAAAATCGTGGGTCAGGCTCAAGGCCGACGACAAGGAATCGAGGGCCGGGGACAGATGCTGAATGATTTCCTCGGCGCGCGCGGTGGGCTCCATGCGATGGCCAACACGAATAAACAATGGGTCGTTGAACAAGGTACGCAAACGGTTCAGGGCCGAACTGATGGTCGGCTGGCCGAGAAAAAGTTTCTCGGCCACCCGCGTCACATTGCGCTCAAGCATCAGTGCTTCGAAGACCACCATCAGATTGATGTCGGCCTTGCGTAATTCATTGCGATTCATCGGCGCCTGCCCGTTTCACCAAGACAGGTCGCAGTGTAGAAAGCGCGGCGCACGCCGTCTATGCGCTTAATTGCCGATAAGCCAGCATCACAGGCGGATAGGTTGCTCAGGGCTTGAGCGGAAACTCCTGATCGCGCTCGGAAAGCTCCGTACCGTCGTCCGGATGCTTCCAGGTCTGCGGCTTTTCCTCTTCGCGCTGCCGCTGGGGTTGCTCACGCTCTGGTTCATCGCTCCGCTTTTGTTCGTTACCCATAGCCACCTCTTTCCTTAAGCATCGGTCACCTGTTCAAGCATAGGACAGGGAAAGAGATTTTGACGGCCACAGGGATTGATAATCCCTGAACATCAATAAACCCAAAATTTTCACTTATCATTTCTAAATGTGTCAGCCACTATCCATAGTCTTAAGCGAAATAAGCACTTTGAAAAGAACGCTGGAGACACAAAACCATGACTAGCCCTTCCCGCCCCGACTCTGCCCGCTCAAAAGTTGGCGCGGTATTCCGCGTTACTTCGGGCAATTTCCTCGAACAGTTCGACTTCTTTCTGTTTGGTTTCTACGCCACCTACATCGCGGCTGCGTTCTTCCCGGCCGCTAATGAGTTTGCGTCATTAATGATGACCTTCGCCGTGTTTGGCGCAGGCTTCCTGATGCGCCCACTTGGCGCAATCATTCTCGGTGCCTACATCGACGACGTCGGTCGCCGCAAAGGGCTGATCGTGACCCTCTCGATCATGGCCAGCGGTACGTTGCTGATCGTGCTGGTGCCGGGTTATCAGACCATTGGCCTGTGGGCACCGCTGCTGGTGTTGCTTGGTCGCTTGCTGCAAGGCTTCTCGGCCGGTGCGGAACTGGGCGGGGTGTCGGTGTACTTGTCTGAGATGGCCACCCCAGGCCGTAAAGGCTTCTACACCAGCTGGCAGTCGGGCAGCCAACAGATCTCCATCGTGGTCGCCGCTGCGCTGGGTTATGGCCTGAACGTGTGGATGGAACCGTCGGTGGTTGCCGACTGGGGCTGGCGCATTCCGTTCGCCGTCGGTTGCGTGATCATTCCGTTTATCTTTGTGCTGCGTCGCAACCTGGAGGAAACCGAAGAGTTCGCCAACCGCAAGCATCGCCCGACCATGCGCGAAGTGCTGGCAACCCTGGTGAAAAACTGGACCGTTGTGATCGGCGGCATGCTGATGGTGGCCATGACCACTACCGCGTTCTACCTGATCACGGTGTACGCGCCGACCTTCGGCAAGACCGTGCTGCAACTGAGCACCTCGGACGCCCTGCTGGTGACGTTGCTGGTGGCCGTGTCGAACTTTGTATGGCTCCCCATCGGCGGCACCCTCAGCGATCGCTTCGGCCGCAAGCCGGTACTGATCGCCATGACAGCGCTGGCGGTTCTTACAGCGTATCCAGCACTGTCTTACGTGGTGAATGCACCGAGCTTCGGCCATATGCTGGAAACCCTGCTGTGGTTCTCCTTCCTCTATGGCATGTACAACGGCGCGATGATCCCGGCGCTGACCGAAATCATGCCGGTGGAAGTGCGCGTGGCGGGCTTTTCCCTGGCCTATAGCCTGGCAACCGCGATCTTCGGTGGCTTCACCCCGGCGATCTCCACCTGGTTCATCCACATCACCGGGGACAAGGCCTCACCGGCCTACTGGATGATGTTCGCCGCACTGTGCGCACTGTGTTCGACCCTGGCGTTGTACCGCCGCGCCAACACTCGCGGGCAGATGCTGCAGGGGGCGGTATGATGCGACCTCTGCTCAACACACTGGCGGCCTTGGCCCTCGGCGCGCTGGCGCTGTCGGCCCAGGCCGAGGAGCTCAAGGTAATGACCTCCGGTGGCTTCACCGCCGCTTATAAGTTGCTTGGCCCGCAGTATGCCCAGCAAAGCGGTGACACCCTCGATACCATTCTCGGCCCGTCCATGGGCAAGGCGCCGGAAGCGATTCCCAACCGCCTGGCCAGGGGCGAACACGCCGATGTGGTGATCATGGTCGGCTACGCCCTGGATGACTTGATCAAACAAGGCAAGGTCGACCCAGCGTCTCGCGTGGAACTGGCGGACTCGCGGATTGGTTTGGTGGTGAAGGAAGGCGCGGCGAAACCCGCCATCGGCACCGATGCAGAACTGAAGGCAGTGCTGAGCAAGGCCAAGTCAGTGGCGTACTCGGACAGTGCCAGCGGTGTGTATGTCGAGAAAGAGCTGTTCAAGAAGCTCGGCATGCCGGCCAAGGGCACGATGATCGAACGTATTCCGGTGGCTGAGCAGGTTGCCAAAGGTGACTACGAAGTGGGTCTGCAGCAGGTCGCCGAATTGTTGCCCGTACCGGGCGTGACCTATGTGGGCAAAATCCCCGAAGATGTGCAGTCCGTTACGCGTTTTGCAGCAGGTATTCCGGTGAACGCCGAACACCCGACCCAAGCCAAGGCGTTGCTGAAGTACCTGGCCTCGCCCGAGGCGCAACCGCTGGTGCGATCCACCGGCCTGGATTCGGTGTCACGCTGACCGAAACGGCATCTCCCGCACCAACCGTTCCAACTCCAGCGCCGCGGGCGGCAATGTCCGCCCGCGGCGCTTGATCAAGCCCACATTGCGCATCACCTGCGGCTCCACCAACGGCACGCTTACCAGAACCGGGTGCGCGCACGCCGGCATCGCAATCGAAGGCACCATCGCTACCCCCAACCCCGCCTCCACCAACGCAATCATGGTGGTCACGTGGTGCGTCTCGCAGACACTCGGTTTTTTCACACGTACGCCGCGCAAGGCCTGGTCAAGCAGGAAGCGGTTGCCCGAAGTTTTGTCCACCGTGATGTAGTCATGCTCAAAGGCTTCGGCCCAGGTCACGCTGTCACGTTCGGCCAACGGGTGATCACGGCGACAGGCGAGTACGTATCGCTCCTGCAGCAGCAATTCGAACTCCACTTCATCGGGCAGGCTGCCGCTGAAACTCACGCCAAAATCCGCCTCGCCATTTTCCACCGCATTGCACACCTCACCGGCACTGGCATCCAGCACCCGCAGGCGAATCTTTGGATACAGCTTGTGGAATTCGGAGATCACGTGAGGCATGAAGTAGTACGCAGTCGAAGGCACGCAGGCGATGATGACATCGCCCATGCGCGTGGACGCGACGTTACTGATGCCCATCAGCGCGATGTCGAGGTCGTCGAGCATGCGCTCGACTTGCGGCAGGAATGCACGGCCCACCATGGTCAGGCTGACCCGTCGGGTGGTGCGCTCGAACAGCTTTACATCAAGCGCGGATTCAAGTTTTTCGATGCGCCGACTGAGCGCCGGTTGCGAGATACGGATGGCCTCCGCGGCGCCGCGAAAACTGCCCTTGTCTACCACAGCGCGGAAGGCTTGGAGGTCGTTGAGGTCGAAGTTAATGATCACGGAGAACGGCCAGTCAATAGCGGGATGGACGGCATTATCGTACGACTGTCGGTGGGAAGCCATGCATGAGGACCGCCAGAAAAACTGCAGTTGTGGCTTAGCCGGATTCTGAGAGCCCCGTCAGTTGCTTCCTGTTTTTTCTGACGTAAAGACACGCTCGCTCTGGTTCCCTAGAATCCCGCGTTCGACTTTATGACTAATGGACCCAGCCATGGCCGAACCGATCGTAAAAAGCACACCACTGACTTGGTACGTCGAGCATTTCGCCTTCTTCAGCGGTGCCTTTACCTTTCTCGCTATCGCGGGGCTGTTGATATTTATCTACCGACGTTCCGGATCGCTGCTGTTTTTGCGGGATTGGATATGGCGGTTTTTTTGGGGGAAAACGCGCTTCGAAACAGAACGTTTTGAACGCATGCGCAAGGATTTGCGCGAGCTTGAATATTACCGCTACGAATTCAACATCCCTGCCAAAACGCTGCGGGAGGCAGACTTGGCCGAGGATTGGATGTACAGCAATGAATTCGCCCCGCGCGACTTCGGCCGCGTGAAGCGCTACATAGAGTGGGGCGACTTCACAGCGCTGAATTTCATCACCCGGCGGTTCGCACAATGGCGCATCAACTGTTTTTTTGTACTCGCTTTCGTGCTTTTGGCAGGTGTAGCCATTGCGGTTCCGCTGATTGAATCGAAGTACCTGATGGTGTCCCTGAAAAACGCCCCAGATGCCCCATCGTTCTATTTATCTGAAGATAACGTGAAGTTCGGCATCTGGTCCGACAACGTCCTGATGGTAGAACACTGCCGGTCGTCCGAGTCGCTACAGGCTTTTCTTCTCCCGGGATTACCGGAAGAGAAACTCGACATCATTTGCTCATTCTTCCTCGACAAGAACTACAACAAATACGTACGAGAGGGTTTGAGCGAACAGCGCGGGCTACTGTTCTCGCTGGTACTCGTGTCGATGGCCTGGATGATTTACCTGGTGATCCTGATCGCGCGAATGGAAGTCGCCCGACGACTCTACAGACAATGGCAGGCCAAACAGTCTTGAAAAAGCCGCCTTGAAAAAAGCACTTAGGTGCGTAGTCTGCAATCCGACCGTTTTCGACTGAGAGTTCAATGAGCAAGGCATCCGGCAGAAAAACGCTACACCGAGCGCTGAAAGGAGCTGTATGCCTGGTAGGCCTGCCCTGCCTCGCCGCGCTGGGCTTCTTCACTTGGCAAAACTTCTACCCCGTGAGTACGGCGAGCGGCTGGACTGTTCAGGTGCTGCACCGCGATGTGCCCAAAGCTGCCTCGCTGATGCCGTTACCGGACGGCGCGTTGATGGTCAGCCAGGAGCTCGACGACGCCAAGGGCAGTATCGTGCGCATTCACCTGGACGGGACACGCGAAGTGGTGGTGGGCAAGCTGTCCAAACCCGACGGTATGCTCTCCACCCGTGGCGGCTGGGTATTCAGCCAGGAAGCACTCGACTCTCCCGTCAGCTTCCTCAAGGACGGTACCGTCACAGAGTTATTCAGGGGCGAAAACGTGCAAGGTCTGTGGGACGACGGGGACTACCTCTATGCGATGGAGGACCGTCGCGACGAGGGCCGTCTCCTACGTTATCGCTGGAGCGACCGGACCTTGAGCGTCGTGCGCAAAGACCTCGATGAGGGTGAATCCATCATCCGCTGCACCGATGGCCGCATGCTCTACACGAAGAAGAAAGAAGGCACGGTGCGTGAGCTAGCCGCAGACGGCAGTGATCCGGTGGTACTGGCCAAGCTGAACCAGCCGACGTTTTTGATGTGCGATGAGCGCGGGTTATGGATCAATGAAGACGCCACCCACCGCGCGCGGCTGTTGCTGATCGACAAACAAGGGCACCAGCAGACGATTTTGTCGTTCTTGAAAGCGCCACAATCGATCGTGCCGACTGCGCGCGGGACTTATCTGCTGGCCGAGGGCGGACGTGATCGCGTCTTGGAGCTGACCCCGCCCCAACCCGCCGTCGCGCAGGAATGAGCGCGCTGCTTACGCAGGTGATGCCATTCAGTGCGAGCGCCTCGGTGAGCGTCTCTCGGTAAATCAATATACCCGTCTCCCAAAAAACGATGGCGTGTCGACGAAGACCGGCAAACACCCAGGCTTCAATCTTGGAAGGAGGTATGAACAAAGCTGTGCGGAAGGGTATGTAGGACTTTTATGGCACCAAAAACGAAAAAGCCCCGTAGCTTATTCAGCTACGGGGCTTTTTCTATGTAATGGCGGAGAGATAGGGATTCGAACCCTAGGTACCGGTGAAGGTACAACGGATTTCGAATCCGTCCCATTCGGCCACTCTGGCATCTCTCCAACGGCGCGCATCATAACAGCATGATTCGTGGATGCAAAGCGCCTAAGCGATTTTTTTCCGTGCTATCAGATGCTTGCGTCGATTACAGCGGTACGCCGAGACGATTGGCGACTTCTTCGTAAGCTTCGATAACGTCACCGAGGCCCTGGCGGAAGCGGTCTTTGTCCATCTTCTTCTTGGTGTCCTTGTCCCACAGGCGGCAGCCGTCCGGGCTGAATTCGTCGCCCAGGACGATGGAACCGTCGTGGAACACACCGAATTCAAGCTTGAAGTCCACCAGCAGCAGGCCTGCGTCGTCGAACAGCTTGCTCAGTACGTCGTTGACCTTGAGGGACAGCTCTTTCATGCGAGCCAGTTGCTCAGCGGTGCCCCAGCCAAATGCCACGACGTGGGATTCGTTGATGAACGGGTCGCCCTTGGCGTCGTCCTTCAGGAACAGTTCGAACGTGTAAGGGTTGAGCTTGAGGCCCTCCTCCACACCCAGGCGCTTGACCAAGCTGCCGGCGGCGTAGTTACGCACGACGCATTCGACCGGGATCATGTCCAGCTTCTTCACCAGGCACTCGTTGTCGCCCAGCAGTTTGTCGAATTGGGTCGGAATGCCGGCCTCTTCGAGTTTCTGCATGATGAAGGCGTTGAACTTGTTGTTCACCATCCCCTTGCGGTCCAGTTGTTCGATGCGCTTGCCGTCGAACGCCGAGGTGTCGTTGCGAAACAGCAGGATCAGGCGGTTGGCGTCGTCGGTCTTGTAAACCGACTTGGCCTTGCCGCGGTAGAGTTCTTCACGTTTTTCCATGATGGGCTCCGCTTTGAGTGAGGTGGGCTAGGCGATATGTCGCCAGTCGAGCCCTGAATCTTGATCGGCCAATTGCAGCCAGTCCGGGTCGCACCCGAGGGTGTCGACAAAACATTGCCGGGCAAGCGTCGGCAGGTTGTTCTTGCTGCTCAGGTGGGCCAGGACCAGGTGTTGCAGGTCTTGCCAGCCCAACTCATACACCAGGTACGCCGCCTGGTGGTTGTTCAAATGTCCCAGTTCGCCGCCCACCCGCTGCTTGAGAAAGTAGGGATAGTGACCGCGAGCCAGCAGGTCTCGGCAGTGGTTGGACTCGATCATCAAGGCATCGAGGTCGCGGTAACCGTCCAGCACCTTGGCGCAGTAGGAGCCCAGGTCGGTCAGCACGCCGAAGCGTCGCTGGCCATCACTGAATACATACTGCGTCGGCTCCTGAGCGTCGTGCGCCACGGCAATCACATCAATGCTCAAGGCGCCGATTTGCAGTTGCTCACCGCCAGCCAGGAAACCTGCGGGCTCAATGGGCTTGCGCATCCCGCGCAAGGTGCCGCGACTCAGGTACACCGGAAGATTGTAGCGCCGAGACAGCAAACCCACGCCATGCACGTGATCGGCATGTTCGTGGGTCACTAGAATAGCGCTCAGCTGCGTGGGGTGAACCCCCAGGCGCAGCAGGCGCCGCTCGGTTTCTTTTAACGAGAAACCACAATCCACCAGTACGTACGTGTCGTCGTGGGCGACCAGCGTGCCGTTCCCTTGGCTACCGCTACCGAGAACAGCAAAACGCATCGGATCAGCCCAGGTTGTCCTGAATTACGCCCAACACTTTGCGGGCTGTTTCAGCCGGCGCAACGGTGTTGATGTTCTTCTCGACAGTGACTTGCACAGTCTCGCCAACCTTGCTCAAACGAACCTGATAACGCTCGGCGCGGGTCTCGATTTCTTCCTTAGTCGGCTGGCTGCCAAACAGCTTGCCGAAGAAACCAGGCTCGTCGTCTTTGCGCTCGGCCTTTTCAGCCACGTTGATGTAGTAGAGGCCGAGGCTACGGTTGATGTCTTCAACACGCCAAGGGCCTTGCTCCAACGCGCGACCGACGCTGGCCCAGGCACGGTCCAGGTCTTCACCCAGATTCAGCACCACGTTACCACTGCCGTCCTCGGTGAGGCTGACGCGGCTCGGGGTGTCGTAATCACGTGCGGCGAGCAGGGAAACGGAACCGCCCTTCTCGGAAATACGGCTCATGCTGGCCAGCATCTCGTCGACCAGTGCCGAGTCAACGCCGGTATTGACCGAACGGTTGGTGAAGGCGACGTTGGCGGTGCTGCCGGCAGGACGCTCGGCACTCACCACGTAGACTTCACTGGTATTGCGCTGCACGCCTGGCTCGATGCGAACACGCACGCGGGCTTCGCTGTCAGCCGCTACACCACCGGCCTGCAAGCGCTTGGCCATGG
The DNA here is from genome assembly GCF_002742505.1 of Pseudomonas sp. 2995-1. Taxonomy (NCBI): domain Bacteria; kingdom Pseudomonadati; phylum Pseudomonadota; class Gammaproteobacteria; order Pseudomonadales; family Pseudomonadaceae; genus Pseudomonas; species Pseudomonas sp. 2995-1. Next base: position 68,485 of record NZ_LJSA01000319.1, on the reverse strand, counting down.
TGGCGGACAGTTCGCTGCCTTGCTGCCATGCCGTGGTGAATTCGCCGGTCTGCGGGCGCTGCTCGTCGATGCGGAAACCGTTGTCCTGGAAGAACTGCACCGCCACTGGCCAGACTTCGGCAGGTGGGCGCTGAGCAACGATCCAGCGGGAATCACCGCTCTTCTGAAGGCTGTAGTCGCTGGCATCCGCCACGGCCGAGATCGGCTGTGGACGTGGCACTACGTATTCACCCTTGGTGGTGTCGTCGGCAACGTTGCGTGGAATCGGCAGCAACGGGTCAAGACGCTTTGCAACGTTGACGTCCGGCGGCAACTGCATCGGTTTGGTTGCTTGTGCTTCCAGGTAATCGCTGCCGCGGTCACGGAAGTAGCCTTCCGGGCCCCAGATCCAACCGCAGCCACTGGTGCTGGAGATAATCAAGGCAAGTGCGGAAAGTCCGGCCAATCGCTTCATGCGTAGTGCTTCCTCAATTAAACCAGGACGCCGGACTGGCGCAGGGCCTGTCGCAGCGGTTCGTGACAGGCTTCGCTGAGACGGGTGAGCGGCAGACGGATACCGTCCGGCATCAAGCCCATCTCGAACAGCGCCCATTTCACGGGAATAGGGTTGGATTCGATAAAGAGTGTCTTGTTGAGCGGCATCAGCTTCTCGTGGATCGCACGGGCGGTCACGGCGTCGCCAGCGATGGCAGCAGCGCACATGTCACTCATGGCACGTGGGGCCACGTTGGCGGTCACGGAGATGTTGCCCTTGCCACCCAGCAGGATCAGCTCGACAGCCGTGGCGTCGTCACCGGAATACAGCAGGAAGTCGCTGCTCACACCGGCCAGGATGTCCTTGGCGCGCTGCAGGTCGCCAGTGGCTTCCTTGATGCCGATGATGTTCGGCACGGTGGACAGGCGGATCACGGTCTCGGCCTTCATATCGCACGCGGTACGACCCGGCACGTTATAGAGGATCTGCGGGATGTCGACGGCTTCAGCAATGGTGCGGAAGTGCTGGTACAGGCCTTCCTGGGTCGGCTTGTTGTAGTACGGAGTCACCAGCAGGCAGGCGTCGGCGCCAGCCTTCTTAGCGTTTTTGGTCAGCTCGATCGCTTCGCGCGTCGAGTTGGCACCCGTACCGGCGATCACGGCGATGCGGCCCGCAACACGCTTGACCACGAACTCAATCACCTGGATGTGTTCTTCCACATCGAGGGTGGCCGACTCACCTGTGGTGCCGACCGCCACAATGGCGTTGGTGCCTTCTTGCAGGTGGAAGTCCACCAGTTTGCCCAGGCTGTCCCAGTCGAGATGACCTTGTGCATCCATGGGTGTGACCAGTGCCACCATACTGCCCGCAATCATGCAACCGCTCCTGCCGGAAAAAGAGAGCCGTAATGGTACTGGCGCCAAGATGCTTGTACAAGCGAAGTACCGCGTGAGGATGCGTTCTGGGGCAACTAAACGATGGGCAATGCCATCATTGGACGAAAGCATGGGTTACAGCAGGCTGGAATCACGCCGTTCACGTAATGAAAACGCCACCTCCTATCCCTTGGCGGCGCTTTTCGCTACCCTTCATGCTTTGATCGATACGGCCCTCATGGTATCGACCGCTCATCGTTTAGGAAGGCTGCATGTCCACCCCCACAGTTCGCGAACAATTCCTTGTTATCAGTGCCCTCGGCGCCAACCCCATGGAGCTGACGAACGTCCTGTGCCGCGCCAGCCATGAAAACCGCTGCGCCGTCGTGACCTCCCGCCTGACACGCCATGGCGAGTGCAGTGCGCTGGTCCTCCAGATCTCCGGCACCTGGGACGCCCTGGCACGCCTGGAAACCGGCCTGCCGGGCTTGGCCAAGAAACATGACTTCACCGTCAATGTAGTGCGTAGCGCCGCGCTGGAAAACCGTCCCCAGGCCCTGCCTTATGTGGCTTACGTCAGCTCGGCGTACCGCTCGGACATCGTCAACGAGTTGTGCCAGTTCTTTATCGACCATAACGTCGAACTGGAAAACCTGACCTGCGACACCTACCAGGCCCCGCAAACCGGCGGCACCATGCTCAACGCCACTTTCACCGTGACCCTGCCAGCCGGTGTGCAGATCAGTTGGCTGCGCGACCAGTTCCTGGATTTCGCCGACGCACTGAACCTCGACGCGTTGATCGAACCATGGCGCCCACAGAACCCAATGTAAGGAAGTATTCATGGCAGTAGTCATCGACCAACCCATAGCCGACTTCGAAGCCCAGGCCACCAGCGGCCAGACTTTTAGCCTTGCGGCCCTCAAGGGTAAGCAGGTGGTGATCTACTTCTATCCGAAGGACAGCACCCCCGGCTGCACCACTGAAGGCCAAGGCTTCCGTGACCAGTACGCGGCGTTCCAAGCGGCCAACACTGAAGTGTTTGGCGTGTCGCGCGACAGCGTGAAGTCCCACGAGAACTTCAAAGGCAAGCAGGAATTCCCTTTCGAGCTGATCAGCGACAAAGACGAGGCGGTTTGCCAGCTGTTTGATGTGATCAAACTGAAGAAGCTTTACGGCAAGGAATACTTGGGTGTGGATCGCAGCACCTTCCTGATCGACAAGGAAGGCGTGCTGCGCCAGGAATGGCGTGGCGTAAAAGTGCCAGGGCATGTGGATGCTGTACTGACAGCAGCGCAGGCTTTGAATAAGGCCTGAAAATGTGAGAGGGGGAGCAGGCTCCCCCTTTCCGTTTCAGAGCAAAGGCGCCACCACTGGCTCCTGCCGCGGCCACGCATCCAGCACTGCCTTGAACAGCGTTGCCAGGGGAATCGCAAAGAACACCCCCCAGAATCCCCATAGCCCACCAAACAACAATACCGCGCAAATGATCGCCACCGGATGCAGGTTGACCGCCTCCGAGAAGAGCAACGGCACCAGCACGTTGCCATCCAGGGTCTGGATGATCCCGTACACCGCCATCAGGTAGATGAACTGGTCGCTCCAGCCCCACTGGAACAAAGCGATCAGCGTAACTGGTACGGTCACCACTACCGCGCCGACATAGGGCACCACCACTGAAATACCGACCAGCAATGCCAACAGGGCCGCGTAATTCAGGTCCAGGGCAATAAAAGCGATGTAGGTAACACCGCCGCAGATAATGATCTCGATGACTTTGCCACGAATGTAGTTGGCGATCTGCCGGTTCATTTCCTCGGCAACCCGAGTAATTAGCGCTCGCTCACGCGGCAGATAGCCACTCACCCAGCGACCGATCATGGCGCGATCCTTGAGAAAGAAGAACACCAGGATCGGGACAAGCACCAGGTAGATCATGATATTGACCAGCAGCGGCAAGCTGGACAGGGAAAACGTCAGCGCCCATTGCCCGAATTTCCCGATTTCGCCGCGCGCCACTTCAATGGCCTGCAACACCTGCTCATCCGATACCAGATGCGGGTAGCGCTCCGGCAACAGCAGCAACAGCGACTGCCACTTGGCGAGCATGCCCGGCAACTCGTTGAACAGCGTTATCAGTTGGTGCCACAGCAGTGGCAACACCACCACGATAAACACCACCAGCAGGCCCATGAACAAGGCGAAGACCAGCCCCACTGCCGCACCGCCCGGCAAGCGCAAACGCTCAAGGGTGGTGACCAGGCCCTGCATCAGGTAAGCGAGCACCATCCCCGCAAGTACGGGCGCCAGCATGCCACCCAAGGTGAGGACTGCGGTAAAGGCCAAAAACAACAGGACGGCTAGTACCACGGCTTCTTCATCAGAAAAGTAGCGCTGGATCCAGTCTCGTAACACTTTGAACATCAATCAACCTCGGGTGGTAGGGGCAACGGCTCAGGCCTTGCGCAACCAGTAACGGTACACACCGGCGGCATCTTCTTCATGCAACAACGTGTGGCCGGCCAGTTTGGCAAATGTGCGGAAATCCCTCTGGGAACCTGCGTCCGTTGCGATCACCTTGAGCACGGCACCGCTGGTCAATCGGTTGAGTTCCAGCTTGGCCTTGAGCAAGGGCAACGGGCAATTGAGGCCGCTGGCGTCGAGCTCGGCATCAAAGGCTACAGCGTCGGTCATGGTTTTACTCCGGGCAAGCGTTCGGGGTGCTTAGAATATCTGGTCCGGAGCTCAGTGTCCGGCTACAGTAAGCTCTTTGTCGAAAGGCTATGTGCATGACTTTTTTGCGCCCCACCCTGCTGACGCTGGCTTGCCTGCTGGCCTCTCCAGGCTTCGCTGACGACCTGCCGTCGCTTGGCGACGCCAGTTCTGCCATTGTCTCGCCACAACAGGAATTCCAACTGGGCCGTGCCTGGCTGGCCTACCTGCGCGGACAGGTTTCCCAACTGAACGACCCGCAACTCAAAGATTACGTCGAAACCAGCGTGTATAAGCTGGTAGAAACCAGCCAGGTGAACGACCGACGCCTGGAGTTCATCCTGATCAACAGCCCGCAACTCAACGCGTTTGCCGCGCCAGGCGGTATTGTCGGCGTGAACGGCGGCCTGTTCCTCAACGCCCAGACCGAAGGAGAATACGCCTCGGTGCTGGCGCACGAATTGGCTCACTTGTCACAGCGTCACTTCGCCCGTGGCGTTGAAGCGCAGCAGCGCATGCAGATCCCGATGATGGCTGCTCTCCTCGGTGGCATCATCGCGGCAGCCGCCGGCGCAGGTGATGCGGGCATTGCTGCGATCGCCGGCACCCAGGCGGCGGCGATCCAGGAACAACGGCGGTTCTCTCGGCAGAATGAACAAGAGGCTGACCGTATCGGTATCGTCAATCTGGAGAAAGCCGGCTACGACCCGCGCTCCATGCCGACCATGTTCGAGCGCTTGGGGCGTCAATACCGCTTCGACGCCAAGCCACCAGAATTCCTGTTGACGCACCCGGTCACTGAATCGCGGATCGCCGACACCCGAAACCGAGCCGAGCAATCCAAGCCCGGCGGAAAGGAAGACAGCCTGCGCTATCAACTGATTCGCGCACGGGTGCAGCTGCAATATGAGGACACCTCAGGACTCGCCGCCAAACGCTTCCAGGCGCAACTGGACGAGAATCCGAAAAACGATGTGGCGCGTTATGGCCTGGCCATCGCCCAAATCAAGGCCTCACAATTCAAGCAAGCGAGAGATAGCCTGCAACCGTTGCTGGCCAAAGCGCCCAATGACATCACTTATAACCTGGCGCAAATCCAGCTGGACATAGACAACAGCCGTCTAGCCGACGCCCAGCAACGCACGGATCGGATGCTGACCCAATACCCCGGCAACTATCCGCTGAATCAGATCCGAGTCGACCTGCTGCTTAAACAAAATCGTACCGCGGATGCGGAAAAGGCCCTGGATGGCCTGCTCAAGTCTCGTCCGGACGATCCGGACGTGTGGTATCAAGTCGCCGAGACACGCGGGTTATCCGGCAACATCATCGGCCTGCACCAGGCGCGCGCTGAATACTTTGCTCTGGTGGGCGACTTCCAGCAGGCGATTCAGCAACTGGACTTCGCCAAACGCCGCGCCGGCAGTAACTTTCCATTGTCGTCACGTATCGACGCACGCCAGCGTGAGCTGATCGAACAGGAACGCCTGGTAAAAGGGATGATGAGCTAAACCCATCACCCACAAAAAAGCCCCGCCATCGTTGACCGACGGCGGGGCTTTTTATTGGCTTAGCGGATTACTCGGCCAGCTTGAAGGTAATGAAGCTGGCGCGCCCCTGACGCAGCACGCGCATCGACACCGAGCGATTCTTCGGCAACGCCTTGGCGATATCAGTGAACTGCTTGGTGGAATCAATCGCCTGATTGTTCAGGTGGGTGATCACGTCACCCGGCTGCAGGCCGATCAACGCTGCTGGGCCATCCTGCACTTCCTTGATCACTACGCCGCCCTTGAGGTCGAAGCTTTTCTTCTGCTCTTCGGTCAGCTCAACGACTGCAATGCCCAGACGGTTGCTGCTTCGCTCAGCACCCGATTTGTTATTGCCGAGGGCGTCCAGAGTCGCACCTTCTTCAGGAATAGCGCCTACCGTCAGTTCAACGTTCTGGCGCTTGCCGTCACGAATTACTTCCAGCTTGGCCTTGCTGCCCGCCTTGAGTGCACCGACCAGGTGTGGCAGGTCGGCCGACATGACAATCGGTTGGCCATTCATGGTCAGGATCACGTCGCCGACTTGCAGACCGCCTTTAGCAGCAGGGCCGTCGTCCTGGATCTGTGCAACCAGAGCACCAGCAGGCTTGTCGAGACCGAAGGACTCAGCGAGGTCTTTGTTCACTTCCTGGATCACTACGCCCAACCAGCCACGGCTAACCTTGCCACCGCTTTTCAATTGGTTGGAAACATCCATGGCCACGTCGATCGGAATAGCAAACGACACGCCCATGAAACCACCGGAGCGGGTGTAGATCTGCGAATTGATACCCACTACTTCACCGGCCAGGTTGAACAGCGGGCCACCGGAGTTACCTGGGTTGATCGGCACGTCGGTCTGGATGAATGGCACGTAGTTCTCATTCGGCAGGCTGCGACCAATGGCGCTGACGATACCCTGAGTCACAGTGTGGTCAAAACCGAACGGCGAGCCGATGGCGACTACCCACTGCCCGGCCTTGAGGTCCTGGGACTTGCCCAGCTTCAGAACGGGAAGGTCCTTACCGTCGATTTTCAGCAGCGCAACGTCTGAACGTGGATCGGTACCCACCAGCTTGGCTTTCAGCTCGCTGCGGTCGGCCAGGCGCACGAGAATCTCGTCAGCGTCAGCGATCACATGGTTGTTGGTAAGGATGTAGCCATCAGGGGAAATGATGAAGCCCGAGCCCAGGGACTGCGCTTCACGCTGGCCACCACCACCGCCACGAGGCGTGCGCGGTTGTGGCATGCCGCGCTCGAAGAACTCTCGCAGCATCGGCGGCAGGCCTTCCAGGTCAGGCATCTGCTGGTTCGACACTTTGCGATCTGGCAGTTTCTGCGTGGTGCTGATGTTCACCACGGCCGGCGAGGCTTGCTCAACCAATTGGGTGAAATCAGGCAACTCGGCCGCTTGTGCAGGCAAGGCCTGGCCAAGCACCAGTACCGTGGCGACTATGGATAGGTAGGATTTCAAACGTGGTATCGACATACAGCTCCCGTTACGACGAGCAGGGTTGAGCGACAGGGTTCAAGAAACGCCGAAAACTGCGACCGACATTTTTGTTCCGCGAACAAAACAAGGCCAGAGCCGACAAGCCCTGACCTATAAAAAACATGGGAGATTTTTGCAAGTGAAAATGCTGATCCAGACATTTCATGCTTTCGGCAGCCAGCCTGACATGGACGTACAGTGGAAGAGCAGGATGAACATAGGATTAACAACTCACGGCTGGGTGGTGGCCTTTTTTTCACCGCGCACCGACAGCGCGATACGCTCGGCGGTGCCGATAGGAATTTCACCAACTACCGTCACCATCATTTCGCCGTCCACCGTATTCAGCCGGCGGGACACAGCAACCGTGGGGCCCAATTGAGTGCGGGTTTCAGTCACGCTCACAGCGCTGATCGGCTCAAGAAATACCGAAAAACGTGCCAGCCCGTCTTCATACATCAAGCTGTCGACAGTGGCTTTGGTCTGAGCATCTTTACGGGCACTGCTATTGGTCAGTTGAAAACCCGGCGGCAACCATTCCAAATGCCAAGCCTGAGTGGGCTCTACTTCCGACGCCTTAGTATCTGAGATAGCGATAGACGTGCATTCACTGCTGGGCTGCAAATCACGATCGGTGGGCGAGGTGGAAGTATTCAAACGTGTGAATTGAAAGCGCTCCAGTAACTGCCCTTGATCGTTCAGCAACAGGGACTTGAGCGGCAATGCGGTTTCACGATCCAGATGCAGCTCAAAGCCATAACGGTATTGATCACGTGGCGTGATCGAAACGATGACTGCATTACGGCCGGCCACGCGGGACTTGCCGATAATGGCCAATTCGTAAAATGGATTGATTTTTTGCGGGTCAAGCGCTCGTGAGGGTGCATCACGCGAATTGCCAATGCCAGCAACCAGCGTGCCGCTGACACATTGGGTGCGGCCATCCACTCGCACAACTTCCTGGGCAGAACCATCGAGCTGCAAGAGCCGCTCGCGTACCTGACCATTCTGGACACGATGCCAGATGTCGTGGGTGGAAAAACTGCCGTTACGTTCATAGACGAACGTACCTTCAAAGCTTTGCTGCTGCTCTGCACGCCCAAGTCGAGTCAGCCAGTCTTGGGCTTCATCGGCATGGGCGGGTAGTGCAAACCAACCACTGAGAAACAGCGTAAGGAGCGGTATGGCGCGCATAATGCCCCTTAGCGGTTTAGCGATTTTCCAGGCTTGCAGCGCGAGCGTATGGCAGAGCGCTTTCAGTGCCTTTCAAGGCTGATTCCTGTGCGTGTTGGCGCAAGTAGCCTGGAAGACGCTGGTCCTGCGATTGCCCTTGAAGTACACCGTTGGCCATAGGGCCAGTGGTGTCAGAGCTTTCCTTGTAGCCGGCCAGTACAGCTGGGCCTTTGACTTGCGGACCGGCCATGACCGGCTGCTGAGTCTGTTGGGCCAGTTCGGCACCAGCAATTTCGTCCTGGTTGTACAGGCGAACACCAGCAAGCACTGCAACTGTCACCGAGGCAGCGACTGCCAGGCGACCCAGGCTACGCCAAGGACCACGAGCAGCTTTTGCCGGAACGGCTTCATCGGCCAGCGCAGCAGAAACAGCCGCAGCAATATCCAGACGAGGGATTAGAAGATCCTTATGCATCACCGCCCGAGCGACTTGGTAACGAGACCAGGTGTCACGGGTTTCGGCATCATCAAATGCGTTGAGCACTCGACGAAGTTCCAGTTCATCCGCTTCGTTATCCATCACTGCGGACAGCGATTCCTGCAGGGCATCACGACTCATGGCGGTTCCTCTCTTGGCTGTCGCCGCTGTCTTTAGTTTTCCTGCAACAAAGGTTGCAAGGCTTTATCGATGGCTTCCCGGGCCCGGAAAATCCGTGACCTCACAGTCCCCACCGGACACTGCATGACGCTCGCAATGTCTTCGTAACTCAGACCATCGAATTCACGTAAAGTTAACGCCGTACGCAAATCTTCTGGCAGTTGCTGAATTGTGCGATGAACGGTGCCTTCGATCTCGTCGCGCAGCAATGCACGCTCCGGCGACTCGAGATCTTTGAGGCCGTGATCACCATCGTAAAATTCTGCATCTTCTGAACTTACATCGCTATCTGGTGGGCGGCGTCCGCGAGACACCAGATAGTTCTTCGCCGTGTTGATGGCGATGCGGTACAGCCACGTGTAAAACGCACTATCACCGCGGAAATTGCCCAGTGCACGATAAGCCTTGATAAAGGCCTCTTGTGCAACGTCCTGCGCTTCATGGGTGTCGTGCACAAACCGCACGATCAACCCGAGAATTTTGTGCTGGTATTTCAGCACTAGCAGATCAAATGCTCGCTTGTCGCCGCGCTGAACGCGCTCGACGAGCTGCTGATCCTCTTCCTGGGTTAGCATGAACACTCCTCGTTGTACTTGAAGGAGGCTTGCATAACTAAACGATCAGGCTTGCAAACATAGACTCGGACTTTTCGCAAAAGTTCTCCCCCTTCAAGCAAGTTTCCGGCATGCACTGATTTGGCACACACGAAAAACGCAGCGCGGGCAACGCCGGCTGCGCGAATAATCTTGTCGCCGGTTTTCTGACGCGTCCAATGCTCCCGACGGGCCAATAAACTCAACGTTTCCCAGCTTTCGGGCAACCTGCTATTGAGTCGGGGCTTATGCAAAAAGTTCCCGCTTCAACAACCGGCTGATTTTACCCGAGCTGCGCACCGTAATCTCACATTGCCACGAATGCCCGGCTATTGTGCCGCTCCCCCCCTCTATATACTAGTGGCCCGTGTGACCCTTTGATTCGCCGATCCAGGCCTCCTGTCTGCGCCTGACCTTTGGATCGCTTTTTGCGGAATCCTTCAAATGAGCCAACAGTTTCAACACGATGTCCTGGTGATCGGCAGCGGCGCGGCAGGATTGAGCCTAGCGCTGACCCTTCCCAGCCATCTGCGCATTGCGGTCCTGAGCAAAGGCGACCTGGCCAACGGCTCCACATTCTGGGCCCAGGGTGGTGTGGCCGCCGTACTGGATGACACCGACACGGTGCAATCCCACGTCGAAGACACCCTCAACGCTGGCGGTGGCCTGTGCAACGAAGATGCGGTGCGTTTCACCGTCGAGCATAGCCGCGAGGCGATCCAATGGTTGATCGATCAAGGCGTGCCGTTCACCCGCGACGAACACGCGAGCAGTGACGACGGCGGCTTCGAATTCCACCTCACGCGCGAAGGCGGCCACAGCCACCGTCGCATCATCCACGCCGCCGACGCCACCGGCGCCGCGATCTTCAAGACCCTACTCGACCAAGCCCGCCAGCGTCCCAACATCGAATTGCTGGAGCAGCGCGTCGCCGTTGACCTGATCACCGAAAAACGCCTGGGCCTGGACGGCGAGCGCTGCCTCGGCGCCTACGTGCTCAACCGTTCCAGCGGCGAAGTCGACACGTACGGCGCACGCTTCACCATTCTCGCGTCAGGCGGTGCGGCCAAGGTCTACCTCTACACCAGCAACCCCGACGGCGCTTGCGGCGACGGTATTGCCATGGCCTGGCGTTCGGGTTGCCGGGTGGCGAACCTAGAATTCAACCAATTCCACCCCACCTGCCTTTATCACCCGCAGGCCAAGAGCTTCCTGATCACCGAGGCGCTGCGTGGTGAAGGTGCACACCTGAAACTACCGAATGGCGAACGTTTCATGCAGCGCTTCGACCCGCGCGCCGAACTGGCCCCGCGCGATATCGTCGCCCGCGCCATTGACCATGAAATGAAGCGCCTAGGTGTCGACTGCGTGTACCTGGACATCAGCCACAAACCCGAAGACTTCATTAAGACCCACTTCCCCACGGTCTATGAGCGCTGTCTGGCGTTCAATATCGACATCACCAAAGGTCCGATCCCCGTCGTGCCCGCCGCGCACTACACCTGCGGTGGCGTGATGGTCGACCAGCACGGCCGCACCGACGTGCCCGGCCTGTACGCGATTGGCGAAACCAGCTTCACCGGCCTGCACGGCGCCAACCGCATGGCCAGCAATTCTTTGCTCGAATGCTTTGTCTACGCGCGCTCGGCGGCGGCAGACATTCTCGACCAACTGCCGCACATCCCGGTGCCGACCGCCCTGCCCCGCTGGGATGCCAGCCAGGTCACAGATTCGGACGAAGACGTGATCATCGCGCACAACTGGGACGAGCTGCGGCGGTTCATGTGGGACTACGTGGGGATCGTGCGCACCAACAAGCGCCTCCAACGGGCTCAGCACCGCGTGCGTTTGCTGCTGGATGAGATCGACGAGTTCTACAGCAACTATAAAGTCAGTCGTGACCTGATCGAATTGCGCAACCTGGCCCAGGTCGCGGAACTGATGATCCGCTCGGCCATGGAACGCAAGGAAAGCCGAGGCCTGCATTACACCCTCGACTATCCGCAGATGCTGCCAGAAGCCCGCGACACTATTCTGGTGCCAACCACCTTCGGCGGCTGAACTTCAGGCGTACCCGCAGGCGCCGATGCACATCGGCGACCTGCGAATCCCGTGGGACACAGACGGAACGCACCCGCCACTCGCCCTGAACCCGATAGCGCAATACGACAATCAGCGGCAACGCCAGGCTGTCGGGGCGCAACTGCACGCTGTGCCAACCGCGCTCATGACTGAACAACTGCCAGCCATCCTCATCGCGACGCAGGCCAACAATCGACGAACGGTGGGTCAACAGGACATGACGCGGCAGCACCCAGGCCGCATGGGCCAGGCATAACAGCACGCCAAGGAAAGCAAAGGGGGAATCGAGGACCAACAACGCACCCAGCGCGAATAGCTGGGCGAGCACATACGCCGCCAGCATTAGCCGTGAGGCCCGCCAGCGGCATTCAAAACGATTACTTGGGCTGAACACGGTCCAGAATGATCCGAACCATACGCTGCAGCTCAGGATCTTCCGATTCGGCGCGTTCCATGAACCAGCCGAACATGTCCTGGTCTTCGCATTCGAGCAGACGGACATAGAGGTCGCGATCTACCTTATTGAGCGTGGCGTACACCTCTTTGGTGAAAGGCACCAACAACACATCCAGCTCCAGCATGCCACGACGGCTGTGCCAGTAGAGGCGATTGATTTCTACTTCTTCGACCATGGAGCGCTCCTCAAATAGCGCGCAAGTATACAGGCACCACGGCCCCGGAACAGCCGGCTTTGGTCGCACCATATGGAAACTATCCATTTGCCGGGCGCCCCTCTATGATGCACCCATGACTTTTTGACCTGCGATGACCCATGGCTGACTCCGCTTTTTTCTGCCCGCTGTCCCACGAAGGCGTTCTGGCCGTCCGCGGCTCCGACGCTGCCAAGTTCCTGCAGGGCCAGCTCACCTGCAACCTCAATTACCTGAGTGATACTCAGGCTAGCCTCGGCGCGCGCTGCACGCAAAAAGGCCGCATGCAATCGAGCTTCCGTATCCTCTTGCAAGGTGACGGAGTATTGATGGCGATGGCCACCGATTTGCTGGAACCGCAACTGGCCGACCTGAAGAAATACGCGGTGTTCTCCAAGTCCAAGCTCACCGACGAAAGCGCCGCCTGGGTGCGTTTCGGCCTATCGAACGCTGACCATGCACTCGCCAGCCTGGGTCTTGAACTTCCAGCCGAGACTGACAGCGTAGCGCGTGCCGACGTACTGATCGCCATCCGCGTATCCCCAGCCCGCGCCGAACTCTGGGTGCCTGCCGAGCAAGCCGACACTGTGCGCAGCCAACTGGCCGCTCACGTAAAAGAAGCAGACTTGAATGAATGGCTGCTGGGCCAGATCCGCGCTGGCATCGGCCAGGTCATGCCGCAAACCCGCGAAGTCTTCATCCCGCAAATGCTCAACCTGCAAGCGGTGGGCGGCGTGAGTTTCAAGAAAGGTTGCTACACCGGCCAGGAAATCGTCGCGCGCATGCAGTACCTGGGCAAACTCAAGCGCCGCTTGTACCGCCTGAGCCTCAACGCGGCTGACATGCCCGAGCCAGGCACCCCACTGTTTTCCGCCAGCCACAACAGCTCGATCGGCGAAGTGGTGATTGCAGCAAAAGCTGACCAAGCGATTGAACTTCTGGCCGTATTGCAAGCCGAAGCAGCCGATAGTGGCGATGTGCACTTAGGCACACTGGAAGGCCCAGGTTTAAACCTGCTTGAGCTGCCTTATACCCTCGACCGCGATCGAGAAATCCAGCGTTAGTCGCCGTACCTTTTTGCAGCACCCTAGAGAGCATGAATGAACAAACTGGCGGAAAAAGTCCAACAGGCGTTGGTTAAGGCCATCAACAACGATGACCTGGTTCTGCCGACATTGCCGGAAGTGGCCCTGAACATCCGTCAGGCCGCTGAAGACCCGGAAATCAGCATCAGCCACTTGAGCAAAGTCATCGGTCGCGACACCGCGCTGTCGGCGCGCCTGATCAAAGTGGTCAACAGCCCGTTGTTACGCGCCACTCAGGAAGTCACCGACCTGCACACCGCCATCACCCGGCTGGGTACCAACTACAGCAGCAACCTGGCCATCGGCCTGGTGATGGAACAGATCTTCCACGCCCGCTCCGAAACGGTAGAACAGAAAATGCGCGATGTGTGGCGCCGCAGCCTGGAAGTAGCGGGCGTGAGCTATGCCTTGTGCCGCAGCCACAGTCAGCTCAAGCCAGACCAGGCAGCGTTGGGCGGCCTGGTGCACCAGATCGGCGTGCTGCCGATCCTGACCTACGCCGAAGACCACTACGAACTGCTGTCGGACCCGGTCAGCCTCAACCATGTCATCGACAGCATCCACCCGGTATTGGGCGACAAGTTGCTCGGTGGCTGGGACTTCCCGGAAATGCTGGCGAAACTGCCAGGCCAGTACCTGAACCTGGAACGCGACTCCGCCAGCCTCGACTACATCGACCTGGTGCAGATCGCCGTGCTGTATTGCCATCACGGCACCGATCACCCCTTGGCAAAGGTGGAAGTCTCCAACGTGCCAGCGATGAAGAAACTGCGGGTCGACCCCTACAGTGAAAAACTGCGCGCAGAGCTGGATGAAGCCCGCTTGATGTTCGACTGATCAACCGGCGATAAAACTTACCCGCACCTTCAACCCCGCCTGCGCACCATCGTGCAGGCTGATCTGCGCCAGATGGGCACGGCAGATTTCGCCGACAATCGCCAGCCCCAGGCCTGAGCCCATGCCTTGCTGGCTGCGGCGGTAGAAGCGCTCGAACACCCGGTCGCGTTCATCCAGCGGAATACCAGGGCCGTCATCTTCCACCTCCAGTACCGCAGGCGCCGACACCCGCAAAATCACGTTGCCACCCGGTGGCGTGTGGGCCAGGGCGTTGTCCACCAGGTTGCTCAGCAACTCGTTCAGCAGCGTCGGCTCACCGCGCAACCACACCGGCTCGTCGGCCTCAAGCGCCAATGCCACGCCACGCGCATGGGCCAGGGGCGCCATGGCCATGCCCAGTTCACGGGCCAGCTGGCTCAGATCCAGCAACTGCGCCCCCCCTTCGGCAATCGCCCGCGCGCCATTTTCAATGCGTGCCAGGGACAGCAATTGATTGGCCAGATGGGTCAGGCGGTCGGTGCCCTGGGCGGCGGTTTCCAGGGTGCTGCGCCAGGTCGCCGGATCTTCCGCGCGCAGACCCAGTTCCAGCCGCGCCTTGAGTGCCGCCAACGGTGTACGCAGTTCGTGGGACGCGTCGGCAATAAACTGCGCCTGGCGTTCGAACTGCCCGCGCAGGCGCTCAGTGAAGTGATTGAGGGAACGCACCAGCGGGCCGAACTCATGCTGCACTTCCACCAACGGCAAGGGCCGCAAGTCGTCGGGCTGGCGTTCTTCCACTGCCGTGCGCAAGCGCTCCAGCGGGCGCAGCGCTGCGCTTACGGCGAACCACACCAATAACAACGCGCCGATCGCAAGCATGCCCAAGCGCAGCAAGGTATCGGCCATCAGGCTGCGGGCCATGCTCACGCGCGCTTCATCGGTTTCGGCCACGCGGATTTCCGCCATGCCGTTCATATTCGGCTCGGAGACGGCCTTGAGCAGGCTGACCACACGCACCTGCTGGCCTTGGTACGTGGCGTTGTAAAACCGCGCCAGCGCCGGATAGTCATCGGTGCGAGGCGTGCCCGGCGGCGGGCCGGGCAGGTTCTCGTAACCGGAGATCAGCTTCTGGTCGATGTCATTGACTTGGTAGTAGATACGCCCGGCGCTGTCGTAGGCAAAGGTGTCCAGGGCGACATAGGGCACGTTGGCGCTGAGGGTGCCGTCCACTTGGGTCAGGCCGGCCGCGATGGTCCGTGCCGAGGCCAGCAACGTGCGGTCATAGGCGGTGTCGGCCGCTTCGCGACCGTTCCAGTAGGCACTCATGCCACTGGCGAGCATCAACAGCACCAGCAACAGCGCCAAGTTCCACAGCAGGCGCCAGCGCAGGCTGCTGGGCTTATGCATCGCGGGCTTCCAGCAGATAGCCAAGGCCGCGGAAGGTCACGATGGCGATGGGCTGGCCATCGAGTTTCTTGCGCAACCGGTGCACGTAGATTTCGATGGCATCCGGGCTGGCCTCTTCGTCCAGGCCGAACACCTGGGACGCGAGTTGCTCCTTGCTCATCACCCGGCCTGGGCGCGCGATCAAGGCTTCGAGCACGGCTTGCTCGCGAGAGGTCAAGGTCATCAGCTCGCCGCCCACGGTGAAGCGCCGAGTATCGAGGTCGTACACCAACACGCCGCAGGTCTGCTGGCGCTCGCCGCCCAGCACGCTGCGGCGCAGCAGCGCCTTGACCCGGGCTTCCAGCTCCGTCAGTTCGAACGGTTTGGCGAGGTAATCATCGGCGCCCAGGTTCAGGCCATGCACGCGGTCTTTCACATCACTGCGTGCGGTGAGCATCAGCACAGGCAGATTTTTTCCGCGAGCGCGTAGACGCGCCAGCACCTCGAAACCATCCATGCGCGGCAACCCCACATCAAGGATCGCCGCCGCGTATTCCTCGCTGCTCAAGGCCAAGTCCGCGGCCACGCCATCGTGCAGTACGTCGACGGTCAAACCCGTGCTCTTGAGCGCCTGGGCGACACTTTCGGCGAGTTGCAGATGGTCTTCAACCAAGAGGACACGCATGGATTTCTACCTCGTTCATGGGTGGTCGATGCCACGCCTTGGCGGGCAGTTTACAGGCGCCGCCTGCCCTGTGAAGCCCGAAAACATTGAAAGGCAGCTGAAAGGTTAGTGAAAGCTTCGCCCTTTAGCATCCAGCCAAGGTGGGTCATGCCCGCCGAGCGACCAGATGAGTCGCGACCGAAAAGCGCCTCGATGCGTTTTCGCCAAAATAAGAACAATAACGGAGTGCAACACGATGCTGTCGACCCAGCCACAGGCTTGCCCGCCTGTTCGTTTTTCCCGCCTGACCCACACCGCCCTTGCCAGTGCCGCTGCCCTTGCCGGCTTTTCGCCGCTTGCCCAGGCTGCCTTCTTTGAAGACAGCAGCGCGACCCTGGAAACCCGCAACATGTACTTCAACCGAGACTTTCGCGACGGCACCAGCGCACAGCAATCCAAGCGCGACGAATGGGCCCAGGGCTTCATGCTCAACCTGCAATCGGGCTACACCGACGGCACCGTCGGTTTTGGCGTCGACGCGCTGGGCATGCTCGGAGTCAAACTCGACTCCAGCCCCGACCGCACCGGTACCGGCCTGCTGCCGACCCATGACGATGGTCGCGCCGCCGATGAGTACTCCAAGCTGGGTTTGACCGGCAAGGTGAAGATCTCCGCCACCGAGCTGAAGATCGGCTCGCTGATGCCTGAACTGCCGATCCTCAAGCCCAACGACGGCCGCATCCTGCCGCAGACGTTCAACGGCGGCCTGCTGACTTCCAAGGAGTTCAAGAACCTGACGTTCACCGGCGGTCGCCTGGACAAGGCCAAGGACCGCGACGACAGCAACTACGAGGACATCGCCCTCAACAACAAGAACAGCCGCTTCCTCAGCGGCGCCACCGGCAAGCATTTCAACTTCGGTGGCGTGGACTATAAGTTCGCCGACAAGATCACCGGTAGCTACCACTTCGCCCAGCTCGACGACGTTTACCTCCAGCACTTCCTCGGCCTGGTGGCCGCACGCCCGATGGGCCCCGGCACCTTCGCCACCGACCTGCGCCTGGCTATCAGTGATGAAACCGGTGCTGCCCGTGGCGGCAAGATCGACAATACCTCCCTCAACGGCCTGTTCAGCTATGCCCTCAATGGCCATAAGCTCAGCGCCGGCTACCAGCACATGTCCGGCGACAGCGCCTTCCCGTATGTGGATGGCAGTGACCCGTACCTGGTCAACTTCGTTCAGATCAACGACTTTGCCGGCGCCGACGAGCACTCCTGGCAGGCGCGCTACGACTACGACTTCGCCAAGCTGGGCATTCCCGGCCTGAGTTTCATGAGCCGTTACCTGTCGGGTGACAACATCAAACTCAAGAACGGCGAGACCGGTAAAGAGTGGGAACGCAACACCGAAATCAAGTACGTGGTGCAAACCGGCACGTTCAAAGACGTCGCTGTACGCCTGCGTAACGCCACGTACCGTTCCAACTATTCAGCCCGTGACGCGGATGAAATGCGCGTGCTGGTCAGCTACAGCGTTGCCCTTTGGTAAGTGTGCTCTGGCAGTAGAACCTCACAACAATAAAGATGGAGATAACCATGACCCTTTCACTGCGTAAATTTGCCCTCGCCGCCGGCTGCATGCTGTTCGCCGGTCAACTGCTGGCTGCCGATGAACCCAAGCGCCCGGAATGCATCGCCCCGGCCTCCCCCGGCGGTGGTTTTGACCTGACCTGCAAACTGGCGCAAAGCGCGTTGGTCAACGAGAAGTTGCTCAGCAAGCCGATGCGCGTGACCTACATGCCGGGCGGCGTGGGTGCAGTGGCTTACAACGCGGTGGTCGCCCAGCGCCCTGCTGATGCCGGCACATTGGTGGCCTGGTCCAGCGGTTCGCTGTTGAACCTGGCGCAAGGCAAGTTCGGTCGTTTTGATGAAAGCGCCGTGCGTTGGTTGGCGGCAGTTGGCACCAGCTACGGCGCCATCGCAGTGAAAAGTGATTCGCCCTACAAGACCCTCGACGATCTCGTCAAAGCCTTGAAGAAAGATCCGGGCAGCGTAGTGATCGGTTCCGGCGGCACCGTCGGCAGCCAGGACTGGATGCAAACGGCACTGATCGCCAAGGCAGCCGGGATCAACCCGCGCGAGCTGCGTTATGTCGCCCTCGAAGGTGGAGGCGAAATCGCTACTGCCCTGCTCGGCGGTCACATCCAAGTGGGCAGTACCGACATCTCCGACTCCATGCCGCACATCCTGAGTGGCGATATGCGCTTGCTGGCGGTGTTCTCCGAGAAGCGGCTGGACGAGCCAGAAATGAAGGACATTCCGACCGCCAAGGAGCAAGGCTACGACATCGTCTGGCCGGTGGTGCGCGGTTTCTATCTGGGGCCAAAAGTCAGCGATGCCGACTATGCCTGGTGGAAAGAGGCGTTCGACAAACTGCTGGCCTCGGACGAGTTCGCCAAGCTGCGTGACCAGCGTGAGCTGTTCCCGTTCGCCATGACCGGCCCGGAGCTGGACACCTACGTGAAGAAACAGGTGGCTGACTACAAAGTACTGGCCAAAGAGTTCGGCCTGATCCAGTAATCGCCCCGCCTTCCAAGTGCGGCCACGCCCTCTTTCACAAGGGGCGCGGCCCAGGAGTTCTACATGCTCTTACAACGCATTTTTGCCGCTGTGCTGTTGCTGGCCTGTGCCGGCCTTGCATTGATGGCTTGGCCGTATCAGGCGGCATTTTCCTACGAGCCGGTGGGGCCTCGTGCCTACCCGCTGCTGATGCTAGGGCTGATGAGCCTGGCACTGATCTACATGCTGTTTCGCCCGCAACCTACCAAGCACACCGAGGAAGAACCGGCGCTGGACCGCCAGACCCTGATCAAGATCTGCATCTGCGTAGCCCTGTTGATCGTGTTTGCCGCCACCTTCGAACCCCTCGGCTTCATTCTCAGCAGCATGCTGATCGGCATTCCCATGGCGCGTCTGTACGGCGGCCGCTGGGTGCCCAGCGTGGTGATCGTCAGCCTGATGGCCATTGGTCTTTATCTGCTGTTCGATAAAGCCATGGATGTTCCGCTGCCCCTCGGCCTGCTCGACGTTCTGGAGAACTGATATGGATACTTTCGGCTATTTGGGCCAGGGCTTCGGCGTTGCACTGTCCCCTTACAACCTGGTGACCGCCCTCTGCGGCACCTTGATCGGCACTGTGGTCGGCCTGTTGCCGGGCCTGGGCCCGATCAACGGCGTAGCACTGTTGATCCCCATCGCATTCGCCCTGGGCCTGCCGCCGGAATCGGCGTTGATCCTGCTGGCGGCCGTGTATCTGGGTTGCGAATACGGCGGCCGTATCAGCTCAATCCTGCTGAACATTCCGGGCGAAGCGTCGACCGTGATGACCACCCTCGACGGCTACCCGATGGCCCGTAAAGGCCTGGCTGGCGTGGCGTTGTCCTTGTCGGCATGGAGCTCGTTCATCGGCGCGTTTATCGCTACCTGCGGCATGGTGCTGTTTGCGCCGCTGCTGGCCAAATGGGCAATTGCCTTCGGTCCGGCGGAATATTTCGTACTGATGGTGTTTGCGATTGTCTGCCTGGGTGGCATGGCCGGTGACAAACCGCTGAAGACGTTTGTTGCGGCGCTGATCGGCCTCTTCCTCTCGGCAGTGGGTATTGACGCCAACAGCGGCGTGTACCGGTTTACCGGCGACAACATCCACCTCACCGACGGCATCCAGTTTGTGGTGTTGGTGCTGGGCCTGTTTTCCATCAGTGAGATCCTGCTGCTGCTGGAAAAAACTCACCGCGGCCAGGAAGCGGTGAAGGCCACCGGGCGGATGATGTTCAACCTGAAGGAAGCGGGTTCGGTGTTCGTGGTGAACATCCGCTGCGGCCTGCTCGGTTTCATCATGGGTGTACTCCCCGGCGCAGGTGCGACATTGGCCTCGGCCGTCGCCTACATGACCGAGAAACGCCTGGCCGGTGCCAGCGGCAAATTCGGCCAGGGCGACATGCGTGGCCTCGCCGCGCCGGAAACGGCCATCGGTGCTTCCGCCTGTGGCGCCCTGGTACCGATGCTGACACTGGGTGTACCGGGTTCGGGCACCACGGCGGTGATGATCGGTGCTCTGTCGCTGTACAACATCACCCCTGGCCCGCTGCTGTTCCAACAGCAACCGGACATCGTCTGGGGCCTGATCGCCTCGTTGTTTATCGCCAACATCATGCTGGTGATCCTCAACATCCCGATGATCCGCATCTTCACGCGCATTCTTGCCGTGCCGAACTGGGCGCTGGTGCCGGTGATCGCCATCATCACAGCGATCGGTGTGTACGCAGTGCACGCCACCACCTTCGATCTGTTCCTGATGGTGGGTATCGGCATCTTCGGCTACATCCTGCGCAAGCTGGATTTCCCGCTGTCGCCGGTACTGCTGGGCTTTATCCTCGGCGGCCTGATGGAGCAGAACCTGCGCCGTGCGCTGTCGATTTCCAACGGTGACCTGCAAATTCTTTGGTCGAGCCCGATCACCTTCGGTGTGTGGGTACTGACCGCGTTGATGCTGGCCTTCCCGCTGATCCGCATCTACCGCAAACGTGCCCTGCAGCGTCGTGCCGTGGCCGATGTCTGAGGTCACCTTTAAACAATGGTGGGGAACGCCGCTGGTCGGTCTGGCCGGCGGTTACCTGGCCAGCCTGGTCGGCTGGCCTTTGCCGTATATGGTCGGTTCGTTGCTGGCGATCATCCTCGTGCGTTGCCTCACGCCATGGCAGTTGGCGGAGATTCCCGGCGGGCGCAAATGCGGTCAATGGGTAGTGGGCATCGGCATCGGCCTGCACTTCACCCCGTTGGTGATTGAACAGGTGATGAGCCACTTCGGCCTGATCTTCTTCGGCGCGCTGGTCACCAGCCTGTCGAGCGTGGTCGGCGTGTGGCTGATGCGCCGCAGCGGTGAAGACCGCGCCACCGCGTTTTTCTCCAGCATGCCGGGCGGTTCCGGTGAGATGGTCAACCTCGGCGCACGCAATGGCGCGGTGCTCAGCCGCGTGGCAGCGGGCCAGAGCCTGCGGGTGCTGGTAGTGGTGTTGTGTGTGCCGGCGATTTTCAAGTATTTGCTGGAGGGCGGCGCGCCGCAGTTTCATCCGGCACCGGTGAGTTGGGCGTGGCTGGCGTTGCTGTTTCCTCTGGGTGCGCTGGTAGCCTGGGGCTGGCAGCGTTTGCGTCAGCCAAACCCGTGGTTGTTCGGCCCCTTGTTGGTGAGTGCCACCGCCAGCGTGGTGTGGGACCTGCACATCGGGTTACCTGACGGCGGCAGCCAGATTGGCCAATGGCTGATCGGCAGCGGCTTGGGCTGCCACTTCAATCGTCAGTTCTTCCGGCGCGCTCCGTCGTTCATGGTTCGCACCTTGATCGGCACGGCGTTGACCATGGCGCTGGCGACGCTGGCGGCGGTAGGCTTGAGTGCCCTCACCCACTTGGACCTTCGCTCATTGACCCTGGGCATGATGCCCGGCGGCATCGCCGAGATGAGCCTCACGGCCGAAACCCTGCAACTGTCGGTGCCGCTGGTGACGGCGATGCAGGTAATGCGGTTGTTGTTTGTATTGTTTCTGGCGGAGCCGTTGTTCCGGCATTGGAACCGCCAGCCGATGCACTAAATAGACGCCTTTGCCTGGCACCCAGATGAAACTTTGCTACCATCTGCGGCTTCGGAAGAGGTGGATTCCATGCATATTCAAAAGTTACAGATAGAGAACTTACGGTCTTTTAAGGCCGTAGGGCTCGACTTCAATGTGCCCGCCACAAGTAACTTACAGATCCAATACCCTAACGTGAATGTCTTGCTGGGAGATAACGGCCTCGGCAAGACCAGCGTATTGCGTGCAGTCGCATTGTCGGTGTTGGGGCCTTTGCTCAGCGGAGGGTCCGGCTTTGTTCCCGAAGGCCTGGTTCGTCGTACTGACGCCGCTGAAGAAAAAACGTCTCCCGCCACCATTACTGCAACGCTCCTTTCGACTGACGAAGAAAAAAATCCGAAGCAGACAGACCACCCGCTGCCCGATCAATTTTCGCTGAAGACCCAAATCAGTTCCTTCGGCTCCACCGAGCGCATGCGCAGCAAAGTGTCCCCACGCGATATCGAGAATACGGTCGAGTTTCTTCAGTTCAACGAAGACAATCCTGCGTTTTTCATTGTGGGTTATGGGGCGAGCAGAAGTGTTGAAGCCTCTGCCAGGGTAGATGAAAGTGCACGTAAAAAATCGCGCCTGCGCCGTTATGAACGGGTTGCCAGTCTCTTCGAAGAACACGTCACACTCATGCCATTGTCCTATTGGCTGCCTGAATACGCCAAAAGCAACAAAGGCCGATACACCCAAGTCATCAACCTGATAAACGATCTGCTGCCTCTGAACTGTCAAATTCAGAAAACGGTGCAGGAAAACGAAAACTTATTTGAAATGAACGGCATTGTGCTGCCATTCCGAGCCTTGTCCGATGGGTTCAGGGCTTATATTGGCTGGATAGGCGACATGCTGTTTCATGTCTGCCAGGGTGTCGCGACAGGGCTGAAACTAAGGGAAATGCGAGGTGTTGTAATGGTCGACGAAATCGATCTGCACTTACACCCTGAATGGCAAAAAGTAGTCGTCCCCACTCTGGCAAAAGCCTTACCCAACGTTCAGTTCATCTTCACCACCCACAGCCCATTGGTGGTGGGTTCATTGATGTCACAAAACCTCTTTTTGCTGAGTCAGGAGGAAGGTTCGACGCTCATAAAGCGGCTGCCCGAACATGTGAGGGGCAAGAGTTCCGAACAGATTCTGCTTTCGCCCTATTTCGGCCTGGACAGTACTCGCGCCGAGTCTACGTCAACCAAACTCAACGAACTGGCACGCAGTGCCGTTTCCGGGAATCGCGACGCCAGCGCCAACTACCTGAAACTTATGGCAAGCGGCCTAGGGTTCGACCAGCCCCCGTCACCACCGACCACTTCTGCGCCTAAGCGAAGAAAGAACGGGGAAGGCGTCAAGAAATGATCCGTTATCCAATCCTGGAGAAAGATCTCATTGCACAAATCAAAGAGCGGAATAAAACCTGGCTTGGCCGTGCCAAGGCACGTACTGGAACTTACGTGGCTGCCGGTAAATACACCGGCGGTACTGAGTTCTGGGGCCAGATAAAAACCGTCTATATAGCGCTGCAATATGAAAAATGCGCATATTGCGAAACCAAACTTCAGGGTTCGGTGCTGGCGAGCAAAGTCCACGAAGTGGAGCACTATCGCCCCAAGTCCAGTATCCAGGCCTGGCCCATACACCTTAACTGGGCCACCGGCGCAGCGAGCCCAACGGGGTACTACAAGCTCGCTTATCATCACTTTAACTATGCGATTGCCTGCACCCGTTGCAACTCAACCCTGAAATCAAACTTTTTCCCCATTCGCGGCCATCGCGATGTGCAAGGTTCCGACCCCGCACAAATGGGCAACGAGTTAGCGCTGCTGCTCTATCCGATCTCAACGGTTGACGTGGACGACCCGCAAACGATCATTACTTTTGATGGCGTATTAGCGGTTCCGGCGCAGCAAAACGGGCACGCCTATGAACGGGCGGTCACCAATATCGAATTTTTCCAGCTGAACCATGAGGACCTCACCTCACGGCGAGCGCTTGCACTGATAGAGCTCTGGGTTGCGCTGGAAGCCTTGGCGGCGGACAAGACCGACGTCGCGACGCGAAAGGTCGCACAGCAACTGATGACCTTCAAATGCAGCGCCCAGAGTGAGTTCACCGCTTGTAACCTTGCTTTCCGACAGCTCTACCAATCCGATTACAACGCCGCCAAACAGATGGCTCTCTTACTGGCGCAAGCCCTCCCGGAATAACCCAAGCCCCCTCACAGCGGCGGCAGCCGCCACTCAATCGGCGTCTCGCCATTCTGCTCAAGAAACTTGTTGGTACGGCTGAAATGCCCGCACCCCAGAAACCCTCGATACGCGGACAGCGGCGACGGATGCACTGACGTCAGTACTAAATGCTTGGTGGCGTCGACCAGTTTCTGCTTGCCTTGTGCATGGGCGCCCCACAACAGGAACACCAAATGCGGCTGGTGCTCGCTGACCACTTCGATAATCCGATCGGTAAAGAACTGCCAACCCTTGCCCGCGTGGGCGTTGGCGTTGGCGCGCTCCACGGTCATGGTGGTGTTGAGCAACAACACGCCCTGGTCGGCCCAGCTTTGCAGGCAGCCATGGTTGGGGATGTCGATGTTCAGGTCGCGCTTGAGCTCTTTATAGATGTTGGCCAATGACGGCGGCGTCGGCACGCCCGGTTGCACCGAGAAACACAAACCGTGGGCCTGGCCGGGGCCGTGGTACGGGTCCTGGCCGAGGATCACGACCTTGACCTTGTCCAGAGGCGTGGAGTTGAGCGCATTGAAAATCAGCGGGCCGGGCGGGTAGATCTCTTTGCCGGCAACGTGCTCCAGGCGCAGGAACTCGCGCAACTGAGCCATGTAGGGCTTATCGAACTCATCACGCAGGGCGTGTTTCCAGCTGGGTTCGAGTTTGATACGGTCGCCTTCGGTCATAGTTGAATTGTCTTGTAAAAAATAATGAGGCGAACCCTAGGAAAGCCGGCCTTGCTTGTCAATTGATCTGACACACCATCGGCACTTTCCCACGAAGCGATCATACTGATCCTTCACCCTCCCGAATGAGGTCACAATGAACCTGCACTTCGAAGAGCTCACCGGCAGCGACGGCGCCCGCGTCGGCATCGCCAGCCTTGATGCTGAAGCATCCCTCAACGCCCTGTCCCTGCCGATGATCCTGGCCTTGAGCGATCGCCTGGATGCGTGGGCCAAAGACCCGAACATCGTCTGCGTGCTGCTGCGCGGTAATGGGCCCAAGGCCTTTTGCGCCGGTGGCGAGGTACGCAGCCTGGCAATGGCCTGCCTCGAACAACCCGGCGAAGTGCCCGCCCTGGGTGCACAGTTTTTTGCCGCGGAATACCGCCTCGACTACCGCCTGCATACGTACCCTAAACCGCTGATCTGCTGGGGCCACGGGTATGTGCTGGGGGGTGGCATGGGCCTGCTGCAAAGCGCGGCCATACGCATCGTCACGCCGAGCAGTCGCCTGGCGATGCCCGAAATCAGCATCGGCCTGTACCCGGATGTGGGCGCCAGTTGGTTTCTGTCGCGCCTGCCGGGCAAGCTCGGTCTATTCCTGGGCCTCACCGGCGCGTACATCAACGGCCGTGACGCGTTGGACCTGGGTTTGGCCGACCGTTTCCTGCGCGACGATCAACAGGACGAACTGCTTGATGGCCTGCTGCAACTCAATTGGCAGGAACAGACCGCGATGCAACTCAACAGCCTGCTCAAGGCCCTGGCCCAAGAGGCTTTCAGCCAGCAGCCCGAAGCCCAATGGCTGCCGCGCCGAGCGCAAATCGACGAATGGCTGGACGTGGGCGATGTGCGCTGTGCCTGGCGAGCGTTGAGCCCACTGCGCGACCACGCCGACCCGCTGTTCAGCCGCGCCGGCAAGACTCTGAGCGAAGGCTGCCCGCTGACTGCACACCTTGTGTGGGAACAGATCCAGCGCGCACGGCATTTATCCCTGGCCCAAGTGTTCCAGATGGAATACACCCTGAGCCTCAACTGCTGCCGTCACCCTGAATTCAGCGAAGGGGTACGCGCGCGGTTGATCGATAAAGACCAGAAACCCCATTGGCATTGGCCAGATATCAATACAGTCCCGGACGCCGTGGTACAGGCGCACTTTCATAAGGCGTGGGAAGGTCGCCATCCGCTGGCGGACTTGTCCGATTACTGATTGTTTTCTCCCACAAAAAACGGCGCTTCCTGCGCCGTTTGCATTCAACTCAGATCAACGGTGACCGCCGCGGCCACCGCCATGACCTCCATCGCGTCCATCGCGTCCATCGCGTCCGTGCCTGCCATTACCCCCATGTTCGCCCCAGCCCTGGTTCGGATAAGGCCGGTAACCGGCCCCCGGCCCAGCCGGGTAATAGCGTGGTGCCGGCTGGTAATAACGCGGCGCCGAGTAGTAACGCGGTGCTGGTGCGTAATAGCGCGGCGACGGGTAGTAATCACGGCGATATTGATACGCCGAGCCACCCCCGTAGTAATACGCCGGCGCCGGTGAGGTATAGACCTCGGATCGATAGTAGCTCTGGCCTCCATCGTAGTAGGGCACACAAGCGGAAAGGGTCAGACCGAGTAAAGCGCTGAGCAGCAGTCGTCGATACATGGCGGCCTCCTGGACCGCGAAAGAGCACCTCCAGCGACGCGGGAGGGCGGCATTCAGCTTTCACTGAATGACGAAATATCTGACATCAAAAACCGAATCTGGTGCGTTTTGGTAACAGATTGATACATCTGCATCCGCCAAATTTGTCATCCGCCCAAAATTGCCCATTGGTCGGAGTTTTTAACTGGATGGAACATTTTTGGATGTATTGAAACTTTAAATAATTGGATAGTGTCACTATGACATCGCACAATGCCAAGGAGGCTCTAGCGCGAGCACTCTACCCATATGACCTCGGATTTAAGCCATGAAGATTTCAACCAAACTGTTGCTCTCCTTTCTACTGTGCGCAGTCGTCACCCTGGGCGTGGGTTTACTGGGTATCAAGGGTGTGGTTCGCCTCGCCAACGCACTCGAACTGACGTTTTCGAACAATCTGGTTTCCGTGAGCAACACCGCGGCCACCCTCAACGGCCTGGTCGCCCACAACCGGGGCTTATACCGGTTGATGGATGCCAGCCAGGGCGACGTGTCCCAGCAAGACCGCGACCGCGTGCGCCAGGACATCGCCAAAGAACTCACGAACAGCCAGGCTGCCTACAAGATCTACCGCGCCACCCCGTTGGAAGACGACGAACGGGCAGCAGGCGACAAGCTCGACCAGCTGTGGCCCGCTTACATCAGCAGCTCCGAACGCATCATGTCGATGCTCGAAAGCAATCAGCTCGACCAGGCCCGCGCACAGCTCAACAGCACCAACAATGAAATGTTCCGCCAGGCACGCGACTTGATCCGCGTGATGATCGAGTCCAACAACCGCCAGATCAAAGAAGGCTCCATCGCCGCTGATGAGCTGCGCGACAGCGCGTTGACCTGGATGATCAGCGGCATCGTGCTTGCCTTCATCATCGCCATCACCATTGGTGTGTTGATCACCCGCCTGATCACCCGTCCCATCGCCCAGGCCGTGGAGAGCGCACAACGCATTGCCAAAGGTGACCTGACCCAAGCCATCGTCACCGAGCGTACCGATGAAGCAGGGCAACTGCTGATGGCGCTGTCCGATATGCAGGGTGGTTTGAAAAGCACACTGATGGAAATCGCCAACGCTTCTGACCAGTTAGCGTCGGCCGCCGAAGAACTGAGTGCGGTCACCGATGAAAGCAGCCGTGGCCTCACCCGCCAGAATGACGAAATCCAACAAGCCGCCACCGCCGTCAACCAGATGACCGCTGCAGTGGACGAAGTGGCAAGCAACGCCGTGTCCACTTCAGAAGCCTCGCGCCAAGCCACTACCGAAGCCGAAGAGGGCCGTGAGCAAGTGGCCCAGGCCGTGTCCGGCATGGGTTCGATGGTGGTCGAGATCAACGACTCCACCCAATCGGTCGCCGATCTTGCCGGCCAGGTCCGTGAAATTGGCAAGGTGATCGATGTGATCCGCGGCATCGCCGACCAGACCAACCTACTGGCCCTCAACGCGGCCATCGAAGCAGCCCGTGCGGGCGAACAAGGTCGCGGTTTCGCGGTGGTTGCCGATGAAGTCCGCGCCTTGGCTCATCGAACCCAAATCTCCACGGTCGACATCGAAAAAATGATCGGCGAAGTGCAGGTCGGCGCCGATGACGCCGTGGCCGCGATGAACAAGAGCCTGACCTGGGCCAACAACACCCAGACCCTGGCACAGAACGCCGGTGAGGCATTGGAGCGCATCACCGCCAGCGTGGCGAAGATCAATGAGCGCAACCTGGTGATCGCCTCCGCCTCCGAGGAACAGGCGCAAGTGGCCCGTGAAGTTGACCGCAATCTGCTCAACATCCAGGACCTGTCGACCCAGACCGCCGCCGGCGCCCACCAGACCAACGCCTCCAGCCAGGACCTGTCACGCCTGGCCACCTCGTTCAATGTGCTGGTCAGCAAGTTCCAGCTGTAAGTAGCCTGCCGTGGGTTGGCGCTGTATCGTGCAAGGCCAAGCGAACCTTGCCCGATCAGCCCACTCCATGACCACGCCAACCCTATGCCCCGCCTGCGGCGCCCGCAACGATTGCACCCTGGCCGACCCACGCACGGCCGACCAGGCCTGCTGGTGCTACAGCGTCACCATCGACCCCGCCGTACTTGAAGCGCTGCCGGATGAACTGCGCAACAAAGCCTGCCTCTGCCCGCGCTGCGCCCAAGTCGATGAACAGTTGCGTCGCCGCGATGCGAGTTGACCGTTTCCTCAGCAACCTAGCGCAGTTCAATCGCAAGCAGGTGCGTCTACTATTGGTAGAGCGGCGGGTGAGCGTCGATGGGGTGATCGTCAGCGACCCTCACCATGACGTACGGGAATTCAGCCGCGTGTGCGTTGACGACAACGTGCTACAGGCGGGCAAACCGGCGCGTTATTTCATGCTGCACAAGCCCCAGGGGTGTGTGAGTGCGACTTCAGACCCGCAACACCCCACGGTGCTGGACCTGCTGCATGAGCCGGACAAGGCGGATTTACATATCGCCGGCCGTTTGGATTTCAACACCACCGGCCTGATGTTGATCACCAATGACGGCCAGTGGTCGCGCCGCTTGACGCAACCGACGACCAAGTTGCCCAAGGTCTATCTCGTTGCAACTGAACAGGCCATCGGCGCCGAGTACGCGACCACGTTCGCGGCGGGCCTGTATTTTGCGTTTGAGGACCTCACCACCCAGCCAGCCGAATTGGAGCTGCTGGGGCCGACGACCGCGCGGCTGAGCATCATCGAGGGCCGCTATCACCAGGTGAAGCGCATGTTCGGACACTTCAATAACAAGGTGATCAGCTTGCATCGCGAACGTATGGGACCGATTGAGTTGGATGATGCACTGGCGCCGGGCGAATATCGGCCGTTGACGCTTGAGGAAATCCTCCAGGTCTGATGACCGTTCAGCCGGTGATGGCAAAAACCCATTTATAGGCCTTGCGACATCCCGAGTCTGTGCTTGAATCAAGCTCACCAGTTTAAATATGACTGGCGAGTCGCCTATAACCTCCAAGAAACACCTTGCCCACGCCCGCGCTTTATTCCACGGGCCTTCCAGGCAAACAGCCCGCCATAACAACACCCGTCGGCCAGCCGTCACCGGACCGACATGGGCCTTCATTTTTCAGGCGTATGCCTACCTGTCACAAAGCTCGTGCAGAGTTATCTGCGCGCCCTACCCGCTTGCCAGGAGTCTTACGACATGAGGCCAGAAATCGCTGTGTTGGATATACAGGGTCAGTATCGGGTTTACACGGAGTTCTATCGCGCGGATGAGGCTGAAAAGACCATCATTCTGGTCAACGGCTCAATGGCCACCACGGCATCCTTCGCCCAAACCGTGAAAAGCCTGCACCCGCAGTTCAACGTGGTTTTGTACGACCAGCCCTACGCCGGCCGTTCAAAAATCCATAACCGTCATGAGCAGATGCTGACGAAAGAAGTCGAAGGCCAGATCCTCCTGGAACTCATCGACCACTTTGCCGCCGAGCATGTGCTGTCGTTTTCCTGGGGCGGCGCCGCCACCCTCGTCGCCCTCGCCCAGCGCCCTCGCCGCGTGGAAAAGGCCGTGATCAGCTCGTTTTCCCCGGTGATCAACGCACCCATGCGCGACTATCTGGAGCGCGGTGTCGACTACCTCGGCAACCTTGACCGCGACCGCGTCGGCCACCTTGTTAACAGCACCATCGGCAAACACCTGCCATCGCTGTTCAAGCGTTTCAACTACAAACACGTCAGCAGCCTAGCCGAACACGAATACGGGCAGATGCACTTTCACATCAGCCAAGTGCTCACCAGCGACCGACTGTGCTACCTCAAGGCCGCCAAGGCGATCGATATTCCGGTGCTGTTCCTGAACGGCGAATGGGATGAATACACCAGCGCTCAGGACGCCAGGCAGTTTGGCAACTACGTGGCCAACAGCAGCTTCAGCACTATCCAGGCGACGGGGCATTTTCTGGACATGGAGCATAAGGCAGCGTGCAAGGATAGCCGGGAGGCGGTGGTGGGCTTTTTGAAACCGGAGCGGCAGGTCAGCCGATTGCGTTATCACCAAGGTCAGGCACAGCATGCATTTGCGATTTGAAATGATGATTCATGGCCTGGCTCGTTGTGGCGAAGGATCAGCCGCCTTCGCCGCAACCTGCACATTTTCAAAGAAAAACTTCAAATCCATGTGAACATCTGGTACAAAGTCAGCCGCTCTGAGCGGGTATAGTTTAATGGTAGAACAGTAGCTTCCCAAGCTTCCGACGAGGGTTCGATTCCCTCTACCCGCTCCACTCAGACATAGCACCCACGCCACTATCGTTTTGGCGGGGGATGCCCAAGAAACCGGCCCTTTGAGGCCGGTTTTTTTATGCCCAGGATTTTCTCGCCCGCAAACCTGTACAAATACAAAATTCTGTACAACTATCAACGCTGGAGCGCTGGCACCACGCCTCGCACGATCAAGGAGCCGCGCAATGACGCGTCTGCTGGTTTCACTGTTGCTGGCGTTGAGCTTGGCGAGTTGCAGCCATGTGGAGGTCGATCACTACGCCGACCAGAAACCACAGCTGGACCTTGAGCGCTTCTTCAGCAAACCCGTCAAGGCCTGGGGCATCTTTGAGAAACGCTCGGGCGAAGTCGCCAAGCGTTTTGAAGTGGATATCGCCAGCCATCGCGAGGGCGACAAATTAATTCTCGACGAGAAATTCCTGTACAGCGACGGCACTCGCCAGCGCCGTGTGTGGACCCTTACGCCCGATGGCCCGGGACGCTGGCGCGGACGGGCCGGTGATGTGGTCGGCGAGGCCATCGGCGAGGTCGCCGGGAACGCGTTGCGTTGGCGCTACCGGCTCAACCTCCCGGTGGAGGGCTCGGTATACGAGGTGAGCTTTGACGATTGGATGTACCTGATGGACGAGGACACGATGATCAACCGGTCGAGCATGACCAAGTTCGGCGTGGAATGGGGCCAGGTCACGTTGTTCTTTCGTCGCCAATAACCCCCAAAGGTAGGGTGAACCATGAATGTACAAAAGCTGACCCAACTGGCCGAGAAAGGTGAAATACGTAGTTTGGAGTTGCTGTCCCTGGAGGGCGGTTTTTATATCGCTCGTGTGAAACTGGATCAGGTCGACATCACATTACTGGACGATAACGGCAAGACACTGCGGCTGCGGTCCAGCACGCATTTGCGCGACCTGTTGCAGGGTGTTCCGCCATTTCCCTGTGTGCTGGTGCAACAGTGCGCCCATGACGAAATGTGTGGCATCCGTGAGGGCGCTATCGGGGCGTTACGCATTCCATTTTCGCTGGGTGCAGCCCTTTAAGATCGTTGCGTGTTTGGCTCTCGTCCCGCTTGGCGTGAGCGCTGCACTCAGTAATCAAAGCCCCTCGACGGCTGGCAGGCAACATCACGACGGCAGACCTCGCACAGGTTCGCAGGGTCGCCAACCTGTCAGCGCGATCAACAAGGTCAGCAGTTGGAACACGATGATCAGCAGCACACAACCCGCCCAGCCCCATCGTTCCCAAATCAGCGCTGGGACAATCGCACCGCAACTGCCCCCCAAGTAGTAACACGTGAGGTATACGCCGACGGCACCCGCCTTGTTGTCGCGCGCCGTCGCGGTGGTGAAGGCATTGGCCGCGGCCTGGGCGAGGAACACGCCAGTGGAACTGAGGGCCAGGCCCGTCACGATGCACCACAGAGAGGGCACCAGCGTCAGGGCCGATCCACTGACGCCAAGTACGGCAGCAACCGTCAGCAATTGGGCATGTGGACGCGCCTTGCTCAGGCGGCCGGCGATAGGAATCACAATCAGCGCCAGCAAAAACACCATGTACAGCGTCCCCAAGGCCGCAGACCCAAGATTGAACGGCGGTAAGCCGAGGTACAAACCTGCGTAGGTAAACGCCGCCACCTGGGAAAACAACACGCAAAAGCCTACGGCGTACGCAGCCAATAACGGTTTGCGAAAAACACTCGTAAAGGAAGCCCTGCCCTGCTCCACTCGCGCACGATTGGCGGGCAACAGAAACTGGATAAACCCGCCGACCATCAGGCTCAACACCGCCAGTAACTCAAAGGCTTCACGCCAGCCTACATATTCAGTCATCACCCCCGTGACAAAACGCCCGGCAAACCCGCCCAACACCGTGCCCGCGACATAAAGGCTGGTGACTTCGGTGACGTTGCCACCGCGCCAACGGTCGCCGATGTAGGCCACGCTGGTGGCAAACACCACGGGTATCACCATGCCCTCTACGAAGCGCCACACCAGCACTTCAGCAAAGCTGTCGGCATAGGCGGTCATGAGTGTCGGCCCCGCCAGCAGCAACGCGGCCACGCAG
Source organism: Pseudomonas sp. 2995-1 (assembly GCF_002742505.1). Taxonomy (NCBI): domain Bacteria; kingdom Pseudomonadati; phylum Pseudomonadota; class Gammaproteobacteria; order Pseudomonadales; family Pseudomonadaceae; genus Pseudomonas; species Pseudomonas sp. 2995-1. Next base: position 35,693 of record NZ_LJSA01000319.1, on the reverse strand, counting down.
ATCACCGTGCGTTGCTCGAAACGCCCGGTCACACGGCTGACAAACGGTGCAGTGATTGCCACGGCCAAGGTAGTCACGGTGATGCTCCAACCCGCTGCGTTGGCGCTGAGATGAAACTGCGCGGCAAAGGTCTGGAGGATGCTCTGGGTCGCATACAGGTTAAGAAATGCCGCACAGCCACACAGGAACAGGGCAAGGCGGGCACAATGCAGACGCGGCTTCATGAAACCTCTCGTTTTATTTTGAAAGGTCTTTATAGAATGGCCGGCAGGTCTGGAACCAATACCGAATTCAGACCGATTGATACCCAAGGATCAGGATGCTCGACCTACGCAAGCTGCGTTACTTTCTGACGGTCGCTGAAGAATTGCACTTCGGCCGTGCAGCCATTCGCCTGCACCTTGCGCAACCACCGCTGACCCGGCAGATTTCAGCGTTGGAAGCGCAGTTGGGTTTCAAACTGTTTGATCGCACCAGCCGCACCGTGACGCTCACCGCGCAAGGCCGGTCGTTCCTGCCCTACGCACGCGGGGTGCTGGAACAGGTGGACTTGGCCCAAGCGATCGCAGACAAATTGGCTGCGGGTACCGCCGGACAACTGTCCGTCGGTTATGCCAGCTCAATCGCCCTGTCAGATCTGTTCAGCCAAGCGATCCAGTCTTTTGCCCGGCAATTTCCGGATGTGCAGCTGACGCTGGTTGAAAGTGCCTCCGGCAGCCTGTGTGCTCAGGTAGCGGATGGGCGGCTGGATATCGGGTTGAGCCGCATGGTGCCGCAACGTCCAGAAGTGCAGGCGCTATCCCTCGCAGAAGAGCGCTTACTGGCGGCGGTGTCCAAAGACAGCCCACTGGCGACTCTGGCCGAGGTCAGCCTGGCGCAGCTCAGTGCCTACCCGTTGATATTATTTCCGGCGGATTATGGCTCGGGGCTCAACCAGTCCATCGAACAGCTTTACCGATACCACGGCGTGCGCCTGCACCTTGGGCCGACTGGGCGGCAGATCACCTCGATCATTGCGCTGGTGGCGGCCGGCCAAGGTATGGCGTTGGTACCGGAATGCACACAAAGCTTGATGAACAAAGGCGTGACGTACAGGCCGTTGGTCGAGGGGGATGCTTACGCGCAGTTGTTAGTGTTGACCCCGGCTGAAACAAAAAGCGTGCTGGTGGAGGCCTTCCTCAGCGTGATCGCTGGGATCTCCCATAACCGGTAACACCTGCGAAAAACCTCGCCACACCTCACAGGATCGCTCGCCTGATGTCAGCAATGCCTGACAGCGGCAATAACAAGTGCCCCGACAATCCCGGTTGGTCGGCCAGAAATGCGGAACCACAGCCATGCTTGAACCTGGACAAGCCACACCAAAGCCCCTATTGCGCCAAATACTCGGCTGGGTGCTGGTATTACCCCTGCTGATCTCGTTTGTACGGTTGCCATTCCCTCTAGGACTGGTGCTGGCACTGGGCGTCATGGCCGGATCGGTCTACGGCTTACGGCTAGCCCATCGTCATGCAACCCGACGAGTCACCCTGTTCGCCTTGATCGTCACCCTGCTGAATGGCATCTCATTGATCGCAATGGGGGCAGCTTCACTGCTTAAAGCCGTGTTTTATCTTGTGTGGCTCTACGCGTATCCGCATTACGCCAACTGGGTGTACTGGAATTTCTAAGCACTGAAGAATTCGATCGCAAGAAACGTAGTTTCCAGTGCAGCGCAGGGAGCTACAGTCTCGATCACGTATCGACACGGCCTGACGAGGACCTCAACCATGCCCTACGAATACAAGCTCATGCCCTCCCCCGTCGGCCAACTCACCCTGGTGGCGCGCAATGGCAAGCTAAGCGCCATCCTCTGGGAGACAGAACGCGCCAACCGCGTGCGCCTGGGGGAGTTGCACGAGGCCAACCAGAATCCGGTGCTGCTGGAGACCGAGCGCCAGTTGCAGGAGTACTTCGCCGGCACGCGCAGCACCTTCGAGCTGGAACTGGATTTCAACGGCACCGCGTTCCAAAAGCAGGTCTGGCAGGCGTTGCTCACCATTCCTTTCGGCGAAACCCGCAGTTACAGCCAGATCGCCCGGCAGATCGGCAACCCCAAAGCCGTGCGCGCCGTCGGCGCTGCGAATGGGCGAAACCCGATTTCGATCGTTGCCCCGTGCCATCGGGTCATTGGTGCGGCGGGCAGCCTGACCGGATTTGCCGGTGGACTGGAAGCCAAACACTACTTGCTCACGCTGGAAGGCACCGGCCAGGCCCAATTGGCGTTCTAGGATTACGCGACAAAATCGTACACATGTGTTCAGGCGCGCAATTGTAAAAAGAAATTTCAGCGAGCCACTGCGGTCCATCATTTCATCGCCATCTCAATAAGGAACCCGGTCATGAAATTCTCCGCAGTCTCGCAATCCCTGTCTCGCTGGGCTGGCAGCCCGCGCACGTTCTACGCAGCGGTGGCGTTGATCTTGGCATGGAGCCTGAGCGGGCCGTACTTTCACTACAACGACACCTGGCAACTGATCATCAACACTTCGACCACGATCATCACCTTCCTGATGGTGTTCCTGATCCAAAACACACAAAACCGCGACAACGACATCCTGCATATCAAGATCGACGAGTTGCTGCGCGTGTCCAAGGATGCGCAGAACGCCGTACTCAGCCTGGACGGCCTGGACCGCAAAGAGCTGGAAAAACTGCGCCAGGAATACCGCAGCATTGGCAATACCGGCACCGTCAACCTGAACAGCAGTTGCGGCCACGCCGCCGACGACGCGGCGCCCGCCAAAACCGATCTGAACCAGGCATAAAAAAACGGCGGTTGGAGACGATCCAACCGCCGTTTTTCAATTCAGGTAACGGCTTCAACCGTCGCCTTGATGACCTTTACCGTAGGTGGACGCCAAGGCTCGGGCCTTCTGCAGGCGCTCCTCCAATTTGGGCAGTGTCTCATCCACCAACGCTTTTATTTCCGGCACATCCGACGCAGCGCCTTCCTTCTTGAACAGCGCGATGGCGTCTTCGTTTTCCTTCACCTGCTGCGCGGTGTAAGCGGCATCGAACGAGTCACCGTCCTTGAGTTCGGGCATCAGGGTTTCAGCTTTGTCGACGATTTTTTCGCGGGGCGCCACGGGCAGGTCGAGCTTCTTGGCGATAGCCGCCAAGTGCTGGTTGGCCAAGGTGCGCTCGTTGATCACCTCGATGGTGTAGTCCTTGATTTCCTGGGACGAGGTTTTCGCGTGTGCCATGCGGCTGGTCTCGATATCGGCCATGCCTTTGGCAGAAGCCTGCTCGATGAATTCAGCAGGCGACTGGGCGAAAGCATTGCTGGCGCCGAGGCCCAGCAGCATCGCGAAACTGGCGGTGCGTAACCGGATAGCCATGCGGCTCATGATGGGTTCCTCCAGGGCAAAAATAAGTACGGGGAACACACCCCGCCCTGAATTCGAATTTTCAGGGCGGTAAAGGTTTAGAAAAAACTCGCCGGTGCGACGAACGGTCGTCGGCGCATCAAGCCGATTTGCTGGCAAACAGGCCCGGTAACGCATGGGCCAGGGCATTGATGGCGAAGCCGATAAACATCACGCCACAGAGCCTAGTGATGAGTATTTCATGGCGCTGATACACCGTGCGTACGCGCTGGGCGCCGACCACGCCGATCAGGATTGCGTAGGCCAACACACCACCGACGAAGCTCAGGAAGATCAACGCCGGCAGCATCGACCAGGTCAGCAATTCGGCACGGCTGGACAGCAACGCCGTAAACGTCGCCACCGCGACTGGATACGCCTTGGGGTTGGTCAAGCCGAACACAATGCCGTGCCAGAACGGATGCCGCGCGGCGCCCTGAGGGGCATCACTGCTGCGACGCTGGGTGCGGATGGCCCGCCAGCCAAGCCAGAACAGATACAGGCCACTGAGCACGCCGAGCACATCGAACGCGCTGCTGCCGACTTCCCGCGCGCCCACAATCGCGACCAACGCCGTACTGCACCACAGCACATCGCCGAGCAAGTGCCCGCACAGAAACCCCGCCCCGGCACGACGGCCGCGGGCGGCGCCGATGCCAAACACTGCCAAGACTCCGGGGCCAGGCGTAATACCGTAGATAAAACCCGACGCGAGGACGGCGAGCAGCAGGGATAGGGTCATGGGCGTGACTCAAACAAAGCGTGGGAAGGTGGAGCGATTCTGCACGTTCCTACGCTAAGGGTAAAACCTCATTCCCGAATAGGGTTTGTCGCGGCAAGCCAACAGACGCGAAGCCAGGTCGCCGACATGGGCTTCGAGCTTATGACCGTCGGGATCAAGGAAATAGAACGAGGCGCCTTCGCTTCGGTTATCGCGCCACTCCTGCACCTCGGCGGCGCGCAGACGCGAGACCAGCGCAGCGAACTCACTCGTTCCGACGGTGAACGCATAGTGGGTGTAATCGGCACCTGGCTTCGACTCGCGTAGCGGATCAAGCGACAGGCATAGCCATAGACCCGGCAATGACAAATAGGCGCCGCTGTCCCAAGTGGCGTCGAGCTTGAGCTGCAACAGCTCATGGTAAAAAGTGACGCTACGACTCAAGTCGGTGATGGCCAGGGTCAAGTGATTGAAGCCTGAGAGCATGTCTTTTTCCTGTTATCTGCGGCCTTCGGACAAAATACCCTGCACCTGCCCAATCAACCACTGCAACCCAGAATCCCCTCCCCGTCGCGCATGCCACGCCAGCTCGAAGGCAAACGACGGAATATGAAATGGCGGCGCCACGGCGACCAGATGCTGGTGATCAATATTCAGCAAGCCTCGCGACGATACGGTCAGGATCAAGTCCGTGCCCTCAATCAACTGCGGCGCCACGCCCCAGTGCGGCAGGCTGATCGCCACATGCCGTCGCTGACGAATCGCCGTCAGCGCTCGTTCGATTTCCGGGGTGCCGCTGCCGCGCATTTCCAGCAGCACATGGGGGCGCGAGAGGTAGGTGGGCAGGTCGAGAGAGCCGTCCTGCGGCAGGCTGCTACGGTCCACCAGACAGGTGTAATGCTCGTCGAACAAGGGCGTAGTACGCAGTTCAGCAGGCATATCGGGGAACACGCCAGCGGCCAGGTCAAGGTCGCCATTGAGCACGCCTTCAACCATGCCTTCGCGGCTGGTCTGGATGATTTGCAGGTCGATGCCCGGTGCTTCACGGCGCAGTACACGAACCAACCTCGGTAAGAAAATCGCCGCGCTGTAGTCCGACATCGCCACACGAAAACGACGCTTTGCCGATGCCGGATCAAAGCGATTCGGCGCCAGTAGCGCCTGCACCTGCGCCAACGCTTCGGCCAGCGGTGCCGCCAATTCCAACGCACGGGCGGTGGGCACCAGCGTGCCGCCCTGACGCACCAGCAACGGATCACCCAGCACATCCCGCAACCGCGCCAGCGCATGGCTGACCGCCGGCTGGCTCAGGTGCACGCGCTCGGCGGCGCGGGTGACGTGTTGCTCACTGAGCAAGGCGTCGAGGATCACCAACAGGTTGAGGTCAATACGGCGCAGATCATTCATCAGCTGCATATCCAGCATAAGAATTTGGAATTTAAATTTGATCGACGAATGGCCTAGAGTCCAGCAAAACCTCTGGGAGATCCAACATGACAACGTTGCAGTGGGCAGGTTTATTGGCGCTAGCGGTAATCGCCGGGGCGGTGGTGCCGTTTCAGAGTGCAATCAATGCCAACCTTGGGCGCGGGCTCGGCCACCCGCTGTGGGCCACCCTGGCGTCACTGCTGGTGAGCATGATGGTGTTGCTGCCGGTGATCGTGGCGCTGCGTCTGCCGCTGCCCAGCCTCACGTTTATCGTCAAGGCGCCGCTTTGGATGTGGGCCGGTGGCGCGTTTGGTGTGTGCTTTATCGCGCTGGCGTTGATGCTGCTGCCCAAGCTGGGTGCGTCGGGGTTTATCGCCCTGGCGTTGGCGGGACAGATGCTTGCATCACTGCTGCTCGATCACTTTGGGTTGTTCGGTCTGGTGGAGCGTCAACTGACAACGCCACGGGTGCTTGGGGCATTGTTGTTGATGGGAGGTGTGGCGCTGATTCAGTTTGGCAACACGTCCGCACGTGCACTGGCAACAGCGAGCTGATCAGCGTTTGGCATCGTTTTCAGTGATGTCATCCGGTGCGCAAGGCAATTCACAGTTGCGCGCGGCCACAGCATCAGCAGCGCTCAGCCGCCAGGCGATTGATCTCGCCCTGCTCCACCACCGGTTGCGGCGCGCCATGGCGCACCGCTTGCAACATGGCTCGGCCGACAGTTTCCGTACTCACCACCCAGCCCGGCTTAACCCGACGCACCAACGAAAGCACTGGCCCGAGCACGGAGTAAAACGCTTGATACAGCGGCGTCTTAGAGCGCACACCGTGCAGCGGCTGAATGATCCCCGGCCGAAACAGGTACACCGCGTTGAACGGCAAGCGCAGCAACGCGTTCTCGGTCTTGCCTTTGACCCGCGCCCACATCGAATGGCCCGCCTCGGAGCTGTCGGTGCCAGCGCCGGACACGTAGATAAACGTCATCTGTGGATTGAGCCGCGCCAAGGTGCTGGCAGCTACGAGCGTCAGGTCATAGGTGAGATGGGTGTACGTGGTTTCATTCATGCCGGCCGACGACACACCGAGGCAGAAGAAGCAGGCATCAAAGCCTTGCAGCAGGTTTTCCAGGGGTTGGAAATCCAGCATGTCGCTGTGCAATACCTGATGCAGCTTGCCGTGTTCCTGGGTCAGGGGCGTGCGGCCAACGGCGACGATTTCCTGGACATCGGCAGCCAACAGGCATTCACGCAGAACGCCTTGGCCAACCATGCCGGTGGCTCCGAATAACAGAACTCTCATAAGGTGACCTCAGCGGCAAGCCGCAAGCTTCATGCTCAAGTTGAATGCATCCAACCTGTAGCTTAACGCTTGCGGCTTGAGGCTGCCCCACTCAAAACGCGCTGCGAAAGATCTCCTCGATCTGACGCTGATCCGCGCGCCGTGGGTTGGTCAGGCCGCACGCATCCTTCAACGCATTGGTCGCCAGCAGCGGAATATCCTGCAACTTGGCACCCAGCTCACGCAGGCCCGCCGGAATTTCAACGTCTTGGGCCAGGCTACGAATGGCGGCGATGGCAGCTTGGGCGCCCTCTTCATCGGTGATGCCCTTGATGTCTGCCCCCAGCGCTCGGCCTACATCGCTCAAGCGTTTGGCGCTTACGCTGGCGTTGAAGCTTTGCACATGGGGCAGCAGCACCGCGTTGCACACGCCGTGGGGCAGGTCGTAGAACCCGCCCAGCTGGTGAGCCATGGCGTGCACAAAACCCAGGGACGCGTTGTTGAACGCCATGCCGGCGAGGAACTGCGCGTAAGCCATGTTTTCCCGCGCGACCTTGTCACTGCCATCACGGACGGCCAGGCGCAGGTTGGCGCTGATCAGTTCGATGGCCTTGATCGCGCAGGCGTCGGTGATCGGCGTGGCGGCGGTGGAGACATAGGCTTCGATGGCGTGAGTCAGGGCGTCCATGCCGGTGGCGGCGGTGAGCCCCTTAGGCATGCCAACCATCAGCGATGGGTCGTTGACCGACAGCAGTGGCGTGACGTTGCGGTCAACGATGGCCATTTTCACGTGACGGGTTTCGTCGGTGATGATGCAGAAGCGGGTCATCTCGCTGGCCGTGCCGGCAGTGGTGTTGATGGCTACCAGCGGCAGTTGCGGCTTGGCCGATTGGTCCACGCCTTCGTAGTCGCCGATATGCCCGCCGTTGGTGGCGCACAGGGCGATGCCCTTGGCGCAGTCATGGGGCGAGCCGCCGCCCAGCGACACCACAAAATCACACGCACTTTGCTGCAACAGCGCCAGGCCTTTCTCGACGTTTTCCACATTGGGGTTGGGTTTGGCACCGTCATAGATCACCGAGTCGATGTCTTGCATCGCCAGTTTCTCGGCGATCATGCTGGCGACGCCCGCCTTGGCCAGACCGGCGTCGGTGACAATCAGCGCCTTGCGAAAACCGTAGTTGCGGATGGCGTTCATGGCTTCGTCGAGGCAGTCGGTGCCCATGATATTGACGGCTGGGATGAAGAAGGTGCTGCTCATGGCGAATCCTCGGATAACGTTTCTGCCTCTAGCATCGGCCTCAGTTGTCTGCGGCATCTTGATCAGGATCAACGTCAGCTCGTGATAAAGTCACCGCCCAGCCGATTTCGAGTAGCCCGCCGCAATGAAGGATTTCCAGGATATTGACGCCCACCTTGAAGACTGGAGTGCCCTGCGCAGCACCATCGACTTCACTGGGATTCTGATCGGCAACGGCGCGAGCCGTACGGTTTGGGAAGACTTTGCCTACGACTCGCTGTTCGAAAACGCCCGCACCGTCGAAGAAAAACCCCTCAGCCCATCCGAACTCAGTGTGTTCGACGCCCTGCAAACCCGCAGTTTCGAACAAGCACTGGGCGCGCTGAAAACCACCAGCCGGGTCAACAAGGCCCTGGCGGTCAGCTCGGCGGCGCCGCGTAATCGCTACTACGCGATCAAGGAAGCATTGATCAACACCATCCACGCCGTGCATATCCCGTGGCGCTTGGTGAAGCCATCGACACTGGCGACGATCAACGCGGAACTGGCCGGTTACTCCACCGTATTCACCAGCAACTATGACCTGCTCAACTATTGGGCGATCCTGCACACGCCGGGCATCGACGATCTGTTCCGCAGCGCCGACGCCAGCTTCGACCTGCGCAACACCCGCACCGACGCCACACGCATCCTGTACCTGCACGGCGGCTTGCACCTGGTGCGGAACCTCGACGGCACCGCACGCAAATTACCCACGACTGACAGCACCTTGCTCAGCAGCTTTGCCATAAACAACACGATCAAGACCCTGGACGATGTGCCGCTGTTTGTCAGCGAAGGCACCGTGCAGGAGAAGCTCAAGACCATCCGCAGTTCGGACTACCTGTCGTTCTGCTATGAGCAGTTGCTGACCTATGAAGGCGCGCTGTGCATCTTTGGGCACGGCCTTGGGCCTCAGGATCAGCACTTGGTGGATGCCATTCGCCACGCCAATTTGAGCACCCTGGCGATCTCGGTGTCGGGGCGCAGTGACGGGTTTATTCGCCAGCAGAAGCGGCGGTATTCGGAGTTATTTGACGGCAGCGGCGTGGAGCTGAAGTTTTTTGCGGCGCGCACGCATCCACTGGGTGATCCAGCACTCTCAGTACCTGTGGAACGCTGATCAAGCCCGCCTTATCAAACTTAAATAAGTTACTGACTTTAAAGGCTTAAATACCAACCCTTAAGTCTAGAGTCCTGCATGAGTCATTTCAGTCGAGCGCCTTGTTGTAGCGAGCGGGCTTGTCCCGCGTAGGGCTGCGCAGCAGCCTAAAAACCAGGCGCAGAGGAGCGGCGGATACACCGCATTCGTCTTCATCAGGGAGCGCTTCGCCCCAAAGCGGGATAAGCCCGACCCGTTGTCGTCCTATGCCTTTCGCAGGTTTCTATGGCGGGGCTATCGCGCCCCCGATGCAGACACCTCGGTGTGTCAGTGACCGCGACATGATGCAATCGCAGGCAAGCCCGCGCCCACACAAGATCAACTGTACGGATAAATCCGTATCCAGCTGTAGGCCCGCGTTCGACGGGGGTTGTGGCTATATGGGCTTCCCTTGAAGCCCTCTAGATTTCGGTTGCCCCCATGAGCTCGCGCGAAAACACCGGCATGGCCCTCGGCCTGCTGGGCGTCATCATCTTCAGCCTGACCCTGCCCTTCACCCGTATCGTGGTGCAGGAAATCCATCCGTTGCTCAATGGCCTGGGCCGAGCGTTGTTCGCGGCGGTACCGGCGGCGGCGCTGTTGCTGTGGCGCCGTGAGCGCTGGCCGACCTGGCGCCAAGTGCGGGGTTTGTGCCTGGTGATCGCCGGGGTCATTCTCGGTTTCCCGGTGCTGTCGGCGTGGGCCATGCAAACCTTGCCGGCGTCCCATGGTGCGCTGGTCAACGGTCTGCAACCGCTTTGCGTGGCGCTGTATGCAGCATGGCTGTCCCATGAACGGCCGTCGAAAGCCTTCTGGGCCTGCGCCGCATTGGGCAGTGCGTTGGTATTGAGTTATGCGTTGATCACCGGCGCCGGAAGCATCCAGGCGGGGGATCTCTTGATGCTCGGCGCGATTGCCGTGGGCGGTTTGGGTTATGCCGAGGGCGGCCGATTAGCCAAGGAGATGGGCGGCTGGCAGGTGATCTGTTGGGCGCTGGTGCTGTCCACGCCGGTGCTGATCGGGCCGGTGTGGTACTTGGCGGCGCAGCATCAAGGTGCGATTTCCATGCGTACCTGGTGGGCGTTTGGGTATGTGTCGCTGTTCTCGCAGTTCCTAGGGTTCTTTGCCTGGTACGCCGGGTTGGCCATGGGCGGCATTGCGCGGGTCAGCCAGATCCAGCTGTTGCAGATCTTCTTCACCATCGCGTTTTCGGCGTTGTTCTTTGGGGAACATATCGAGCCAATTACATGGGTGTTTGCGTGCGGGGTGATTGTGACGGTAATGCTGGGGCGCAAGACGGCGGTGCAACCTGCGCCGGTTCCCAAGCCAAGTGCAGTCTAAATGTGGAAGGGGGCAAGCCCCCCTCCCACATTTGAGCAGTGTTCAGGCCAGGTAGCCATCCGCGCGCAGCAGGGTTTCCAGGCAGTGTTCGGTGATGTGGTAGAACGCCTTGAGTTCCTGAATCTTCTCCAGCAACTGCGTATTGTCCACCGGCTCGTTACGCTTGACCGCAAGGATCATCTTGTTCTTGTTGGTGTGTTCCAACGAGATGAACTCGAACACTTTCGTCTCGTATCCACAGGCTTCGAGAAACAATGCCCGCAAACTGTCGGTAACCATTTCCGCCTGCTGGCCCAGGTGCAAACCGTATTGCAGCATCGGTTTGAGCAGCACCGGGCTCTGAATCTGCAAGCGGATCTGCTTATGGCAGCACGGCGAACACATGATGATCGACGCGCCGGAACGGATGCCGGTGTGGATCGCATAGTCGGTGGCGATATCGCAGGCATGCAGGGCGATCATCACGTCCAGCTCGCTCGGCGCCACGCTGCGTACGTCGCCGCATTTGAACACCAGACCCGGGTGTTCCAGGCGCGCAGCGGCGGTGTTGCACAGGGTCACCATGTCTTCGCGCAATTCAACGCCGGTAACTTCGCCTTCGGCCTTGAGGGTGTTGCGCAGGTAGTCGTGGATCGCAAACGTGAGGTAGCCCTTGCCCGAACCAAAGTCGGCGACACGCACCGGTTGATCCAGCTTCAGCGGTGACGAGGTCAGCGCATGGCTGAACACTTCGATGAACTTGTTGATCTGCTTCCACTTGCGCGACATCGACGGGATCAGCGCCTGCTTGGAATCGGTCACGCCCAGGTCGGCGAGGAACGGCCGGCTCAGATCGAGGAAGCGATTCTTCTCACGGTTATGCTCCGCCGAAGGTGCCTCGCGCAGTTGCTGTGGCTTGCTTTTGAACAGCGAGCTTTTGTTCTTCTTGCTGTATTCCAACTGGGCTTCGTCGGTCAGCGACAGCAAGTGCGCATTCTTGAACGACGCCGGCAGCAGCTCGGCAATCGCCGCCACGCCGTCGGCCAGCGGCAAGTTCTTGGTGATGTCACGGGTCTTGTAGCGGTAGACGAAGGACAGGCATGGCTGCTCCTTGACGGTCACCGCCTTGATGATCAGCCGCTGAAGCTCGGCTTCGTCACCAACGTACTTGGCCAGCACCAGCTTGATAAAGGCGTTCTGCGCAAGGCTTGTGCTCAACAGTTCGATGAACTGGGCGTGGTGATCCGGCGCAGGGAGGACAGGTTGAGCGGTGACGGACATGAACAAAAACGCCTCGGGCTGGGAATGCCGGGCATTTTAGGGGGGATAGTCCACCAGGGCACGGAGTTATTTGACCAGTGGTCACCGCAGACTCAAATGTGGGAGGGGGCTTGCCCCCGATAGCCGTGGATCAGTTGGAACATCGTTGACTGACACTCTGCAATCGGGGGACAAGCCCCCTCCCACATTTTCAGCCAGTGGTGGCGGGGCTATTCCAGTACGACCAGCCGGTTTGGCAGCTCATTCCGCGTCTGCGTTACCGGCACATGCACCTTCAGCAATTCACCGCATGCATCGATACACGCAATAAACCCAGCCAGCGTCTGCCCCTGTTTCACCTGCTGGGTAAACGCCCTGACGATCCCATCCCAATGACTGTCATCCAGGCGGCTGGAGATGCCATCGTCCACCAGGATTTCCACATAACGCTCCGCCTCGCTGACAAAAATCAGCACCCCGGTACTGCCCAGCGTGTGGTGCAGGTTCTGCTCCAGAAACTGCCGGCGCGCCAGGTTGGAAGCGCGCCAGTGCCGCACGGAACGCGGGATCAAGCGGGTCGTGACCTTGGGCAAGCGGAACACCAGGCACAACACGATGAACGTCGCCCATTGCGCCAGCAGCAAGGTGTACATGGTCAGGTAGCCGGACAGGTAATGCACCACACCCGGCACCACCAAGGCGATCAAGCTGGCCCACAACAAGGGGATGTAGGCGTAATCGTCGGCACGCGCGGCCAGCACGGTGACCAACTCGGCGTCGGTCTGTTGCTCGACCCGGGCAATCGCCTCAGCGACTTGGCGTTGCTCGTGTTCAGTCAGTAATGCCATGGTTGTACATGCTCTTTTCTAGTTATTGTCATCACCAGCCACCTGAAGCACCGCCGCCGCCGAAGCCGCCACCGCCGCCGCGAAAACCACCGCCGCCACCGCCTCCCCCGCCGCCGCCGCCGCGTCCACTGCTGCTGAGAATCGCCAGCAGGATCGCGCCCACCGGCAGGCCCATACGGTTGCACAGCCACAACACGCCAATCAGCAGGATAACCAGGCCGATGGAAAACCCGGGATTATCCTTGGCAAAATTGGCATCGGCCACATGGGCCGGTACCGCCAATGGCTCACCGCCCACCACCTGGATCATCGCGGCCACCCCGTCGCTGATGCCCTGGCTGAAATTGCCGGTTTTGAATTTGGGGGTGATCACCTGGTTGATGATCACCCAGGACTGCGCATCGGTCAGCACGCCTTCCAGGCCGTAACCGACTTCGATGCGCAATTTGCGCTCATCGCGGGCGACGATCAACAGCGCGCCGTTGTCCTTGCCCTTCTGGCCAATGCCCCAGTGGCGCCCCAGTTGATAACCGAAGTCTTCAATAGGCACGCCTTGCAGGTCGGGCACGGTGACCACCACGATCTGGTCGCCGGCGGTTTGCTCCAGCGCCTGCAACTGCTGGGACAACTGCGCGCGCACCGCCGGGTCGATCATCTGGGCGTTATCGACCACCCGTCCGGTCAACTCCGGGAAGATCAGCGCTGCCTGGGCCACGCCCACGCAGGCCAGCAGCCACAGCGCCAGCCCTATCCGTAATAAGCGCATCGGCTTACTTGAACTTCACTTGCGGTGCTTTATCGGCATCGGCACTGGTGGCTTCAAACGTTTGGCGGATCGGCAAGTCGCTGTACATCACGCTGTGCCACAGACGACCTGGGAAGGTGCGGATCTCGGTGTTGTAGGCCTGCACGGCCTGGATGAAATCACGACGGGCCACGGCGATACGGTTTTCGGTGCCTTCAAGCTGGGATTGCAGGGCCAGGAAGTTCTGGTTGGCCTTAAGGTCCGGGTAGCGCTCGGACACCACCATCAAGCGGCTAAGCGCGCCGCTCAAACCGTCCTGGGCTTGCTCGAACTGTTTGAGTTTCTCGGGATTGTCGAGGGTGCTGGCGTCGACCTGGATCGAGGTGGCCTTGGCCCGCGCTTCGATCACGGCGGTGAGGGTGTCTTGTTCATGGGCAGCGTAGCCTTTGACCACTTCCACCAGGTTAGGGATCAGGTCGGCGCGGCGTTGGTATTGGTTCTGCACCTGGCCCCAGGCGGCTTTGGCCTGTTCGTCCAGGGTGGGAATGGTGTTGATGCCGCAACCGCTCAGCACCGTGCTGATCAATAGCAAAGCTGCGGCTTTGAAGCCCCAGCGGTAACTTTGTGCTGCTTGCATGGTGTCTCTCCTGAGCAATCTTGATGGAATTTGACGACTGACCCTATAAACCGCGCGCTTGGGGCATAATCCGCTCCCACTACTGGATTGCATCGAATCATTCAGCTAAAAAGATGCCCAGCGCAAATAAGAGTTCAGAAGTGTGGTGCATTTTCTGCAATAACACTCGAACAACAACATATGTTCCCCACATTTTGGCAGAACAGCGCATGTTTGCTGTGCAGTGAGCCGAAAAAGGATATTCATGAAGAAGCTGTGTTTGCTCGGCCTTGTTGCCACGCTGGCCACCCACCCCGTCTGGGCAGAAACAAAGCCTGCTGCGCTTAAAGACAAGGACGCCTTCGTCAGCGACCTGCTCAAGCAGATGACCCTCGATGAGAAGATCGGCCAATTGCGCCTGATCAGCATCGGCCCCGAAATGCCCCGCGAGCTGATCCGCAAGGAAATCGCCGCCGGCCGCATCGGTGGCACGTTCAACTCCATCACCCGCCCGGAAAACCGTCCGATGCAGGACGCGGCCATGCGCAGCCGCTTGAAGATCCCGATGTTCTTCGCCTATGACGTGATCCACGGCCACCGCACCATCTTCCCGATCAGCCTGGCCCTGGCCTCCAGCTGGGACATGGACGCCATCGGCCGCTCCGGGCGCATCGCTGCACAGGAAGCCGCCGCTGACAGCCTCGACATCACCTTCGCGCCGATGGTCGACATCTCCCGCGACCCTCGCTGGGGCCGTACCTCCGAAGGTTTCGGCGAAGATACCTACCTGGTGTCGCGAATTGCCGAAGTCATGGTCCGGGCCTTCCAGGGCGCTAGCCCCGCAAATGCCGACAGCATCATGGCCAGCGTCAAGCACTTCGCCCTGTACGGCGCGGTGGAAGGCGGCCGCGACTACAACGTGGTCGATATGAGCCCGGTCAAGATGTACCAGGACTACCTCCCGCCGTACCACGCGGCGATCAAGGCCGGCTCCGGCGGCGTGATGGTGGCGCTCAACTCGATCAACGGCGTGCCTGCCACTGCCAACACCTGGCTGATGAACGACCTGCTGCGCAAGGACTGGGGCTTCAAAGGCTTGGCCGTCAGCGACCATGGCGCGATCTTCGAACTGATCAAGCACGGCGTGGCCAAGGACGGGCGTGAAGCCGCGAAGCTCGCGATCAAGGCCGGCATCGACATGAGCATGAACGACTCGCTGTACGGCAAGGAATTGCCTGGGCTGCTCAAGTCCGGTGAGATCGAACAGAGCGACATCGACAACGCCGTGCGCGAAGTGCTCGGCGCCAAGTACGACATGGGCCTGTTCAAGGACCCGTACCTGCGCATCGGCAAGGCCGAGGATGACCCGGCAGACACCTATGCCGACAGCCGCCTGCACCGCGCCGAGGCCCGCGATATCGCGCGCCGCAGCCTGGTATTGCTGAAAAACCAGAACAACACCCTGCCACTGAAAAAATCCGCGACCATCGCGCTCGTGGGCCCACTGGCCAAGGCGCCGATCGACATGATGGGCAGCTGGGCCGCTGCCGGTAAGCCGGAACAATCGGTGACCCTGCTCGACGGTTTGAATGCGGTCATCGGCGAGAAAGGCAAGATCATCTACGCCCGTGGCGCCAACATCACCAACGACAAGGCCGTGGTGGACTACCTCAACTTCCTCAACTTCGATGCCCCGGAAGTGGTGGATGACAAGCGCGCACCGCAGGTGCTGATCGATGAGGCCGTCAAAGCGGCCAAGGATGCCGACGTGATCGTCGCGGCCGTGGGTGAGTCCCGTGGCATGTCCCACGAATCGTCGAGCCGCACCGACCTGAACATCCCGCAAAGCCAGCGCGACCTGATCAAGGCGCTCAAGGCCACCGGCAAGCCGCTGGTGCTGGTGCTGATGAACGGCCGCCCGCTGTCGATCCTGGAAGAGAACCAACAGGCCGACGCGATCCTGGAAACCTGGTTCGCCGGCACCGAAGGCGGCAACGCCATCGCCGACGTGCTGTTCGGTGACTACAACCCGTCGGGCAAGCTGCCGATTACGTTCCCACGCTCCGTGGGCCAGATTCCGACCTACTACAACCACCTAACCATCGGCCGGCCGTTTACCCCAGGCAAACCGGGCAACTACACCTCGCAGTACTTCGATGACACCACCGGGCCGCTGTTCCCGTTTGGTTATGGCCTGAGCTACACCACGTTCAGCCTGTCGGATATGGCGCTGTCGTCCACCACCCTGAACAAGACCGGCAAGCTCGACGCCAGCGTCACGGTGCAGAACACCGGCAAGGTCGACGGCGAAACCGTGGTGCAGATGTATATCCAGGACGTCGCGGGTTCAATGATCCGTCCGATCAAAGAACTGAAGAACTTCCAGAAAATCATGCTCAAGGCTGGTGAAGAGCGCACCTTGCACTTCACCATCACCGAGGAAGACTTGAAGTTCTACAACACCCAGCTCAAGTACGCGGCGGAACCCGGCGAGTTCAATGTACAGATCGGCCTGGACTCCCGGGATGTGCAGCAGCAGACGTTCGAACTGCTCTAACGCCTGACGCGCTCAAACAATATGGGAGGGGGCTTGCCCCCGATTGCGGTGTACCAGCCAGCAGATCTGTAGCTGAGTCATCGCTATCGGGGGCAAGCCCCCTCCCACATTTGATCTCAGTGTTCTTGCTAGCCGCGTCGGTCCAGCACGTTCACCACCAACCGATCAATCCACCCCCACACCCGCTGTTTCACCCGCCGCCACAACGGTCGCGCCTTCCACGCCTCCAGGCTCACCGCCTGACTCTGGGCAAAATCCCGTTCGAAACTGCCTTCGACCGCCAGCGTCAATTCCGGGTCCAACGCTTCAAGGTTGGCTTCCAGATTGAAGCGCAGATTCCAGTGGTCGAAGTTGCACGAGCCGATGCTGACCCAATCGTCCACCAGCACCATTTTCAGGTGCAAAAAGCACGGCTGGTATTCAAAAATCTGCACGCCCGAGCGTAATAAGCGTGGGTAATAGCGATGCCCGGCGTAACGCACCGACGGGTGATCGGTACGCGGGCCGGTGAGCAGCAAACGCACATCTACCCCACGCCCTGCCGCCCGGCGCAAGGCACGGCGCACGCCTCATGTGGGCAAGAAATACGGCGTGGCCAGCCAGATTCGTGTCTTGCTGCTGTTGAGCGCGCGGATCAGCGATTGCAGGATGTCGCGGTGCTGACGGGCGTCCGCATACGCGACACGGCCCAGTCCCGGGCCGGTCGCTGGTACTTTGGGCAGGCGCGGCAAGCCGAAATGGGTGGCCGGTTTCCACTCCCGGCGCGCCACGTTGGCGTGCCATTGGCGATCGAACAGCGCCTGCCAATCCAGCACCAGCGGGCCGCTGATCTGCACCATCACTTCGTGCCATTCGGCGGTGTCTTCGCCCGGCGTCCAGAATTCATCGGTGACGCCTGTGCCGCCGACCACGGCGATATTCTGGTCGATAAGCAGCAGCTTGCGGTGGTCGCGGTACAGGTTGCGCATCCAACGGCGCCAGCTCAGGCGATTGTAGAAACGCAGCACCACACCGGCATCGGTCAAACGCTTACGCAGTCCCAGGGTGAACGCGAGACTGCCGTAGTCGTCGAACAGGCAACGCACCAGCACGCCACGTTCGGCGGCGAGCACCAGCGCCTGCACCAGCGCTTCGGCGCACGCGCCCGCCTCCACCAAGTACAACTCAAGATCCACCTGGCGCTCAGCGCGGGCAATGCCCACGAGCATTTGTGGAAAGAAATTCGGTCCGTCGATCAACAACTCGAAACGGTTGGCGCTGCGCCACGGGAACACCGCGCCGCTCACGTCAGCGCGCCGTAAAAATCAGCACCGCACCCACCGGCACCGACAAGCTGATCGACTTGAGCCCCGCCGCTTCACGCAATGCCGCCACACCCGGTGCCAGGTCGAAGTCCTCGGCGTGCAACACCACAGGTTCCAGGGTCACCACCTGGAAACGCCGGTCATCCAGGCGCGTGGCCAGGAGTTCTGCGCTGTAGGTCTGGGTTTTTCCGTGCAAGGTGACGTTCAGCGGCAAGCGCAATTCCAGTTGCGCGCCGGGGGCCAGGTCATTGATCGGTTGCAGGTTGATCTGTGCACTGATCAACGCATCAGGAAAAGTCTTGATCTCGAAAAGCTGATTGCGCATGCGCTCGTCACGCAGCGGGATGCTGCTGTTGACTGACTCCAGCTCCACTTCCAATTGCGCCGCGCCCTTGCTGTCGACCTTACCGTGCAGCACCAGGAAGCGATGGACTTCAGCGATCTCGGTGTTTTTGGTGGTAACGAACGACAGGCGCGAGGACTCGTTGTCCAGGTACCAATCGGCGTGGGCGGGTACGGCGGCAGCGACCAGCAGGGCAAAGGCCAGGGGTTTGATAACAGACGCGTTGAACATTAAGGACTCGTGGGGAAAAAACCTGCACGAACCTTAAGCGCAATGTCACAAGCGGCGCAAATCCAATGTGGAGGCGGGGCGGGTCAAGGACTCAGGCGACAGCCCTGGCGGTCGCCGAACCAGCGTGCACGGTGCGTACGCCCCAACCCGCTCGCCGTCACTTCACTGCGCTCCGGGTTATCACTGAACGCACTGGTGGGCACGTACTGCTTCACATATCCCCGGCAATAGTCGGCTGGATTGTTCGCCACATACCGGCACGAGCAATACTCCTTGGCGGTATACGCCGCAATGATGTCGGGGAAGGCTTGCAAGTTAACGCGCTCGTGCCAGATCCAACCCAGCAGGGCCAGGACCAACAGTAAAAAGACACTGGTAAACGGCCGACGACGGATCATGGTTGCACCGCCGCGAGCACGCGTTTGAGCAGTTCGTTGTGGCGGTAGCTGCCGTCGCGATCGTCGCCGTAACGCACGATCACCAGGTGTTCGGTGGGCATCACGTACAGCGCCTGGCCCCAATGGCCGAGGGCGGCAAAGGTGTCGGCGGGGGCGTCGGGCCAGGGTCGCGGGGTGCCCTGGTTCAGCCACCAATGACCGCCAGGGACGGCTTCGTCCTGACCGGCCTTGTAGTTGTCGAAGGGCTGGCGGTTGAAAGCCACCCAGTCTTCAGGCAGCAATTGTTGCTCGCCCCAGCGACCGTCCCGCGCCATCAGCAAACCGACGCGGGCCAAATCGCGCGCGGTCAGGTAGGCATAGGACGAGGCGACGAAGGTTTCATCGGCATCGGTTTCCCACGTGGCGTTGCGAATGCCTAGCGGCTTGAACAGCGCATCCCACGGGTAACTCATATAAGCCTTGTGACCCAGCATGCCTTTGAGCGCGGCGGACAAAATATTGCTGTCGCCGCTGGAATAGCGGAAGACCTGGCCCGGTGCACTGAAGGATTCGGTATTGGCGGCGAACTCAGCCATATCGGCACGGCCACGGGTATAGAGCATCGCCACCACCGAGGATTTCAGCGGGGCGTATTCGTAGTCTTCCTGCCAGTCCAGGCCCGAGGCCCAGTGCAGCAGGTCGGCCATGGTCACCGTGGGATGCTGCTTCATCGGCGGGTAGAAGCGCGCCACCGGGTCAGTCAGTTTGAAGCGATTATCGCCATAGGCGACGCCCAGAACGGTGGCCATCAGGCTCTTGCTGATAGACCAGGTCAGATGCGGCGTGTCGGCGGTGGTGGGCGCAGCGTAGCGTTCATAGATGATCTGGCCGTCGCGGATTACCAGCAGCGCATCGGTGCGAACGCCTTGGCGAGTGGCATCGTCACGCGGCGGGAACGCGTAGGCATCCAGTGCTTGGATGGCGGGCCCGGCGAGCGGCGTGCCCTTGGCCCAGTCCTTGTCGGGCCAGGTGTCGGCGCGGGCGGTAACGGTGGCAAACAGCAGGGCAACGCACAGCAGGCCTCTGACCATGGACACAGACTCAAGGGGGCATTCAAGCCCGCGAGCCTAGCCGAGGGTGATGACAGATTTGCGACAAAGGGGCTGTCATCCAAGCGTCACCATAACTTCATGGAGATGACACCGAGCCTACATAGCCTGAGTTTGGACAAACAAGTCGACCGGCCGGAACGTGGCTGGCACTCGGAGATTCGCCATGACTCAGATCGCCCGCATCAGCGACACCGGCAATGAACGCCGTCTGCAAGCCGAACGCCTGGTTGGCGCACAAGCGTTGCAGGAAGCCCAGGCCCTGCGGTTCAACGTATTCAGCGGCGAGTTCAACGCCAAGCTGAAAGGCGCGGAACTGGGTCTGGACATGGATGACTATGATGTTCACTGCAGCCACATCGGCGTGCGGGACTTGAACAGCGGACGACTCGTCGCCACCACCCGTTTGCTCGACCACCAGGCTGCCAGCACCTTGGGCCGGTTCTACAGCGAAGAAGAATTCAGCCTGCACGGCTTGCTGCACCTGCAAGGCCCAATCCTGGAAATCGGCCGCACCTGCGTCGACCCGGCCTACCGTAACGGAGGCACCATCGCTGTGCTGTGGGGCGAGTTAGCTGAAGTCCTCAACCAAGGCGGCTATAGCTATTTGATGGGCTGCGCGAGCATCCCGATGCACGACGGCGGCATCCAGGCCCACGCAATCATGCAGCGCCTGCGCGAACGCTACCTGTGCAACGAACACCTGCGCGCCGAACCGAAAAAACCGCTGCCGGCGCTGGACCTGCCGACCAACGTAATCGCGGAGATGCCTCCGCTGCTCAAGGCCTACATGCGCCTGGGTGCAAAGATCTGCGGCGAGCCGTGCTGGGATGAAGATTTCCAGGTGGCCGACGTGTTCATCCTGCTCAAGCGCGATGAGTTGTGCCCGCGTTATGCGCGCCACTTCAAGGCGGCCATGTGATGAGCCGCCTGCGCGTGTACGGGCGCATTGCCCGCGTGCTGGTGGTCGTGGCGCTGGGTTTAAGCATGGCCAGTGTGTTTGGTGTGTTCGAGCGCTTGGGCATCGCCAACTCCATGGTGCGGCGCCAGAGTTGGTCGCGATTCTTTATGGCGCGGCTGACCAACGCCCTGCCCTTTCGCGTGACCGTGCACGGTGAGTTGCCGACGCAGCCGATGCTGTGGGTGAGCAATCACGTGTCCTGGACCGATATTCCGTTGCTGGGCGCGGTGGCGCCGATGTCGTTCCTGTCCAAGGCGGAAGTGCGCACTTGGCCGGTGGCGGGATGGTTGGCAGCCAAGGCCGGTAGCCTGTTTATCCGTCGTGGTTCGGGCGACAGCCAGTTGATCCGCAAGCAGATGACCCGTCACCTGGAACAACGGCATCCATTGCTGATGTTCCCCGAAGGCACCACCACCGACGGGCGCAGCCTGCGTACCTTCCACGGACGCTTGCTGGCCAGTGCGATTGATGCGGACGTGGCGCTGCAACCGGTGGCGATTCGTTATCTGCGCGATGGGCAAGTGGACCCATTGGCACCGTTTATTGGCGATGATGATTTGCTGTCGCACCTGATGCGCTTGTTCGGCAACGATCAGGGCGATGTGGAAATCCATGTGCTCAAGCCGATTGCCTGCGCCGGGCAGGAACGCGCGGCGCTGGCGCATCAGGCGCAGCAGGCGGTGCAGAGGGCGTTGTTTGGGCCGGTGCCGGAGGCTGAACAAGTAGCGACGCGACCAGCCTTTGCCGCGTGATATGAGCCAGACACTGCTCCAAATGTGGGAGGGGGCTTGCTCCCGATAGCAGTGGATCAGCCAGCATCAGTGGTGGCTGGCACACCGTAATCGGGAGCAAGCCCCCTCCCACATTTAGCTTTGTGTTGTCAGATGGTTATGCGCGAAGGCTTGCAGTTCGGGGTAGAAGATCCGGAAGTCTTCACTCAACGGCTCATACAACTCACGCAATTCCTGCATCGCAAACCCTAATTCCTGGGGCTGCGTCAGCCGTCGCGAAATCCCCCGCAACACCTGCTCCATCACCGCAAACTCGCGGTACGACCCCAACCAATCATCCGCGGCCATATACGGCGCAATCTGCGCCAAGCGTCCCGGTAACTGCGGTTCGGCCGCCAATACGCGGTACACCTGCGAGGTGAAGTGCTCCAAGGGTTGGTCGGCATACAGCGCCCAGTCCCGCGCCAGGCAGTGATCGAAAAACACGTCGAGGACGATTCCCGCATAACGCCTGCGGGTGAGGCTGAAACGCGACAACGCCTCTCCCACCCGCGGGTGACTGTCGGTGAAGCGGTCGATGGAGCGATGCAGCTGGATCGCCGTTTCGATGGGCGGGCTGAACTGGCCCTGCAGGCGACCTTTGACGAAATCGCCATAGAGGCTGCCCAGCAGTTGTGCAGGAAGTTGGCCGCCCAGATGCAGATGTGCGAGATAATTCATGGCGCGCAGTCTAGCACTGCCGTCAACGTATCGTTATAACCCGATATACCGATTTGGGCTGAGTTAAGACCAAAATCATATTGGTATATCGGGATATAACGATTTAAGGTTCGCCTCATCGCGATATAACGCTTTACGACACTGAGCACCTGCCATGTCCATCGACCTCGACGAAATAATAAAAGCCCTGGCGCACCCAGTACGACGAGACATCCTCACCTGGCTCAAAGACCCGAAAGTGCAATTCCCCGAGCAACTGCACAACCACGAATACGGCATCTGTGCCGGTCAGATCGACCAACGCTGCGGCTTGTCCCAGTCGACCGTGTCGGCCCACCTGGCCACCTTGCAACGGGCGGGTTTGATCAGCAGCCAGAAGGCCGGGCAGTGGCACTTCTTCAAACGCAACGAGGAAACCATCCAGGCCTTCCTTGCGGCGCTCACCACAGAACTCAGCGCTGACGACAACGCAGCGCTGTAACAAGGAAACCCAAATGCCCCTCTCGCTACTCATACTGGCCCTGAGCGCCTTCGCCATCGGCACCACCGAGTTCGTCATCATGGGCCTGTTGCCCGATGTGGCGGCAGACCTCGGCGTGTCGATCCCCGGCGCCGGCTGGCTGGTCACCGGTTATGCCTTAGGCGTAGCCATTGGCGCGCCCTTCATGGCACTGGCCACCGCCAAGCTGCCGCGCAAGGCCGCACTGGTAGCGTTGATGGGCATCTTTATTGTCGGCAACCTGCTCTGCGCCCTGGCCAGCGACTACAACGTGCTGATGTTTGCCCGCGTGGTTACCGCGCTATGCCATGGCGCGTTCTTCGGGATCGGCTCGGTGGTGGCGGCCAACCTGGTGCCAGCCAACAAACGCGCTTCGGCCGTGGCATTGATGTTCACTGGTTTGACCCTCGCCAACGTACTCGGCGTGCCGCTGGGCACCGCGCTGGGCCAGGAAGCCGGCTGGCGCTCGACCTTCTGGGCGGTGACGGTGATTGGTGTGGTGGCGTTGATCGGCCTGATCCGCTTCCTGCCAGCCAAGCGTGACGAAGAAAAACTCGACATGCGCGCCGAACTGGCCGCCCTCAAAGGTGCCGGCATCTGGTTGTCGCTGAGCATGACCGCGCTGTTCGCCGCATCGATGTTCACCCTCTTCACCTATGTTGCGCCGCTGCTCGGCGATGTCACCGGCGTGACACCCAAAGGCGTGACCTGGACCCTGCTGTTGATCGGCCTGGGCCTCACCGTGGGCAACATCATCGGCGGCAAACTGGCCGACAAACGCCTGGCCGCAACCTTGATCGGCGTGTTTATCAGCATGGCGGTGGTATCCACCGCACTGACCTGGACCAGCGTCGCGGTGATCCCGACTGAAATCACGCTGTTCCTCTGGGCTACCGCGTCGTTTGCCGCTGTCCCTGCGTTGCAGATCAACGTGGTGACCTTCGGCAAGGCCGCACCGAACCTGGTGTCCACCTTGAACATCGGCGCCTTCAACATCGGCAACGCCCTCGGCGCCTGGGTCGGCGGCAGCGTGATCGCCCACGGCTTCGGCCTGACCAGCGTGCCTCTGGCGGCAGCGGCCCTGGCGATCCTGGCGCTGCTGGTGACCCTGATTACTTTCCGTCAGGGCGGCGATGCCGACCTGGCCCCTGCGACCAACTGATCAACTTCAAAGAGAAGGGTGTTTTCCCATGACGACTATTTTCGATCCGATCACACTGGGCGACCTGGAACTGTCGAACCGCATCATCATGGCGCCGCTGACCCGCTGCCGCGCTGATGAAGGCCGCGTACCCAACGCACTGATGGCTGAGTACTACGTGCAGCGTGCGTCCGCAGGGCTGATCCTCAGTGAAGCCACCTCCGTGACCCCGCTGGGTGTGGGCTACCCGGACACCCCAGGCATCTGGTCCAACGACCAAGTGCGCGGCTGGGCCAACGTGACCAAGGCAATTCACGGCGCGGGCGGCAAGATCTTCCTGCAACTGTGGCATGTGGGTCGTATCTCCCATGAGTCCTACCTGAACGGCGAAACCCCGGTGGCGCCGAGTGCGATCCAGCCAAAAGGCCACGTCAGCCTGGTTCGCCCACTGGCCGACTACCCTACCCCGCGCGCCCTGGAAACAGCTGAAATCGCCGACATCATCGACGCCTACCGCACCGGTGCCGAAAACGCCAAGGCCGCTGGTTTTGACGGCGTGGAAATCCACGGCGCCAACGGCTACCTGCTCGACCAGTTCCTGCAAAGCAGCACCAACCAGCGCACCGACAACTACGGCGGCTCCCTGGAAAACCGTGCGCGCCTGCTGCTGGAAGTGACCGACGCAGCCATCGAAGTCTGGGGCGCCGGGCGTGTGGGTGTGCATTTGGCACCGCGTGCCGACTCCCACGACATGGGCGACGATAACCTCGCGGAAACCTTCACCTACGTCGCCAGCGAACTGGGCAAACGTGGCATCGCCTTTATCTGCTCCCGTGAAAAAGAAGGCGCGGACAGCCTCGGCCCACAACTGAAAAAAGCGTTCGGCGGCGTATACATCGCCAACGAACGCTTTACCAAAGACAGCGCCAATGCCTGGCTGGCCGAGGGCAAAGCGGATGCGGTGGCTTGGGGCGTACCATTCATTGCCAACCCGGATCTGCCAGCACGTCTGAAGGCAGATGCGCCGCTCAACGAAGCACACCCGGAAACCTTCTACGGCAAGGGCCCGGTGGGTTACATCGACTACCCGACCCTGCCGCTTTAATCGGCCGAAACCTAAAACCAAATGAGAAAGGGGGCTTGCCCCCGATGGCGGTGCGTCAGTCACTGTATGTGTTGACTGAACCACTGCCATCGGGGGCAAGCCCCCTTTCACGTTGTTGGCGGCCTACAGGTTCTGGCTACATTGCTTCACAGAACCGCAACAAAATCCCTACAAAATACTTAGGCGGCTACCTATCAACCGCCCACCAGCCCGTATATAAAGTCATCCCACCAATCAGGCAGAAGGACGATTGACCGTCCTTAAGCTTTACTGTTGACACAACCTGATGCAATTACGCATTTTGTTTCAATTGCGCAGGCTCGGGCTCAGACGCAGCATGTCTAGCCCTGCATCTACCCAGCGCTCGGCTTCCTGATGCAATTGGAAGCTGTCGGGGACCAACAGCCACTGGCCAATCAGCCCGTTGATGTAGGCATGCATGCAAACAGCACCGCGGGTGGTATCGAGGTTTTCCGGAAGTTGCCCGCGATGGACCGCATTACGCAGAGTCAGGCCGATGCGCAGATTGCATTCCAGACTGTGGGTCTGGCGCTGGCGGCGCATGTCGCACATTTCATCGGTGAATTCGCACTTATGAAACAGAATCTCATTGATGCGGCGGGTTTTCGGGTCCAGGGCCACTTGATGAAACAGATGAATCAGCAGCTTGCGCATGCACCCCAGTGGATCGAGTTCGTCCTCGCTCTCACTGGCCCTGGCCAATTCGTCCAGCGGCTCATGCAAAGTGTCGAGCAGCGCCTGCAACAGGTCGGACTTATTGCTGAAGTGCCAGTAAATCGCGCCCCGCGTCACGCCGGCCAACGCGGCGATGTCCGCCAGCGTCGTACGCGCGACGCCGCGATCGTAAAAGGCTTGCTCGGCGGCTTGAAGAATTTGGCTGCGCGTTTCCTGAGCTTCCTCTTTAGTGCGACGAACCATGGCAGTAGAACCTCAATCAGGACACTTGAGACTATCGTTAACGCAACGTTAATAGACGCGAACGATCATCTGAATATTTGTGGGACGACACCGTCATGGGTGTCGAACGTAATGGAATCGAGGCTTCGGGTGTTGCTTTGTCAACATTGCGCGAAGCCTGTCAAGAGTTTACAAACAACCATGAACGTAAGTATATTGCGTAGCAAGCTACTTATCTACTCACAGCCTGTTTTTTACCCTTCCACCCTTCTTGTGCGCACCCTGCGCGCCTGACCCGAGGATCTTCATGCAACTTAAGCCAGCTGTTACCGCTCTGGTCACTGCCGTCGCCCTGGCATCGCTGCTCAGCGGATGTAAAAAGGAAGAAGCGGCTCCGCCCGCTCAAATCCCTCAGGTCGGCGTGGTCACCCTTCAACCGCAAGCCTTTACTCTGACATCCGAGCTACCAGGCCGCACCACCGCCTACCGCATCGCGGAAGTTCGCCCTCAGGTCAACGGCATTATCCTCAAGCGTCTGTACAAAGAAGGCGCCGACGTGAAGGAAGGCCAGCAGCTGTATCAGATCGATCCGTCGGTCTATGAGGCCACCCTGAAAAGCGCACAAGCCACGCTGACCCAGACCAAGTCCATCACCGATCGCTACAAGCAGTTGGTTGATGAACAAGCCGTCAGCCGTCAGGAATACGACACCGCTGTCGCGAACCGCATGACTGCCGAAGCAAACGTTCAAACCGCCCAGATCAATGTGCGCTACACCAAGGTGTACGCGCCGATTTCCGGGCGTATCGGCCGTTCTGCCGTCACCGAAGGCGCGCTGGTCAGCAATGGCCAGGCCGATGCGATGGCCGTGATTCAGCAACTGGACCCGATCTACGTCGACGTCACACAGTCGTCGGCTGAAATGCTGAAACTGCGCCGCGACCTGGAGAGCGGCCAGTTGGAAAAAGCCGGTGCGAATGCCGCCAAGGTCAAGTTGACCCTGGAAGACGGCAGCGATTACGGCCAGGACGGCAAGCTAGAGTTCTCCGAAGTCTCGGTCGACCAGACCACCGGCTCGGTCACCCTGCGCGCCGTGTTCCCTAACCCTGACCACACCCTGCTGCCGGGCATGTTCGTACACGCCCAATTGCAAGCCGGTGTGAACAGCAAGGCCATCCTGGCACCGCAGCAAGGCGTGACCCGTGATCTCAGGGGTATTCCAACAGCGCTGATCGTCAACGCCGACAACAAGGTCGAGCAGCGTGAACTGGTGGCCAACCGCACCGCCGGCGCCTACTGGCTGGTGGAAAAAGGCCTGAACGCCGGGGACCGCCTGATCACCGAAGGGCTGCAGTACGTCAAGCCGGGCGCTGAGGTCAAGGTCAAGGACGCTGACAACGCCAAGCCCGCAGGTTCCGCTGCTGCTCCTGCTGCCGCTGCTGGCAAAGGGGAGTAATCCATGTCGAAATTTTTTATCGACCGTCCCATTTTCGCCTGGGTAATTGCCCTGGTGATCATGCTGGTCGGGGCACTTTCGATCATGAAGTTGCCCATCAACCAGTATCCGGCCATTGCGCCGACCGCGATTGATATTCAGGTGACCTACCCAGGCGCGTCCGCACAAACCGTGCAGGACACCGTGGTACAGGTCATCGAGCAACAGCTCAACGGTATCGACAACCTGCGTTATGTTTCCTCGGACAGTAACTCCGACGGCAGCATGACGATTACCGTGACGTTCAACCAGGGCACTAACCCGGACATCGCCCAGGTTCAGGTGCAGAACAAGCTGAACCTGGCAACCCCACTGCTGCCGCAAGAAGTGCAGCAGCAGGGTATCCGCGTGACCAAGTCGGTGAAGAACTTCCTGATGGTAATCGGTCTGGTGTCGGAAGACGGCAGCATGACCAAGGACGACCTCTCCAACTACATCGTCTCGAACATCCAGGACCCGATTTCACGGACCGCTGGTGTGGGTGACTTCCAGGTGTTCGGTTCGCAGTACGCCATGCGTATATGGCTTGACCCGGCAAAGCTGAACAATTACCAGCTTACGCCGGTGGATGTCAGCACGGCGATTTCCGCACAGAACGTCCAGGTGGCTACCGGCCAACTGGGCGGCCTGCCTGCCCTGCCCGGCACCCAGTTGAACGCCACGATCATCGGCAAGACCCGCCTGCAGACGGCCGAGCAGTTCGGCAATATCCTGATGAAGGTCAATACCGACGGTTCACAGGTACGCCTGAAGGATGTCGCCCGTATTGAGCTCGGTGGTCAGAACTACAGCATTGCTGCGCAGTTCAACGGCAAGCCCGCTTCGGGTATGGCGATCAAGCTGGCGTCGGGCGCCAACGCGCTGGACACCGGCAAGGCCATCCGCGCCACCGTGGCGTCGCTCGAACCGTTCTTCCCGCCTGGCATGAAGGCCGTGGTGCCCTATGACACCACGCCTGTAGTGACCGAATCGATCTCCGGTGTCGTCGACACCCTGGTCGAAGCGATCGTGCTGGTGTTCCTGGTGATGTTCCTGTTCCTGCAGAACTTCCGCGCCACCATCATCACCACCATGACGGTGCCGGTGGTATTGCTGGGTACCTTCGGGATCCTGGCCGCGTTTGGCTTCACCATCAACACCCTGACCATGTTCGGCATGATCCTGGCCATCGGCTTGCTGGTGGACGATGCCATCGTGGTGGTCGAAAACGTTGAGCGGGTAATGGCCGAGGAGCACTTATCGCCAAAAGACGCGACGATCAAATCCATGGGCCAGATCCAAGGCGCCCTGGTGGGTATTGCCCTCGTACTGTCGGCGGTACTGTTGCCGATGGCGTTCTTCGGTGGATCCACCGGTGTGATCTACAAACAGTTCTCCATCACCATTGTCTCGGCGATGGCGCTATCGGTACTGGTTGCCCTGATCTTCACCCCGGCCTTGTGCGCCACCATGCTCAAGCCGATCGACCCCGAGAAGCACGGCCAACCCAAGCGTGGTTTCTTCGGCTGGTTCAACCGCACCTTCGACCGTGGCGTACTGAGCTACGAGCGCGGCGTGGGCAACATGATCAAGCACAAGATCCCGGCGTTCCTGGTGTACGCGCTGATCATCGCCGGCATGATCTGGCTGTTCATGCGCATCCCTGCTGCGTTCCTGCCCGATGAAGACCAGGGCGTGATCTTTGCCCAGGTGCAGACACCAGTCGGCTCTTCGGCTGAACGGACGCAAAAAGTCATCGACGATATGCGCGCGTTCCTTCTCAACGACAAGGAAGGCGAGCCGGGCGAAGGCAAAGGCGTGAAATCGGTGTTTACCGTGAACGGCTTCAACTTCGCCGGTCGTGGCCAGAGTTCGGGCCTGGCCTTCGTGATGCTCAAACCGTGGGGCGAGCGTGATGCTTCCACCTCGGTATTCGAGATCGCCAAGCGCGCCCAGGGCTACTTCATGCAGACCTTCAAGGACGCCATGGTATTTGCCATCGTTC
This sequence comes from Pseudomonas sp. 2995-1, assembly GCF_002742505.1. NCBI lineage: Bacteria > Pseudomonadati > Pseudomonadota > Gammaproteobacteria > Pseudomonadales > Pseudomonadaceae > Pseudomonas > Pseudomonas sp. 2995-1. The sequence continues at coordinate 6,172 of NZ_LJSA01000319.1, read as the reverse complement.
CGCCGTCTGTACTGGAACTGGGTAACGCCACCGGCTTCGACGTGTTCCTGCAAGACCAAGGCGGTGTCGGCCATGACAAACTGATGGCGGCACGTAACCAGTTCCTGGGTATGGCAGCACAAAGCAAGATCCTGGCAGGTGTGCGCCCTAACGGCGTGAACGATGAGCCGCAGTACGAACTCACCGTTGACGACGAAAGGGCCAGTGCCCAAGGCATCACCCTGTCGAGCATCAACCAGACCCTGGCGATTGCCTTGGGTGGTAGCTACGTCAACGACTTCATCGACCGTGGTCGGGTGAAGAAGGTGTACGTGCAAGGTGAAGCCGCCAGCCGGATGTCCCCGGAAGACCTGAACAAATGGTTCGTGCGCAGCGACTCCGGGAAGATGGTGCCGTTGTCGTCCATCGCCTCGGGCAAGTGGATCTTCGGTTCGCCAAAACTCTCGCGTTACAACGGTGTGGCGGCGATGGAAATCCTCGGTACGCCAGCACCGGGTTACAGTACCGGTGACGCCATGGCCGAAGTCGAACGCATCGCTAAGCAATTGCCAGCGGGCGTGGGCTACGCCTGGACGGGCCTGTCGTATGAAGAACGCCTCTCCGGCTCCCAGGCGCCGGCGTTGTATGCGCTGTCGCTGCTGGTGGTGTTCCTGTGCCTCGCGGCACTGTACGAAAGCTGGTCGATCCCGATCGCAGTGATCCTGGTGGTTCCGCTCGGCGTGGTGGGTGCGTTGATCGCCACCAGCATGCGCGGCTTGTCCAACGACGTGTTCTTCCAGGTGGGCTTGCTGGTGACGGTGGGTCTGGCGGCGAAGAACGCCATCCTGATCGTGGAGTTCGCCAAAGAGCTCCACGAACAAGGCAAAGGCATTGTCGAGTCCGCCATCGAAGCATCGCGTATGCGCTTGCGTCCGATCATCATGACCTCCATGGCGTTCGTCCTCGGCGTACTGCCGCTGGCGATCTCATCGGGCGCCGGTTCAGGCAGCCAGCACGCGATCGGTACCGGCGTAATTGGCGGTATGATCACGGCCACTGTCCTGGCGATCTTCTGGGTGCCACTGTTCTTTGCAACCGTGTCCGCCGCGGGCGAGCGTAAAAAGACTGAACCTAAGCAAACTCCTAAAGAGGCTGGCCAATGAGCAAGTCGCTACTTTCCCTAGCCGTCACCGCCTTCGTGCTCAGTGGCTGCTCGCTGATACCTGACTACCAGCGCCCCGAAGCGCCGGTGGCGGCACAGTTCCCGCAGGGGCCGGCGTATTCGCCAGCCCAGGCGCCGAACCAAGCCGCTGCCGAGCAGGGCTGGAGGCAGTTTTTCCATGACCCTGCCCTGCAACAGCTGATCAAGACTGCGCTGGAAAACAACCGTGACCTGCGCGTTGCTGCCCTGAACATCGATGCCTATGCCGCGCAGTACCAGATCCAGCGCGCCGATCTGTTCCCGGCCGTATCGGCCACGGGCAGCGGCAGCCGTTCGCGTACGCCGGCCAAGCTGTCGCAGACCGGTGAAGCGACCATCGCCAGCCAGTACTCGGCTGGCTTGGGGATCAGTTCCTACGAGCTGGACCTGTTCGGCCGTGTCCGCAGCCTGAGTGAAGAAGCGCTGCAGAAGTACTTCGCCACCGAAGAAGCGCGGCGCAGCACCCAGATCAGCCTGGTGGCCAGTGTGGCCAATGCCTACCTGACCTGGCAGGCCGACAAGGAACTGCTCAAGCTCACCCAGGACACCCTGGGCGCGTTCGAGCAGAGCTTCAAACTGACCTCGCGCAGCAACGAAGTCGGCGTGGCCTCGGCCCTCGATCTCAGCCAGGCCCGCACGTCGGTGGAAAACGCCCGCGTGCAACTGGCGCGTTATACCCGCCAGGTGGCCCAGGACGAAAACAGCCTGACCCTGCTGCTGGGCACCGGCCTGCCGGCGAATATCGCCAGCAAGCCACTGTCGGATGACCTGCTCAGCGACGTGCCGGCCGGGTTGCCATCGGACCTGCTGCAACGTCGTCCCGACATCGTGCAGGCCGAGTACAACCTCAAGGCGGCCAACGCCAACATCGGCGCGGCCCGTGCAGCGTTCTTCCCGAGCATCACCCTGACGGCCAGTGCGGGCACCGCAAGCCCGACCCTGGGCGGTCTGTTCAAAGGCGGTTCGGGCACGTGGTCGTTTGCACCGCAGATCAACATCCCGATCTTCAACGCTGGTAGCCTGCGCGCAAGCCTGGACTACTCGAAGATCCAGAAAGAGATCAACGTGGCGAACTACGAGAAAGCCATCCAGACCGGCTTCCAGGAAGTCTCCGACGGCCTCGCCGCCCGTGAGACCTACAAGCAGCAACTGGATGCCCAGCGTGGCTTCGTCGGGGCCAACCAGGATTACTACCGCCTGGCTGAGCGTCGCTACCGCATTGGTGTCGACAGCAACCTGACCTTCCTTGACGCACAACGCCAGCTGTTCAGTGCCCAGCAATCGCTGATCACCGACCGCCTGGCGCAGCTGACCAGCGAGGTCAACCTGTACAAGGCCCTCGGCGGCGGCTGGAACGAGCAGACGGCGAAGAATGAGCCGTTGAAAGAAGAAGCACCGGCGTTGAAGTTGTTCTGACAATGGCGCTGTAAAAAACCGCTTCCCTCACCGGAAGCGGTTTTTTTATGCCCGCCGTTATTGTGAATGGGCTCCCCCCCCCTCACCACAGAACATCCTCTCGCCTTGCTTTCCCGACAACCTTTCAGGCTAAAATTGGTCACAGATTCTTACAGACCACAGAGGGAGCTTGTCGTAATGATCGTAGGAATCGACCTGGGAACCACCAACAGCCTCGCGGCCGTCTGGCGTGGGGATGCCGCTGAACTGGTGCCCAATGCCCTTGGCCAGTTGTTGACCCCTAGCGTGGTCGGGCTGGATGATCAAGGCCGTGTCCTGGTAGGCCAGGCCGCCAAAGAGCGCCTGCACACCCACCCGCACCTGACGACTTCGCTGTTCAAGCGCTACATGGGCAGCGCCACTGAAGTGCGTCTGGGTGATCGCTCGTTCCGCCCCGAAGAACTCTCGGCGCTGGTGCTCAAGAGCCTCAAGGAAGATATCGAACGCACCTACGGCCACCCCGTCACCGAAGCCGTCATCAGCGTGCCCGCCTACTTCAGCGATGGTCAGCGCAAAGCCACGCGCATCGCCGGTGAATTGGCGGGGCTCAATGTTGAAAAACTGATCAACGAACCCACCGCCGCCGCCCTCGCCTACGGCCTGCACCAGCGCGACAAAGAGACGTCATTCCTGGTCTTCGACCTAGGCGGCGGCACCTTTGACGTGTCGATCATCGAACTGTTCGACGGCGTAATGGAAGTACGTGCCAGTGCCGGTGACAACTTCCTCGGTGGCGAAGACTTCGACACCCTGCTGCTGGAACACTTCGTCGACAGCCAGCGTAATGCCGACGGTTTCCCGCCCACCAACAGCGTACTGCAGGCCCTGCGCCGCGAAGCCGAACGTGTGCGCAAAGCCCTGGGCCAGGACGACAGCGCCGAGTTCGCTCTGCGGGTCGATGGCCAACAGTGGGTGCAGACCATCACTCAACAGGAAATGGCCAAGCTCTACACACCGCTGCTGGAACGCCTGCGCGCACCGATTGAACGCGCCCTGCGCGATGCACGGATTCGCGTCAGCGACCTCGATGAAATCCTGCTGGTGGGCGGTACCACGCGCATGCCGCTGGTGCGCAAACTCGCCGCCGGATTGTTCGGGCGCTTCCCGTCGATCAGCCTCGACCCCGACCAAGTGGTCGCCCACGGCGCCGCGATCCAGGCCGCGCTCAAAGCCCGTTCCGCTGCGCTTGAAGAAGTCGTTCTGACCGACGTGTGCCCCTACACCCTGGGCATCGAAACCTCGAACCAGTACGGCGGCCATATCGAAAGCGGCCATTACCTGCCGTTGATCGAACGCAACAGCAGCGTACCGGTGAGCCGGGTCAAAAGCGTGGTGACGCTGCACGACAACCAGAGCCAGGTGCTGCTGAAGATCTACCAGGGCGAAAGCCGCCTGGTGAAAGACAACATCGAACTGGGCCAACTGGACATCGCGGTACCCAAGCGCAAAGCCGGTGAAGTCTCGCTGGACGTACGCTTCACCTACGACAACAACGGCCTGCTGGAAGCCCAGGTGAGCATCCCCCTGACCGGCGAGCAGCACTCGCTGGTGATCGAAAACAACCCCGGCGTGCTCAGCCCGCAGGAAATCCAGCAACGCCTGCAAGCCCTGGCGCAGTTGAAAGTTCACCCGCGCGACCAGCAGGTCAACACCGTGCTCACCGCGCGCCTCGAACGGCTCTACCAGGAAAACCTCGGCGAGCTGCGTGAGCAACTCGGCCACTGGGCCGCACAGTTCCAGCAGATACTCGACACCCAGGACGAACGCCGCATCCGCGAGGCCCGCAGCGAACTGACCCGGCAACTTGAGCAGCTCGACAATGGGTTCTGGCGCTGAGGACACACTCATGGATTGCTGGAGCGTGCTGCAACTGCCGGAAGAGGCCGACGAACGTGCCATCAAGCGCAGCTATGCGCGGATGCTGAAAAACTGTCGCCCGGATGACGATGCCAAAGGCTTCCAGCGCCTGCGCGAAGCCTATGAACAAGCGCTGAGTGAAGTACGCTGGCGGGCTGATAACGAAGAGGAAGAACACGTCCAGGCGCCCGTGGCCGAAGCGGTCTACGGAAACCTGAATGACCTGACCGAACTGATGGACCTCAGCCCCGTCAGCCCTGCGCCCTTCGAGCCACTCACAACAGACCCAGCCCAGGCACTGCTCAATGGCCTCAACGCGCGTAACCTTGATGAACGCTGGGCCCAGGCTCAGCGACAGGGCTGCACCGATGCGTTCCAGGCCGGCCTGTTGCGCCATTGCTTCGAAGCACCGGGCGAACGCAGCGCCATCGCCGGTTGGGCCGCGCAACACCTAGAATGGCTGACCCCCTGGCAGCAGGTGGCAATGACGTCCTGGCAATACGAAGCGCTGACCGGCGAGCTGCTGCAAGACTACCGCCGCACCCTGCAGGAACTGCTGGAGCAAAAGGCCGAGCGCGAATTCATCACCCAGCTCACGCAGTACAACGACCAACCCTGGCTGCAGGTGTTCGACCTGCAACAGCAGTGGCAGCGCATCGTCCTGCACCTGTTGCATGACACCCAATGGAGCGTGCCGCTGTTCGAGCGCGTGTGCCAGGCATTCGGCTGGGACGACCAGAAAGGCGTCTACCCGGAACCGGTGTGGATGTGGCGCGAATTGGTGTCGCGTTGCGAACAGGAAAGCTTCTACGCCAACCTGCAAGACAAGGCCCGGGACACGACATGGAAATCCGCCGACGCCATGGCGGCGCGCCTGTTGCTCACGCCAATGTCGGCGACGCAACAAAAACAGATGACGCAGAGCTTCGACAGTAATGCCTGGAACGCCTGCCAGCATCTGGCCGAAGTTCTGGCCTGGCGCTACCCGCAGTTGGTTGAGCGGCTTCCCCAGGCCAATGTATTTTTTTGGCGAGAATTCCTCCCCAGGCCGGTCTCCCATCAAAGTTGGATACGGGTATGGGGTGGCCTGGCGCTGGCAGCCGCCTTGGCCGTTTCCCCACATACAAAAATGGATAGGCTCAGCGACGCCGTCATTGTGGTGATACTGACCTTTGCTCCGGCCATTATCGGCATACGTGGCACTCAGTTGTGGGCTGTCTTGACATCACACCTGATCGTTCAGGACCTGTGGCTCAGCAAGCGCCTGCTGCCGTCACGGTTCAACCCTCATCAACACTGGCTGGTGCTGCGCCACGGCATTCCTCAAGTGGGCATGCTGCTGATGTTCGGCTTACTGCTGGGCGTGATGGGCATGCTGACGTACGTGGGAATGATCGGCATACATCTGTTTCACCGCAGGCGTATCGGCAAAGTGAATGAGTATGTCGAGCACTTTTACCCTTGGGTCAGCGGCTTGCATTGGGCGCACTGGAGTCCGCTGCAGGTGGCTTTCCTGGCCGTGATGGCAGCGGTCACCCTACTCTGCCAGAGGTACTTGCCAGAGATCCCGTGGACGAGCCTGCTCTACTTCCTCTGAGCCATTGAACCGACGCCTCCCTGGCAAAGGGAGGCCCGGTAACTTGCGTTCGATCATCGCCCACAACCCGCCCGCCCCCGATT
>NZ_LJSA01000007.1:0-228 GCF_002742505.1 Pseudomonas sp. 2995-1 | reverse complement strand
GTGTAGGAACGAAGCTTTTAATCGCACAAGAGATGGGGAAACACGATACAATCGGTATCGATGCTGTGGCTATGTGTGTGAACGATATTGTCGTTCAAGGTGCATCTCCACTGTTTTTCCTTGATTATTTAGCGTTAGGTGTAAATGATCCGGAGGTAGTAGAGCAGATTGTTGCGGGTATCGCTGATGGTTGCAGACAATCAGGTTGTGCCTTAATTGGTGGGGAGA
>NZ_LJSA01000318.1:0-394 GCF_002742505.1 Pseudomonas sp. 2995-1 | reverse complement strand
TTGTAATGGGTTCAAGGGTAGAGGCTTATCCAGACATTACTAGAAGAATAAATGAGGAAGGTCACGTTATTGGAAACCATACATATTGGCACCCAAACCTCGTGGAAGAAGGAGACGTGGCAACACTTGAAAGAGAAGTGTCTCAAACGGAAGATATGATAGCGGAAACGATAGGCTATAGAACAAAGTTATTCAGAGCTCCTTACGGTTTTTTATATAATGAGTTAGTTGAAAAGTTGACGGAGATGAACTACACAGTTGTGGGTTGGTCAGTTGATTCATTAGATTGGAGAGAGGATCCTCCGGCAGAGATTGCTTATAATGTCTTAAGTAATACACAACCTGGTTCTATCATACTCATGCATGATGGCGCTACTTGGGAAGGGGATAGAAC
>NZ_LJSA01000317.1:0-233 GCF_002742505.1 Pseudomonas sp. 2995-1 | reverse complement strand
CTTCTTCAGCTGTAGTTACTTCATTTTCAGTTTTATTGAATAGCCTTTGTCTAGATAAAAATGAAGTATGTCTTTTTACTCGTTGCGTCTTAAGTGCACGATGCAAAGGGACAACCCTGTCTAGACTGCATATCACTAATGATACACCTAAAGCAGCAATCATTAACATGTACCACCAAGAAGAATACATATTATGGAGGCCTAATTGAAAATATAATTTACCTAAAATACCG
>NZ_LJSA01000316.1:0-664 GCF_002742505.1 Pseudomonas sp. 2995-1 | reverse complement strand
CTGGGCAGCTTGACCAGCGCCGAGTTGGTGGCGTCCATGCTGCCGGGGACGTCGAGGGTTTTCAGTGCGGCGGTGAGGATGTGGTCTTTCGGAATGCCGGCTTCTTCAAGGGATTTGATCGAGCCGTCGGTGCGTTTTTTACCGGTGTCGAGTTCGTTGAAGGTGTTGATCACCGCGTAGGTGTCCTTCCAGTCCCAGCCACGTTTTTTCGCTTCGGCAGCCATGGCGGCGCCTTGTTTCTGACCGACTTCAAAAGCGGCCATGCCCAGGTACGGCACGTCCTCCATGAAGTTGCCTTTGGCATCGACGAAGCGGTCATCCACGGCCATGACTTTCAAGCCATTGAGCTTGGCCTTGGCCACGATGGCTGGGCCGAGGGACACGTCCGGCGGGCAGATCACAAAGCCCTTGGCACCGTTGGCGGCCAGGCTGTCGATGGCGGAAAGGGTTTTCTCACCATCGGGCACGGCGATTTTGATCACGGTGAAACCGTGTTCCTTGCCGGCTTTTTCGGCGAAGGCCCATTCAGTCTGGAACCAGGGTTCTTCGGCTTGTTTAACCAGAAAGCCGATCTTCACTTCTTCGGCGGATGCGAGGCTGCTGAGGCTGCTTAAAGCAACGGCGGCGGCAAGGACGCGTAGGGCTTTTTTCATGAACGACACCT
>NZ_LJSA01000315.1:0-410 GCF_002742505.1 Pseudomonas sp. 2995-1 | reverse complement strand
AAGTTACATGTTTCTATATTGTGGCTCTTCTTGCTCAATTTGCTGTAAGCGTGGAGTCAAAGTATCCACGATAGTTTGTGTTTGTTGAGCCATATCTTGAAACATTTGTTTTGCTTGTTGGTTTTCTGTCTGCAAGGCGAATGTTTCCAAGCTAGCTTGAGCACTTTTTAACCCTGCTACTGTCTGTTTTACTTGAGTAGCTACAGTCATCGTAGTGACCTCCCTAAAAGAAGTGGTATTACACTATTTAATATTTGTAATAATGAACAGATAGTATACTGGGAATTGTTAGGTTTTGAGTCCTTTACGACATCAGCCAAGTTCAATTGACTACGTTGAGCAATTAGATATTATAAAAAAATGGGAGAGATTTTAAATGACGTTAATGAGTATTTCTGAAATTGAAACGC
>NZ_LJSA01000314.1:0-550 GCF_002742505.1 Pseudomonas sp. 2995-1 | reverse complement strand
TAAAACTGTGGGAGGGGGCTTGCTCCCGATTGCAGTGTGTCAGCTACATATTCATTACCTGACCCACTGCTATCGGGAGCAAGCCCCCTCCCACATTTTGAGCTTCACATGGCGAGGATTCAGCGTTGTTTCATGCGGTCGATGACCACCGCCAGTAGCAGGATCAAACCGCAGATCTCGTATTGATGAACCCAGGACAAACTTACAACCAGAACACCGTATTCAAATTCTCCGCCGATTAAAAATGTGGGAGGGGGCTTGCTCCCGATTGCAGTGTGTCAGAGACAAATGTGCAGACTGACACTCCGCAATCGGGAGCAAGCCCCCTCCCACAGTTTGAGCTTCACATGGCGAGGGGTTAGCGCTGTTTCATGCGATCGATGACCACCGCCAGTAGCAGGATCAAACCGCAGATCACGTATTGATGAACCCAGGACAAATTTACAGCCAAAACACCGTGTTCAAATTCTCCGCCGATTAAAACTGTGGGAGGGGGCTTGCTCCCGATGGCGGTGTGTCAGCTACATATTCATTACCTGACCCACTGCTA
>NZ_LJSA01000313.1:0-229 GCF_002742505.1 Pseudomonas sp. 2995-1 | reverse complement strand
CACAACAATTCCGCTCACCACAGGATCTCCAGAGGTCTCGCAATGAACTACCTGCCCTTGCTACTCCTGTTATCCCTTACCCCTGGCCCACGCCGACGATGGCGACGACGCCCAGAAGTAACCCGTCAGAAAATGCCGGGGCCGCGTTTTTCTGTGGTGAGCGGGCTTGCCCCGCGCTCGGCTGCGCAGCAGTCGTAGAACCTGAGCGCACGCAGGTGCTGGAGGAATG
>NZ_LJSA01000312.1:0-231 GCF_002742505.1 Pseudomonas sp. 2995-1 | reverse complement strand
CTGGGGCTATAGCTCAGCTGGGAGAGCGCTTGCATGGCATGCAAGAGGTCAACGGTTCGATCCCGTTTAGCTCCACCAATTTACAGGTTCAAGGTTCCGGCCACACCGTCCTTGAATCGACCGATCTCAGCTCGGTCAGTTGTATAGAAGGTTTGTGTCCCCTTCGTCTAGTGGCCTAGGACACCGCCCTTTCACGGCGGTAACAGGGGTTCGAGTCCCCTAGGGGACGCC
>NZ_LJSA01000006.1:0-228 GCF_002742505.1 Pseudomonas sp. 2995-1 | reverse complement strand
GGTGCAGTTATGGTATTGACAAGCGTCGTTATGATTTTTGTTGCAGGTGCCAGAATAAAGCATTTTGTTTTTCTTGGAGTTGTTGGTCTTGTTGGTTTTGTAGGTTTAATCATTTCGGCCCCTTATCGACTGCAACGAATAATTTCCTTCCTAGATCCTTGGCAAGATCCATTAGGCCATGGATTCCAAATTATTCAGTCTTTATATGCCATTGGCCCAGGAGGTTTT
>NZ_LJSA01000311.1:0-261 GCF_002742505.1 Pseudomonas sp. 2995-1 | reverse complement strand
CTTTTAGAGGGTATCCATTTCTAAAGAAGCGATCTGTGAGTTTTATAGTCGTGAATATGATGTAGATCTTGATCCTGAAACAGAAGTTGCTGTCCTTTTCGGTGCAAAAACAGGACTAGTTGAAGTGAGTCAATGTCTATTAAACAATGGTGACACAGCTCTTGTACCTGACCCAGGCTATCCTGATTACTGGTCAGGAATAGCCCTTGCTGGTGGAGAAATGGAGTTCATGACTTTATTAAAGGAAAACTCTTTTCTACC
>NZ_LJSA01000310.1:0-279 GCF_002742505.1 Pseudomonas sp. 2995-1 | reverse complement strand
AATTGGTTACACTTCTCATCTACTCGGTCAGCCCATCTGTTTAACTCCTCTTCCATACAAGCCCATTCTCCACTTAATTGATTTAATACAACCTGTGAATCCCCGATGATTTGAATAGGTAAATGGTGTACGCCTAAGTTTTCCAACTCAGTAAGGGCCATATATAATGCTGCATATTCAGCCTCATTATTAGATTTTAATTCAGTAACAGATTGGTTTTTACGGAGTCGATAATTTTTTTTGTTTTTTTCATAATAAATTACACAACCTAGACCAGAC
>NZ_LJSA01000309.1:0-228 GCF_002742505.1 Pseudomonas sp. 2995-1 | reverse complement strand
TATTATCTCCATCCAATACATAAGTCCTTACTTGAAGCTCATGAAGTCTTTTTGCAACTGCATTTGCCAATGTAGACTTTCCTGAACCAGAAAGCCCTGTAAACCAGACCGTACAGCTTTTGTGATTATTCAGTTGGTGACGATCTTCCTTTGAAATTACTGTGTCATGCCAGTAAATGTTCGTTGCTTGTTCTGTCATACGGTCACCTTCATTCCACGGATTAAAAC
>NZ_LJSA01000308.1:0-427 GCF_002742505.1 Pseudomonas sp. 2995-1 | reverse complement strand
CCGCCATCGGGAGCAAGCCCCCTCCCACAATTTAGAACGCCAGTGTCTGTTTTTATTGGGCCAGCCAGCCGCCATCATTGTTTTTATGCAAGTCTTCAAAACAATAGAATTCTACTGTGGGAGGGGGCTTGCTCCCGATAGCGGAGTACCAGCTAGCCCGTGCGGTACTGACCCACCGCCATCGGGAGCAAGCCCCCTCCCACAATTTAGAACGCCAGTGTCTGTTTTTATTGGGCCAGCCAGCCGCCATCATTGTTTTTATGCAAGTCTTCAAAACAATAGAATTCTACTGTGGGAGGGGGCTTGCTCCCGATAGCGGAGTACCAGCTAGCCCGTGCGGTACTGACCCACCGCCATCGGGAGCAAGCCCCCTCCCACAATTTAGAACGCCAGTGTCTGTTTTTATTGGGCCAGCCAGCCGCCATCA
>NZ_LJSA01000307.1:0-580 GCF_002742505.1 Pseudomonas sp. 2995-1 | reverse complement strand
TTGGCCGTCGTCATCGAGCGGTTGTTGTTTCTCGCCCTTGTGAACCAGCCGGTTATCCAGCACAGAACGCACGTCGTAAAACGACTCTCGGCCGATCTTGGCGATGGGCGTAACTCCCCATTTATCGAAGGCTTGCGTGGTAATCCCGAGGCTGTCCGCCATGCGTGATTTATTCAGCCACTCTGGTTTACGGGTGATCGATTGATTAGCCATAACTACACAACAACCAACCTTTGAAAATGGGTCATATATAGCGAAGACGCGGGGCCCGAATTACCCCCATGAGGGGTGGGGGTCCGGGAGTACCTTCGGTTTTTCGTGTCGGCCAACCTGTCAAGGAAAAAAGGCGATGAAATTGAAGAAAATGCCACTTTCTTTCACCTTTTTCTCTGACTTCCCGTCGCTACAGCCATCAACGAGCCGAAGACATCGCTTCAGCCCAGGCTGTGGATGCGTCAGCCTGATAGTTCGCGTTGACGATGTTCTGCCCGATCTTGAAGAACGGGAAAATGGTTCGATACTTGGGCGCTGAATCGCTGAAGATGAACACTGGCCGCACTGCATCACCCATGCCCATCGA